>NZ_JADNLK010000024.1:0-35452 GCF_015555905.1 Clostridium sp. D43t1_170807_H7
AGATGTAAAAGAAATTAAAGTAGATGAAAATGAAGTTATGACATTAAAGGAAGTTAAAGCTTTAAAAAAAGAAATGGTAAGAATTAAAGAGGAAAATGAAATATTAAAAAAAGCTATGGCCATATTTGCAACAAGAAATTAAATGAAGTAATAGAATTTATAAATATCAATAAAAACAAGCATGATATTAAGACTATGTGCACCGTTCTAGGCGTAGCCAGAAGCACATATTATAAATCTTTTGATAAAGCTAAATCTGAAAGAGAACTAGAAAATGAGGAATTAAAATCAGCTATTAAAAGGATATATAAAGAGAATAAAGGCATATATGGTGCTCCTAGGATTCATCATATACTTGGTATAGAAGGCTTCAATGTATCATTGAAGCGAGTTCAAAGACGAATGACTGAACTTGGCCTTTGTGCAACAACTGTAAAAAAATACAAACCTCATTCAAGTAAAAAGGTAGTAGAAGGTTTGGAAAACGTTTTGAAAAGAGATTTTACTACTACTTCTATTAATGAAAAATGGGTAGGAGATATTACATATATTCATACTATCAAAGATGGTTGGTGTTACTTAGCTTCAGTTCTAGACTTATATTCTAAAAAAATAATTGGCTACGCTTTCGGTCAGAGAATGACTAATGATTTAGTTGTTAAAGCCTTAAAAAATGCTTATTACAGCCAATCTCCCGATAAAAATAAGCAATTAATATTTCATAGTGATTTAGGCTCTCAATACACTAGTAATGATTTAAGGGAGCTATGCAAAGAGTTTAATATTATACAATCGTTTAGTAAAAAAGGTTGTCCATATGATAATGCTTGTATAGAATCTTTCCATTCATTAATAAAAAAGGAATAAATATATAGAAATACATACCGTACCTTCGAAGAAGCTAATATGGCTATTTTTAAATATATTGAAGGTTGGTATAACAGAAAAAGGCTACACTCGTCTATTAATTACATGACTCCAGATCAATGTGAATTATTAGCTAGAAGTGTAGCATAAAAAAGTTTGACTTTTTATGTCCAAAATATTGACATAAGACCAATATAGATAGTAGCCATTCAACGACCTTTATTGATAAGTTCATTTAACGACCGTTTATATATTCCTAATTATATTTTAATAATTAATTATTATCTTTCTTTATTAATCCTTTCTTAATTAAAATCTCTTCTAAATAATCCTTATCTAATTTGTTTAACTCAAATTTTTCTGCACTAAATTCACAAGTAAAAGTTGGTTCCATTATGCTAAAGTCTAACATTTTTAAAGATGAATTATCAAATGATTTATTAGGTTTAAATAATAATCTCCTTCCATCCTTCTCTTCATCTTCAGGTATAGGAATTTGTAATGAAAAATTCTTAAAATATAATTTAAATAAATACTTTGTATATCCTTTAGCACTATCTATTTCTTTTCTCTTAAATAATTCAAATCCAATTCCATTAAAAGGATTTAATCCTGGAGCAAATTCTAAATACCCCTTATTTACAGAGTTTTTTAATATATTATCTTTTTCTTCTTTTGGAATATTTGAATCTATTGCACAAATCATAGCACTATAAGACTTTATACAATCTTTTAATTCTTCAGATGGCATAACACTAAAAGCCATTTTTTCTAATGCTTTATAAACATAATATGAGTTATATTTTTGTCTTTTAAAAGTTATTATAAAACCATCATCGGTAAATTGCATACTTTTATTATCACTATCTTCTAAAATAAATGCTTTTAACGAATCACTTATCTCTGCTAATGGTGATTCATTCTTTTTCATTTCTATCCTTTGATGTTCATCTTTATATTTATTTGTATTTTTCTTTCCATATATCTGTGATGTAAACTTAAACGGAAGAATATATTTACCAAAACTATCCTCATAAGTAGATCCAAATGCTCTATTACATTGATCACATTCATTTTCTGAAAATAACTTCTTATTTCCTATACTTTCAGATATTATATGGGTAACTTCTTTAAATTCTACCTCTGGTTCACTTTTTAAACAAAACCTACATGTATGAATTATACTTTTGTTTTTCTTATAATTCATATTTTTATCCTCTAAATGTTCACATTTACTTATACATTCATATAATTTTAAAAATTCTTCATCAACCATAATCCTAAACCCCTTTTTATGTATTTTTATAAATATATTGTAAACTTTATATTTTTATTTTTCTATAATTTATGCAATAATAAAAACATAGAAATAAATACGGAGATGATTTTATGAGTACTGAAATAGAAAAGTTAACTCAAATTTTAAAAGAAAGTAATAATATAGTTTTCTTTGGCGGCGCTGGGTGTAGTTGTGAAAGTGGTATACCTGACTTTAGAAGCTCTAATGGATTATTTAATGAAAAACTTAATATAACATTTACTCCAGAACAGCTAGTTTCCCATAGCTTTTATATAAGATATCCAGAAGAATTTTTTAACTTCTATAAAGCTAAACTTATATATCCTGATGCAAATCCTAATGCAGCACATATTGCACTAGCTAAGCTTGAAGAAATGGGAAAACTAAAGGCTGTTATAACTCAAAACATAGATGGATTACACCAGGCGGCTGGTTCTAAAGTGGTTTATGAGCTTCATGGCTCTGTTCTTAGAAATTATTGTGTAAAATGTCATGCCTTTTATGATGAAAAGTTTATTTTAGAATCTAAAGGAGTACCTACTTGCACTAAATGTGGAGGAAGAGTTAAGCCTGATGTAGTTCTTTATGAGGAGGGCTTAGATGATTCTACTATTAGAGGTGCTGTAAATGCTATAGCTAATGCAGATACATTAATAATAGGAGGTACTTCTTTAGTCGTATATCCTGCAGCAGGGCTTATTGATTACTTTAAAGGTAAAAACCTTATACTTATTAATAAAAGCTCAACTTCTGCTGATAGTAAAGCTGATCTAGTAATAAATGACTCAATAGGAAAAGTATTAGGTACTGCTATAAATTCAATTTCCTAGGAAATCAAAAAAATTCTCCTAGTCTAAGAAAATTACTTTCCTGGATTAGGAGAATTTAATAATATATTATTCTGCAGCTTTTTCTGAAGAATTTTCTATTTTATCAGAATTTTCTTCATCTCTGCATTTGCACTTATTTTCTTCTTTCTTATGCTCTTTACACTTAGTATCTTCTTTCTTTACATCTTCCTTGCATTTATCTGCATCTTTTTTATCATGTTTATGATGTTTCTTATGTTCTTTTTTATCATCTTTACATTTATTCTTTTCTTCTTTTTCTTTTTTCTTGCAAGGATTGCTTGAAGTATCTTCTATATCATCTTTTGATGATTCCTTAGAAGTCTTTTTACTCTTATCTTCTGTACTCTTTTCTTCTGGAGCTGAAGTTTCCTTCTCCTTCTTTTCTTCTTTATTTTCTGAAGGTGCTTCTATTGTAGCCTTATTACCATCTGCTGGACTAGTACTTAAAGTTTGTGCATAAGTAGTAACACCTTCAACCATCATTAATGCAGAACATATTAATAATGATACAACTTTTTTCTTCATAACTTTTTCCTCCAATGTTTTCTTTAGTTTATTATTACTCCTAAGTATTTCAAGTTTAGTATTACCCTTTTTAAGCCGAATTATGATTGTCCAACACCCTTGTATGGCCCTAAAACTACGATGTAAATAAATCCTTTTTAACTACTAATTTCTCAAATTTGTACAATATAGAAAAAATCTTTTTATCATAAACTAATACTTCTATATTGGTTCCAGAAACCATAGGTGATATTTCAACTTGAAACTCTCCATTTGCTTTTGCTTGAGTTGTTCCTATAGTTCCATTTTCAGATACAATGATAATATTACTATTAGGAACAGTTTTTCCCTTAATATTATCACTGGTAGATGTAACTTTATCTACTTCTAAGTTAACATACTCTTCATAATCTGAGATTACTTGTGTTGCCATCATTGCATGTCCAACTTTATTAGGAGAAATTCTTGCTACTCCATTTTCAATCTTAAAATTTAAAACTTCATCATTATTTAATATGTGATAGCAATCCAAAATTTTATAATCATAATTACTATTATTTTTAACTATTAAATCATTAATTAAATTTATTTGCTCATCAAAAAAATCATAAATATTGCACTTTTTATTAATAGGATTATATACTGTATTTACGTATATCTCAGCTTCAGGAGCTAACTTTTTTATTTTTTTTATTATGTTAGGAAAATCCTTTGAAAATTTATTTACTTCATTTAAAATTTCAGTTTTAATTTCCTCACTATTCAAATATTCACTTATTATAGAGTCAAATTTCTCTTCATCGCAGTTTTGTAATATAGTTTCATCTATATTTAGATTTCCTAATATAGCATTTAATATATTATTTCCTCCAATTGAAATTGTAATTAAATCGGAATCTCTTATTTTATCTTTATTATCATCTATTATACTTAATAATTCTGAAGATGTTATCCCTTCCTTGCTTAAATTACTATAATCTAAATTATCATTTAAAGCATATAAAAAATCTTTAATTAAGGAAACATATTCAACATCATAATCATCATCTGATTCTATAGATATCTCATCACCTAGAGCAACATATTTATCCAATACATTATTAGAAACTTCTCCTTTAGCCTGCATAGTTATAGGTAGTGCTAATAAAATTATTCCTATAGTTATTATAAATACTACTTTAAATCTACTCTTTCTTTTCACAATACACCCTCCACATTTTTGAACTCCTATATTTATTATAGGTGCTTTTTTTCTAAATTTATAGATTTTTTAGGTATTTTTTTCCAAAATATATCTACATAATTTCTATCTATATTTAAAAATAATTTATTTTTCTACATATTATTTTTGTAAACATTTTCTAATGCAAATAAATAAAATAAGCTACTTTAAGTAAAATAAACACAATTACTTAAAGCAGCTTAAATTTTTACATATATTTCTCTAAAGTTTCAGCTCTACTATAAGATTTTTTTATTATCTCTTTTGGATAACCTATATGATCTAATAACTTAATAGCATTACGCGTTTTAGATACTCCTCTTTTTAACTTGTAATCAAAATTTAATCCCTTACTATCTACTTTTTCACTAAAATAGAAGAAATCATAATTTTCCTTAAGAATATCTGTAAGTTCTCTATCATGTGTTGCAACGATTGATATACTATCTTTACTATTAATATATTTTAATATTTCTGCAGAAGATGCTATTCTTTCAATTGGATTTGTACCTCTAAAGATTTCATCTATTGGACAGAATACTGGTAAATCTAAGTCTAAAGCTTTAATTATTCTAAGTAATGCTTCAGCTTCAGCCATGTAATAACTCTTTCCTAACGTAACATCATCACTTGGGCTTATTGATGAAACTATATTAAATAAACATGCTTCATACTTTTTAGTTAATGTAAAATTAAATGTTTGTGCAAATATAATATTAAGACCTATCATTCTTAAAAATGTAGATTTTCCTGCCATATTTGTTCCCGTTAAAACAATTCCCCTCTTCTCAAAATTAATTGAGTTAGGAACTGCATCTTTAATTAATGGGTGTATACCATCTACTATATTAATACCAACTTTATCTACAAACTTAGGTTTAGTATACTTTCCTTTTATTTCTTCTTTATAAGATGCTATAGACATATAACTTTCTATCTCACCTATTAAATAATACAAATCTAAAATATACTCTCTTTTTTCATCTAATAAGCTAGCAATTCTATAAAAAGCAGTTTCCTCTAATAAAAATGGAATAGTTAAAATTTCAAAAACTCCACCACCTGTGTTAGCCAATTGAATCGGTCTAGTAGCACTATCAATACCCTTTAATTCTTTTAATAACTCTTTAATTTTATTATTATAATTTTCAATTGCAGGATGTTTTATCTCTTGAATTTGTTTTGCCGAAATTATAATATTTCTTAAATAAAGTAATCCTTGTGATTTAACATTTTTTCTTTCTTTATCATTAATAAATACATTGACCCATAATAATATAAATGTAGCTAAAAGTAACGTAGGCTCTTTTAATAATATAGATGCTATTATTGTTCCAAACATTAAAACCCTACCAAATAAAATATATAAATAATATTTAGTTTTATTTTCTTCTAAAGACTCCATTATCATATCTAAGAACGTATTTTTTCTATCATATCCTAGCTTAAAATAAATCATTTGTAACTTTGTTCTTAAATCAGTAGATTTTCTTAATGTTTCAACTAATTCATCTCTTTCCTCTAACTTTTTCTTATCATGAAGTGGATTCCTAAGCATTTTATATAAAATTGCTTCTCCAGCACTACTATAAGTTCTATCAACCTTAGCAAAAACTTCATCCATGTTGAAATCATCCCAAGTTTGATCATCTATTGTATATCCATCATGTTCTTCCATATCAAAATAAGTTCTTATATGCTTAAAGTTTCTTTTCTTTTTTCTTTCTTCACCAAAGTCTTTTTCCATCATATCATAAAGACCTAAAAGTGAATCCATTATATTCTTCATTTTACACCTCTTTTTACCCATTAAGTTTAATATGAACATTTAAGTACTATTATACACTATAATCTTATCTTATTATATAAAAAGCAACATAGTATCCATAAAAAATATCCCTATAAGTCTAAATAATTATTTAAAACTTATAGGGAGTATAAAATTTTATTTTTCTATTTCGTCTTTTTTTATATGTAAATCCATTTGTGGATAAGGTATACTTATCTCCTCTTCATCAAACTTAACTTTAACTGATTCAAGTAAATCAAAATGTACCTTCCAATAATCACTATTATTAACCCAAACTCTTACTACAAAATTAACAGCGCTATCTCCGTGTGCAGAAAGCGCTATAAATGGTTCAGGTGTTTTTAAAATTAACTCATGTGCATCTACAATATTAGATAATACTCTCTTTACCTTAAGAACATCTTGCTCATATCCAACTCCAAAAGTTAAATCTACTCTTCTTAACTCTTTTGCTGAGTAATTTACAATACTTCCATTTGCTAAATTACCATTTGGAACAAGTATAAGCTTATTATCTACAGTTGTCATATGTGTATAAAACATTCCTATTTTTTCAATAGTACCTGTATGCCCAGCTCCTTCAATGTAATCTCCAACATTAAATGGTCTTATTAATAATATTATTACTCCTCCTGCAAAATTAGATAAACTACCTTGTAATGCAAGCCCTATAGCAACCCCTGCTGATGCAAGTAAAGCTGCTATTCCTGTTGTTTTAATCCCTACTTGATCTAAGAATACATAAATTACTATTCCTTTTAATACTACTTCCAGAAAAGTATCTAAAAAAGATCTAACTGTTGCATCTACATTTCTTTTCTCTAATGTTCTACTCATTATATTTACTATTTTTTTAGCAAGCTTCCAACCAATCCATAGTAAAAATAACCATATAACTAACTTTATTCCTTCTGTAGTTGCCCAATTAATAAGTTTGTTTAAAAATTGTTCTAAGTTCATAGTTATAAAAAACTCCTCCTAAGTTTATTCATTATTTTATTATATACATATTTAATTTTTTGTAAACTTAAATTAATTCAATTGGTTTTTTACTGTAAATTCCATTAAATTTCTCTTAATATTCTATTAAGTTAATTTCAAAAAAAACATTTTAAGTATATAATGTATTTGGTACTTGTAATTTCTCAAGATATCTTACCAGAAAGGAGTTATTATCGTGTAATGAAACTTAACTTGAAAAATATACCTAACTATTTATTAATTCTATTATATCCGTTATTTTTATCAATTTTATTAGAATATAATATCTGTCAGAACTTTAATGACACATTAAAATTTCTAATAAAAAAACCTAACATATTATTATTTAATATTATTATTTGTACCATATTATTTACTGTTATTTTTCTTATATTTAAAAAAGCTTACTTATCTATGACCATTCACGGAGGTATACTTTATATTCTTTCTTGTATCGAATATTTTAAATATAAAACCAGCGGCAGTCATTTGGTAATAAGTGATTTATTAATGACAAAAAATTTAAGTGACGTTGGAAAATTTGCTTCATTAAAAATTACTTACCCATTAATCCTTAACTTTATAATATTGGCCTTATATATTTTCTTAACTTATAAAAACAATTTAAATTTAGATTTTTCGCTTAAAAAACGCGTTTGTAGTTGTGCCTTTATAAGTTTATTGATAACTATAATGTTGGCAACATCTATTTCTGCAAGATTTTTTTCAGTGTTTGAAATAGAAACCACAGCCGCTACTAATATATTAGAAAGTAATGAGCAGTTTAGTGATATAGGATTTCTTCCTTATTTAACAAAAACTACATCGGAAAATTTAATGGATATAGTAAATCCACCTGAAAATTATAGTTATGATTCTATAAAGAATCTATTATCTGATACCGATACAAGTACAAGCTCTGAAATTACATCTGAAAATCCTCCTAATGTTATTTTTATTATGTCTGAATCATTTAGTGATTTTAGAGTTTTTGATTCTTTAGATATTGATAGTGATATTTATTCGGGATTTGATTCGGTTGGAGCTGAAGGCTATGTTGGAAATTGTGTAGTTCCGACATTTGGAGGATATACTACAAGAACTGAGTTTGAATTATTAACAGGCTTACCAACCTATGCTATTAATACACCATCAGTTCCACAAAACTTATTAAAAAAGCAGGAAATTATCGATACAATTCCTGGTTACTTTAAATCTCTTGGATATAGTACAGCATATATTCATCCTTTTAGTAAAACTTTTTATGATAGGGATACATTGTATGCTGAATATGGATTTGATAACTTATATTTTGATGATAGTATGACGGTTGAAACAGAATATTTTAGAAGATATATTTCTGATAAAAGTGTTTTTAATCAAATTAAAAATGTTCTACAATCAAATGAAAATCCAAGCTATATATTTGCTACTACTATGCAGAACCATCAACCATATTATGCAGAAACTGCTGAAGGAGCAGATCAATTATCATACTACTTGGCTGGCATTAAAGAAACTAATGATGAATTAAGAGAGTTTACAAATTGGTTAAAGGAATTCGATGAAGATGTATTACTTGTTTTTGTGGGTGATCACTTTCCTTTTTTCACACCAGATGATGATGTTTATGATAGATTAGGTGTTTCTAATAATAATGCAGAGTTAATTTATAATCAAAAATATATATTATGGAATAATTACGATTCTGCTATTTTTAATAAAGATATTAATACTATTTCTGCATTTTATATACCTTATGTTGTTACAGACTTAATTAATTCTAAAAATACTGATTTTATGAGAACTATGAAAAGTTTAATGGAAGAATATCCACTATACTCACCAAGTATTCAAAGCTCTGATTCTAGGAATGAAGCTTTAGATTTAATTACTTATGATAAAGTTATAGGTGAAAATTTTAGCTCTGATAAATATAATAATACTACTAATAATAACTGAATTTACTAATCTTGAAATTTTTTCTCCCTTAATTTATATTATATCTGTATTATACATATATATTTATAAATTAAGGGGGATATATTTTGTTAGAACATATTTTGGATACATTACTTCCAATATTAATTCATATATTTGAATTAATGGGCGTAATTGTATTAACAGTGGGAGCATTTACAGCTTTTTATCATTATGTAAAATCTAAATTTGGTAAAGAAGGCTATTCATTAAAATATCAATTCGCAAATTCTATGATTACTGCACTTGAATTTAAACTTGCTGCTGAAATACTAAAAACTGTTTTGGTAAAAAGTCTTGATGAATTAATAATTTTAGGAGCCTTATTCCTGATAAGAGCCTTAATGACCTTTGTTTTAGAACGTGAAATTAAGGATAGTGAAAAAAATCATAAAAATGCTTTAGAATCTTAATAAAAAATTTGACTCTAAGATATTTTTTTATTAATAAAACATCTTAGAGTCATACCATATAATTATTTAAATTATAACACTAATTTTTTCTTTGACTTCTCTATTATCTTCTCAACTATAGGATCAAATAATTCAACCACTTCTTCCTCTTCTTCAATTAATTCTATAGATCCATAATTAGTTATGGCTCTATGCATAGGTAATTCCCCTAATAGCTCTACATTCATATCTTTTAAGAAATTCTCAGTATTTTCTCCATTAAACAACTTAATTGTTTTATCACAATCTGGACATTTAATATAACTCATATTTTCTATTACTCCAAATATATCTATATTCATTTTTCTAGCCATATTTATAGATTTAGAAACTATCATTGAAATCATATCTTGAGGAATAGAAACCATAACTACTCCTTTTATAGGTATAGTTTGCATTACTGTTAATGGAACATCTCCAGTTCCTGGTGGCATATCTATTATTAAGTAGTCTAATTCTCCCCAATATACTCCTGTCCAGAATTGCTTTACAACATTAACTATAGCTGGCCCTCTCCAAATAACAGCTTCATCTTCTTTTTCTACAACAAGATTTAAAGACATTACTTTAATTCCTTCATTACTTTCTACAGGGAAAATAAGTGTTTCTGTTCCCCTTGCCCTTTCTTCCTCTATATGAAGTAATCTGGGTATACTAGGTCCTGTTATATCAGCATCTAAAATACCTACTCTATATCCTCTTTGAACTAATTGTCTAGCTATCATAACAGACATTGTAGATTTTCCTACTCCACCTTTACCACTCATTACTGCTATTATATTTTTAATTTTATTTTCTGGATTATTTTCAATTCCACACTGTGTTGCATCTTTTCCACATGATCCATGACTTGGACATGTATTACAATTTCCCATTTACTTCACCTCATCTTGATTATATTTTTATATTTATTTACCCTAAGTTTATTCCTAATATTTTTCTTTGTCAAATATAGAAAAACTGCCTCCAATCAATTCCAATATATGGATTGACCCCGGAGGCAGATACATTTTTTTACAGAGAATGTTGTAACATATAATCTTTCCAGTCACCATTCTCTATATAAATACTATTCTTTTCAAAAATATCCTTATCATTCATAGCATAATAATAAACATAACAACTTTCTTTAGTTCCATCTGAAAGCTCAACATCCATTATTATTCTATTATATTCATTTCTATTATCATTTACCCCATAGTAATTTTCCATCTTATCCATTGGAATCATTACCTCTTCAAAGTCATTTAAAGTCATTATCTCACCAACTACCACATCGTCACCTTCTAGCAATGCTGGATATCCCTTATGTAGCATATGATATAGCTTTCCTTTTACCTTTCCAACTTGAGCATTTGATACTTTGCCTAACAAATATTTATTATAGTTAAAGAATCCTGTTCTTAAACTACCATAAACAAAGATTTTCTTTTCTTCTCTTGGTTCTAACATTTTAGCAAATAGCTCCACCAACAGCTTTAATATCTTCTGAATTTTCTACTGCTGCTTTTATTGATAATTCTAACCCTTTTGATATATCAATTGTACTCATAGATGGTTTTTCTGGTTTATCAACTACTTGTGCTGGAATATATGGAACATGTATAAATCCTGCTCTAATATTTGGATACTTCTTGTCTACTAAATATAATACCCCATACATTACATGATTACATACAAATGTTCCTGCTGTATTTGATACTGATGCAGGAATGCCATTATTTTTCATTTCATTAACCATAGCCTTTATTGGTAGGTTTGAAAAGTATGCTGGCTCTCCATCTTCATATATGGCAACATCTAATGGTTGATTTCCTTCATTATCTTCAATTCTTGCATCATCTATATTTATTGCAACTCTTTCTGGTGTTATACCAAATCTACCACCAGCTTGACCTACAGAAATAACAATATCAGGATTATGAATTTCTATAGCTTCTTCAATTTTTGCTAAAGATTTTCTAAATACTGTAGGAATTTCAAGTTTAATTATTTCAGCCCCTGAAATAGTATCAGGTAATAATTTAACTGCCTCTAAAGCTGGGTTTATTGGCTCCCCTCCAAACGGATCAAATCCTGTTATTAAAACTTTCATATTTATCTTCTCCTTTGTTAACTTCTAACTTAAGGGGAAAACTTAGTTATTTTCACCTTATAAGTTTTCAGATAATTATGAGATACTTCCTAAACTAGTAAAATTATTAGAAAATATCTCATATATATTATACCATATTAAACTATTATTTAAATTAAAATGCTAAGAAGTACATTAATATAATATGAATAGCTAATAAAATTAATGCTACTGGTGCTTGATGCTTGATTATTGCATTTTTATCTTCAATTTCAAGTAAAGCTGCAGGCATAATATTAAAGTTAGCTGCCATTGGTGTTAATAATGTACCACAGTAACCTGCTGTTAATGCTAAAGCTCCTGCTATTGCAACATTAGCACCTTCTGCAAATACAAATGGTATACCTATACCAACTGTTATTACTGAGAATGCAGCAAAGGCATTTCCCATTATCATTGTAAATAAAGCCATACCTACACAATAAGCAGTAACTCCTATGAATATATTTCCTTGTGGTAATATACTTGATATTCCTGAAGAAATTACATCTCCAACTCCTGCTGCTGTAAATAAAGCACCAAGTGCTGCTAATAATTGTGGTAGTATACTTACTGCTCCTACTGATTGAAGCATTCTATCTGATTCTTCAACTAAAACTCTTGGTTTTGCCTTAGTAATAATAAATGTAACTATTACAGCTATAACCGCTGCAACACCTATAGCTGCTGTTCCTGAAATTGGCGTAAATTGTGCAATTGCTAATGCAGCTAAAGCTATAACTAATGATGGTATAAATACCTTAAGTCCTAATTTTTCTGCTTGTTCTTCTCCAAATTTTTCATCTAAAGCTTTAACAGTTCCTGGTCTAACTTGCTTAGTTAAAGTAAGTCCTGCTATAACAACTAATATTGCTCCAACTACTACTGATGGTATATATGGTCCAAATACAAATATTATTCCAAGTAATGCCCAAAAGATAGCTGTTCCAATTTTAGCTTTATGATTCTTATCTCTTAATGTTAATACAGCTGTATTTAACATCATAATTCCAATTATTATGTAGAATATTTCTAATAACATATTAGAAATTGCTGCAAAATCCATATATCTCTTCTCCTTTGTAACTATTTATTCTTCTTTCCAAATTGTCTTTCTAATTGCTTGTCCAGTAATATATTTTGAACTAAAACTAATCCAAATGTAATTACTGCTACAGGAACTGATGCTTTTGCAATATCTAATCCTGTTGTTGCATATCCTAAATCGCTTAATGTATTAGCAATTAATAAAACTCCTGAACTTGCTAAGAAAAGATTTTGTCCATAGAAGTTACCATAGTTATCCATAGATGCTGCTGCTGCTTTTATTTTAGCTTCTGTTTTTTCGTCAAGCTTTCCATACTTACTTATTGCTGCACCTTGAGCCATTGGATTTATTAAAGGTCTAACAAATTGTGGATGTCCACTTATTCTTAAAGACATAGCACCAGCTATTTGTCTTATTAAGCAATAAAGAGTTAAAAGCTTTCCTGTTGAAAGATTTTTAACTTGCTTAATTAAAGAAACAGCTTTTTCCTTTAATCCATATCTTTCTGATATACCTATTACAGGGAGTGTTAATATAAATATTGTTATTAATCTTTGATTAACGAATGTTTCTCCAAGTATTGAAAGTATTTCGGTAATATCCATATGAGCTGCAAAACCTGTAGCAAGTGCTGATATTATTATTACAGCTATGCTATCTAACTTTAATGCAAACCCTACTATTACCATTAATATTCCTATTAGTACCATTTTTGTCCCCTCCATTGTGTGTCTATATTATATTTATACTTCTTTTTTATACATTTGTCTACAAGAATTTTATACCTAATCTCTAATTTTATATATATTTTTTAATATATAACGAATTTTATTAATAATTTATCAATAAAATTCATTTTTTTAATATACTTTATTTAGAAGTAACTTTTGTATTTTTTCGCTTTTTTTTAATGAATCTAACACTCAACCGTATAATTATTCACTATTATGATGATAATCACTATCATAGTAATGATGGTCATAATAATCATCTTTTTTATCATAATACTGAAAATCTTTATAATTATTATAGTAATCATAATCATCAAAATAATAATGGAAATCATCTATTTTATTAATATCACTATTATTATTTAAGTCGGTATTAGGTACTATTTCATATTGTTTAGGAGTAGTTTTATTAAAATAATCATCATAGTATGATGTAGGCTCTACTATATAAGAATCAAAATTAATTTTTGTTATGCTAAAAAATAAAATAAAACTTAAACAACTTATCATTCCTTGTTTTTCCTTCATAATTAATTTACCCACTTTCAATTAGTTGCTACAATTATTTTTAGCTATACTTTAAATTTTTATTAATATAAAATAGCTATATCAGAATTAATATAATATTCTGATATAGCCCTCTTTAATTTTAATTCTTTTTATAGACATCTATAAATATATCTGTATAACCCTTTGCCATTAGTTCAGCTTTTCTACTTTCTGCATTTACTCTTTCCTTAAAACTACCTACCACGCATCTATAATATACTTCATCTCTATTTAAGTTATTACTAAGTACACTTATACTTTTTCCTATGTGACATAAACATGCCTTAACAATTGATTGGGCTATTTCTTCAAATTTTGAATCAAATATTAAATTATCTAAAGTATTATCTATAAATCCAACTTCCACTAATATTGCAGGACATTTAGTTTCTCTTAAAACATGAAAGTTAGAAACCTTTATCCCTCTATTAACAAAGCCATTTCTTACTATTTCTGAATTAACTTTATTAGCTAACTCTTCTGCTACTCCACCTTTAGCATATATATGTGTTTCGCATCCCCTTGCACTCTCTGGTTTATATGCATTTCTATGAATACTTAAAAAATAATCATAATCTCCAGCATTTTCTTTTTTACTTCTTTCCATTAAGCTTAAAGTAGCATCTGTAGATCTTGTATAATAAACATTTTCATTATTATTTTTTAATAATTCTCCAATTCTTAAAGCTAATTTAAGAACATTATCACATTCTCTTATACCTTTATATGTTGCTCCTGGATCTACTCCTCCATGTCCAGGATCTAATAACCATTTTGCCATATTGTATATACCTCCTTAGAAATTTATTTTTCAATATAGATATATACAATAAAGGCTTTGTATTTACATTTCTTCTTTAATTTCTAAATTATACAACTTATTTAATAAGTATTTGTATTTTACCTAACGATTTTTCTGTTCCATCACTACCAACTCTAGTTATTATATATATCTCATAAAAATCTCCTATTGCTTCAATATTATTATCTTCTATATAATCCATAATAATATCGTAGTATTTTCTACTGTCATTATAGTCGTCATCAAAGTTTAAAGTTAAATACCTTCCAGCCGGTAAGGTAATCTTATCATATTCTTTAATATTCATATTCTGAGTAAATTTTATCATTGTATTTCTATATGTTACTTTTTTATACTCTTTAAGATCATTGTATGAAATAATAAATCCTAATTCCTTATTAAAATATGTATATTTTCTTTCTACTTCAGCTAAAATTTTACTTAAATTTATTTCAAACTCTTCCGTAAATCTATTAGTATTATTATATTTAATAAAATTTCTCTCATCATAAAACTTTATAAATATTTTATTTAACCCCTCATCTAACGATACCTTTATACTCTCTTCAAGAAATGTAATATTATCTTTTATATTATTTAACTCCCTTATTTTTTCATCAACAATTTCTTTCTGGTTTCTTATAATATGTAAAACTGATTCTGGTGAAGTATAATTTTCTATAATATTTTTTATCTCATTTAATGATAGTCCCATAGCCTTACATTGTTTAATTAAATCCAATATTATAAAATCCTTAGCACTATAATATCTATATCCTGTGCTACTATTTATATAGGAAGGCTTTAACAATCCTACTCTATCATAATGCCTTAAAGCTTCTACTGTAATATTATGTATCTTAGCTACTTCTCCAATGGAAAATTTAGATTTCATATAAACTTACTCCTCTTAACCATTTACTAATAATAATTATAAATACATTTTTTTCACTTAAGATATATTTATTTTATATTTTATATGTTTTTCTTTATTTATATCATTATAAAACATATATTTTACTTTAAAATATAAAAAAGCCATATTGTTAAAGTAAAATTCTAATACATCAATATGGCTTATATTATTCTATTATATTTTTTTAAAATTCTTCTATTACCCTAAATGTATATAACTTTATATTTCCTACTAACTTTATAGTTATAAATGTTAAAGTTTCGGATATAATTGCACTTGCCCAGATACCATTAATACCAAAGAATCTACCTAAAATAAATAAACAGACTGGTAGATATACTATTGATCTTAATATACAACTTAAATTAGAATACTTAGGCATTTCAATTGCTTGATAATAAACTAAACTATTTAAATTTAACCCTACTGCAAAATAACTTAAACATGCTATTTTTAATGCATCATAGGCCATTTTAGCTATTTGTGTATCATTTGTAAATATTGATATTAATGAAGGTCCAAATACAAAACTTATAATAACAAAAACTCCTGTTATTACTATGTTAGAAGTTGCTGTTATTCTATAGAATCCTAGCATTTTTTCTCCATCTTTCTTTCCATAATTATAACTAACAAGTGGTTGAACCCCTAATGTAATTCCGTATAAAACCATATATATGTTAGTAGTTAAATAATTTAATATGCTATATGCGGAAACTCCCATTTCACCTGCATATTTTACTAATGCTATATTATGAAGTAAAACAATTATAGAATAGCTTCCTTGAGCAAAAAATGAAGGGAATCCTATAGTACAAAATTCTTTTACTGTTTTAAATGACACTTTTACATTTCCAAAAGATAGATATCCCTTTTTCATAATAAAATGATGTAATAATATGCTTACTGTTACTATTTGTCCAAGTCCAGTTGCTATTGCCGCACCTTTGATTCCCATTCCTAATTGAAAAATAAATATATAATCTAAAAGTATATTAGTAATAGCACCACTTATAGTAGATACCATTGCTAGCTTTGGTCTACCATCATTTCTAACAAAACTATTTAAAACAATCCCAATTAAGTTTGGTATACAGAATAATGCATAAAATCTTAAATATTCTACAGCTAATGGTTTTAATACTTCAGTTGCACCCAATATGCTTACTATTTGACTAGTGAATAACACACATATTATACTTATTATCAAACTAAATATTAGTAAAGACTTAAAAACTTGTCTAAAAATATTAACTGCTTTTTCTATACTATTTGCTCCAACATTTTTAGAAACTAATGCTCCACCTCCAATAGCAAACATGGAAGCTAATCCAAATAGCATTACTGTAAATGGAAGCACTATATTTACAGCTGCTAAGGCTGAATCTCCAACACCTTGCCCTACAAATATTCCATCTATTACTGTATATAATGAAGAAATAAACATTGCTAGTGCCGATGGAATAGCATATTTAAAAAATTCTTTTTTCATATATATCTCCTTTAATTTTTAATCCTTTCAAATTATAAACTCTTTTCTTACACAAGAGTCAATAGATTTTATTTATATTTTTTTATTTTATATAAAAAAATAAGTTATCTAAAAGCTTCTAAATAAATATAAAACACTTTATATTTACTATATCTTTTAAGATAACCTCTTCTATTTATCTACAGGGTAATTTTATCGTGACCTTAGTTCCCTTTTCTAATTTACTTTCTAACTCTATACTTCCGTTATGCAATTTAACTATATATTTAACTAACGTCAATCCAATTCCACTACTACTTACCTTAGTGCAATTTCCATTTCTCCCTTGCTCAAATCTATTAAATATAAACTTCTGATCTTCTTCTGATATACCAATCCCAGTATCCTTTATAGATATACTTACACTATTATCATTATCTTCTATAAACACTTCTATTCTTCCACCTTCTGGAGTAAATTTAATTGCATTACCTATAATATTAACTATACATCTTTCTATTTCATTTGGATCACAAGATATATACTTTTCTTCTATTTCTGGGTCAATAATTAATTCAATCCCTCTCTCTTTAATATAATTCCTCATAGTTAAAGCAGTTTCTTCTACTAAATAAACTATATCAACATTATCTTCTTTATTTATTTTATAACTTCCCGCCTCTATTTTAGAACTATCTATAATATCATTAATTATTTTTAATAAACTATTTGAGCTTTTTTGTACAATTTCCATATAATAATTAAGCCTTTTTCTAGAAACATCTTTATCTTTATTTAATGAATTTATTAGTTGTACTGTTGATAAAATAACATTAATTGGTGTTCTTAGTTCATGCGATAAGTTTACAAAATAATCATTTTTAAACTTTTCACTTTTTATACTTTTTTCATATAACATTTGATTTTCTTTCATTTTTTCATTAATTTCTTGTGTTTGTTTTTTTACTAATGCTTTCAATATCTTCATATGATTCCAGAAATAAAATATTATGACACCTATTATTAATATATAAAAACAATATGCTATTTTGGTCTTCCACCAAGGACTTTTTATTATTATTGTTATACTACTTTCCTCTGTTAAATCTCCATTATCTTGCATAGCTCTAACCTTAAATGTATACTTTCCTGGAGACAATACTGTGTAATTTGCATAGCTAATATCATGAGAATATATCCATTTCTCATTTAACCCTTCAAGCTTGTATTCATAAGTTATACCAGAATACCTTCTATAATCTGGTAAAAAGAATAAAATAATTACATTATTTTCATTATATTTAAGCTTAATTTCCTTTTCCTCATTAAAGTCTATTTTTTTATTATTAATTCTAATACTACCAATAATAACTTTATCATTTTTATTACTTTCTTCATATAATTAATTAGGATTAAAGTAAAAAACTCCTTCAGTAGTTCCTAATAATAAATATCCACTTTTTGTTTTCCAAGAAGAATTTAAATTAAATTTACTTCCTTGTATTCCATAGTAGCTATTATAATTTGTAAATTTATTTTTCTTAATCTCAAATTTACATAAGCCATTATTTGTCCCAATCCAAATATCTTTATTATCATCTATAATAATAGAATTAACATAATCACTTATCATTCCATCTGCTTCACTATATACGGTGAATTCTTCAGTTTCAATATTAAACTTATTTAACCCTGAATTTGTTCCAATCCATAAATTTCCATTATCATCACTTTGTATACAATTTATGACATCATAACTTATACAGTTCTCTAAACTACTATTAATATAATTTTTTATTATTCCATTAGTTTTATGAAATTTAATAAGTCCTGTATACTCACCTCCAGCTAACCACAGTATATTTTCATCATACTTATCTTGAAATATATCTACTATCTTTATATCTTCAAGGCCATATTCCTCAAACTCTCTTTTATAGGTTTTTATTTCACCTTTATTAGGATCTAGTCTAACAATTCCCTTATTAGTAGCCATCCAATAGTATTCGTTATTATCTATTATTATTTTTTCTATCCCTAAATAACTATCATTATTTAGCTCTTCAACATATTCATGAATAATTTTATTTTCATGTTTATTAATTAAATCTATTCCCTTATCTGTAACTACAGTAATTTCCCCTGTTTTAAACTCAGTAATATATTTTACTGTGTTACTAGAAATAGTGTTTATATCATCTTCATCGTAAATATACCTTATTAATTTTTCCTCATCCACTAGTATATTTATTAATCCATGATATTTAGTTCCTATCCACAAATCACCATCGCTATCTTCTATTATTGAATTAAAACTGGTTTCTTCTATTCCATTTTCTTTTAATATTAAATTAATTTTATTATTAATCTGTTGCGTAACATTTAATTTACTTATTCCATTGTCAGTACCTATCCACAATAATCCATTACTATCTTCTAAAAAGCAATGTATATTATCACTACTTAAAGAGTTAATAAACTGCTTGTCCGCTTTATATAAAACAGTCAATTCATTCTCTTCATTGTATTTTATTACCCCATTAGAACTTGCAAACCATAAGTTATTATTTTCATCGCATAATATATAATTAATATGGCTATATATTTCTTCATCAATATCAATAGTAAAAGCGTTTAATGTATCACTTTCATAATCATATTTGTGTATACCATTTTTAGTAGCAAACCATATATCTCCATTATTATCAACCTCTATATTGTAAATATAATCGTATTGTTCAGGTTCAAAGCTACTTTTAAGTATCATATCATTTTGCATATCTACAATACTGACTCCACATTTACTTCCAATTACTATGTATTCATCCTTTATCTCTTTAATATCTGTGATATAAGAATCGGTTAATACGCCACCACTATATTCATCATAATATTTTATAAATGTTTTACTTTCATCATCATACTTATTAAGACCTTTTTCTGTTCCCACCCACATTATATTTTTGCTATCTTTATAAATAGTTGTAACATTGTAATGTGATATACTACTTTTACTATTATCATATTTAATATTTTTAATTTCTTCTGTTTTACTATTAATAATACTTAATCCGCCTTTGGTTCCTACCCATATGTTTCCGTAACTATCTTCACATATTGCATTTATATAAGTTGATGCTAGCCCATCACCATAATTATATTCAACTATGTAATTCCCATTATATTGATTCAAACCATCATCTGTTCCAATCCATATATATCCTCTAGAATCTTGGAAAATTGCGGTTATAAAATTACTAGATAATCCATCTTCTATTGTTAAATTCTCAAAATTAATTTTTTCATTCTTAGGAACTAATTTATTAAAAGTATCTATTTTATCAGCAAATACTAAATTATAATTAAATATTCCAATTAGCAATGTAAAACATGTCACTATTAAAACACATCTTTTTACGAGCCTATTCATATAGCTCCTCTCCCTTATTCCATTATCTTATTCTACGCTATTTTACCTTATTTTACTTTTTATGTCAATATTATTACTTTTCTTATATTTCTATATGTTTTAATGAGTTCTTTATATAGAAAGCCCATGATAATAATAAAATCATGGGCTTTTTCAAAAATTTTTAATAAATAATTTTTCCTCTTCTACTGTTATTTATATAGTTTACTGCTCTCATTTTAAATCTTTCATATTCCTTTAAGTTATAAAAGTGAATTAAATCTGATACTAGAAATAATGCGCTCATTATTAAATATCTCAAATCATTTAAATTATTTTTATTAGCCTCTTCAACTTGAATTTCATCACTTTCAAACTTTAATTTTTCATAATTTTTTAAAGCTATATTTAAATTCATTTTTATTTGATCATCTGTAAAGGATTTAAAATTATTTCCAACTAACTTATCTATAAATTCTATAAACTCTTCATTTATATGTGTAAACTTTTCGTATGTACTTATTAAACTCATGCTTTTCCTCTTTCTAACTAATAATTATATATACAATTATATATTAACATTAAAAACTTTCAAAGTTAAAAAGATTCCCTCTAAATTTATTTCTATTTATAATTTATATTTACCTAAATTATTTTTAATTTTTCATGTTATATTGTTTGACTTCCTTTTCTAAAATCTATAAATGTTAATATTTCATCTATACACAAAGCTATTATAAACAAAATTGATAAACTAGGCCATATCTCACTTATTAAATTAAAAATTCTATATATAAAATATGGTTGAATTATTTTTACATCAATAATACTTAAAATAACCCAAATAAGTGAAAATCTTAAACATATAATTCCTTGATAATTATATTTTTCTTCAGTATAATCCCAATAATCTTTATTAAAAAACTTTCTCATCATAAATCCTGTTATATATTCTACAGATGTCGGAATTATAAATGATATCACAATTAAAAATATTATATTAGGCATTATCTTATATAATTCAAGTATCCAAGCCATAGCTATTGCATACATAGGTTTAAATGGCCCCTTCAAAAATCCATCTTTTTGAAAATGACCATGAATATAGTATGAAAAGATATTTTCTATTATCCATCCAATAAATCCATATACAAAAAAATTATACAAAAATTCCATACTTATTCCTCCTTAGTATTTTTAGTTTTTCTAATATTTATAAATTTTATCCATAAAAAAAGATGTCCAAAAAAATATTTTAAACATCTTATATAAATACCTATTTTTTCTTTTTAACTAACTGACTTTCTTCTTCTATAATTTCCTTATTTTTTATATTGCTTTTATTTTTTATTTTAGTAATAATATTATTTTTTATTTTATATGGTAAATTTAACACTTTTTCTATTGTGGAATCATCTATTTTTATTACTATTAAAATTGTAATCTCTCCTAAAATTATCGCACTAATAACATCTGCTATAAAATGTTGCTTTATAAATAGAGTAGATAATATTATTAAGATACCGGTTATTTCAGTATAATAAAATTTCTTTTTTGAATCTTTATACTTTGTATACCTCATTATAAAATACGTTGTTAAAACATGTAATGACGGAAAACAATTTACTGGTCTATCTATTGAATATATAACATTTACTAAATAATTTAATATATTACCATTTTCAATTATAGGTCTAGTTATTTGAGTTGGATATAAGTAATATACAATATAACATACACTCATACCTATAAAAAATGATATAAAAGTTCTAATATAATCTTTTCTTGAATCTACTAATATAAATATAAAACCTATTACAATATATAAATACCAATATATATAAGGAATAATAAATATAGAGCTAAATGGAATTATATTATCTAATTCAATTGTAAGATCCTTCCCCTTTTTAGCTAAAACACTTGCTAAAATATAGTTTACATTAATTATTAAAATTATAACTAACCAAACTAAATCTATTATTTTTATTTCAACATTGTTCTTTATTTTTATTATATCTCCTTTAATTCCCATATTTCCACCTCACCATTTCCCATATAAGTTACTTTATTTTTTATCAGCTTTATTTAAGCTATAATTTATTCTATGTGATTCTTTTCTATAAATAATCAATAAAAAAATAACCAATTTAAAATTGGTTATTTTTGTTAATTGATTATTGTATTAATTTAATAACTTAAACATTTCTACAACTGATTTTTTTATATTATCAGGCAAGTTATTTAAAGCTCTTTGTCTTTTACTTTCATCTTTTATTTGTGCTATTCTCATTATTTCTTGTTGCAAACCTGGAGTTCTATTTAATTCACCTACTAATCTATTAAACTTATTCGCAAAAACTGGATCTTCTTTCATTTTTCTATCAATTTTCATTATAAGCTCATATGGATTCATTTATTTTTTATCTCCTTGAATTCTTTATAATTTCATAATATTCTTCATTATTATAAATGTTCATACTAAAGTATCTATAATTAACTTAAATAATCTTTATTTAAAACGTATAAACTAACATTGATTTTACAGAAAATATTTTATAAAACACAGATTTATAATTAAAAATATAAATATTTTATTTACATATAAGGAGAATTAAAATGAAATGTACAAATATACACTCTAATTTTTTTAAAAAGATAATCCTATTCTTACTTATCTCTTTATCAATAAGTAATGTGTCTGCATACTCTTCTATTTTATCTCCTATTAACATGGGGGATACCTTCACCGAGGATGATTATGAAAAAAATAATATTGATAAAGAAAATAAGATTGTCTATTTAACCTTTGATGATGGTCCTAGCAAAAATACAGAGTTAATACTTGATATATTAAAAGAAAATAATGTACATGCAACCTTTTTTATAATTTCGCCCTATATAGAACCTCACATTGAGTTTATCAAAAGGGCTTATGAAGAGGGAAATGCAATTGGTAACCATACTGCAGATCATGAATTTAAATATGTTTATACTTCTGAAGAATCATTCTTTAAGAGTTTTAATAAACAACAAGATTTTATAAAAGAGGTTACTGGAAATGATTGTACTATATTTAGATTTCCTGGTGGCTCTCATAATACTATTGTTAAAAACTCTAGAGGAAAAGATTTTACTAAGAATATAACTTTTAAATTAAATCAAAAAGGTGTTAATGTCTATGATTGGAATGTAGATTCTGGTGATGCTAAAGGAAATAATATTCCAGCCTCTACTATAATTCAAAATGTTTCTAGAGAAATTAAAGATAAAGATGGTAATTATAAAAATCCTGCAATAATATTAATGCACGATTGTATGACTAAAAATACTACTGTAGAAGCTTTACCTGGAATAATCAAGTTACTAAAAGATGCTGGATATGATTTTGGAATATTAAAATAACTAAATTGCAAAGCAATTTAGTTATTTTTTATTAGTAATTTATACCTGCTGCAACCACATTTTCTTTATCTCTTGATGAACAAGGAGTAACTCCATAAGTCATACCACAATGTGGACATTTATCTACTAAAGTTTTCATTACAAAGCTTTTTCCACAACTACATTCTATTTCATGTTGTATTGATATAGGAAAATCTGCTTTTCCTTTACTTCTTACTAAATCAACAACTACTTTTCCATCTTTCTTATTCATGCTTCCGCATCCACAACTCATATTATTTCCTCCTACTTTTTTATTATATCTTTTATTATTATAACTAACTTTAAAAACTATTTCAGTAACAAAAGTTACAGAAAAATATTAAATATACTCTTTTATCTATTTAACAGGTTCTATTTTTACTTTTTAACATAAAAATACTTTACATAAACAAAAATTTATAATTTAGAACACATCGAGTTTATATTGGAATATATTATAGTATATTCCAATTAAACTTAGGAGGATAAATTTATGAGCTGCAGATTAGGAAATTGTGTTTTTAAAACTGGTTTTAACGAACAAATCGATGCTACTATAAAATTACCAAAGGAAAATAGAAGCTGTATATTTGGTACAGTTCTTGATTCAGCTGGTTTACCTGTTGCCGATGCAGTTGTCAAATTACTTCAAATTGTTGATAAATGTGACGCTCCAGTCCCATTAACTCACACATTTACAGATGATAATGGACAATTTTTACTAGGGCCTTTATGTCCAAACACAACTTATATGTTAAAAATATTTAGCGACAATACTCAAATAGTTCAAAAATGTCTAAAGGTAAGTTGTTTCAAAGGTTCTTGTATAAATGTTAATACTGTATCAAATGATTCTACTAATTAAGGATGCAGATTTTAATTTCACACTTTATTTTATACAAAAGATAAGCTAAAAGGAGCTATTTATAGCTCCTTTTAATTTTTATAATTAATATTGCAAAATATTTTTTATTTGCAATATTAATCCCTTTTTAATAAAATTTATAAATTATTATCTAAAGCTATCTTATCTACTATAGCTTTTCTTTCTTCTCCTATAGCAGCAATTAACTTTGTAGGCATAAATCCATTTTTATAAATTCTATCATCATTTGCCTTTATCATAGCCACAACTGTAGCTTCTAACTTTTCATATGATAATAAATCTTCTAAATATAAATCAATTACATCTTTTAATTTTGTTGCTAATTCCCTTGGATTTCTGTATACAGCTCTCATATGTTGCTCCTTTATTTCTCATATTTTTAATATTAATTTTAAGAAGTTAATATAAACTAACTATCTAACCTAAACTTCTTACACCTTATGTATTATATATTAACTAAATACTATTTACTAGATATTTTATAGTTCTATTCCTATTCTAGATGGAATGCCTTCTTCAAAAGGATGCTTTATACACTTCATTTCTGTTACATAATTTGCAAGTTCTATAAGCTCCTCCTTAGGATTTCTTCCTGTCATAACAACCTCTAATGTTTCAGGCTTATTTTTTAAGAAGTCTATAACATCTTTTAACTCGATAAATTCATTATTTATAGTTGCTATTAGTTCATCTAATATTAATAAATCATACTCTTTTGTTTTTATAATTTCTACTATCTCTTTAAATCTAGCTGTATGCTCCTTCTTTGCTTCCCTCTTTTCTTCATCATTCATGTTCCATACGAATTTATTTACAGGTTTTCCTGGTAAAAAAGTTATATACTCTTTCAATTTATCTAAAGACACTAATTCTCCACTTTTTCCGCTTTTTAAAAATTGAGTTATAAAAACTTTTTTTTCTCTACCAGCTGCTCTAATTGCTAACCCCATAGCTGCTGTAGTTTTTCCTTTTCCATCTCCACAATATATATGTATAAGTCCCTTTTCCATAACATTCACTCCTAGTATATTATCTATAATTTATTTTTTAACTATAATACTTTTTATATAACATTATTGTCAACTTTTTCACTTTATCCTTTATGATTTTCAAAAAACTTATACTATTTATAAATAAAAGCTAAGGCTAAAGTTTATAATATTATCTAAATAATATTTTTTCTTTTTCCTTAACTTTTAATTCAACTATCTAACTAATATAAATATTAACACTATTGCTGCAACTATTTGTAATGATCCTACACCTAATGCATATAAAGATACAGCTTTTCCTTGCTTAAGTAATTCTTTTACATTAACTCTTAATCCAATTGCTGCTAATGCTATAATTTCAAGATTATTACTTATAGTTTTACATACATGAGATACATTTACTGGTATAACCTTTAATGAGAATAAAGCGCAAGTTACAAAGAATCCTATAACATACCAAGGAATTCTAACTTTTTTCTTTTCAATTTCCTTTACTTCTTCCTCTACTATTTCTTCATTAGTCTTATTTTTTAAATGTCCAAATATAAATACTACAACAACTAATAGTACAACTCTTAATATCTTAAAAATCATAGCCATATCTTTTACTGCTTCGCCTACCATGGCTCCACTAGCAGCAACTTGACCTACTGATTGTAAAGTACCACCAATTAAAGCCCCTGTCTGCATTGTCTCTGAATTAAATAAAGCTCTAGCTATTATCGGTAAAATAAACATTAAAACTATTCCTGTAATATTTACTATAGTAATTGCTATACCTTTTTCTTTATCATCTGCATCAATTACTGGTGCTGTTGCTGCTATAGCAGATGAACCACATACAGCATTTCCACTTGCCATTAAAAATCTAAAATTTTGACTAAAGCCTAATTTCTTTCCTATGTATATTGCACCAATTATTGTTATTGCCATTTGTAATATTATAAAAACAAATCCACCTATACCAAGCTCTAACAATGTATTTACACTTAAAGTTGCTCCTAATAGAACAATGGAATATGATAATATATCAGTTTCTGAAAACTTATATCCCTTTTGAAACACATCTTGATTTAAAAATAAATTTCCTACAAACATTCCTAAAAATATTGATATTGTTCCAGCCCCTAACTTAGGTAGAAATTTAGCCATAAATATTCCTACTAGTGCTACTGCTACTGACACTAAAAGTCCAGGTAATATATCTTTTATATATTTAATAAATTTACTATTCTTCATGTATATCATTTCCTCCTTAATAATTTCAGAACATTCATTTCAGAACATTCATTACATAACATAGTATATCTATTAAAATATTATTAGTAAAATAAATATTAATCATAATAACCATTACTTTTTCTAATAATTAATATATAATAATAATTATTAGAATTAGTTTACCCATTAATACTAGGAGGTTATTACATTGATTGAAGAATTTAAAACTTTTATTGCAGTTGTTGATTTTAAAAATTTTACTAAAGCCGCTGAATATTTAAATCTTTCACAACCAAGTGTCAGTACTCATATAAAAAATTTAGAAATTACTTTTGGAGTTACCTTAATAAATAGATCGGTTAAACAAAAAACTATATCTATTACAGAAAGTGGTTATACTCTATATAAAAGAGCTAAAGAAATTATAAATCTTTTAGATATTACATTTCTCGATGTAAAGACACTTTCAAGCTCAGTTAAAGGAAGTATAAAGATAGGAGCGAGCTTAACTATAGGAGAATATATCCTTCCAAAATTTTTAGCTGATTTTTCTATTAAATATCCTGATGTTGACATAGAGGTTATTATAGAAAATACTTCAATTATATCTAGAGAACTTAAAAAAATGAAATTAGATATAGGTCTTATAGAGGGTTCAGCTTCATCAGCTCTATTTAAACAAGAATATTTTTTAGAAGATGAAATGGTGCTTGTTGTTCCTTTTAACAGTGATTTAAAAGATAAAGAACTTAATATAGATAATCTTCAAAACAGAAGATGGATTGCCCGAGAGGAAGGATCAGGTACTAGAGAATATCTTGATTTATTCTTTACACAACATAAAATTATTCCTAAAAATATGATGATATTAGGAAGTAATTTATCAGTTAAAGAAGCTGTTAGAAATAATTTAGGATTAACAATTACATCTAAACATGTAATTGCAGAAGCTGAATCTCGCAATGAATTAGCTTCTATAAAACTTAATAATGATTTTACTAGATCATTTTCATATATATATCCTAAGGAATTAACACTATCAAAAGCAGCAAATATTTTCTTAGAAGAGCTTAAAACATACACCCAATGCCCTAACTCCCAACATGAATAAAATTGTTCGTCACGTGGAGCCGAAAAATTAATGATATAACCTCCAGGAATTGTGTAATTTGCGTTAAGAATTTAATAATTGATGGAGTAAAGTTGCGTAAAGAAGTTTTTACTGTTTGAGCGAATAGCGAGTTTAAAAACTTTAGCAAACTTTACGGAATCAATTATATAAATTCTAGGTGAAAATTTCACCGTTACTGGAAAATAAATATTTCATTTTTTCGCTTCCACGTAACGAACAATTTAGTTATAGTACGTCGGAGAATAGTCTTGATAGTGATTCTTTAATTTTGACCCCTCTACTTCTATTTTTATATTTTTCTAGTGTTAACTCTTCACACTTAAATATATCTTTTTCAAACTCAGCTTTTTGTTGCTTTGATATAGTTTCTGAATAAATAAATGCATTAACTTCAAAATTTAATTCAAAACTTCTAGTATCCATATTAGCTGTTCCAATTGAACAGACTTCATCATCAATAACTACAGTCTTAGCATGAAGAAAGGCATTTTTATCATAATGATATATTTTGACACCATAATCTAATAACTCTCCAGCATAAACTAAATTTGCCCAATATACAAAAGGATGATCTCCTTTTCCTGGTATCATTATTCTTACATCTACTCCTGATGTTGAAGCTAACTTTAAACTATCTGATATAGTTTTATCAATAATTAAATAAGGTGATTGGATATATAAATACTTTTTAGCTTTTTGAATCATTTTTAAATATGCTAACTTAATTTCATATCTATCACTTAAATTGGGTCCACTTGATACTATTTGCATGCCTGTATTAGGCTCTCCAATATTTTCATCACTAACTTCTAATACCTGACTTAAATCTACTTCTTCTTTAGTTGCATATCTCCAATCAGCTAAAAATCTTAAATTTAAATCTTTTACTGCACTACCTTTAAATTTAATATGAGTATCTCTCCAATATCCAAAATTTTTATCTTTTCCTAAATACTCATCTCCAACATTAAATCCACCAACGAAACCAACTTTATTATCTATAACAACTATTTTTCTATGATTTCTAAAATTCATATTAATATTAATAAATTTTAGCCAAGAAGGAAAGAACTCTCCTGTTTTTCCACCAACTGCTCTCAACTTTTTTAATACATTTCTATTTAATAACCTACTTCCAACAGAATCATATAGTAATCTAACTTCAACTCCATTTTTAGCCTTTTCTTCTAATATATCTAATATTTTTGTTCCTATGTCATCATTTTTAAATATATAAAACTCTATATTTATACTTTTTTTAGCCTTACTAAGACTTTTAAGCAATGCATCAAAAAACTCTTTTCCATCTGAATACATACACACTTCATTATCATCTCTATATGGTGAATAATCCATAGTCTCTAATGCCATTATAATATCTATATTTTTAAAATTGCTATTTTCTAATTGTATTTGGCTTCTTTCTTTTACTTGCCTATTATATTTGTCTAAGACCTTTATTTCTGCATTTTTAATCCCAAACATATTTGACTTGTTCATTTTTCTTCCAACAAGCAAAAATACTATAAATCCTATAAATGGTGCTATGTATAAAATTAAAGTCCAAGCTATAATATTATTTGGTGAGCGCTTTTCCTTAAATATCATATAAGCTATTGTTAATAAATTTATAATATGAATTAACACAGTTAAAAATTTAAACATCACATTCATCTCCTTTACAAATTATTTTTCACTAAATCTTCTCTATTTATAATTCAGATTTTACTACAGTATATATTAATTTCTCGTCTTTTATCAACCTTATAGTTTTTATAATAAAATAAATAAAACCTCTATCATCAAATATAATTAAATTTAATAAATATATTTTCTAATAAAGGTTTTATTTTTAAAATTATCATGCTATTTTTACTATCTAACAATTAAGCTTCTTCCTGGAACTCTTTTTGGTTCAATACTTTCCTTTACTGCATACCCTATAGCTGCACATCCAATTACCTCAAAATCTGATGGTATATGACATCTATCAAGTATCTTTCTTACTGAAGGTGAATTACAAGTATCCCCCAATTGATTTATCCAACAAGATCCTAGCCCTAAAGATGTTGCTGCTAAAAATATATTTTCTAGTCCTGCTGATCCATCTGTATAAAAATATTTATAGTCCTTCTTTGCAGTAACTATTATAAGAGTAGGTGCATTATAGTAAAAATTGTAATTTCCATCAGAACCCCTTGCCTCTCCTCTTTCCTTAAATACTTCTTTCACTTCATTATTTAATTCCTGTAAAATCTCTTTATTTTGAATAGCTGTATAATAACATCCTTGACTATTCATGCCACTTGGCCCACATAAAGCACATTCTAAAATTTCATTTAAAATCTCAGTATCTACTTGTTCATCCTTATACGCTCTACAACTTCTTCTTGATTTAATATTTTTAATAACCTCATTCATCTAAATTCCCTCCAAAATTTGCTTTCTATATAATTTATATAAATAAAAAAGCACCATTATTCTTAAATACTAATTCTCTATTCTATTATTGAATTAATCTATCTTGTGTAACTTTAAATTCTAAAGTGAATTTTTTTAACCTACATAAATAGTTCCATTATTTCATTTTCATTTTTACTTACCCACTTACATAAAGTAGTTGCCTTAACAATTTGTTTCTTAAGTATTTCTGATGCTGGCATAAAGCCATTACTAACTCCTTCATTATATCTAACAAGAAAATGTACAATTACATCTAATCTTCTAAGCATAATAAGTGTTGGAACTGCTTTTATTTCATCTATTGTTAAGTTAATATTATTCTTATATCCATCAATAAATCTTTTCATACAACTAAATTTAAACTCATCACTATTTTTATTTGCAATAGCTTCTGATAAACATATAGCTAAATCCATAGCTCTTAAATCTCTAGCAACAAATTCAAAATCTAATACCGCTGAAATATTATTATCCTCATCTTCTAAGACGTTAGAGGCATTAATATCGCCATGAATTAATTGATGTGGTAAACTTCTCAACTCTGGGATACATCCCTTAAATTTCATAAAATATCTACTTAAATCAATTAATTCATTCTTTTCCTCATTAAAATCCTCAGGAGGATTAAGGCAAAATTCTATAACTTTATTTAATGGACATTTAGGATAGGACTTTTCCAACTCATAACATGGAGAATATATAGGATTCTCTTTAATATTAACTTCACCTAATTCTCTTGTTATTTCACCAACAATGCTTCCTAAACTATAAAATTGTTCAACATTTTCTAATATAGGATTATTTCCTTTAATCATTTTCGCCATTGATACTAATTTTCCATCAGTGCTTACCCCTATTGTGCTACCATTTAAATTCAGTTTAGGTTCTGGTATATTAAAACTTAAATTTTTCTCCCCTAAAGCTCTTAAAACTGTATGTTCATAATTAACTTTTTCATTATCATTATGACTCTCATATATTCTTAGAATAAACTCTTCATTATCTACAACTAAAAACTTAGTGGTATTATTCATACCACTAGATCCATTTTTCACATAATAATTTTCACTTTCAAAGTACTGCTTAACTATATTATCAATATATAATCTCTCCATTTACTTCTCCTTTGTATGTACCATCCTATACCTCATAATCCATACACATTCTATTACATGTAACACTTCTAACAAATGTTGCAACCTTAACATGTTCTTCATGCACTTGATAATTGTTTAGTGCTTCTATACTTTCAAAAGTACTATTTAACATTATTTCAGCATTGCTTCCTGCTATAGGCTTAGTTATAACTTCAATTTCAACAATTCCTGGTATTTTATTTTTTAATGATTCAAGACCATTTTTTATTTTTAGTTTATCCTCTTCACTGCCTTTACCTTCTTGAAAATTCCATAAAATAATATGTTTAATCATCTTATACATCTCCCTTTAAATTAATTTATACTTTAATTATATCAAATATTTAATAAATTTCTTTTTCTTATATTATTTTCATTATAAAAAAAAGATTTTTGTCTACTCTACAAAAATCTTTTCTTATAAATGAATATTTAGTTATACTTTTCCCTTCCAATAAGCATCAGCTTCTGATTCGAGCTTTTTAAGCCTAGTATAATAATCAGGAAATTCTAACAAATGTGCATAGGCAATTTTTCCTGTTAAAATTGGATCATTATTAGTTACATTAGCCTTTGGAAATTTAGTACCATGTTCAAGTTCTACATTAACGCCCATAGTAAATTCATTTAAATTAAATTTTTCCTTGCTAAAATCAATTCCAATTTTATTAGCTATTTCAGCTGCTTCTTCCATGGTAAAAGAAATTCTATTATTTTCTCCTCTTACCTTTAATATATACCACTGAGTATGTTTCATTTATACCTCACATTCAAAGTAATTTATATATTATGATATGATAATACATAAATTAAGACTACTACAAAATTATTTGTAGTAGTCCTAGTTTATTTTTTTACTATTCAGTTACAGTTACTTCTATTGATTTTGAAGCATAATTTCCATCTTCATCAATAACATCTACCCAAATTACATACTTATCTGCAATTTCTGGTTTCCAAGTTGTTGTATTAGAAGATTTAAAATCATGTAATGTTGTCCATGTATTATCGAAATCATGAACTGCTACTCTATATTGTAAACTAGAGTTTCCAGTCGCTGTAGTTTTTATATTTACGCTATCTCCAACTTTAATAGTAGTCTTATCTAAAGATATATCTGTAATTTCTACACCTTTTCCAACAGTGAAATTAGTATATTTTGCATCTATCTTTCCACTTGCATCTTTAGCAGCTACATATATAGCATAAGTTCCTTCTTCTTCCGGAGTCCATTCTATTGAACTGCTATCAGAGTAATCTTTAATCATAGTATAAGCTCCATCTTTCTTATAATAGAACTTATAAGTTACTGGATTAACTCCACCTTCAGATGTAGCATCTATAGTTACTGGTGTATTAACTACTCCACTCTTAGTGCTAAGTGTAAATTCTACTTGTATATCCTCTACCTCACCAACAATAAAATCAAATGCTTTAGTTTTAACATTACCTGCGCCATCTTTAACATCTACATATAATCTGTAGTATCCATCTTCAGTAGGAGTCCAATTAGCAGTGTTTTTAGTTGAGTAATCTTGGATCTTAGTATATTTATCATTATACTTATAATAGAATTTGTAGCTTAATTCTCCAGTTCCACCTTCTGCATTTGCAGTAAGAGTTACCTTAGTATTTGCTTCTACAGATGTTTTATCTGCTTCAAAACTATTTATTGTTAAAGTATCACCATTTACTACATATGGAGTAATGTTAAGTGACTTCGTAACTCCTGCACCGTCTCTAACATCAACATAAACAATATAACTTCCTTTTTCAGTTGGTGTCCACGCCACAGTATTACTAGTAGAGTATTGTTGAATTAAAGTATATTTTCCATCTTTCTTGTAGTAGAACTTGTAATTTAATGCACCTACTCCACCTTCAGCTTCAGCTGAAATATTAACAACTTCATTTATTTTTCCTTCAGTCTTATCTAATGTAAGAGATTTTACAATTATATCCTTTGTTTTTATTTCAAACTCAAACTTTTCTTCCGCAACTGTACCATCACTATCCTTAACGTTAACTTTTACTACATAAGTTCCAGATGCTAGTGGTGTCCATTCAACACTATTTTTAGATGAATAATCACTAATAACAGTTTCTTTTCCAGTAGTCTTTTCTGTAGCTGTAAATTTATATTGTAAACTTCCATTTCCACCTGTTGCATTTGCAGTTAAAGTCATTGTTGTATCTTTATATTGTGGTGATAATTTATCACTTGTAAATGAAGATATTGTTATAGGTTTAATTATCTCTTTTAATGTCCAATTACCATCTGCATAAGTTCCTATCTTATTTGTTGGTAATGAGAAACCTGGTTGTTCAGCAGCTGGTATTTGAGCGCTACCATTGTTAAATATTACCTTAGTATTATCTCCCCATCCTTCTGGTAATGTATAACTATAGTAACCATTACCTTCATTTGTCATTGCTACACCTGGCCATTTTGCTACTTCCTTTACTGTGCTTCCACTTTCATCATATACATAGATATTAGCACTTGTCCAACCACTTGGTAATTTAATTTTTGCAATTGATGTATCTGAAACTATTGGATCGTCTGGATCATCTGGATCATCTGGATTATCTCCTATATCTTCTAATGTCCAATTACCATCTGCATAAGTTCCTATCTTATTTGTTGGTAATGAGAAACCTGGTTGTTCAGCAGCTGGTATTTGAGCGCTACCATTGTTAAATATTACCTTAGTATTATCTCCCCATCCTTCTGGTAATGTATAACTATATAATCCATCAGCATCTTTTGTCATTGCTACACCTGGCCATGCTGCAAGTTCTTTTACTGTGCTTCCACTTTCATCATATACATAAACATTTGCACTTGTCCAACCACTTGGTAATTTAATTTTTGCAATTGATGTATCTGAAACTATTGGATCGTCTGGATCATCTGGATCATCTGGATTATCTCCTATATCTTCTAATGTCCAATTACCATCTGCATAAGTTCCTACTTTACCTGTTGGTAATTCGAAACCTGGCATTTCAGCTTCTGGAATTTGAGCAGTACCATTGTTAAATATTACTTGAGTATTATCTCCCCATCCTTCTGGTAATGTATAACTATAGTAACCATTACCTTCATTTGTCATTGCTACACCTGGCCATGCTGCAAGTTCTTTTACTGTGCTTCCACTTTCATCATATACATAAACATTTGCACTTG
>NZ_JADNLK010000024.1:35552-42527 GCF_015555905.1 Clostridium sp. D43t1_170807_H7
CATTGCTACACCTGGCCATGCTGCAAGTTCTTTTACTGTGCTTCCACTTTCATCATATACATAAACATTTGCACTTGACCAACCACTTGGCAATTTAATTCTTGCAGTTGAATTTTCAATTTTTTCTACTTTTTTATATTTATAAGTTTCAGTAACAGTTGTACCATCTTCACCTTTTCCTGTTAATGTTAAAGTTACTGTATCACCTATCTTTGCATCTTTTCCTAATGTTATACTTTGACCATCTGTATAAGTTGTTTCAGCTCCTCCATTAATTGAATAAGTTGCTTTTGTTGTATTCTTCGCAGTTAATGTTACATTTAATGAATCAACAAATTGGGTTCCTGTTGCAGCTGAACTTTTAACTACTGGATCAACTGGAACTGGCTCAGTTTCTATAACTGCTATTGTTCCACCATCTATTTGCCCTGTAATTTTTCCATTAGAAACTGTAAATGTCTTTCCACCAAAGCTATCTTTATATTGTCCATCTGGTAAATTAGTATCTGAATTAATAGTTTTACTTCCGCCTAAATTAACTATCATCATTCCTTTAGTTCCACGTTCAACCATCATTACTTCATTACCTTGAGTTCTTAAATATTCTGATTCTCCAGCCATTGCATTACGGAAGTTATTTGTTGCTACTACTATTTGATCCTTCCACATATCATTTCCTGCATCTCCCATATTACCTGGTAATGCATTGCTTGGGCTACTACCTGCTGGTCTATTAAAGAATAATGGTGCAGATTGTGCACGGCTTCCAATAATTGCCCATGCCATTTTTATTTGATAATCTGTCAACTTTCTTGTCTTTAAGCTATCATTTATATCATTATAAGTATCATGTGACTCAACCCAAGTTACTAATTGTACTGGATTAGTTCCTGCTGGTACTTGGTAGTTTTGTGCTGAAGCTACGCTATATCCAACATTAGTATTATTAGCATCTTTAAATCCAACTGCTTCTCTAACTTTTTCTCCATAATAACTAGTTGTTAAATTCATATAAGGTAAATAACCTGCATAATTATCTGCTCCACCTTGTAAAACTTCTCCATAGATAAATAGCTGATCTCTATTTTTTACATTTCCCAATACATATGGCCAGAAGTCACTTCCTGGATTATCATTTGGTAATTCAATATGCTTAGCAGTATCAATTCTAAATCCATCTACACCACAATCGACTGCATCATTTAAAAAATCAACTATCATATTTTGTAATTTTTTATTAGAAGTATTTAAGTCTGGTAAACTTATACCTCCTTGAGTTACTTCATATCTACTATTCCAATTGTTTACAAAGAATGGAGTATGCCACATACTTGAATCATTTAATATTTCTGGATCAACAGCTTGAGATGGTACAATTTGTTGATCTCCACTACCGGCATTAGCAGTATGATTAAAAATAACATCAACTATTATTTTTATTCCATATTTCTCTGCTTCTTCACATAAACTTTTTAAGTCATCTCTTGATCCTAATTGTGCGTTACCAATCTTAAAGTTTGTTGGTTGATATAATAACCACCAATACTCTTCCTGCATTGAGTTTTCCTTAGTTCCTTGCAATGGTGAAGTTTGAACTGCTTTATATCCAGCTGCTTTAATTGCAGGTAAATTTTCTCTTATTGTATTTAAAGACCAATTCCAAGCATGTAATATTGCCCCATCATCAATTGCATTAACTGCTACTTTTGTTTCTGCTACTGCTACATCAGCTGTACTTATTAATCCAGTAAAATTATTAAATAGTAAACTTAAAGTAAATACTAATGCAATAAAGAAACTAGTAAACTTCTTTTTATTATTCATTTTATTCCCTCCACATTATATTTCTATAGTAACTCAATACCCTCTATTACTTTACTGTGTAATCTATACACATTGATACCTTATTATTGTTAGAATCCTTAGCATCAACCCAAATTTTATATCTTCCAGCTTTACTTGGTGTCCATTGAGTTGTATTTGAAATAGAATTCTTATCTATTGTTTTCCACCCTTCTGTAATTTCATGAATTGATACTGAATATAGAATTTCTCCTGTACCTTCAGTTGTTGTTGTTATTTTCACTGCTGAGCCTACAGTTCCAGTTTCTTTGTCAACCGTTATATCCTTTATTTCTAAAGATACTTCAGACTTTTTTGTAATAGTATAGTTCAATGATTTACTTGCAGTTCCTCCATTTGAATCTTTAACTGTAACTTTAATAGTATATTCTCCTGCTTCAGTAGGAACCCAAGTAAACTTATTACTTTTAGAGAAATCTCTTACAACTTCTGAATTAACTTCATACTTATAAGATAAAGTTCCCTCCCCTTCAGCCTTTGCAGTTAAATCTATTGAAGTTCCAGCAACTTGTGGTGATTCTTTTGATGCAGTAACTTCATTAACTTTAACAGTACTTGGCTCTAATTTTCCTATTCTAGCTAAAGAAGTAGTAATAACATCATAATCTTCTTTTTCTGCTGAAGTTGATGAATCAGAGCTATATTCCTCAGTTGCTACATCCAACATTGATTTATCAAATGGTATAGATGCTGTACCTGATTGTCCAAAAGTAGAAATATGCATAACTCCAATACCATTGTTTTCAATATAATCTCTATCAATTCCTAATGATTCTAATGGAATTGTCATAGAATACATAGTATCTTGCTTAGTATCATGTCCTTGTTCTAACATATTAACCCAATTTGAAGACTCATTGTATAGATCTTCTGGTTTATATCCAGCCCATCCATTACTGTTAATTCCAATCATTTCTGAGCCTAAGAATCCATCTTGATATTTAAATGATACTCCAGCATCATTAAATCCAACTGCTGTGTCATAACTAAAATATCCATCATCATCTACTTTAAAGATAGCTGGTTGTCCAACACCTGGTTTACTTGAAAAATACATCAATGTATCTACTGAAGTTTCATAGTTAACTCTAATACCCCAAACATTATCTGAATAATTTACTACTCCAGTTTTACTATCTGTACTCTTTGCTGAACCATCACCACTCTTATTTGGATCAATGCTAAATGCTAATATTTGTGGTATATCTCCATTCCAAGGCTTACCATTATCACTAATAGGATAACCTTGTGCTGGATCAACTACATCTGTAACATTAACAAATTGCCACATTAAATATAAATTATTATCATCCCAAGCACCATATAATGCATATGTGTCATATACCGGTCCCTCATGTGACCCTCTAAATATACGTGCATCATCATTTGCAACACCTTGAGCGATTATCATATCTTCTGTCCAGTCACTAAAACTATTTATTGTTTTATATTGTCCTACTCCAGTAGCATTTGTTGAATATTTACCTGCACTACTGCTAGACCTTAAATTTAAGGTATATAGTCTTTCACTTAATAATGTAACCTCTTGTGCTGAAGTAGTAACCGGTGCACTAAATATACTAGTTCCTATAATTGTAGCTGCAACTATAGATGAATATCTTTTATAAATTGATTTCATATTTACCTCCTTTTAAAGCTACTTTGTTACTTTGATAGTAATATATTTTGATTCTTTATTACCGTCTTCGTCTTTAACATCAACCCAAATTTTATAAGTTCCTGCTTTATCTGGAGTCCATTGAGTTACATTTTCAGTACTATATTTTGAAGTTAAGTTTTTCCATCCTTCCTTAATTTCATGTGTAGAAACTTTATATTGAAGTTCTCCTAATCCACTTGCATTAGTTGTTATTTCTAAAGCTTCTCCAACCTTACCTTCTGCCTTATTTGTGTTAACATCATTAATAATAAGTTTTCCTTTTTCAATTACAAATGAAACTGTCTTTTGACTAGTCATTCCATTAGAATCTTTTACAGTAACTTTTATTTTATAATTACCTATTTCAGTTGGTATCCATGTAGTAGTATTATTAGTAGAGTAATCCTTTATTACCGTAGAATTGCCATCTTTTTCAACTTCAAACTTATATTGAAGAGTTCCACTTCCTGTTGCATATGCTGAAACTTCAATAATTTCATTTATACCTTGTGGAGATTTTTTATCTGTTGAAAGACTATTTATAGTTGGTCCTAATGGATTTGTAGTATACCAAGTTCCTTTGTAATACCACATTTCATCTGTAACATTATAACCATCTTGACCTTGTCCTGGATTTTGGCTACCACCAGCGTTACTAAATATAACTTTTGCACTTTCCCAAAGTGGTTGAGTATAGCTATACCATCCATCACTATCTTTTTCTAACTTAACCCCTGGCCATGGTGCTACTTCTTCTACTACACCATCAACATCTCTATAGATATATACATATGGATTTGCCCAATTATTTGGATTATCATAATTTACTTTAACTTTTATCTTACTAGCATCTACTTTAGTGTAAGTATAAGTTGCTTCTGATTCACCATCTAAGTTTTTAGCATAAACAGTTACTTCTGTTGTTTCATCAAAATCTACACCTTCACCAATAGTAATTGTTTGACCATTAGTATAAGTTCCTTGTTCAACGCCATTAATACTGTATCTTCCTACTTCTGAATTACTTACATAAAGCTTTAATTCTAAAGTATCTGTCCAGTATTTTTTTGATTGTTCACTAATACTAACATCTGGTGATTTATCACCTTTTTCTATTAATATTACTCCATTAGAATCTGCAGTAAATGTTGCTTTACCATCTTTAACTGTTGTTATTGCTCCAGTATAAGCATCTCTTACTTTACTTCCATTGCTAAATACCTTTGAAACATCTACATCTACAGTTCCTGATGCACCAACAACACAAACAACTCTATCGCTATCTCCATCCTTGTTGTAAATTCTTCCAAATGTATATGGAGAATCTGCTATATCTATATTCTCTCCTGCACCTACTGCTAAGTGATTATTTCTGAATTGTCCAAGCTTTTGCCAGTGAGCTAAAGTTTTAGAAGCTTGGCTATTTGAGTTTGTTAAATCACTCCAATTCATAGATGTACGATACATTTGATCTTTATATTCTCCCTTTGTAAAGAAATCTGTCCAACCTAATGGTCTTGCAGTTTCATCACCATAGAAAATTTGTACTGCACCTGGTGCTAATAGTAATGATGTTCCTCCATCAATTAAGTTATTTCTATCATATAGTGTATCATCATGAGATGAAATATAACTTAATACATTGAACTCATCATCTTTATTAACTTTTGCTAACTCGTTATATTTTGATTTTAAGTTTGAAGTAGATGCTCCTTTAAATGAAAAGTTAATAATTGAGCTAAATCCACCTGATGTAAAGAATGCTGATTTAGTAACTCCATGCCCCCAAGATTCTCCTGTTGTCCAGAAATCTGTCTCTGCATCTAACACTTTATCTGGATTATTTGCTTTATATTCTTCAAATGCTATATCAGCTTCTTCATTTAGAGCTGCCCAACCTTCCATTTCTACATGATTTGCTGTGTCACATCTAAATCCATCAATACCATAATCTCTAATATAGTCTGTTAACCATTTTATTACATAATTTCTTGGAGTCCTAGGTAGATTTCTATTTGTAAAGAATTCATCTAGCTCTGCCATTTCTTCTTCATATCTACCTTCTCTTTTCCACTTTGTTTCAAGTATTGCTGGTAATTCAACTTCTTGTGTGATTTCAGTTTTTATATCAGGTAATCCAGAAAGTGGATTTGTGTATCCACCACCATCACTATATGATTCATATCCTGCATAACCTGCTGAAACTCTTACAAAATCGTTTCCCCACCAATTAGTTGCCCATGTAGGATCGTCTTTGTTATACCAAGTATTTGATTCAACTGATCCACCATCTAAATCACTTAAGTCTCCATAGTAATAATCTTCCCAACCATCTTTCATACTACCGAATCCATATTCATCAGCATCTTTCATAGTTGTATAACCTACATGGTTTAAAACTATATCCATAACAACTCTGATACCTTGTTCGTGAGCTGTATCAACAAAGTTTCTGAAATCTTCTTCTGTACCCATGTTCTCATCGATATTAGTGTAATCTAAAGTCCAATATCCATGGTAAGAATAATAAGGAAATCCTTCTCCATTATCTTGTCCATTTCCTCCTGCTGCATTTCCTGACGTAAATCCATGTATTTGTTCATATGGTGCCGTTAACCATATTGCATTAACACCTAAATCAGTAAAATAACCTTCTTCTAATTTTTGTGTTAATCCTTTTAAATCTCCACCATGAAAACCACCTGGATTATTTTCGTATCCTTCTTGTACATTTCCATTTTGGTCTAACCCTCTTCCATAGGAATAGTCATTGCTAGTATCACCATTACTAAAACGGTCTGTTAAAACAAAATAAACTGTTGCATTATCCCAAGAAAATTTTCTTTCTTCTTGAGAATCTGTACTTTTATCAAGGTTACTTGTTGTAGAGTATGTTACCTGACCATTCTCATCCATATCAACTTTTAAAACGTTTCCAATTTCTTCGTAACGATTTAAATAGCTAGTATTAAAAGATACGGTTCTTGTTGTAGCCCCTGTTACAAAGCTACTTGAAATAATAGTAGAAATTAATGCTCCGACTATTATTCGATTAAACTTTTTCCTTTTCAAACATCTCCCCCCCTATTTATTTTTTTGCTATTTATGTAACTATATTAGTTACATACTTTAAATATATAACATATTTTTACATATAACAATATAATTTCCTATATTTGTATGTTTTTACAAAAATTATAGTTTATATATTTTCGTGAAATTATCCAAAATTTTCATTGACTTTTTTATATAACAAAAATATAAAAGCTACACAAAATGTGCAGCTTTTATATTTTTGTTATATGTTATTATTACAATGCAATTTTCTTATATGTTGGATTATAATTTTTATATTTTCTTATAATAATCCTTTTATAAAAAAAGTGGCTTTCGCCACGCTCCCTTCGGGAATTTAATTTATAGTATGCCAAAAAGCATAGAGCTAATAGTAG
>NZ_JADNLK010000025.1 GCF_015555905.1 Clostridium sp. D43t1_170807_H7
GTCTAATTTCATGTTAAAGACTTACTTTATGTGCTATTTTTAGCCCTCAACATCGCAATCAAACCAACTCATATTGCCATTCAAAGGGATGTCTATTTGACATCCCTTTATGTTATACTTATTTCCACATTATTTTAAAACAAAGCCCAAATTATTTAAAAAAGTATTGCATTTATTAAGTATAATTCAAAAAGAAGGTCTATAGTAAATAGGTTAAATTCAATATAACTTATTTATTACAGATATTTTAATTTAATTATTACAAAAATATTGTAATAATTTTTGAATAATTAAAAGTGATATAAATATACTTCATATTTTCTCTAGATTATTGCATTTAGAAAACCAATTTCTATAAAAGTGTGTTTAGATTTTCTATCCATCTTTAAATATGTATTAAATTAATAGTGTATTAAAACAAATATAAAGATTAAAAAAAATTAATTTTTCTTTCATTTTACTTTCATGAAAAGTAGAAGAGTGTATTATATAATTTCACTAGAGATTAAAACTAGGAGGAAATTAGATGAAGAGTTTTGAAAAAAGAATAAAGGAAATAATAAATAGGGATAAGAAAAATTTAAAAAAAGGAATTTCTATATTTATAGTTTTAGTAGTTTTATTAAGTGCATTAGCTATTAAAATAGTGTATAGTATAGCTAATTCTAATGTTAATTATTCAGTTGAAGAAGCACAAGAAATAGCACTTAAAGCAATTGATGGAGAGGTTTTGAGAGTAAATAAAAATTTAGAGTTAGATAATTTTAGTTTTGAGTATGAATTTAAAATAAAAGATTCAAATAATATTATTAAAGAAGTAACAGTAGATGCTACATTTGGTGTTATTACAGATTTGGATAATTATTACGATTAGAATTATACATAAAATAAATTCAAAAGGATGAGTAAGATGAAAAGTATATTGCTAGTTGAGGATGAGACCAGCATTTCAGACTTTATAAAGGGAGAATTAGAATATGAAGGTTATAGGGTTTGTGTTAAAGAAGATGGTAGGGTAGGGCTAGAAGAAGCTTTAAATAATGAATATGATCTTGTAATATTAGATGTTATGCTTCCTTCAATGAATGGATTTGAAATATGTAGAAGGTTAAAAAGAGAAAAAAACACTACAGTAATAATGCTTAGTGCAAAGGATAGTGTAATGGATAAAGTTAATGGACTTCAAATAGGTGCAGATGATTATATACCTAAGCCTTTTGCAATTGAAGAATTAATTGCTCGTATAGAAGTAGTTTTTAGAAGAGAAAAAACTTTAAGTAGTTCAATAGTGAAATTTAAGGATATTACAATCAATAGAAATTCAAGAGTTGTTGAAAAAAATAATAATGAAATAATTTTAACTAATAAAGAGTATGAAATATTAATGTCACTAATAGATAATAAGAATAGAGTAGTTACAAGAGAAGAGCTATTAGAAAAGGTATGGGGATATAGTTATGAACCAGAAACTAATGTTGTGGATGTATATATCAGATATTTAAGAGCAAAGCTAAATAATGAAAATAAAGAGGAATATATACAGACAGTTAGGTCAGTTGGTTATATTATGAGGACATAAATATGAAATCTAAGAAATTACCCATATTTTTAGAAAATTTAAAAACCTCTTTTTTTATAATTAGTTTTATTTTAATAATATATACAATTGGTCAATTAATTACATTCTGGATGTTTACAGATGAATATGAAAGAGATTTATTAAAAGATAGGTATAGTGAGATAAGTAATTTATCTAAAAATATAAATAAAGAAATTTCAGAAGATGGTTTTTATGAATATTTACAGCAGTTAACTAAAGGTGAAGAAGATGAATACATTAGAATTTATTCATCAGATAAAATATATTATCAATCAGATTCAGAAATATGGAAAGATATCAACATTAATTATGAAAATCAACATATTCAAATGGAATTTAAATTTTATGATTTTGAGATATACATAATAATAACAGCTCCAATAGAAATAGAAGATTCTCAACATACAATACAAATAATAAGAGAAAATGATATGTTTCAAGAGTTTATTGAAAGTTCTTTACCAATTTTAATATTAACTTTAGTTGCAGGTTTAGTTTTAAGTGGTATAGGAGCAATGTATGTTTCTAAGAAGTTTATAAAAAGACTTAGGGATCTTATAAAAACTATGAATGAAATAAAAGAAAATGGAATAAATAAAAGAGCTGAAATTTCCGATTTAAATGATGAAGTAGATAAAGTAAATATTGTTTTTAATTCAATGATGGATGAATTAGAAGAAGCTTTTAATGAGCAAAGTAGATTTGTATCAGATGCTTCACATGAGTTAAAAACACCATTAACTGCACTTCATGGCCATTTAAGCATGCTAAAAAGGTGGGGAAAAAATGATAAGGAACGTTTAGAAAAATCATTAGATATATGTTTAAGTGAAGTTGAAAGATTAAAGAAGATAGTAAATGATATGTTATTGTTATCTAAGGCTGAAAAAACAGAAGTAGATTTAACTAAGCTAGATGATATTGATCCTGAAATAGTAGTTTATGAAGTTATAGAACATTATAAACTTTTAAATATAAATGTAACATATAGTGTTTATATTCAAGAAAATATAAAAATAAAAATTGATCCAAATGATTTAAAGCAATTGATAATTATATTTATTGATAATTCTATTAAATACAATAATAAAGATAATAAAGAAATTAAGATAAGCTTAAAAAAAATAGAAAACAAAATTACTTTATCTATAGAAGATAATGGGATTGGGATACCTAAAGATGAAATTAATAATGTTATGAAAAGATTTTATAAGGTTGATAAATCAAGAGTAAATAATAATTCTTTTGGAATTGGTTTATCTATTGCAGAGAGAATAGTAAATAATTATAAAGCTAAAATTGAAATAGAGAGTGAACTAGATAAATATACAAAAATAAGCGTATATTTTTAAAGTTAATAGATACAATACATATATTAACAATATTAATATATTATATAACGGAGGATGAAATGAAAAAGTTAGCATTAGCAACAATTATAATTAGTATTAGTATGAGTTTAGCAGGGTGTAACAATGCAACAAACTTAACTACTGAAAATAAAATCAATGAAAAATTAACAGTTGATCAAGCAAAAGAGATAGCATTACAACATGCTAACCTGACAAGTGATCAAGTTTCATTTATCAGAACAGAAAGTGAGATAGATAATGGAATAGAAAAATATAATATAGAATTTTATTCTGGAAATACCGAATATGATTATGAAATAGATGCATCTAATGGAAATATACTAGAATATGATCAGGATGTGGAGAATTATAACATACAAGCACCACTAAGCTCAGATTCAACTCAAATAACTATAGAACAGGCAAAAGACATAGCTTTAAAGCATGCAAATTTAACAAGTGATCAAGTTTCATTTATCAGAATAGAAAGCGACATAGATAATGGAGTAAAAAAATATAATGTAGAATTTTATTCTGGAAATACCGAATATGATTATGAAATAGATGCATCTAATGGAAATATACTAGAATATGATCAGGATGTGGAAAATTATAATATACAACAACCAATAAATACAGATACAGTTCAAATAACTATAGAAGAAGCAAAAGATATAGCCTTAAAGAATGCAAATTTAACAAATAATCAAGTTACATTTACTGAAGTGAAGTTAGATATTGAGAATGGAATTCAAAAATATGAATTAGAATTTTATAATAATAATAAAGAATATAGTTATGAGATAGATGCTAATACTGGAAAGATATTATCATATGAACAAGATTAAAAAGGTGGAGCTATTTTGCTTCACCTTTTTAATATTCAAAGTTTTTATTAAGTTTATATATTATTTAGTTTCCCAATTAAATACATATGGAACATTTCTATAATAACCTTCATAGTCAAGTCCATAACCTACTACGAATAAATCATCTATTTCAAAACAACAATAATCAGGTTTTAAATCAACTTTTCTTCTAGAAGGTTTATCTAATAATACGCAAGTCTTTACTGATCTTGCTCCTAATTTTTTTACGTGCTCTATAACAAATTCCATTGTATATCCAGTATCGATTATATCATCAACTATTAAAACATCTAATCCTTCTATGTTATCTGGAATGTCATTAACAACATTAACAGTACCAGAACTAACTTCACTATGTCCATAACTAGAAGTAGTCATGAATCCAACTTTAGCTTTTACATCTAAAGCTTTAAATATATCAGCTCCAAAAACAAAGCTACCTCTTAAAAGTGGTAATACATATAATTCCTTACCTTCATAATCTTTAGTTATTTCTTCACCTAATTCTTTAACTCTGACTTTAATTTGTTCTTCAGAAAAAAGAATATTACGTTTTTTATCGTCCATGTAGAAAACCTCCGCTACAGTATTTATATTATTAATTGTTATATGAAAAAAATCTCATAAATAGTCAGCTTATTTATAGTAAGCAAGAAGATAATTGCATTCGATTTAAAATACAATATTAATATAAATTTTAACAATAATTTTAGAGTTTTGCAACTTAAAAATTGAAAACTATTCAGTTTACATTTACTTTAGAATAAGATAAAATATAGTGAAATATTAAGCAATATTAGTATATATAGGAATATGTTTATATAGAAAATGTAAAATTAATTTTATGTATTTAGTATATACTAAATAAGAATGCTTTAGTTGAGGTGATAATATGATATATGGAAACATAGATGGTGTAAAAAAGTCAGCTATAGAAGAATTAGAAAGACTTTATAAAGCTAAATGCCCAAAAGATGAAGTTTGTTCTACTGAAATAATAGAAGTAATTTCTAGAGTTTCATCATTTATAGAGAGAGAAATAAGTGTTGCAATAGATAGAAGAGGAAATATTAGAACTATAGCAATAGGAGATTCTACTTCAGTAGAAATAGAAACTTTAGACATAAGAGAAAAAAGATTGGCTGGTGTTAGAATAATTCATACACATCCAAATGGTATGAGTAATTTATCAGCATTAGACATTAGTGCTTTATTAAAATTAAAATTAGATGCTATTGTAGCTATTGGAATATATGAAGGAAAGATATTAGATTGTTCTTTAGGAATGTTAACAGTTCTTAACGATACTTTAGATTACGAAGAAACTGCTCATATATCTTTAGAAGAGATATCTAAGATACACATATTAAATAAAATTAATTATATAGATTCTTTAATTAAGGAAAAAGATATAATTGAAGATGATGAAGAAAAAGCTATATTAGTAGGATCTGACACAAGGGAAAGTTTAGAAGAACTTAAAGAATTAACAAAAGCTTGTGATATTCCAGTACTTGATAGTGTTTATCAAAGTAGAAGTAAAATAGATGCTGCTTTTTATATTGGTAGAGGTAAAGTTTTAGAAATTGCTCAATTAAGACAAAAATTAAGAGCAAATGTAGTTATATTTGACGATGAATTATCAGGATCACAAGTTAGAAATTTAGAAGCTGCTATAGGTGCTAAGGTTATAGATAGAACTACACTTATTCTTGAGATATTTGCTAGAAGAGCAAAGAGTAGAGAAGCTAAAATTCAAGTTGAATTAGCACAACTTAAATATAGAATGAGTAGACTTCAAGGCTTAGGTACAATAATGTCAAGAACTGGTGGTGGTATTGGTACTAAGGGACCTGGAGAAAAGAAGTTAGAAACTGATAGAAGACATATAAAAGAGCAAATTTATGATTTAAATGATGAATTAAAGAAAATTAAAAAAATTAGAGAAACTCAGAGAGAGAAAAGAAATAAAGAAAGTATTCCAAAGGTCTCATTAGTTGGATATACAAATGCAGGAAAATCTACTTTGAGAAATGCTCTTTGTGATGTAGCTGCTCAAAAGGAAGTTGTAGGTAAAGAAAAAGTATTTGAAGCAGATATGCTATTTGCAACATTAGATATAACAACTAGAGCTATTGTATTAAAAAACAAAGGAGTAATAACTTTAACAGATACAGTTGGATTTGTTAGAAAGTTACCACATGATTTAGTAGAAGCTTTTAAGTCAACCTTAGAGGAAGTAATTTATTCAGATCTTTTATGCCATGTAGTTGATTCTTCAAGTGATACGGCTTTAGAGCAAATTAGAGCTGTAGAAGAAGTTTTATTTGAATTAGGAGCTAAAGATAAGAAAACTTTACTTGTTTTAAATAAAATAGATAGAGCAACAGAAGAACAGCTTGAAGCTATTAAGGAAGCTACAAGTGAATATGAAACAATTGAAATTTCAGCAAGAGAAGGTATAAATTTAGATAAGTTATTAAAACTAATAGAAGAAAATCTTCCTTATAAAATGAAAAAATGTGAGTATTTAATACCATATGATAGAAGTGATATGAATTCATTCCTTCATAGAAATGGTAGAGTTTTAGAGGAAGAGTATAGAGAAGATGGAACTTTCATGATTGTTGAAGTTGATGATGAAAGTTATAATAAAACTAAAGATTACATCATAAATATATTAATGTAATAGTTAATAAGAGGCTACATAAAATCATAATAAAACTTTTAAACAAATTAGTTAAAAGTATAAGATTTTAATATAGCCACTTTTTAACATAGGTCCTAATAAAGTTATGATTTGATATAAATTATTTATACAGTACTATTTCTAAATTCTATTCATAAGTGCTTAAGTAAATAATTTATAGATGAACTTTATTAGGGCCACTTTTTTTAGTTTATACTTAAAGAATCATCATATTTAACAGAAGTTTTGTTTATAAATAATATACATAAAACAGTTAATATAATTCCTAATATTAAGAATATAGAACAAACTAATATAGTATCTATTGAAGATGGTAGTATTTCAGGTAAAGTTACAGCTACTATATTGTTAATCATATGAGTAATGACTGATGGCCATAAAGATTTGGTTTTATAAGTTATATATCCAAATACTAGGCCTAAAAATGTAGCATATACTCCTTGAATCATATTACCATGGAAGATTCCAAATAGAACAGCTTGTACTATAATAGCTGTGGCAATAGAAAAATGTCTGTTTAATGTTCTATAGATAACACCTCTAAAAAGAAATTCTTCTGCAAATGGAGCTATTATACCTGCAGCTAAAATTGCAGAAAATAAGCTGCCTTCAGTGAGTAGAGAAGTGGTTTCAGCAAATTTATCAAAGGCACTTTGGAAAATACCAGAAGATTCAACTAAGCCAAGAGCTCCCGAATCTACTAACCATACAGATAATCCAAGTAAAATAGCTATTAATAGATTAGAATTTCTAGTTTTTAATACTAATAGTTCATTTTTAATATTTCTTTTCTTTAATTTGTAGATAAGTATTAATATAAGTACTGTAAATATAGAGTATGCTAACAAAATGTAGTTAGTATTTTGTAGTATAAATTCTGTTAATGCATCAATGTCTAAATTTGTTCCACTAGAATTTTTTATACCATAGAGTATACCTAAGATAATCCCTCCTATTGTTGAAGTAATAAGTTGTATTACTACTACTAAAAGAAGATAGCCTATAGCAGCTAAAATACTTTTAAATTTTTCTTTCATTTGATTCACCCCTTGTAATAAATGTAATTTAATATTAACATAAAAATTAATAAAAGTAAAAAAATTCAATACAATAAAATAAAAGTAAAACGGTATTTTTATATAAAAATTATTTTTATTATATAGTAGGAGAGGATTTAGTATGGTTAATGGAACTATGATGCAGTATTTTGAATGGTTTTTGTTACCAGGTTGTAAATTGTGGAGAAAAGTAGAAGAAGAGGCACCTATGTTGGGGAAATTAGGTATAACTGCATTATGGCTACCACCAGCATATAAGGGTATTGGCGGTGGATATGATGTTGGTTATGGAGCATATGATTTATATGATTTAGGAGAATTTAATCAAAAAGGAACTATAGAGACTAAGTATGGTAGTAAAGATGAATATTTAATGGCAATAAAAATGTTAAAGAAAAATGGTATTCAAAGTTATGGAGACATAGTTTTAAATCACAAAATGGGTGCAGATGAAGTGGAAGAAGTTATGGCAAGTGAGGAAGAATTTTTTAATAGAAATATTCCTATCAGTGGAACTAAGATAATAAGAGCATGGACTAAGTTTACTTTTCCAGGAAGAAATAATAAATACTCATCTTTTAAATGGGATTGGAATGATTTTGATGGAATAGATTATGATGATAAAACAAAAAGAAGTAGTATTTATAAATTTTTAACTAAAGAGTGGAGTAGTAGAGTAGATAAAGAAAATGGAAATTATGATTATCTTATGGGAGCTGATTTAGATTTTTCAAATAGAGAAGTTGTAGAAGAACTGAAAAAGTGGGGGAAGTGGTATATTGATTTTACAAATATTGATGGATTTAGACTAGATGCTGTTAAGCATATAAGTTATGAATTTTTTGTAGAATGGCTAGAATATCTAAGAAAAGAAAGTGGAAAAGAATTATTTTCAGTAGGAGAGTATTGGCATGCTAATGTAGATGTACTATTAGAATATTTAAAAAATACTAAATATGTTATGTCTTTGTTTGATGTACCATTACACTTTAATTTATATGAGGCTTCTCGTAGTAATGGTGATTTTGATATGAGAAATATTTTTAAAGGTACATTAGTAGAGAGATATTCAACAAAGGCAGTAACTTTTGTTGACAATCATGATACCCAATTAGGAAGTTCACTACAATCATGGGTTGAGCCATGGTTTAAACCAATAGCATACTCCTTAATACTATTAAGAATAGAAGGATATCCTTGTGTTTTTTATGGAGATTATTATTGCATACCAAGTCGTGGATATTTTGGAATAAGAAGATATTTAGATTTGCTACTAAAGGCAAGAAAAAAATTATCATATGGAGAGCAACATGATTACTTTGATGATAAAAATATGATTGGATGGACAAGAGAAGGTATTGAAGAATATGATAATTCAGGATTAGCTGTTTTATTAACTAATAAGTTAGGCGGAGAAAAGAAAATGTATGTAGGAAAACATTTTTCAGGTGAAAGGTTTAGGGATTTGTTTTTAAATTTTGAAGAAACGGTAGTTATTGATGAGAATGGTTTTGGAAAGTTTATGGTGAGAAACGGAAGTGTATCTGTTTGGGTATTAGATAAGGTAGATATATAAATTTTATATATTTTAATATACAAAATAATGGGAGGTAATAATATGAAATTAACTATGAAAAAATTTTTAATGTTTGCAGTTACTTTTTTATTTGCAATGGGCATTTCAATTAATGTATTTGCAGATACAAATGAAAGTGCAAAGAATTTGTTTTATGCAGGTGACAACATTAATGAGACTATAGATGGAAAGTCGGATATCTATGCGGCAGGTAATTCTATAAGCTTAAATGGAATGGTGGAGTCAGATGTTATTGTAGCTGGAAATACTATTAATATTAGTGTTGAAAATGTTGGGGGAAGTGTTAGGGCTGCAGGTTATAGTATAAATATAGATTCACAAATTAATAGAAACATAACAGCTTTTGCAAACACTATAAACATAAAGCCTAATACAAAAGCTAAAGGCGTTTATATTTTTGGAGGAAGTATTAGCTTTTTAGGAGAAGCAGAAGATTTATATATTAGTGCTGATAAAGTAGAACTAAATGGAGTAGTTACAGGTAATGTTAAGATAAGTTGTAGTGAATTAGTTATTGGTGAAAATACAAGAGTAGATGGAAAGTTTGAGTTGGAAGCAGAAAATCAGCCAATAGTTTTGGGAAGTTTTGATACTAGTAAAATAGACTTTGAAAAAATAGAGATTAATAATGAAAATAATATTAATTTTATTGGAGCATCACTTATAGGAAAAGCTATAAGTTTAATAACAGCAATAATATTAGTTGTATTAATAACTTTATTATGTAAAGGATACTTATCAAATAGTTATAATAGATTAGTTAGTAAACCATGGTTACCTTTTGTAGTTGGATTTGCTACTCTTATAATAGTACCAATATTAGCAATAGTATTATGTTTTACTATTGTATGTATACCAGTTTCTATAATTAGTATATTAATATATAGTGTATTAATATATATTGCACCAGTAATATCAGGTATAGTAGTTGGAAGAGTTGTATTTAGAAATATGAATGAATATCTTTCAGGAATATTATTTACTGTAATTATTAAGGTTATAACATTTATTCCTTACGTTGGGGCAATAGTTGCTTTTGCATGTTTATTATTATCATTAGGTTTATTTATAGAAAATATTTTTTATCTAATAGATGAAAAACAATCATAGAAAATTATATAAATAGCACAGAATTATAAACTTAAATAATCCTGTGCTATTAGTTTTATAAAAATTTGACCACATTTACTATATTTTCTATAATTAAATGTATTAATACAATTTATGAATAAGAATGATGGGGGCAATATGGAAAAATATAATGTTGAATTTAATGATTATGAACCTAAATACATTCAAATTGCAGATAATATAAAAAAGCTAATTAATTCGAAAATAATAAAGGATGGAGATAAATTACCACCTATAAGAGCATTAGCTAAGGCATTAAAAGTAAATAATGTTACAATTGTAAGTTGTTACGATAAGCTTGTAAGTGAGGGTTATGCGTATCAAAAAATGGGATCAGGAACTTATGCTAAGAAAAGAGAAATTACTGATTATTTTAAGAAGGAATATTCTAAAGAAATTAAATTAATAAAAAATAATTATGAGGAAAATATAATTGATTTTACAGGAGAAAGCTCCAGAAAGGTAAATTTCCCTATAAATCAATTTAAAAAAGTTATAAATGAAGTTTTAGATAGAGATGGTGCAGATGCATTAATTAAGGAAGAAGCTTTTGGATATACAAATCTTAGAGAAACTATAAATAAAGTCTTTTGGAATAATTCCTTAAATATAGAGAACTTATTAATAGTATCTGGAGCACAGCAAGGGATAGATATTGCATCAAAAGCAATATTAAATATTAATGATAATGTTATTGTTGAGAAACCAACTTATGCAGGTGCATTATCAGTATTTAAATTTAGAAGAGCAAATGTATTTGAAATGCCTGTAGAAGAGGATGGTATAAATATAAAAAAACTTGAAGAGATATTAAGAAAAAATAAAATTAAGTGTTTTTATACAATGAGTTATTTTCAAAATCCAACTGGAATAAGTTATAGTCATGAAAAGAAACTTGCTATTTTAGAGCTAGCGGAAAAATATGATTTTTATATAATAGAAGATGATTATTTGTCAGAGCTAATATTTGATGATAATATAAAACACGAACCATTTAAGGTTTTAGATAAAAATGATAGAGTAATTTATATAAAAAGTTTTTCAAAAATATTTTTACCAGGGATAAGACTTGGATATATAATATCTCCAGAAAGTTTTAGAGAAAGTATTCAAAACTCAAAAATTAATACAGATATTGCAACATCAACATTAATGCAAAGAGCTTTAGAAATGTATATTAAAGAAGGATATTGGATTGAATATATAGATAATTTAAGAAGTGAATATATAAAAAGATATGAATTAATGAAAAAGCTAATTAATGAAAAGTTGAAAGAGTATGTAGGATTTTTTGACCCTAAGGGTGGATTAAGCTTTTATTTAAACATTAAAGATAAAGAAATTAAATCAAAAGAATTATTTTATAGGCTTAAGGAAAAAGGAGTTTATATTACTCCAGGAACATTATTTTATAAGGGATCAAACTTAGGAGAGCAATATTTTAAGGTGAGTTTTTCGCAGGTTAACGAGGAAGAAATAATAGAAGGAATTGATATAATTAAGGAGGAACTAGAAAAATGGCATATATAACGATAAGAGAATATGGGGAAGATAGCTTTATTGAAAAAAAATCTGAATTTATTGGATATGCAAAAAGAGTAGAAAATGAAGAGGAAGCAAAAGCATTTGTAGCAGAAATAAAATCAAAACATAAACAAGCAAGACATAATTGCTGGGGATATATAATTGGTGAAAATATGGGCATTCAAAGATATAGTGATGATGGTGAACCACAGGGTACTGCAGGAATTCCTATTTTAGAAGTAATGAAAAAATCTAATATTACAGATTGTGCAGTTGTTGTAACAAGATATTTCGGTGGTGTTTTGTTAGGAACTGGAGGATTAACAAGGGCGTACACTAAAGGAGCTTCTATAGCATTAAAAGCTGGAGGTGTAGTAGAGAAGGTTCAAGGTGTTAAGGTATCCCTTACATTAGATTATGATATGATAGGAAAAGTACAATATTTTTGTGGTCAAAATAATTGGCATATTGAAGATACAGAGTATACAGATAAAGTTATAATACACATACTTGCAGAAGTTTCTGTAGCAGAAGAAATAGAAAAAGAAGCTATAGAATCAAGTAATGGTAAAATAATAGTTGAAAAAAGCAAACCAGAGGTGTATTTTAAAGAAGAGAATAGATTATATAGTATAATATAATTTTGAATAAGTAAATTATATTTTTATTAATGGACGAATTTGTTAAATAATATTCCTTATGATATAATATAAAGGATTTTTATAAACAAATTCAAAGGTTTAGGAGGATGAAATAATGTCAGGACATTCAAAATGGCATAATATACAAAATAAAAAAGGTAAAGCTGACGCAAAAAGAGGGAAAATATTTACTAAAATTGGTAGAGAATTAATGATAGCTGTTAAAAATGGAGGACCAGATCCTGATAACAACCCTAAATTAAGAGATGCAATAGCAAAGGCAAAAGCAGCTAACATGCCAAATGATACAGTTCAAAGATCAATAAAGAAAGCTTCAGGTGAATTATCAGCAGTTGACTATGAAAGAATAGTATACGAAGGATATGGACCATCAGGAGTTGCTGTTATTGTTGATACTTTAACTGATAATAAGAATAGATCAGCAGGAAATGTAAGAAGTGCTTTCACTAAAGGTGGTGGAAACATGGGAACTACAGGTTGTGTAGGATTCATGTTCCAAGAAAAAGGTGAAATTGTTATAGAAAAGGGAGACCTTGATGAAGAAGAATTAATGATGATGGCATTAGATGCTGGAGCTGAAGATTTTAATAGTGATGAAGAAGAAGTATTCATAATCACAACTGCACCAGAAGATTTTGGTACAGTAAGAGAAGCTTTAGAAGCTGAGGGGTTAGAATTCTTAGAAGCAGCAGTTAAGATGATTCCAGATACATATACTGAAATTGATGAAGAAGCAGCTAAGAAGTTCCAAAAGATGTTAGACTTACTTGAAGATGATGATGACGTTCAAGAAGTTTACCACAATGCTGAATTCCCAGAAGGATGGGATGAATAGAAGGTTTAATAGCTATATAAAGTCCTATAAAATCATTCGATAGTGACATACATCTTATTTATTTACACTCTTAATATTGATATACATAATATCAATGTTAGGGGTGTTTTTGTTATTATAAGATTTATTGAAAGAATACAAATATGAAATGCAAATAAAGAGTTTTAGCATAAGAAGTATAAAAACTAGCTATAATTTAACGTTAAAGTTCATTAATTTTTGCTATAAGGAATTTGAAGTAAAAAAATATTGAAGAATTATTACCTATGCACTTAAAGGAATATATAAGTATATTCAAAATTTACAACGATCGGAAGTATATATCAACTATATTATAAAATATCTTAGAGGTTATTTTAAATATGCGGTAAAAGAGGATCATATTACAGATAAGCAAAATATTACTAAGAAGATTAGTTGGCTAAGAGAAAAAATACGTTGATTAAAATCTTTAATTATATAGAAGTAAAAAAGATGACTAAAGTATGGGACTATAAAAATTTATATAATGCAAGGAATAAAGCAATTATTGCTATGTTATTCGAGACTAGTATAAAGAATTTAGAGTTATGTAATTTGAGAGTTAATGATGTAATAGATACAGTGATTAAGGTTTTGGGCAAGGGAAACAAAGAGAGATATCTTCCAATAAATCCAGCATTAAAAAAGGTTTTAATTAAGTATGAAAGAATTAGAAGTGAATATATAAGAGATAAGCTAATTACTGAAAATATAAAATCGAATGATGACTCAGCACCATATCAGATCTATAATGGATCCAACATTTTTCTAAGTCTAATGGTGATAAGGGAATAGTTCTAGGATATCATTCTGAGACAACTAATAAAGTGAAATTAAGGCTAAGTGAAACTGAAGATTCTAATGGATGTAGTATTATAGCATACGGAAATTCAGATTTTAATAATTGATCAATAAAAAATGTCAATATAGTAAATACATATGCCAATACCGAAATTAGAATAGTAGCAGAAGTTAGTGCATTAGCAACTAATACTAAAGATAATATTAGATATGTTTATAAAGATATAACTAGTAAAAATAATAGAATTATATTGAGACTATGCTTTAATTTAATATACTAGTAAATTATAGTTAATAATAAAATAAAAAATGATTTAAAGAACAATTTGAAATTATTATGTAGATAAAATTAAATAATAAATTAATAAAAATACCGTATTATTCAAAAAAGAATATGCGGTATTGAAATATATATTTAAGTTATATAAGTTTTGGGTTAAAGTATATTTCTGAATTTGAAATTACATAATGTAAGAATAAAAATTATATTTTTATTATAAATCCATTGACGTTTCATATCTATAGATATAAAACATCTATGGAAATAATAATTTATATATTTAGAGGGGTGCTTTATGAAAGTTATATTGCTTGGTGGAAATGGATATATTGGAAGAGAAGTAACAAAACAATGGTTAAAGAAAGATTCACATGCAGAATTTTATATTATTTCAAGATCAGGAAAGAATAAATTAGTAGATAAAAGAATACATAATTTATCAGCTGATGTAACTGATTATAATTCTGTAGTAAGAGTGCTACCAGAAGGTGTTTCATGCATTATAGACTTTATCGGACGTCCAGAAAAAGATATGGAAGAACTTATAAAAGTTAATAAACAACCTGCAGAAGTAATGTTGGATATTGCTAAAAACTACAACATTGATAAGATAGGCTTTGTTGGTGGTGTTTTAGGACCGAAAAGCTTCGTAAATATTAAATCGGATATAATAAAGATGCTTCAATCAAGTCAAAAAAGAGTAGAATATGTAGAGCCTACAGTTGTTTATGGTGGTGATAGAAATGATATACTATCTAAAATGATTCCTATGTTTAAAATTATGGGGGTATTTTCCAATAAACTAAAACCAGTCCATGTAGAAGATATAGCTAGTGACTTAATTAGTAAGCTAACAAGATAAAAAGGGAGATTTGTAGTGAAAATAAGTAAAAGTTTTGAACAAGGAATATACGTCCTTTTAATGCTAGGATTACAAAAAGATAATCAATCTGTAAAAAGCAATGTTATGAGCAAAATTTTAAAAGTATCAGATTCTTATTTGAAAAAGATTTTAAGAAAACTAGTTTTGGCAGATTTAGTTATATCTAGTGCTAGTAAAGATGGAGGATTCCAATTAAAAAAATCATTAAATCAAATAACTTTATATGATGTATATAAAGCAATTGAAACAGAAGGAATTAAATATGAAATATCAGATTTAGCTGAACATATTTTTAATGATGATGAGCATACTAAACAAAGCAAGAAAAAAGTAATGGATACTATTGATTTAGGAGTTAATGCGTTTAATAGTGAATTATCATCTGTATATTTATCAGAATTGCTTATCGAAGAAGAAAATAGATGTATAAAGATAGATTGGAACGAAAAGGTATAAGGTATTGCAGTAGATTCCAATTAAGATAGAGATTAGATGAATTTTTATAGGAACAGTTTTAAAATCTTACGAAAGTAAATTAAATATTAAATTATGAGAATACCGTATTATTCAATAGAATATGCGGTATTTTTAGTTCGTAATTCAAAAATATTATTAACATATTAAAATAGGAATTTTAAAAGGATTAGAAATTATTATTAAGAATATAGTTTTGAGAAAAATAAATATATGATACTTTATAAAAAAATATAATATTTTAATAAAAAAGTAAAGTGGTTGTTAACTTTCTATATAAGAATAAATAAAATAATCCAAATAGTAAAGAAAGGTAAATAATTATGAAGAAAGTATTGATTGGTATTTTAATCGGGATATTAGTTATAGTAGGTGGATGTGTAGCTATAACTGGGTTTTCAGCAAAATCAGTAAGTGATTCAATATCTCAAATTGAACAAGAAACAGCCAATAAAGATGCTGAATATCAAAAATTATATGAATCTATACAATGGGAAGTTAAGGATGATGGCTTTACAAAAACAATAGAAGGTGTATTAGAAAGCACAACATATGAAGCTATAGATTACATACAATTTGATTACAAAACATTTGATGGACAAGGTGTTACTGTAGATAAGAGTTTTACTAATGAAACTGATATTGATCCAGGAGAAAAGAGAAGTATTGTAATTTATCCTATAAATGATTTTGAAACATTAGAAATAACGGCTTCATCATCAGCAATATAAAATAAAAATTATATATAACCCATACTAGATATTCAGAAAATATGTTGATTTTATATTGGATTTAGAAAATAGATTTGGATATAATAACAATTTATATTTTCCATAATTAAGTATTACAATATATTTAAAAGAAATAATGAGAGGTTAAATTATATTATGGAAACAATAAAAGTCAATGAGAAAGAATTTAAAATAATTAAATTATTAGGTAAAGGAAAAGGGGGATATTCCTATTTAGTATCTGATGATAAAGAAAAATATGTTGTAAAACAAATTCATCATGAGCCATGTGAATATTATCAATTTGGGAATAAAATACAATCAGAATTATCAGATTATAACAAGCTATATTCTACTGGTATTAGAATGCCTAAAATGTTAGATATAGATATAGAAAATGAAAGAATTCTAAAAGAGTTTATAGATGGATACACTATATATGAATTAGCATTAGAAGATAAAGTAACTCCAAGTTACATTAAACAAATTAAAAATATGTGTAAAATATTATACCCATTAAATATTAATATTGATTATTTTCCAACTAATTTTATTGTAAGCAATGAATTACTTTGGTATATAGATTATGAATGTAATAACTATATGGAAGAATGGAATTTTGAAAATTGGGGAATCAAATATTGGTCTAAAACTCCAGAGTTAATTGAATATTATAACAAAAATAAAAAATAATGATTATTGTTAAAGATAATTACTCTGTTAAATTTCTTTAGAGTTAGTAATATTATAAAACATATAAAAAAATTAACAAATTTATACGAATAATAAAAAAAGTATTGAAAAAAATGTTCGGATAATATATTATTCTTAATGTAGTAAAAGGTGTAGGGCTATTCATCTTAAATATGTTAAGGGGGATAAAAATGTTAAAGAAAAAAACTAAGTTACTAGCGCTTATAACTGCATTTACAATTAGTGCTGGATTAATAACACCAGTAAAATCAGTTAAAGCAGATGAGATTAATGTTGAAGCAGTACATAATATTGAAAGTATAACTTTAAATGAAGATGAAAAGAGTGATGATAAATCTTCAAATAAAGTTATAGAAATATTAAGTTTTAATGATTTCCATGGAAATGTATTAGAAAGTGGAAAAAATATTGGGGCTGCAAAATTAACAGGTATTATAAAAGAATATCAAAAGAAAGACGAAGCTAGTGATACATATGGGGTAGCAACAGTTTCAGGTGGTGATATATATCAAGGAACAGCAATTTCTAATATATTAGAGGGAGCACCTGTTAGTGAAATGCTTAAGGAAATTGGAATAGTAGCATCAGCTATAGGTAACCATGAATATGATTGGGGAGCAGATAAAATAAAGCCATGGGCAGATGAAGTAGGTTTCAAATTTGTAGCAGCAAATTTAATTGATGAAGCTACTGGAGAAGCACCAGAATATGCAGAACCTTACGTAATGACTACTGTTGATGGTATCGATATTGCATTTATAGGTATTGCAACACCAGAAACATTAACAAGTACAAAAGCTGAAAATGTTGTTGGCTTAAAATTCTTAGATATAGTTGAAACAATTGATAAGTATTCAGAAATTGTTAGATCAGAAGGTGCAGATATAGTAGTTGCATTAACACATTCACCAGCAGAAGAAAACAGTGATGGAACAATAACTGGTGAAGCTGCAGAAATAGCAGAAAATGCTGCTGATGTTGATGCAGTAATTGCTGCACATAATCATAAATTTGTTGATGGATTTGTACAAAACAACAATACTGGAAAAGATGTACCTGTTGTTCAAGCTGGATACAATGGTAGAGGATTATCAATAATTACATTTACTCTTGATGAAAATGAAGAAATTTTAAATGTAGATGCTAATACTAGACAATTTTATGTAGAAAGTACAACAAATGAATTTCCAGTAGATGAAAATGTTGCACAAAGTATGGATAAGTATAATGAAGAGTTAGCACCAACATTATTAACTGAAGTAGCAGAATTAAACTTTGATTTAGATCATGATAGATATGCTGGGGTTACACCTCTTGGAGTAACTGTTGCAGAAGCAATGAGACAGGCTGGTGGAACACAAGTAGCAATAGCTAATGGTGGTGGAATTAGAGCACCTTTAACAAAAGGAACTCTAACACTTGGGGATATGTATACAATATTACCATTTGATAATAATGTAGTTACTATGAAAGTAACAGGAGCTAAATTAAAAGAATTAATTCAGCATGGAATCAATCCAGATGGTTTTGGATGGGGACAATATTCTGGTTTAACAGTATGGTATGATTCAGCAACTGATGAAATAACTTCAATGAGATTATCAGATGGAACTAAAGTTGAAGATGATGAGTATTATACTTTAACAAGTATTGATTTCTTAATGACTGGTGGAGATAGTTATAACTTTGATGGACATATTGAGCCTGTTATTATTGGAGAAATGAGAGACGTTGTTATTGACCAATGGAAAAATGGTATTGATAAGTTAAATTATAATTTATTAATAGATGGTGAAGATACAGCAGTTATTCCAGAAGCTATGGCAGGAATTATAGATACATCTATAGTTACATTAATAAATGGTAATGGAAGTTATGAAAATCCATTAGAAATGAAAATTAATGATGTTGAAATTAATAAAGTAAAAGCTTTCTTAAATAACTTAAAACAATTAGGTAATTTAGAAATTGAAACTGAAGAAAATGATGAGTATACAGTATTTAAAATAAAGATTTCATTACTTGGTAAATCAGTAGAAGATCTTTATATTACATTTAATGTAGATAATACATTAACAGAAGTTATCCAATCAATAAATGCATTAAAAGAAGATACTTCAGTTGATAATAAGCCTGAAGAAACTCCAGAAACAAAGCCAGAAGTAAATCCAGGTGGAAGTGAAAATTCTGGAAGTGAAAATAATACAGGAAATAATAGTATTGGAAGCAATGATAAATTACCTCAAACTGGGACACCAGTTTCTTCTGCCCAAGTTGTATTTATAGCATTGGTTATAACTACAATTGGAGTTGTACTTCTTAAGAAAAAAGAAAATGTTGTATAAATTTAAATAGTATAAATGTTGACAAATTTAAAATTCAATGATAGCATAAAGAAAAAATCCCTTTAAATTGATTCGAGAAATCAATAAGGAAGTTATAGTATGCTTAAAAAATTATCTTTTTAATAGAAATATAGTTATTAATAAAGATAAATGATTTTGAATTATATTAGCCTTCCTTTTTAAGGAAGGCTTTTTTATATAAGTCAAAAAAGTGTATTATGCCTTATTTAGTTATTTGAATTAGGGAATAAACTAGTAAGGAGACTGAAACAAATGAAAACAAGTAAAATTAACAACAGCAACAAATTAGCCATAAAAATGGCGGTAGCTCTTATTTTAGGATTAATAGCAGGAGTAGGGTGTATAATACTTAGAGAAAGTCTAAATGCTAACGGAAATGCACATATATGGACAAGTATTAACAATATATTATTCCAAGATATTTCAAAAGAGGGAGCAACAAATGCTATAGGAATCTTTTATATATTAGGTCAACTATTTGTAAATGCACTTCAGTTAGTAATAGTACCAATGGTATTTACATCAATAGCTTTAGCTATGTGTAAAATAAGTGATACTAAAAAACTTGGACGTATTTCATATAAGACAATATTAGGATTCTTAGCAACATCAGTTTTAGCATTAGCATTAGCCGGGGCAGTTGGATTTATAATTAAAAATTTAGGCTTATTTACAGCAAATGTGGAAAATGTTACAGCACAAGCAGGTGTAGCAAGTTCTACAAATCCATTATTAATAATAGTACAAGCGATACCAAATAACATAACAGCGGCATTTTCTACAAATGGAAGTATTCTTGCAGTAGTTTTTGTAGCAGTAGTATTAGGACTTTGTATAAACACTTTAGGAGAAAAGATAAAGGCATTAAAAACTTTATTGGAAGAAATAAATTCAATTATAACAGTATTTTTAAGTTTTATAATAACAAAGTTTGGACCTGCAGCAATATTTGTACTAATTACAAGAACATTTGCAATATATGGTGTAGATAATTTAAAACCAGCACTTGTATATGTAATTACTACGGTGTTTACACTGTTATTATTCTTAGTATTTGGATATGCATTATTTATAGCAATTGGAGCTAGACTTAATCCAATTAAATTTATAAAAAAGATAGGAAAAGTTGCTTTATTTGGATTTTCAACTTCATCTTCAGCAGCAACATTACCTTTAAATACAAAAACTACAACTGAAGAGTTAGGTGTTAGTGAAGATATTGCATCATTTATATTACCTCTTGGAATGACTATAAATATGAATGGTACAGCAATAATGCAAGTTATAGCAGCTATATTCATAGCTACAAGTGCAGGATATGACGTAACTATAGGAAACATAGTAGTTATAGCTCTATTAGCTTTAATATCATCTGTTGGTACACCAGCAGCTCCAGGTGCAGGAGCAATAATACTATTCACTGTATTAACAGGAATGGGATATAATAATGATGCAGCCATACTTGCTTATTCATTAATACTTGCAATAAACAGACCAATAGAAATGTTAGTAACTTCTCTAAATGTAGTTGGAGACGCAGCAACAAGTGTTGTAGTTGCAAAGTCAGAAGGTATGTTAGATGAAGAAGTTTATAATAATGAAATAGTTTTAGATATGGAGTCAGCTGAATAGACAACTAGAAAAGGAACAAGCTAGATTTAAATAGTGAAGTGTCTACTGTATATTTTACGGAAGGTAATTCATAGATAGCTTGTTCTTTTTTTATTTTTAAAATATTTATTTTAACTTATTTTTATTCTTATTTCCCGAATTTATGTAGAATACTATTGTTAAGTATAGTTGTATATCATTAGTATTATATATAGTGTTTAAAAGTGAAATTTTAAATCAGCATAAATTACTTATAGTATATATAGTTAGTTTGCATAAAAAAAAGGACAACTGAATGTCGTCCTAAATAACTATTTAAATGTCATTACATTTTTGAACCTAGATCCAGCTACTAGGAATAAAGGTACTCCAATGCATGTGATTATAACTAACTCTCCTAGTGCAACTTGTCCCATAGATAGAATTAATGGTAAACCATATAGCTTATTTAACATCCAACCAACTATAAGTCCGTTGAATATTGTTGGCCAAATAGATGCTATAAAAAGCTTAGCCTTATAATTCTTTATTATCTTACCAGTTAAATAAATAGCATATACACTAATAAATGTAGCTAGTGTTCCAAATAACACATCCATAGGACCATTAGGGCCTAATAGATTAGCAATTAGACATCCAAGTGTTAATCCACCTATATATAATGGATCAAATACAGCTAATAAAACTAAAATTTCAGAAATTCTAAATTGAACTCCCATGTAAGATAAAGGTGCAATAGCAACTGTTATAACTGCATAGATTGCTGCAATAATTGCGGTTCTAGTCAGTCTTTTAGTTAAATCATTTTTCATTTTGAAAAACCTCCTAATAAAAATTATTAGGAACCTAAGGCTTATAATAGTTAGAAGTTAGTAGTCTTTTATAAAAAATTATTTAAACAATTGTTAAAGTAAATTTACTAAAGTAATTACTAATTCTTATCTATTATTTTAAGTATAAACTTTTACCTAGTTTTGTTTTGAGACAGGAGGTTCCCGAACTGTCTATATTACAAAAATAAATTATACTTAATATTGTATTATAAATCAAGAAAAAGTGATTTTAATTAAAAATAAAATTTTTAGTGGTTAATTATCGATTTTAATCATAGTATAATAAGAGAATTATTATACTATGATTAATAAAATTTTATATATGATTAGAAATTAATATACATAGGCGGAATAAAATAATTAAACATTTAGATATAAAAATTTTTAATTGTAATAAGGGGGAGTTTTTGTGGAGTTTTTAAATGAAGATTTAAAAAGTAAATTTGAAAGTCATAAAAATAAGATACAAGAAAATATTGATATGGGAAAAAGTATGGGAGTAAATAAAATTAGTGCAATCCTTGCCATGGATGATGAAAGTGAAGAAATTCAAAGATTGTTAGTAAGTTGGTTGTTGTTAGAAGGATATAGAATTTCTCTTAAAAAAGAGGACTTTAGCATATTAACAATTGAATGGTAAAAGCTCATTTATGAGCTTTTATTTTTAAAAAAAATTTGATTTTATGAATATCATTCGTAAAGTTGTCAAGAATTACAACTAAGGAGTGATGTTTATGAAAAATAAATTTGAAAATAATAATAAGAAAGAAATAAGTAATGAAAATAAATATACAAATAAAAAATTATCAATAATTTCAGGAATAATTGTAACAGCTCTTGTAATTAGCTTTTTTGGAAGTTATTTCATAACAAATAGATTGACTAATCCTAAATATGCAAATAATACTACAGAAGAAGAGAAAACAGTCTATAATAATACTAAAGCTTTAGATGATGATATGATTTTAGTTTTAATGAATCAAGGTGTTATTGAAAAGGAACAAAGCATTTCAGAATTTAAGAAAGAAAACTCTATATCAAGTGAAATTAATCAACAATTTATTGTAAACTTTTTTGAAGCTAATGGATATAATTTAGAAGAGTTACAAGATGAAAAAGTAGTTTTTAGTAAAGATGGAACTACAAATGTATTACAACCTAATAAATATTACATAGGTGAGAAAGATGGATACTTTGCAATTTATAAAACTGATAGTGAAGGAAATTTAACAATTGAAAATGAAGATGATGTATATAGAGATAGTAGATCTATAGATTTCTTACAAGGTGAGGATTTGGAAGATATTAAAAATTTAAAACATTGTTATGATACAAAAGATGAAGCAATAGAAAAGCTAACCGCATACATTTCATAATGCTTATCCCATATAATCACTTTTTAAAAGTGATTTTTAATATACCCTTAAATTATATATATTTTTACATGAAGAGATTATAAATAGAATTTGGTTCTTATTTATAATCTCTTTCATTATAGGAAAATAGATGCTTGTATAACATTGTACATAAGAGGAGAAAATATTATTGTAAGCAAGTAAGGAGGCGAAGATATGAGTATTATGCCAAGCTTTGAATATTTATTAGTTATGCCTAGTGGAAATATCAGAGGGTTTCATGATGAAGAAACAGCTAAAGCATATATTAATAACTACTATTATTTTAGGACAAGAAACAATGATGTAGTTGGAGCATATGAGGATTTAACAGAAGATTTTGATGATATCGCTAATGTAATTTGCTATAAAATTGGAGTAGAAGAAGGAGAATGTAGATTATACAATACGCGAGAAATAATAGAAAAAATACAAGATGAAGTTATTTTTCAAGATGAAAAGGAAGAGTTAATTTCTAAATTATTATTTAACCCTTCTGAAATAAATACATTTGATTATGCAATAGATAATATATTTACCAATACAGATTCTATTGATATTATGGAACCGTATGGAGATCCAATAACAGGTCAATAATAAAGTAAAAGCAAAAGGGAGTTATGCTATATATTATATAAATAGTGTAACTCTTTATTATTGAAAAAATTAAAGTAAAATGGTAAAGTATAATGTAGACTAAAGAAGTAATAGAGTCAATATACAAATTTAAATTTTAGAAACTTAATTATAAGGAACAAAAATAATCTAATTTTTAATTAGATTAAGGGGGATGGCCATGTACGAATATATTAAGGGAAAATATATTGGGATTAATAAGGATTATGTTATCATAGAGAATAATGGTATTGGATATAAGATTTTTACATCAGGAGCAACTATGGCAGAAATGCCTAAGGTATCTGAAGAGGTTCAATTATATTTAGAACAAATAGTAAGAGAAGACTTTATAGGATTATATGGATTTAAAGATAGAGAAGAGTTAGAAATGTTTAAGTTACTTATTTCAATAAGTGGAGTAGGAGCAAAAGCTGCTTTATCTTTACTTTCAATAAGCAGAATAAATAATTTAAAATATGCAATAATTATGGAAGATGACAAGCATTTATGCAGAGCGCCTGGAATTGGGAAGAAAACTGCAGGAAGAATAATATTAGAACTTAAAGATAAGATTAAAACAGATGAAGTTTCTGAAGGTGTTGATATTCAACAAGGGTTTGAGGATATTGCACCAAGTAATAGTAATGCAATAGGTGAAGCTCTTGGAGCATTATTAGCTCTTGGATATTCAGAAAAAGAAGCTGAAAATGCACTAAAGAAAGTAAATAGACAAGAATCTGTAGAAAATATTATTAAGGAATGTTTAAGAGTATTAATGGGATAGAGGTGATAGATTTGGAGAGAATTATCACTCCAGATGAGATTCTGGAAGATGGAAACAGTGAGTTAAGTTTAAGACCTCAGAAAATTAATGAGTATATAGGGCAAGATAAAGTAAAAGAAAGACTTAATATTTTTATTACAGCAGCTAAAAGAAGAAATGAAGCATTAGACCATGTATTATTGTATGGACCACCAGGATTAGGTAAAACAACATTAGCTAATATTATAGCGAAAGAAATGGGTGGAGATTTAAAAATAACTTCAGGGCCAGCAATTGAGAGAGCAGGAGATTTAGCGGCTATACTAACAACATTAAAAGATAATGATGTTTTATTTATCGATGAAATACATAGATTAAATAGAAGCGTTGAAGAAATACTTTATCCAGCAATGGAAGATTATGCTTTAGATATAGTTATAGGAAAAGGAGCTGCAGCTAAATCTATCAGATTAGATTTACCGCATTTTACTTTAATTGGAGCAACAACTAGAATTGGGATGTTAACTTCTCCATTAAGAGATAGATTCGGAGTTCTTTGTGATATGGTATATTATACAGAAGAACAGTTAAAGGAAATAATTGTTCGTTCTGCCTTTGTATTAGGTTGTAATATAACTGAAGAAGGGGCATATGAAATAGCTAGACGTTCTAGAGGAACACCAAGAATTGCAAATAGATTATTAAAAAGAGTTAGAGATTATGCTGAAGTTTACTCTGATTGTTTAATTAGTTATAAAGAAGCAAAAGCAGCTCTTGAACTTTTAGAGGTAGATGCTCAAGGTTTTGATAGAGTTGATAATAAGATATTAGAAGCTATTATTGATAATTTTAATGGGGGACCTGTAGGAATAGAAACATTATCTTATTTTATAGGTGAAGAACTTGGAACTATAGAAGATGTTTATGAACCTTATCTTCTTCAAAAGGGATTTATAGTTAGAACTGCTAGAGGAAGAACAGCAACAGATAAAGCATATAGTCATTTAGGAAGATCAAGAGGTAAAAAAGTTACAAAAAGACAAACTAGTTTTTTTGAAAGTTAGGAGATATATAATGAAAACAAGTGATTTTGATTTTTACTTACCAGAGGAGCTTATAGCTCAACATCCATTAGAAAAAAGAGATTATTCAAGATTAATGGTTTTAGATAAGGCTACTGGAGAAATAGAACATAAGCATTTTTATGATGTTTTAGATTATTTAAATGAAGGAGATACTTTAGTTTTAAATAATACTAGAGTAATGCCTGCAAGACTTATAGGAGAAAAAGTAGAAAGTGGAGGTAAAATTGAATTTTTACTTTTAAAAAGAATTGAAGGCGATAAATGGGAATGTTTAGCGAAACCAGGTAAAAGAGCTAAGATAGGAACTGAATTTACATTTGGTAGTGGGAAATTAAAGTGTAAAGTTGTAGATATTGTAGAAGAAGGAAATAGAATAATTGAATTTTCTTATGATGGGATATTTGAACAAGTTTTAGATGAATTAGGAGAAATGCCATTACCACCTTACATAACAGAAAGACTTGATGATAGGGAAAGATATCAAACAGTTTATTCTAAAGAACAAGGATCAGCAGCAGCACCAACAGCAGGATTACATTTTACTAAGGAACTTTTAGAAAAAGTAAAAGAAAAAGGTGTAAATATTGCATATGTAACGTTACATGTAGGGCTAGGTACATTTAGACCAGTTAAAGTTGATGATGTAAATGAGCATGTTATGCATTCAGAGTTTTATCAATTAGATGAAGAAAATGCAAATATAATTAATGAGACCAAAAAACGTGGAAATAAGATTATTTCAGTAGGAACAACTTCTACTAGAACATTAGAAACTATTGGAGATGAAAATGGGTTTGTTAAAGCTCAAAGTGGATGGACTAATATATTTATTTATCCAGGATATAAGTTTAAAGTAGTAGACAATCTTATTACTAATTTCCACTTACCTGAATCAACATTAATAATGTTAGTTTCAGCTTTAGCTGGAAAAGAAAAGGTAATGAATGCTTATAATGAAGCTGTAAAAGAAAGATATAGATTCTTCTCTTTTGGAGATTCAATGATAATAAAATAATAAAAACATAAGTTAAAAGGACGTGAAGTTTTGAGTAAAAGATATACACTGTTAAAAAAAGACGGTAAAGCAAGAAGAGGAAGATTTGAAACACCGCATGGAACAATAGAAACACCAGTATTTATGAATGTTGGAACTTTAGCTGCAATTAAAGGTGGAGTTTCTTCTATGGACTTAAAAGAAATAGGATGTCAAGTTGAACTTTCAAATACATATCACTTACATTTAAGACCATCTGATAAAGTGGTGGCTAAAATGGGTGGATTACATAAGTTTATGAATTGGGATAGACCTATATTAACTGACTCAGGTGGATTCCAAGTATTCTCATTATCATCAATGAGAAAGATTAAAGAAGAGGGAGTTTACTTTAATTCACATATAGATGGTAAAAAGATATTCATGGGACCAGAAGAATCAATGCAAATTCAAAGTAATTTAGCATCAACAATAGCTATGGCTTTTGATGAATGTATACCAAACCCATCAACTAGAGAATATGTAATAAATTCAGTTGCAAGAACAAATAGATGGTTAGATAGATGTATAGCTGAAATGAATAGATTAAATTCATTACCTGATACAATAAATAAGGAACAAATGCTTTTTGGTATTAACCAAGGTGGTTGTTATGAAGACATAAGAATAGAGCATGCTAAGCACTTAGCAAAACTAGATATGGATGGTTATGCAATTGGTGGTTTAGCAGTTGGTGAAACTCATGAAGAAATGTATAGAATTATTGATGCAGTAGTTCCACATTTACCAGAAGATAAGCCAATATACTTAATGGGAGTTGGTACTCCAGAAAACATACTAGAAGCTGTAGATAGAGGTGTTGACTTCTTTGACTGCGTTCTTCCAGCTAGAAATGGTAGACATGGTCATGTATTTACAGGTGAAGGTAAAATAAACTTAATGAATGCTAAGTTTGAATTAGATGAAAGACCAATAGATGAAGGATGTCAATGTCCTGCTTGTAAGCACTATACAAGAAGCTATATAAGACATTTATTTAAAGCAAAAGAAATGTTAGCTTTAAGACTATGTGTATTACATAATCTGTATTTCTATAATAAATTAATGGAAGATATAAGAAATGCTATTGATAATGGTACATATAGTGAATTTAAAGAGCAAAAACTTAGAGAGTGGAATATAAAAAAATAAATTTAAATAATAGGTTTATGAATAATTTATTAAAGTTTAAAATATGAAGTGTTCATAGAATTGACATATAAATTTAAATAAAGTATATTATTTAATACATAGTAAATATTACAATGTATTGCTTTTATTATAAATGTGAAGGGAAGGGATTCTAATGGCACAATTATTAGCCACATTATTACCTTTAGTTGCAATGTTTGCAATCATGTATTTCTTATTAATACTTCCAGAGAAGAAAAGAACTAAGAAGTATAATGAAATGTTATCAGCTTTAAAAGTAAATGATGAAGTTTTAACTAGAGGCGGAATAATTGGAAAAATCATAACAATTGAAGAAGATCAAATGGTTATCCAATCAGGCCCAGATAGAGTAAGATTTAGAGTAACAAAAAATTCTATAGCTCAAAAATTAAATAAAGACGTTGCATAATAAAGAATATTACCCCCTTCTAGTTCATAGAATGAACTAGAAGGGGGTGTTCTTATGGAGTGGAAAGATTATTTTGGAAATGTTCTAAAGGGAGTTGTTGGATCGGTTGCAATAGTTACCATATTAACTGCTATTTTTTCATTAATTATGAGTTTTGTAGAAATTAGTCCTGGTATAGATAGTGCTATTAATGTTGGAATAACAAGTATAAGTTTAATATTTGGAACAATATTAGCGGCTAAATTATATGGACATAAGGGCTGGTTAATAGGTCTTTCAGTTGGTGTATTATTTTACATAGCTTTATATGCCATAGGAGTTTTATTTGGAGCTGAAGCTACTTTAGGATTATATGATTTGATGAAATTTTCACTTTGTGTGTTAGTAGGTATTCTTTCAGGTATGTTAGGAATTAATTTAGGAAGAGATTAAAAAATAAGAGAGGTATATTTAAAATTTAGATATACCTTTCTTAAACTTTAACCTATAATTATATCATTTTTATAGAACAAATAAATTATTTTTTTAGATATTTGTAATAAAATACAAAAAATAAAAAAATATAGAAAACAATTAAGTAATGATTTACAATATTAATGTAAGGTAAATTTAAAAATAGACTAAATATAATCAATATGGCAACGATTTCTAAAGTTTGTATATGATATTAAACTATTTTTAAATTAAAAAATAGGGAGGAGATTTTTATGAAGAAAAAAGGAGCTTTAAAGTACAAATGGCAAATATCAATTATGACATTAGTATTCTTTTGCTTAAGCTTGGTACCGTTTCCCAATGGATTTGTTGATGCTTTAGCAGAAACTATATTAAAAAGTCCTGTAATTAATAGTGACGGAACAGTTACATTTAATTATCAAGGTAATGGTACAGAGAATGCTGTAAAAGTAAAAGGTGAATTTAGCAGTTGGAATACAATTGATATGGAAAAGGGTGAGAATGATATTTGGACAACCACTGTTGAAGGAATATCAGGAATAAATCAATATGGAATAGTAACATGGTCACCAGATACAGTAGACCAAGAATTGGGAGATTGGCAAGGTGATCCATTAAACTCATATGAAAAAGATGGTAATCCAGCTGTAGTGGTTAATCCACAAGTTAGCAATGGGAGTGTTACATTATATTACTTAGGTAATGGAACAGAAACTAGAGTAGCTGTTAAAGGTTCTTTTGATGAAGACTGGGGAGTTTTACATGAAATGACTAATGAGAGTAGCACTAATATTTGGTCTGTAACTATGGATGTAGAACCAGGTAATTATGAGTATGGCATAGTAACATGGTCACCAGATACAGTAGAGCAAGAATGGGGGGATTGGCAAGGTGATCCTTTAAATCCTAAACATTCAGAGGATGGTAATTTTGCTTCTAATGCATTACTTACAGTTAAAGCTGAAGAACCAGCTGCTTTAATAAGTCCACAAATTAATGAAGATGGGACTGTAACATTTAGAGCTGAATATGAAGGAGAAGCTTTATATTTAATTGGTTCTATGGTTAATTGGGATGTAAGTAAAGAAATAAAAATGGAAAAAAATGAAGATGGTATTTTTACAACTACTATTAATTTAGATCCGGGAACTTATCAATATAAGTTTAAACCAAATTCAGGTGATAACTGGGAAGGTTCATTTGCAGATGCATTAAATGTTGAAACTGATGCAGATGGGAATTCAGTTGTTGTTGTACCTAAAGGTGCAGAAAAGAAGCTTGTAAAAGTTAGATTTATAAAAGAGGATGAAAGTAAATATGAAAACTGGGGATTCTGGACATGGTATCCAGGACAAACAGGAGAGTTTGTAAAGTTTGACTATATAGACAAAGAAGGAGCTTATGCTATTTTAGAGTTACCATCTCAAGTAACAGAAGGTGAACTTGGAATTATAGTTAAACAAGGAGAAGGATGGGATAATAAAGCTACTGGAGATTTAAAATATGAAATCTCAGAATTAAATAATGATAATAATGAAATAGTTGTAACTTATGGTGAAAAAGATAGCCCAGAAAGTGTTGTTCAAAGAGCATTTATAAGGGAATATGAAGAATTGACTGTTAATATTCATTATAAGAGAAATAAGAAAGATTATGATAATTGGAATATATGGTATTGGTTAGATGGTGGTGATGGAGATACTTTAAACTTTATATCTGATGATTCTTATGGAAAAGTAGCTACTAAAGTTTATAATAATCAAACTAATAATACAAGATTAGGTTTCCTTGTAAAGAGAACTGAGGGAAGCAATGAGTGGGCTGAAAAAGATATAGATACTAATAGATTTATTGATTTACGTCATGTATCTAATGATGGAACTTTAGATATATATATTTCTCAAGGAGTTGAGGAAGTTTCATATCATCAACCATTAGTTGAAAGAGAAGTAACAGATTTAGATGGGCAAGTAAATGGTAATATGTTATATCACAATTCTTGGGATAGTTTATATAAATACCCATTTGGAGCAGTTACTGAAGGAACTGATGTTACAGTAAGAATGCATGCACAAAAAAATGACTTACAATATGCTAGAGTATTAGTTAGAAATACAAGTACTAATAGATCAGACCTTTACAATATGGAAAAGGTGTCAACTATAACTGTAGATGAAGAAGAAGTTGATATATGGGAAGCAACATTTACTCCAGATGAAATTGGTGTTTATGGATATAAATTTATTGCTGGTGATGGAGACATAGTAAAATATTATGTTGAAGATGGTTATGAAGGAAAGAGCGGAACTGTAGGAGATAGAAATGGTTTATCATTCCAATTAACTGTTTATGATAAAGACTATAAAACTCCAGACTGGATGAAAGAAGCAGTTGTATATCAAATATTCCCAGATAGATTTAATAATGGAGATACATCAAATGATGATAATAAAACAAATGCTAGAGGAGAAGAGCCAATAGAAACACCTGAATCATGGTATTCACTTCCTGATAATCCTAGACTAGGAGAAAATGGAGTAGATGATATTAATGGAGCATATTCAGGAGATGGAATTTGGTCAAATGATTTCTTTGGTGGAGATATAAAAGGTATCCAAGAAAAATTAGATTATTTACAAGAATTAGGAGTAAATACATTATATTTAAATCCTATTGCAGCTGCATCATCAAATCATAAATATGATGCTACTGATTATAAGTCATTAGATCCAATGTTTGGAACAGAAAAAGAGTTTAAGGCATTTACTGCAGAATTAAAGAAAAGAGATATGCATTTAATAGTTGATGGTGTATTTAACCATGTTGGAGATGATTCAATTTATTTTGATAGATATGGTAAATATGATACTGTTGGTGCTTATGAATATTGGGCATATGTTTATGATGCTATGAATAAAGAAGGCATATCAGAAGAGGAAGCAAGAGAAAAAGCTGATAAATACTTTGTTAAGAATGGACAAACATTCAGTGAAGAAAAATGGCACTTATGGTTTAATATTAAAAATGAAAAAGTAGACGTTGGAACAACAACTGAAAGATATAGCTATCAAGGATGGTGGGGATATGATTCTTTACCAGAATTTAAATCATTAACAAAGGAAGAGGCTATAGAATTAGGATTAGCAAGTAAAAAAGACGAGTTTGTTGTTAAAGCAAGTGAATGGAACAATAAAGAATTAGTTGACTATATATACAAGGACAAAGATTCAGTAGCTAAACAATGGATTAATTGGGGAGCTGATGGATGGAGACTTGATGTTGCTAATGAAGTTGATACTATATTCTGGAATGATTTTAGAGAAGAAATGAAAGCTCATAATTCTGAAACACTTATTTTAGGTGAAATTTGGGATGATGCATCTAAATATTTTATTGGAGATCAATATGATTCAGTAATGAACTATAGAATAAGAGCTGCTTTAATTGATTATTTAAAAAATGGAAATGCTACAAGATTAAATGATACTTTAATGGCAGTTTATGAAGATTATCCAGCAGAAGCTTTCTATGCATTAATGAACTTAATGGGTTCACATGACGTTGCTAGAGCAATTTATGTTTTAGGTGGTGGAAGTGACACTGCTGAGAGAGCTGAATTTGGAGATTATAATGAAGAGTTAGGAAAGCAAAGATTAAAGCTTGCAGCTTTATTTGAATTTGGATATGCAGGGGCTCCTACTATTTATTATGGAGATGAAGCTGGAGTAACTGGTTCTAAGGATCCAGACTGTAGAAGAAGTTATCCATGGGGTAATGAAGATGAGTCATTAGTTAGTTTCTATGAAGCCATTGGAAGTGTTAGAGAAAATAATAAAGATTTATTCTCTCATGGAGATTTAACAACATTATATACAGGTACAGAAGGTGTATATGTATATGGAAGAACTTATAATAATGAGCATGCTATAGTAGCAGTAAATCCAACTAATACTGATGCTACAGTAACTTTAGAGTTAAATAAGTTTACTGGAAATGGTACAGAGTTTGTTGATGGATTAGATAATAATTATAAAGTAGAAGTAAAAGACGGAAAAGTTCAAATTACTATACCAGCTATGACTGGACGTATGATGGTAAGTTCAAATGTTGTAGAGTTACCAAATACTATAGATAATTTAAAAGCAGAAGAAAGAGATAGTGAAGTTGCTTTATCTTGGAAGGAAGTTGAAGGAGCTAAAGAATATAGAGTTTATATTTCAAGATTTGAAGGAAGTCTAGAAGAAGAAGTAAAAACTGTAACTACTAATAATGCTGTAATAAGCGAGTTAGTTAATGGTGAAAGAGTATACTTTGCAGTAAGTGTTATAGATGAAAATGGAAATGAATCTCCTTTAACTTGGAGTGAAGGTGTAACACCACATTCAATAATTACATGGTATGGAAATCTTACAGATGTTACTGCAAATACTGTAGACATAGAAACTTTAATAAATGTAAATGCAGAAGTATTTATTGAAAATGTATCTAATGCTGAAGGAGTGTCACCTGGATTAGTAGGAAGATTATTAGTTAAGTATCCTGGAGATAAAGAATTTACTGTAGTAAGTGGAAAATATATAGGTGAAAAAGGTAATAATGATGAATTTATGGCATCATTTATTGCAAATAAACCAGGTAAATACGAATATAAATTTGAATTTACTACTAAGGGAACTTATGGATTTAAAGATAAAAATTCTATAAAAACTACAGAATCAAAAACATTTGAATTAGCCTTAGGAGATAGCTTAGCTCCTATAGAATCAATAACTTTAGAAAAACCAGAACAGCAATCAGGAGAGGTTAACTTAAAATGGGCTACAACTGGTACAAATAATATTGCTTTATATGAAATTGTAAGAGATGGAAATGTAATTGCAAGAATTAAAGATGGTTCTCTTACATCTTATAAGGATACAGATGTAACTAATAAGACTGAATATGAATATAAAGTAATTGCATATACAAATGGTGGTAGTAGTGTTGCATCTAAGCCTGTTACAGTAACACCTGATTTAGTAATGGTTGAAGTAACATTTAAGTTACATGCTCCTTCATATACACCACTTGATGCTGTAATAACTATGCCAGGTGCAATGAATGGATGGGATGTTAATTCATGGGAAATGAGTAGAAATGGTGCTGTAACAACTGTCTGGTCTTATACTATCTCTGTTTTAGAAGGAGAAACTATTGAATATAAGTATGTTAAAGGTTGTAGCTGGGATCAAGAAGCTCTTATGAATTATTCTAATCCTAAGGCAGCAAACCAAAGTAAGTATGGATGTACAACTGGTGAAGGTGGAAATGAAAAAGTTATTGTTGTAAATCAAGGCGATGGAAAAATGGTTGTAGAAAATGAAGTAATAAGATGGAAGGATATGCCTGTTGTTATTTCAGATCCTTCAACTGGAAGTTATACTAAAAATGAAACTATAGTAGTTAAAGGAAATGCAATGTTAGATCCTAACTTAACTATAAATGGTGAGCAAGTTGAAGTTGATGAAAATGGTAACTTTGCTCATGAAGTTAAATTAGAACTTGGATTAAATAATATAGCAGTTCATATTGAACCAAAAGAAGAGAATATTAATAATCCAGATTTATTTAACAATAATGAAGAAGCTATTGGATTTGCCACTAAAGATTTAACTTTAGATATTACTAGATTAGGTGAAGGAGAAGAGATGCCTGAGGAACCTGGAGAAGGTGAAGAAGAAATTGTTATAGTAAAAACACATTTACAAATAGCTGTAGAAGAGGCTGAAAAAATATCAGAATCTAATCTTAAAGATATAGTGCCTGCAGTTGTTAAAGAGTTTAAGGCTGCACTTGAAGAAGCTAAAGTAATATTAGCTAAGGAAGATGCTACTCAAGAAGAGATTAATAAATCATTTGATAGATTAAGTAAAGTAATGCAAATGTTATCCTTCAAAAAGGGAGATAAGGAACAGTTAATTTTACTAGTAGAAAAAATTGAGTCATTAAAAGCTGAGGATTATTTTGAAGATACTTGGAATAATGTTCAAGTGGTATTATCTAAAGCAAAAGATGTAATTGCTAATGAAAATGCTATGGAAGAAGAAGTTGCTAGTGTTTATGATGAATTAGTAAGGTCATTCTTAAATTTAAGATTAAAACCAAACAAAGATATGTTAAATGATTTAATAAATAAAGCTGAATCATTAGTTTCAAGTGACTATACACCTGAAACATGGAATGTATTACTTCAAAAACTTAAATCTGCTAAAGTTGTTATGAAAAATGATAATGCAACTGAAGAAGAGGTAGTAAAGGTAGAAAAAGAGCTAAGATCAGCTATTGATGGATTGATTGCTAGCTCAGGTAATAACTCAAACAATACTTCAAATAATAACAATAACTCTTCAGAAAAAATTCCACAAACAGGAGGAACTAATACAATTTATTATATAATTATTGCATTAATATTAGTTGCTGGAGGAGCTTACTTTACATTTAAAAAGAAAAAAGTAAGTTAATAAATATATAATAAAGAAGCACCAATAAGATATTTTCTTATGGTGCTTTTTTATGTGTATAAATATTATAAGATATTTACCTTTTTTAACTTATCCTTTACTTCAAATAATCTTAATTCTAATGAATCTATTTTTGAAGATAGCTTATTTCTTTCTGTAATATTATTAGTTTTACTTAATTTAAGATTAAGGTTATCAATATCTGTTGCAAGTGAAATAATTTCTAAAGCATACTCCCATGCATTTTTTCCCATAAAACATCCCCCTTATTTAAAAGTTTATTAATATTTTATTAGAAATATAAAAAAAGATTACATTTTTTATAAAAATTTTGGAAAAAATAAAATGAAAACGATATAAATAATAGAAAAATATAATTAATTAACAAAATATATACCATAAATTACCTGTTAAAAAATAAACAAAAATACTTTACTATTTCTTACTAAAGTAGTATGATTTAAACAAGGATAATAATTATTAATAAAAAGAAATTAGTATTTAATATATAGTTTCTTTAAGATAGTGTAAAGTTTGGTATGAAAAAATAGCCTATGGCTAATTTTTGATAATAATAGAAAAATAACTTTGCAATATC
>NZ_JADNLK010000026.1 GCF_015555905.1 Clostridium sp. D43t1_170807_H7
ACAAAAAATGGCTGAAAGCTAGATTTTATCTAACTTTCAGCCATTGAAATTTTTATACTTTCCTATACATTAAAAAAAGCACCCTTCATCGGGTGCTTAAGATAACAAAAATAAAAACTATAAATTGTTCGTTGTAGCTTGAATGCCGTGATGACGAGAAATTGATTATATAATCTACAGGAAGGTATATTATAATTAAGTTTTAGAATATAAATTCTTAACATAAATTACCCAATTCCTGGAGTTTACATCTTTAATTTTTTGGCTCCACATGACGAACAACATTTTCAATAATCTCTATTATATCATCATTACCTTCCCACCGAAGTATAGATTAAAATCTAGGCAGGTCTCCTGGCTTAAACTTCATCCTCATCTCATTCCTTCCCAGTTTTATAACAACCAGTGGATTAATTTGAGATTTGTCTATTATTACAGTAGCGGGGGCTGCAGTGGCATTTAACCACTTTCCCTTTTAATTCTAAAACTACGTTTTAAAAACCTAAATCTTCAACTATTCTCTTTTTATATCTATTTAATTAAATACTAAATTATTTTAATTAAATACTAAATTATTTTAATTAAATACTAAATTATAATATTAATCAAGAATTTTTTATTTTTACATACTCTTTACACTAAAATACTATATAAAATAAAACAATTGATATTTATATTACCATTTAAACTCTTTCCACTCTTTTGCATATTCATTAAACAGTTCATTTATACCTTTTCCTATTGTTATATATTGATCATCAGTTAAATTTGCTAAAGATACTCTAATTGACCAAGTTGGTCCCTTGAATCCATCTCCATTTAACAGAACTATTCCATACTTTTCTGCCAATTCAAATAAAAACTCAATTGCACTACGCTCTCTCTTTAAATATTCAACAAATTCTTCTCCATATTTAAATTTAGCCCAAACTAATAAATCATATTTATTATAATAATTTGTACTATATATATCCTGTTTCATTGGTAATCCAATTAAATTTTCATCTAATAACTCTTTACGCCTTTTACAAATATTTTTAGTTTGCTCTTTATATCTATTTTCTTTATCTAACAATGCAAATATTGAAAAAAGAGCCATTTGCACCTGTTGTGGAGTAGATAAACCTGCTGTATGATTTAATGCTACTTGCCTACTATCGGCAACTAATCTATCAATAAAAGGAATCTTCTCCGGCTCTGTACTCATAGTTGAATATCTTTCATCAACTATGTCCTTATCATACTCATTTAATTCAGCTATTAACTTATCAAAAACATTGTCTTGTGCTAAGGCTATAATTCCTAATCTCCATCCTGTTACTCCAAAATATTTAGAGTAGGAATATACACCAATTGTATTGTAGGGCATAGTAACCATTAAAGATTTAAATTTATCACAAAATGTTCCATAAACATCATCTGTAACAATCATTAAATTAGGATTCTTTTCTTCTACTACCTTTTTTATATATTCCATAGACTCTTCATTTATTGCCACTGAAGGTGGATTACTTGGATTAACAATACAAGCTAACTTTATGTTTTGATCAGCTAACTTATCTAACTCTTTCTTAGGGTATTGCCATGTATGTCTACCCTCTTCATTAAATTCTGATGCATATATATTTACAACTTCAAAATTATATCTTGGTAACTCAGGAATATCTAAATATGGTGTAAATATAGGTACTAATAATGCTATCTTATCCCCTGGACATAGTAGTCTATTAGCCTCTAGTGAATCAAATATATAGCACATTGCAGCAGTTCCCCCTTCTACTGCAAAAATCTGATGATTATCACTATTAGAATCTCCTCCCATTTCCTTAATTAAATAATCTTTTACTACTATTTCAATATGTGTAAGCATTCTATCTGGTAATGGATAATTATCTCCTATGATTCCATCTACAAGCTCAAAGACCCAATTATCCTTATTAAAATTATGTACATCTATTCCATACTCTATTATGTTATTAAGCAATTCTATTCCAGGTGCATCTTTATGCTTATCATAATAAAGCTTAAATCTATTATAAATTCCAGTATTATGAGGCATTCCTGCTAAGTCTCCATCACACCAAGTTCGTTGTGTTTCCTCTACTGCAAATAGCCCTAATGTAAAAAATGCTTGCCTTGGAGTTGCTGCTGTCCAATTAGGATTTCCCCTTCCTGCATTTAACAATACATTAGTACCTTTTCTCTCTGATTTTAATGCAAGCTCAATTAGCCTATCTTTCAACTCAAAAGGGCTTAAACTCTTAACTTCCTCTATTAATTTTTTTCTTTTTATTTCTCTAATAGTACTAATACTAAGCACCCCTTTAACTAAAAATTTATTCGCAATATTTTTCTATTATTGCTATTTTGCTCTTTATATATTTAAAATATTCTTATAGCTAAAAAGAGAGATTTTCATCTAAGAACAAATCTCTCCCTTAAAATATCCTATTTCTTTTTATTTCTTATAACTATTGAAACTAATGAACCTATTATAAGTATTATTAATAATACTCCTCCTATTTTTGCAAAAAGTTCATAGTTTATTATATTTCCGTTACTCTCAACTGTAACATTAATACTCTTAGTAGTTGTTTCATACATACTATCAGTTACCTCATAAGTAACTTTATAAGATCCTGCCTTACTAACATTTACTTCATTTTCTTTTACTACAATTTTATGAGTTAAATTACCGTCTTCCTCATCTAATGCTGTTATATCCTCTAATGGATCAAAGTACATGCCTTTTTCTATTGTTAAATCTTCTGCATTAATTACTGGTGGCTTATTTTCTTTTTTTAAAACTTCTTCTTCTTTAACACAAACCATCATTGCCTTGTTTACTTTATTTCCAGCACTATCAACAACCTCATAAATTACATGGTAATTTCCTTCTACACTAGCATCAACATCATTGACTATCACCATAACTCTATTAGTTATATCCCCATCCTCTTCATCACTTGCTGTTACACCTTCTAATTGATTAAACTTATCACCAATGTTTATAGCTTTATCACTTGCTTTTATTATTGGAGCTGTATTTTTATTTTCATCCCTCTCATTAGAGTTATCTCCATTTTCCACTGGAATTTCTATTTCCTCTCCTTTTTCTGTAGGTTCTTCAATATTTTCATCATTTAATAATTTTTCATCTACTAATATATTTATCTTTATAATTGCTTTAACCCTATTACTACTTAACTTTATTTCAACGGGAAATTCATTTACTTCAAATTTATCATTAATAAATGAAACTTCATAACCATTAATAGAACATTCATAATCTGATACTATCTCACTAGTTAATGCATTTGGTTTATCTATATCATTTAATTTTTCTAATGATTTAACTTCCTTTATACTTGGTATAGTAAAACTTTTATTATTTTCTGAAATTGTAAAATCATCTAATTGAATCTCAAGAATTTTATTAGATTCTTGTTCATTATCACTTGTATCTTTTATTATTTTCATCTTACTTAATAATTCTTTTGAAATTGTTGTCTCTGGTTCAATAACTGTAAATGTACAGCCATTTATCTTTAATTTGTTTAACTTTGGCAATTTTGATAGTGATTCTATTCCATCCCAAGAATCATCACTTAAGTTTAAAGATTTTAATGTATTCCACCCCGAATTTCCCAGATTAATAGCATTACTATTAGAGCTATACTTAAAAATATAGCTAATATTTTCCGCTTCATATACCCTCCCTATTATATTAAAAATAGTACAGTTCATACTATTCGCTACCTTACACTCTGCTACTAACCTATTCATATAAATTTCATATGGCTTAAAGCTATGTTATAATCTAATTATTTATAGCTAAAAATAATATAAATTATTATTAAAAAAATTGAGAGAGGTATATATGAAAAACTTAAAAATTTATTTTACATCTGATATGCATGGATACCTATATCCTACAAATTATATAGATAAGGATCCTAAAAATATTGGCTTAATAAATATGATTAATGATTTCAAAAAAGATGGTAATACACTAATTATAGATGCTGGAGACACTATTCAAGGTTCACCACTTACTTACTACTTAAGTGGTCAAAAATTCAATATCCATCCTATTGCAGATATTATGAATGCTGCTGGATATGACTTTATAACTCTAGGAAATCATGATTTTAATTATGGATTATTATATTTAAGAAAGTATCTTCGTACATTAGATGCTAAATGCTTATGTGCAAATGTTGTTGATAAGACTGGAGAACTACCTATTTTACCTTATTCTATAAAAACTTTAGAAAATGGATTAAAAGTCGGAGTTATAGGAATAACAACTGACTTTATAAATCACTGGGAAAGAGCTGAAAATATAACTAATATAAATATTACTGATACATTTGAAGCTGTAAAATATTATTTTGATGAAGTAAAAGCTGCTTCTGATATTGTAATAGGAGTTTATCATGGAGGATTTGAATATGATTTAAACTCACATAAACAACTTATGTTTACAAGTGAAAATATAGCTTATAAGTTATGTATGGAATTTGACTTTGACATTTTACTTACTGGCCATCAACATATGCCATTAGCAGGTACAGTAATTAACGGTACCCATGTTGTTCAAACACCTCAAAGGGCAACTAGTTATGTACAATTAGAATTAAATTTAAAAGATGATGGTAGTAAGACTATTACTTCATCTCTTGAAAAAGTTAAGTTAAATCCTAAAAATCAAATATATAATAAATATTTACCTTTAGAAAATGACGTTCAACAATGGTTAGATACTCCTATAGGATTTTTAGATGAAGATTTATACCCATCTTCTCATCTAGACATGGCTCTAAATGGTTCTGCTTTAGCTAACTTTATAAATGCTGTGCAGCTTGATGAGAGTGGTGCTGATATATCATGTACTTGTTTCTCTAATGAAATAAAGGGATTTGATAAAAATGTTACTGTAAGAGATGTTGTATCTACTTATATGTTTCCAAATACATTAGTAATTATTGAAATTAATAAAGTTCAATTAAAAACAGTATTAGAAAGATGTGCTAGTTATTTTAGTAATGTTAATGGAAATATATCAATATCTGATGCATTCTTAAAACCCAAAATACAACATTATAATTATGACTATTTTGCAAATATAGATTATACTTTTGATTTGAATAGACCTGTTGGTGATAGAGTTGTATCTATAAAATTTAAAGGTAAAGAATTAGATGATAATGATAAACTATCTCTTGTTATGAATAATTATAGATCAACGGGCGTTGGTGGATATGATGTGTATAAAGAATGTCCACGTTTAAGAGAAATATTAGTAGAAATGCCTGAAGTTATTATTGACTATTTTATAAAGCATAAAAATATTAAAGTTGATAAGACAAAATATATTAACACTATTTATTAAATAAGTAGTAAAATTCCTTGCTCTAAACTTTCATCTCCCTCTCTATTTAATTAACAATAGAACCAAGCAGACTAAATTTCCATAGTCTAACTTGGTCCTATTTTTTATTTATCCGTTATTTATTATTTCACTTAACAAATCTGGATAATCTGTAAATACTCCACTTACTTCTGCTGCAATTAATCTTCTCATTAAAATTGGGCTATTTACAGTATATATATTTACCTCTATATTATTTTTTTTAGCTTCTCTAATAAGCCCTTCTGATACTAGTCTAATATCTGGATGAATTGCATTTGCCCCAAAAGATTTAGCATAATTAACTACATCCTCTATAGGTTTACTATATAATAATCCTGTTTTAATTTTACTATCAATTTCTCTACAAATTCTTATAGATTCATGATTAAAGCTAGATAATATAATTCTATTTTTTAAATTATACTTATTAACTAAATCTATTACATCTCTTTCTATACCATCATAATGTATCTCATCAGTTTTAAGTTCTATATTTAATATTATATTTGATTCCTTAACTAATTCTAAAACTTCTTCTAAAGTTGGAATTCTACACTCTAAATTATCTTCAAAATTCTTATTTCTACACTTAAAGGATTTAAGCTCTTGTAAAGTATAATCTTTAACTAAGCCTTTTCCTATAAAAGTTCTCTCAATATCCTCATCATGTATAACTACTAGTTTATTATCCTTGCTCTTATGAACATCAATTTCTAAGCCAGTTGCTTTAGTTTTAATTCCTTCTTTTATCGCTAATATAGTGTTTTCCGGATAATACTTACTTGCTCCCCTATGTGCAAAATTTATCATACAATTTCACCTCAAAAATACTTATCTTGATACAATTTTTTCTTTATTTTTAATTAATGTATAGTGAATTTGATTCTAATACAATTTCAACGATATTCTCAAAATCATTTGAATATCTAGTTTCATATCCATATCTATTTAGCAATTCACTTAATTCTATTCTTATTTTTTCTTCATCTTCTATAATAAAAATTTTATTATTCATTTTAATTACCCCTTCTTCCTTTGTTTTAATTATATCCATAATTTTCATAAATACAACCGTATATTTATTATCTCTTTTGCATTTTCCATTTTATAGTAAAATATGTTTTATAATAATTTTTTAACAGATAAAGAAACTCTGATTATTAACTTTAAAGTTTACCTATTAAAGGACGGTGTTTTTATGAAAGCTATTATTTTATATACAAATACAGGTGCTGGTTATGTTTCTGCCGGCAAAGCTATTAGTGATGCTTTAAAGAAAATTAATATTAATCCTATAGAAATAGATACATTAACCTTTGCTGGCAAGTCTACCTCTAAAAAAATAGAAAATATTTATGTTAACACAGTTAAAAAGAATCCAAAATTTTTTGGTTTAATTTATAAAGCTGGTGAGAAAATTAGCAATCCTAAAATTAAATCTATAATTTATATTTTAAATACTCTTTACTCAAAAAAATATATAACATAATAGAAACAAACTTTTCTCTTTTGGATTACCCGTTCAGGCTAAATTTAAATCACACTATACAAAATCTAACTTTAAACAAGAATTAAAACTTAATCCTAATAAGAAGCATATTTTGATTATGGGAGGAAGTATGGGTGCCGGAAATATTCTAGAAACTACTTTAAAATTGTCTAATACCTTAAATAATGTTGAATTTACAGTAGTTTGTGGACATAATAGATGATTTATTATGTAATACTATTATTAAAGCTCAAAAGAAAAATATCAACTCCAATGCGGCTAACAATATCGCAGACTTTTTAATTAAAAAAGTCAATGATAGGAGGGTTTAGATTTATTTTTCAAGTAAAATTCTTTAGTAAAAAATAGTACAAGTGATAAGTTTAGTAACAAAGACATCTTAACTTAACACTTATCACTTGCAACTTTCTTACTCTTCTCTATTTTCTAGCTTAGATATTTGCTTTTCCCCTAAATCAGCCAATTCCTTAAATTGAATTATAGTTTCCTTCAATTTTGGCAATGCTTCCTGCTTATAAGTACTAATTGCATTTAATGCTTCTAAAGTATCAGAAAAGGCTATTTTTAAAGTATCAATAGAAATGTTGGCTTCAATAGATTGCTTTTGAATTTCTGCTCCTTGTTCCTTAAGCATTTTTGATGTTCCGCTTATTAAATCATTAGTAGTTTTATTTAATAAATCTATTTTTTTCAAAACTATCTTTTGATTATAAAGAGCACTTGCTACTATAGTTGCAGTTCTTAATGCTGATATAGTTACATTTTTAGCTCTATCAACACCTCTTATTAACTCCTTATTATTTCTTCTTATAACTTCAATTGCTATTATTCCCTGCTGATTAACAACTATCATTTGTTGCATATCCATAACTCTTTGCCTTAAAGGAAATAATATTTCCTCTGAAACAAAACTAATTCTGTCCGGATCATCATTATTAGCCTTAGCTTTATCTAAGGCAGCTGAAATCTCTTCATCCATCATTATTCCCATTTCAATTTCCTTAGCTAGCTTCTTAGTTAAATCTCTCATAGATATTTCTTCTATTTCTAAAGTAGTATTATCATTTTTTAAAGTTGCTTTACCTCTTTCTAATGACTCCATAATATCGTTAATAACATTATCAGCTTTTTGATACTTATCAAAATAAGACCTTATTGGGTTTGACACTCTTCCAAAGAACCCTTTTTTAGTAAAGTCTATCATACTTGGATCAAGATCTTTCATTGCTCGTTGTAGTTCAGTTAACCCAACTGCAACCTCTCCACCTTCATCACCCATTTTAGATAAGTTTTTTATACTTACTTCTAATAAGGCATTTTTTTGAGATGATCTTTGTATAGTATCTAATCCAAATTCATCAATAGATTTTAAAATCGATTTTCTATCTTCTAATGAATCCATATCTAGATTCATTACTGCTTCTACATTATTATCAGTTAATGATTTCAACTGTTTAACTTCTTCCTGTACTGGCTTTACAGCTTCAACAACTTCCTTTTTAATTTCTTCAGTATCACATACATTCATTGAAAATCCCATCTTCTACTCCCCCTATACTTTTACATCTCTGCATTAAATAAACTGCCTAATTTATAAATAACATCGTCAGAATCTGCATTAATACTTGTTGCTTCATTAATAGCAGAAATATTTTCTAAAGCTTTAATATTTGCATTATATCCAATAGTATGAACAGGTATTTCAACTGCTTCTAATATATCTTTTATATCATCTAGAGAATGTCCAATATTAGTTTCACCGTCACTTAATACAAAAAGCATTAATTTAGCATCTGGATTCTTTTCTTTTTCTTCTAAAAGCATTTTAACTGCTACAGCAATTCCATCAAAAGTTGCTGTTCCTCCACTAGCATCCATATCTTGTACAGCACCTGTAAATAATGACCTTTGATTTAAATCGAATTTTCCAATTGGAAGATTAATATTAACATCATTTGAATAAGTAACTAATCCTATAGAATTTTCTTCACCTATATATTGTGATCCATTTAATAATGATTTTTTCAGTTCATTTAACGGTTCACCTTCCATACTTCCAGATACATCTGCCACAAAAACCGCTGCTATAGGCTTATTACCATTCTTATTTTCCTTCCATAGCTTTTGAGCTTGTATTATTGTATCTCCATCTAAATCTCCAATTTCGCATTTATATTCATCTAAATTATTAAATCCATATTCTGTGGCCAAATCTTGATATTTTTTATCCTTATAAAATTCAATAAACTTATTTAATATTTCTTTCTTTTCATCTGATAAATTTCCAACTGAATATAATGGACTATCATGTCTATAACCAAATGGAGTAAATACATAATCAGCTTTTAATTCTGGTGAATTTATATATGTTTGATACTCCATAATAAACCCATCTAAAATACCTGATTCAGCAGAATTTCTTAATTGAAGAGTAGTATATGCTACTAAAGGTATATTAGTTTGAAATTCATTAAATCCATTAATTGCCTTTTCACTTAACGGATCACTTGAATCAAATGTACTTAATGTAGATACTAAAAAATTTAATCCTGTTGCACTTGCAAATGGATTTGTATACCCCATGGCAATTTCTTCATTAGCAACAGACTCTATAATATTTTTCAAATTAATTGATCCATATTTATTTACTAACTCATCATATTTTTCCTTAGACACAAGAATTCCAGCTACATTTCCAACCATTTTTTCATCACACAATTCAAGTGTTTTACCATTAGCTTTTATCATTTCACCCCATAACTCATTTGAAGGGTTATAAGCATCTGGCAAATACTTTTCAGAAACTATATAATCCATCCCCAAGCCAGAAGCTACTTGTCTTATTTTAACTGAAGCGGTTTTACCATTCACTTGTATTCCTGCATCATTAAAATCATTGGCTACATCTAATAGCCAGCCATCTTTTCCAGTGCCAGTTTTTTCTCCAGTAGAAAATATTTCAATATAGGTATCAGTTGTATTTTCGACTTGTGCTGGGTATTTATCAATATCAGGAATAGTATCTTTTACATCTTCAACTCCTAAATCTATAGGTGCTTTTCTTGGCTCTATTTCATTAACATCAATATTCTTGCAAATTTTATTTAATTTATCCACTGCATTTTCCTCTGATATAGTGTCCTTGCTTTTTCCCCAATTTTTTGTTAATGTGATTCCACCATAAATTACTCCAAAAACTATAATAGCTATAACTATTAAAATTCCTAAGAACTTTCCACTTTTCTTTCCACTCACTCATTCATACCCCCTACTTATATATCTTAGTTTACTTATAAAGATTAATTTTACTTATTAATTCATCAACATCCTTTATTGCATTCATATTTTCTAATTCCCCATCATCTAAACTATTAAATTTTGATAATTCTAAAAGAACCTTATCTAGTTTCAACAATATCTCTTCATTATCCTCTACTGAATCTTTTACAAAAGTTATATATTCCTCATACATATCATTTTTTTCTTCAGCTATATTTCCACTAATCTTTCCCCTTTTAATATCTTTTTTTACCTTTTCATATTCTTCTTGATCAAAGATATTTATTTTATTAATAACACTCTTTATATTTAAATAAAATACATCAACTACTTCAGATATTGTCTTTTTAAATTTTGTATAGCTTATTTCACTCGTATTAAATTTTTGAAGCAATATATCATCTATCTTTTCTTGTTTTTTATTAATTCGTTCTATTTGATCTAATAAACTATCTATATACTTAGAAAAAATTCTCTTACTACTATTATCTTTAAGTGCTTCTATATAATCCTCATAATTATCTAGCTTAAAAATATTAACATCATCCTTTTCTTCTATTAATATTTTGTAATTTCCCATAATAAAAATAATAACGCTCATTATAATTATTGTTATTCCTATGGATGTTTGAAAAATATTAATAAAATCTATATTAACTCCTATTAATCCTGGTGAAAAAATAATAATATTAAGTATTACAATTATAATATTTAATTCTAACAATGAAATTATTTTTTTTACTTTCAAATTGCAACACCTCTTTTTTTTTTCATTTAATTTTTTATATTAAAATATATTCTCTTTTATTCATTATTATTTATTTTTAAATAAAAATAGTTCTATATTAATTTAAAGTTTCCATTCAAATCTAATATAGAACTATATACTACTTTATCATCACTTAACCATAATATACTTATGTTTACGAATTATTAATTTTTTGTTACATTTATTATTTTTTTAAAATTATTTCATGTTATCGCTTTCATTTTCTTGGAATATTAATCTAATAGTTGTATAATAATCTATGATTTAATAGTAGTTTAACTTTTATTTAACAAATATTTAATACAGAAATAATCAATCATAGGAGGATTTTTTATGAAACTTTCTTTTAAGGAGCAGTCAACGCGCTCATTTTTGAAATTTTTATTTGCTCCATTAATTATTAACTTTATTATTGAACTTTGTAGTAGAAGAAGTCTAGGTAATACTTTTGGGTATATATTTGGATCTCCACTAGTATTTTTATATAATTCATTAATTATATTAGCTACACTATCTATTGTATTATTATTTAAAAGAAGAACATTTTTCTTCACTTTAATAACTACTATATGGATAGGTTTCGGTATAACTAATGGAATAATACTAAGTAATAGGGTAACCCCTTTTACAGCTACTGATTTAACACTTGCTGATTTAGGGCTTGGTATAATATCTAAATATTTATCTCCAACTGTTACTAATATTATAGCAGGTCTTTTAATTCTTGTAGTTCTTGGAATTATATTATTATTCTTTAAAGGACCTAAATATAAAGGAAAACTTAATTATAAGAAAAATATATTAATTGTTACATCTGTATGGGCTTTTCTTTTCCTTTCAACAAAGGTTGCTTTAGGTTTAAATGTAATTGCTTCCTACTTTGGTAATATTGCATTTGCTTATGAAGACTATGGATTCCCTTATTGCTTCTCTAATACATTATTAAATACAGGTATTGATAAACCAAAAGATTATTCTGAGGAAAAAATTGCTTCCATTTCTGATTTAATTACATCAAATAATGCAAGCACTGAGATTGGCAGTAATAATATTTTACTAGCTAGTGCAGAAGGTGGGTTAAATCAAGAATCAGACTCAGATAAACCAAATATAGTAATGGTTCAATTAGAGTCATTCTTTGATCCAACATTAGTTAAGTATTTACAATTTTCTCAAGACCCAGTACCTAATTTTAGAAGACTTATGGAAAACTATTCTTCTGGATATTTAACAGTTCCATCTGTTGGTGCTGGTACTGCAAATACAGAATTCGAAGTACTAAGTGGTATGAGCTTACAGTTCTTTGGTCCTGGAGAATATCCATATAAGACTATTCTTCAAGAAAGTACTGCTGAAAGTGTAAGTTATGATTTAAAAGAGTTAGGTTATTCAACTCATGCTATTCATAATAACAAAGGGACTTTCTATGGTAGAAACTTTGTATTTTCACAATTAGGATTTGATACATTCACATCTTTAGAATATATGAATGTTGAAGAATATACTCCAAAGGATTGGGCAAAAGACTTTTATCTTACAGATGAAATACTTAAGTGTTTAAACTCTACTGATAGTTCAGATTTTGTATATACTATTTCTGTACAAGCTCATGGTGACTATCCAAAAGAACAAATACTAGAGAATCCTACAATTGAAGTTAGTGGATTACCTGATGAAGAAACTACTAATGCTTTCACATATTATATAAATCAATTATATGAAGTTGACCAATTTGTTGGAGAGTTAGTAGAGGCACTTTCTAATATTGATGAAGATACTGTTTTGGTCTTATTCGGAGATCACTTACCAACATTAGGTTTTAAAGATGAAGATTTAGTTAATAACTCTATTTTCCAAACTGAATATGTTGTTTGGAGCAATTTTGATATGCCTAAAGTTGATCAAGATTTAACTGCATATCAATTAACATCATCTGTATTAAACAATTTAAATATAGATAATGGTGTTTTAACAAAATTCCATAATCAATTTAAAAATACAAATGACTATTTAGCTGATTTAAAATTATTACAATATGATATGTTATATGGTGAAAAGTACATCTATGGCGGTACTAATCCATTTATAGCAACTGACCTAAAAATGGGAACTTATGATATTTCTATAACAGATGTTTATGAAGAAATTGCTATACCAGAAGATAATACTATAAATGAGGAAGTTGCCACAACTGAAGGAACTGAAGCTTTAGGGTCTACTGAAAACCTAGAGGAAGATTCTGCTTCGGAAGTTACTGAAATAGATGAAGAAATAGATGAATCAAACGTTAAGAAAAATCTTATTGTAAAAGGTGAAAACTTTAATGAATTCAGTAAAATTTATATAAATGGTAAATATACTAAGACTGTATTTATCGACTCTAATACACTAATGATTAATAATAGCAATATAGAGCCTAACTCTTCAATAGTAGTTACTCAACGTACTACTGGTGGTGGAAAACTAGGATCTACAAATGAATTTATTTATCCATCTGTAATTGAAGAATAAGTTAATAATAAAAGTTAATAATTAAGCTGATAGCTATACAAAAGTAGATAGGATACAAAATTCCTATCTACTTTTTTAATTATATAATGCTAATTCTTTTAATTTTTCTAACTCTTCAAAAGTAAGCTTTCTCCATTCTCCATAAGGTATATCATCTATTTTTATATTCATTATTCTAATTCGTTCTAACCTTATTACAGTATATCCAAAGGCTTTAGTCATTCTTCTTATTTGCTTGTTAAGACCTTGAGTTAAGACTATATTAAAAGTATTATCACTTATTTTACAAACCTTACATTTCCTTGTTATAGTATCTCCTATATCTACTCCATTTGCCATTTTATTAATAAAATCATCATCAATTATTTTATCAACAGTTACTATATACTCTTTTTCATGTAAATTATCTGCTTCTAATATTTTATTTGACAGCACTCCATCATTTGTCATTATTATTAGTCCCTGTGATTCCTTATCTAATCTTCCAACAGGAAATATATATTGGCCATAATTCATATAATCTATTATATTATTTTTAACATTCTCTGCTGCTGTACAAGTTATACCTACTGGCTTATTTAAAGCTATGTATATCTTTTCTCTTGCTTGTACTCTTTCTCCATCTAACAATATGTCATCATATTCTTCAACCCATTGTCCTGGCTCGCATAAAACACCATTTACAACAACTCTTTTTTCTTCAATTAATCTATTAGTTTCTCTTCTAGAACAAATTCCTAAATTACTAAAATATTTGTTTATTCTCATATAAAAACTTTGTCCTTCCGTTATTAAAATTATTATTATAAACACACTCTAAAATAATAACTATTATACTTCTAACACCTTGCGAATTACAATAAAAAAGCTGCACATTTTGTACAGCTTTTTCTTTGTTATTGTGTTCCATTTTCTTCCCATCCAGAATTATTTTCTTGTGTTATCTTTGCTTCTATATCGCTACTAAAGATTAAATTAAAATCACTACTAAATTTATCAATATCCTCACCATTAAATAATTTTAGTTTATAATCTAAAATATAATAATGCCCAGGCTCTATTTTTAATTCTGTGAATACTTCATTTTTCTTATCTTGAGTCCCAGCCTCTCCTAAATTAAACTGATATTCTTTATAATCTTCTCCATCAATCTTAACCAATATACCCTTTTCATTACAATTATCATTACATAAACTTGTATGTTCATGTTTTTTATATTTGCTAATAGTTAATGTCCCTTCAAACTTTAATTTAGGAACTATAGTTATATCACTATCTTTCGGAGTCATATATATTTCTATAGTTGTATTACCCCCATTTTCTATATTGTAAATAGTATAATCTCTATCTATATAGCTTGAATGTGAAAAATTTAATACTACTTGTCCTGGTATAACAGATATTGTAAATCTCCCTTCAGAATCTGTTGCTATATTTTCATTATTTCCATTATTTATTTTAACACCTTCAATTACTTCCTTAGTAACTACATCTTTAACAACACCCTCTATTGTTGCCTTATCTGATATAGTATCATTAACTAATAATCTTGCAAAATCTATACAGTAACTATCCCCTCCTGCAACATCTGGCTTTCCTGTTAAAGAATTAATTGTAGAACCGTCTCTTGGATCATCAATCAATAGTTCTAATCCACTTTCTTCTCCCTCTTCAATCAAGTATAATAGTCTTTGTGGAACTTCAAGAGTAACTAGATTTGCTCTAGGTCCATGCTGATCTAAATTATTAATTATTTTTTCCCATTCTTCTACTCTTATAGGAGTCATATCTTTATCTTTAACCTTTAAAGTAACTTGATAATTAACATTAGATTTTGCAGAATAAGATATTTGCCAATCTATATTTTTAATACCATTACTTCCTTCATGATCTCTAATGCTCGAATCTCCATTATTCCACCTTTCTGTCCATTTAGACTGTGATGGCTCTGGTTGAATATCATTTAGCATTATTTGAATAGTAGCGCTAGTTACTTTTTTGGACGAACCATTACTTGTTCCTATCTTATCTTGATACATAAATGTTATTGGCTCTACAGGCTGTAACTCAGCCCAATTAGCACCATTTTGAATATAATCTGATGTATTATCTGTTACACCATCTTCTAATTTTCTTCTTATTGCACGATCAGTATATCCATCAAAAAATATTTCACCATTATCTTCTTTAATAGGACCTATCAAATCACTTTTAAATATACTGTTAGTTGATGAATAATAATTGTTATTTAAGTAATAATTGTTAAATGTAAGACTATAAAAATCAGCAGCATTATATGCTAATAGTTCTCTCTTAAGGGGATAAGTATCAGTAATATAGTTATTTGTTTTTCGAAAACTATACAACTTAATATCATCTTTTACACTGCTTAACCTATACCATTTTTCATCTTTATATAACCATTCACCTTCTGTAAGACTGAATTTTTCCGTTTCATCATTTTTATTAAAATTAAATTTTAGCTTTATTGTCGCTTCATTCTCTATTATATAACTGTATAAATTATCACCTTCAGCATTCATTAGAGGTCCCGGCCATGTTGTTGTTAATCCGAAGTCATTCCAATAGTGAATATTAGGTTGCCTACTACTTTCAAAGTATACCTTTATATACGGCTCTTTTTTACTATTTTCAGTTTGTTCTAGTAGTGACTTGTAAAAATTATAAAAACCACTAGTAACCATTCTTCTATCAGTTCCCGGTGCATCATTAGTTAAATTTCCATTAGAATCTGTACCATCATATTTGTTAGGATCATTTCTCTCTTCCCTTCCTTCTACTGATTCTGGAAAAATATCTAATCCATTGGTATCTGGAAGCTTTCCAGATAAAACATAATCTTTATCTTTATCTACAGAATCTTGTCCATATCCACCATTAACTCCTAAATTATCTATATCTCCAACCCAAACTTCAAAGCTTTCTGCTGGCTCTCTTGTATCCTCTTTATCATTATCTTCTGGTGGAACTGCATCCTCATCTTCAGTACTCCCACCTTCCTTAAGTGAGTTAAATGTAAATTTTAGTTCAACGTTTGATGTAAGATTAGATTCATTTGAAACTTTAACCCCCTTATAAGCGGCTATATCACCAGTAGTTGGATTTGTTATTCCATTTTCATTAACTTCTTGCCCTTTATATTCCCACTTACTCTTGCTAGTATCTATAGTGATTTTTTCATTTCCATTTTGTATATTCAATACATTTATATTATCCCCATTTGAACCCTTTATACTTACCTTACCATTAAAATAAGCATAACTTGAAGATGCTGTAATTACTATAATAAATATAGAAAGTAATGTTAAGTAAATCTTTTTTCTCATTTTATCACCTCATTATTTCATCTTAAAAGTAGTTAATTGTTATTATAATTAATTTTTAAACTATTAATTGATTTGCTTTCTTTATTATTAAAATAAGCTAAAGAGGCTGAAGAACATACTCCAATAAACATGGATATTAGTAAAATTGAAATTATTAAAATTATTTTTTTATTCTTCATTTATTTTCCCCCTCTTTTCAATGGCTTTAATATTATTAATCCAAATACTATTAATAATCCACTTATTACAATTATTAAATTACTACTTATAATTGAACCTGTTTGAGGTATATTAATTTCCGGTTTGAATTCTTCTTCAATCTTAAATGCTTTGGGATATAACACATATTCATACTTTTTATTTTGATACTCATTTCCTGCCAATGCATCAAAATATATTTGCATTGAAAACTTTATTTTTGTATCTAACTCTAAAAATATAGGTTCATCTAAAGTTATATATTCTTGATTCATTAACTCTGACATTTTACCTGAATATAATAATTTTTCTCCTTGATTAATTGTTACATAATATTTATCATCAATTATTCCAGAAGAAATAGCATCATCTTCATTATATGTTTTATCAGTAGATACATCTTTTATAGATATCCTTTGAAATCCTATTCCTTCTAAATAGCACTGTTCTCCCCATATATTTTCAATATAAAAATCATGTGCTATATCATCAGTAGGTCTCCAATATCCATCTTTCTCTAAACTATATATTTCATTATATTTTTTATCTGCCTTTACATCATAGCTATTAACTGTAAAAAACAGCAAAAAAACTATGAAAAAGCAAGTAATAAACTTGGCTGTTTTTTTACACATAAGCTCTTCATTCCTTATATAAATATAGAACCATAAGAAAACTTATAGTTCTATATTATAAATTTATATTTTAAATTCTTATTAGCAAATTTCTAATTAATATATATTAATTATCTGAAGGAACATAATTATCTTGGTCTATTTGTTCCCAATTATGATTATTTTCTTGAGTAGCTTGAATTTCAATTAAATCATTTAGATTTAATGCTCCTGTATCTCCTCCTGCTGCAATATCGTTTTGATAAGTATTTCCAGCAATTATTGGTAACTCAAATCTTATATCCACAGGCGTAATTGAATCATTTGCACCTACAATTCCTAAATCTATTCCATTTTCTAAATTTTCAAATGAAACTTCAGTACCGTTAATATATAATACCCATCCTGCTTTATTCATAGCATCTAATTGTGCTTCTGCCTTTTTTGAATCTTTAACTTTTAATCTTACTCTAATTGTTAAATTACTTTCATTAGTAATTTGTAATCCATCAACATCTGTGCTTCCTGATTTTGCTGTTCCAAGAACTATAGCATCTCCTGGTCTTGTAAATTTAATATCAGTTGGTAATGCTGAACCAATTGTAGCTCTCATTATTTTATCTTCTGTTTCTTCTTTAGTTTCTGCATTTATATCAGGAGATCTGTGTCTGTTTTCAAATGCAACTACATCATTATCATCTTCATTTGTACTTAATTTTGCAACATCATATGTCCAATCTGACAGTTCTTGTCCCATATTCGCAACTTCTGCAGTTATTACTACTTGACCATTTTGAATTTTTAATTTTTGTAATAACCCGTCATCTCCTCTTCCACCTATTGAAGTCTTAGATGTAAAGTAAGCAAATGATCCTAATGCTCCTACTAATAATGTTGCTCCAATTAATAAAGCCCCTATTCTTTTTTTGTTCATTAATAATCTCTCCCTTTTCTGTGTGTATTTTATATTTTTATTTAATAGTTTGTCCTATTGAACAAACTGGTTTAACTAACTTTTTTATACTTCTCTTTTTCTTCCTTCTTATTATCTACAAAACAAAACTCATAAATTATAATAATTGCAATAATTGTAGATAATACTATGATTCCAATTGGTGAACCTACGAAAGAATAAAAATAACCAACCTTAGGCACTCTAAACATATACTGTCCAATAATACTACTCTTATCTAAAGGATCATCCTTTAAATTATTATTATCACCTTGAGTTATTATTTTATCTTCTTGAATTTCAATAATTCTATGAGTCGCTATAAACCCTTCTTTTTGAAAAGTTATTACATCTCCAACCTCTAAATTATTAATATTAGTTTTTTTAATAAAAATAACATCACCTGGATCTATTGTTGGTTGCATACTATTAGATACAATTACATAACTTTTAAATTTTATTAAATTATAAACACTATCAAACTTACTGGATACGTTACCAATCAGTCCTATAGCTAATATTGCAAAAAACAATAAACATAAAAAACTACATACTTTTTTAAAAATCTTTTTAACTTTCATCATTGGCCCTCTAAACTTTCCTTATTGTTTTAATACTCTATTGAACTATTTAAATATATTTGTATTAATTAAATTTATTTTGTAATTTTTTAGATATTCTCGCTTCCCTATTTTTATTATATTTTCCTTCTATTTCATAGTCAAACTATTTCGTTCGTATTATTTCTTCATGATATAACAAATTATTGCTTCTGAAATAATCATTTTTTTACAAACTTATTTTTTATTTTACTTAATTCATTATTAAACATATGTAACTTTAGTTTATCTTATAATTTTTCTAAAATAATTATAAGAAAGTTTTTATATATTTTTAAATATATATATTTTTTGTAATATTTTGTATTGCAAAACTTCACTATATTTAAATAAAATTAAAAAAGCCGGATAAAATCCGACTTCAAAATCATATTAACCTTACTTATAACTATTTTAACCTTTATATGGTTCTGTATGAATATTTATCTCCTTAATATAATTTAGATTAGAAATTATACTATGCTCTAAATTATCTGCAATATCATGCGCCTCTTCTAATGTTTTACTTTTATCAATAAAAATACTCATATCAATATATGCAATAGATCCATACTTTCTTGACTTAAAGTCTTTTATTCCATATATCTTTTTATTGTTATCTATTAAGGATTTAATTTCTCTAATATCTTCTTTACTTATTGAACTATCCATTAACTCATCACAAGCTGATTTTAATATTTCTATCCCTACCTTTATGACAACTATTGCAACTATAATTGATGCTATTGGATCTAATATTTTAAAACCAAGCATTGCACCGCCAATTCCGATAAATGCTGCTATAGATGAAAATGCATCTGATCTATGATGCCATGCATCAGCTTTCAATGATGATGAATTAATTTTCTTAGCTACTCTAATTGTAATTTGATATTGATATTCTTTAACTGCTATTGATATTAAAGCTACAACTAATGGTAGCGCATTAGGTACTACTATATTATTTATATTAATTAAATCTTTAAACCCATCATATCCTATTTTTAAAGCAATACCTATAAGTACAGCAGCTAAAATAAATGAAACTAAACTCTCAGCCTTTTCATGACCATATTGATGTTCATCATCCCTTGGCTTTCTTGAAATTTTATTTCCTATAAGAATTCCAATTGAAGTTATTATATCTGAAGCCGAATGTAATCCATCAGCAATTATAGCCGTAGAATTTCCCAAAATACCTGCTAATATTTTTAGTATGGTCAATCCTATATTAAGTAAAATTGATATTACTGTTATTTTATTAGATTCATCATACCTGTTTCCCACAATATGCCTCCTATTATCATTTGATAATTTTATTATATGTTAATCATTAATATATGTACTTACTTAAAATTATTTTCATCAATCTCATTTGATAATGATTTTAATTAATAAAAAGAAAAAAATAAGTAGATTATTTCCGAACTTTGCCTATTTATCTTATATAAGCTAACCCATATAAATATCTACTTATTTCTTCTAAATTATAATATCTTTTTAGTTCTATTTTTTAATATACAAACTCTAGATTTTCTTTTTCATTAAAGAAATCAGAATAATCTATATTAAATAGTGGCTTTTTAACTTTTCTTATATCGATATTCTCTTTTATAAGTTGTGTCAATACTCCAACATAGGATAAATCGCCTTGAACTATAGCACCATATATTATTCCATCTTTATATATTATCTTTTTATAGTCTTTTCCTTTTACTTGCGTCTCTTCCTTATAACTATCATCTGGTTTATTTACTAATCCTAGAGACATTGTAGCTACTCCACAGAAATTCATAGTATTTTTACTTCCAAAAAAGTCATTCATATATATTTCCTTGCCTAGCATATTATTTGCTGCAATAATCCCTTCCTTAACAGCAGTTGGCCATATTGGATTTCTTCCTGTTATATCTCCTGCTCCATAAACATCCTTCACATTAGTCTCACCTTTTGAATTAATTATAAGCCCAAATTTATCACACTCTATGTCACTATCATTTAAAAATCCTATATTTGCTCTAACACCTGTACATGCAATTATTAATTCACAAGGTACTTCTTCTCCAGTATTTAATTTTATTGAAACCGGATTATTATTCTCATCTACTACAACCTTTTCTGCTCTTACTCCGAACTTAAAGTTTACTCCTTCTTCTTTTAATCTTTCTTGGTACACTTCTGCTGCATAATTGTCTAGTTGAAGTGGTAATATTCTATCTCCCATTTCAATTAATGTTATATTTACATCATAATCTAAAAGCCCTGCTAAAGCATCTACACCAACTAATCCTGCACCTAAAATAGCAACATTTTTAACCTTTTTAGCCTCTTCCTTAATTTTAATAGCATCATCTAAGTTTCTAAGTCCTATTACATTATTAGCAGTTCTTAAGTTTTCTATTGGTGGTAAAAATGATGATGATCCTGCTGCCAACAGAACCTTATCATAGCTTAAATCCTCATTATTTGATAATTTTAGTTTTTTCTCTTTAACATCTATTCCTATTACTTCTACTCCTTTTATCCACTTTATATTGTACATTTCAAAAAAGTTCTTTGGAGTAAAGTCTAAAGCTTCAATTTCTCTTCTTCCATCTAAAAAATGATGAAGTATACATCTTGAATAAACATATTCATCTTTTGATACTAATATTATCTCTATATTTTTATCATTTTCACGTAGCGTTTTAGCTGCATTAATTCCAGATGCAGATGCTCCTACTATAACATATGCCATTATTCATCTACCTCCTCTAAAGTTAATGCATTCATTGGACATTTATCTACACATTGAGGAAAATTTTGTTCTGTTGATATACACATATCACATTTTATTACTTCTCTATTAGTTTGATAATCCATCTTTAAAACTCCATAAGGGCATGCCATTATACACATGAAACAAGTTGCACATCTACTTTTATCATAAATGACGTATTTACTTTCATCATCTTTTCTCATAGCTCCAGTTGGACATGCATAAACACATTCTGGTCTAGTACAATGCCTACAATAAATTGGTGCATATCTTCCCTCGCTATTTATAACTATCCTTCCTCTTGTATCTCTTGATCCATGAGATACCTTACATGCAGTAGTACATGTTAAACAACCAATACATTTTTTTCTATCTATTTTTATTCTCTTCATAGCTATCTCCTAATCTATTTTTTCTATTTTTACTGGTACATATTTAAAGTTAGGTTCCTTTGAATATGTATCAAATATAGATGGTAATAGTGAATTTGCTTCTATATAATGCATTGGAGCATAAATTTGATCTTTTTTAACAGTTCTACTTAGTTTAACAAGAAAATTATTACTTACACCATTGGGTGATGTTATTTTAATTGTTTCATTATCCTTGATTCCTAATTCATCAGCTAAATCAGTATTTATATTTACATACCCTTCATGAGGAACTATAGAAAAAACATCAGGTATCTCTCTAGTTCTTGTTTGTGTATGCCATTGACCAACAGTACCTCTTCCAGTATTAAATAAATATGGATATTCCTCTGATTGTTCATAAGGAACTGGTACTACATCTTCATATATAAATTTAGCCTTACCACTTGGTGTATAGTACTTATTATCTTCAAATAGCCTTCTTTCATCTTCCTTTAATTCTTCACCAGCTCTAAATGGCCATTGTACTCCTCTAGAATCTTTTAACATATCATAATCTACACCTGTAATATCACAAGGCATTCCTTTAGTACATGCTTTTAATGTTTCAAATGCATCTCTTGGTGTTTTCCATTTATCTAATAATTTACCCATTCCTAAAGCTTTACCTATGCCTAACATAATATCATAATCCGTTAATTCATTTTCCTTCTTTTCTAATACTGGATTAAGTTTTGATAGCCTTCTTTCTGTATTTATTAATACACCTTCTTTCTTTAAGCCATTAGCTGAAGGTAATAATAAATCACAATATCTAGCAGTTTCAGTATCAGAATAAATATCTTCTACAACTAAAAACTCTAATTTTTCAGCTGCTTTTTTAAACTCTAAATTATTTATCCAAGAAACTATAGGGTTAGTTGCTACTACCCATAAAGCTTTTATCTCACCTGAATTTATTTTTTCTATTATAACATTGTATGGTAAGGTAGGTTTCTTAGGTAGCATCTCAGGATCTATATCTAAAGCCTCTGCTACGACTTTTCTTCTTGCCTCATTATCATACTCTCCTCCACCATAAAGCCCTGTAGTATTACTGAAAAGTCTAGAACCCATAGCATTACATTGACCAGTTATAGAATTAGGTCCTGTTCCAACTCTTCCTATGTTTCCTGTCATTAAAGCTATATTTATAATTGCTTGTGCTGTTCTTACAGCTTGATAGCTTTGATTTATCCCCATAGTCCACCACAATGATACTTTTTTTCCATTATGTATTATTTCAGCTAGCTCTAAGACTCTAACCTTGGATATACCTGTTTTTTCTTCAACATCTTCTAGAGTATATTTTTTTACATGTTCTTTAAAGCCTTCAAAATCCTCTGTATACTTCTCAATATAATTATTATCAATCCAGCCCTTTTCAATAAGAACATTTGCTAATGTATATAGAAGTGTTAAATCTGATTTTGGTTTTATATCTATCCACATATCACAATTAGTTACTGTTTCTGTTCTTCTTGGATCTATAGCAATCTTTATACAATCTTTATTATTCTTAGTCTTTCCCCAAAGAATTGGATGTGCGACTACAGGATTACATCCAATAAATATAATTACATCTGAATGTTCTAAATCATTAAAAGTGTATGGTGGAGCATCAAATCCAAAGCTTTGCTTATAAGAAACTACTGATGTAGCCATACAAAGTCTTGTATTTCCATCTCCATTTCCACCTAAAAAAGTTCTTCCTATATGTCCTGCTAATGCCATTTCTTCTGTAGCTAATTGACCTGTACTTAAAAATGCAAAACTTTCTTTACCATATTTCTCTTGTATTTCAGTTACCCTCTTAGCAAATAGATCAAATGCCTCTTGCCATTGAATTTGCTTTAATTCTCCATTTTTATCCCTTACAAGTGGTAATACTGGATTTTCATGTTCAGTATTTTGCTTATCTAAATTTAATCCCTTTACACAACAAAATCCCTTATTAACAGGATAATCAAGAGTAGGTACTACTCTCTTAATAAAACCATTGTCTTCAACATGAAAATCTAAATTACATGCTATAGAACAATAATTACAAGTAGATCTTATAACCTTCAATGAAATCACTCCTTATCTAACTAATTTTAATTTTCCTAAATCTCTTACAATTTTATTAATCATTAACTCTTTATGTAATTTAACTTATATATAAATATCATTTTACTTTCTTATATAATGTAATCCATCCTAATTTACATATTCACTAATTCCACCTTTCTTTGTCATAAAAATATTTTCTGTAAAATTATTCTTTTATATTCATCTATTATCATTTACTTATAACTCTAAATAAATTCATAATCTCATATATACATAAAAATAGCCTATATCTAAACAATCTTATTAAAGATTATTTAGATATAGGCTCTAAATTAATACCCTTAAAAATTTTTCTATTTCTTCTCCATTTAAATATACATCACCAATCATTCCATGTATGCGATAACATTCAATACAATTATGAAAATCTGATCCAGCAGTATAAATTATATTTTTTCTATTTGCAATATCTATAAAATACCTTGTATCATTTTCCGTATTTTTAAAATATTTTGCTTCAATTCCATCGAAGTTTATATTAATAATATTATCAAAATCTTTTTTACATAGAAGTACTGGATGTGCAAGAACTACTGTAGCTCCAAAAAACCTTAATATATCGACTCCAGTCTGAACGCAAAGTTTATTCTTAAACCCACAAAAATCAATTTTGTCTTCAAATATTCTTCTTATATTCCTAATTTTTCCTTGTTTAACCTTTAAAAGTACTTCTTTGAGTAGATCATTTTTATAACTATCATCTTTAAAATATCCCAATACATGTACTCTACAGTCATTATATCTAGTTGATAATTCTACTCCTGGTATTACAGCAATATTATTTTTTCTTCCCTCTATAATGGCTTCATCTATCCCATCTGTATTATTATGATCAGTTATAGATAGTATATCTACCCTTTTTTCTTTTGCTAAGTTAATTATTTGACTTGGTGTTAAGCTTCCATCTGAATAAGTTGAGTGTATATGAAAATCACCTTTTGTATACATACTATTTCTTTTCATCCTAATATTTATCTCATATATATTATATTCTAATAACAAATTATTGATTTAATATTAAATACAAAAAAAGCAACCCTTTTGGATTGCTTTATGTAAACAAAATTATTTGTTTAATTGAGCTTTTGCAGTTTCTACTAAGTTTGCAAATGCCTTTGGATCGTTGATAGCTATTTCAGATAACATCTTTCTGTTCATGTCGATTCCAGCTAATTTGATTCCGTTCATGAATTTTGAGTATGAAAGACCGTTCATTCTTGTAGCAGCGTTAATTCTTGCTATCCATAATCTTCTGAAATCTCTCTTCTTTAATCTTCTTCCAACGTATGCGTTTCTTAAAGCTCTGATTACAGATTCGTTAGCAGTTCTGAATAATCTGCTCTTCCCACCGTAGTAACCTTTTGCAAGCTTTAAAACTTTTTTATGATTCTTACGAGCATTTACCGCTCTCTTAACTCTTGCCATTTTGTATTCCTCCTAAGTCCTCTATATTATAGGTATGGTAATAATTTCTTCATTGCTTTTTCTTGAGTAGTTGAAACGTAAGCAGCTTTTCTTAAGTTTCTCTTTCTCTTAGCGCTCTTCTTTGTTAAGATATGGCTCTTGAAAGCTTTTGCTCTTTTTAACTTTCCAGTACCAGTCTTTTTAAATCTTTTAGCTGCACCTCTGTGCGTTTTCATTTTTGGCATGATAATATTCTCCTCTCTGGTTATGCTTTTTTAGGGGCTAATACCATAGTCATGTTTCTTCCTTCTTGTTTTGCTGCTTTTTCAACAACACAAACATCTTCAAGTTTAGAAACAAAGTTTTCTAAGATTTTTAATCCTAGGTGACCTAATGTTGCTTCTCTACCTTTGAATCTAACAGTGACTTTAACTTTATCCCCGTCTAATAAGAACTTTCTAGCATTCTTAGCTTTGATAGCTATGTCATTTTCTTCAATAGTTAAACTACATCTGATTTCTTTAATGACAGTTACCTTTTGCTTTTTCTTAGCTTCTTTTTCCTTTTTAGATTGCTCGTAAATGTATTTGCCTAAATCCATTATTTTACATACTGGTGGCACTGCTGTTGGAGATATCATTACTAAATCTAAGTCCTTCTCCTCAGCCATTTGTAAAGCTTCCTTCGTAGAAATTACACCTAATTGAGTACCATCTGTATCAATTACTCTAATTTCTTTTTCTCTAATACTTTCATTACAAGTAAAGTTTTTACTGATAACATTCACCTCCGATAAAATCTATCAAGAAAAATATATAAATAAAAGGACAGCATAATTGCCGCCCTCGTATTATTTAGAAAATCTAGACACTCTTCTAGATAAAAATCCAATAAACTCATTACCTTACTAAGCTTAGCCGTAAGGCGAGAAACGGCTGTTTCTTCTTGACGAAATTCATTATAACATCGTCTTAACATGTTGTCAAACTTTTTGTTGTGTAACTTACTTGGAAAAATCAACTTATTCGCAAATACTAATTTGCCTCATCATATTTCCTTTTGTCATGTAGCATTTTTCTACTATTTTGAAGCCGGCTGAAGTTATTAAATTATCCATATCTTCAAATGTTATTATAACTAGTTTACGAGCAATTCTTCTTGAGGTATTAATTATATCCACCTGTTCCTTTAATGTTACAGGTGAAAATAATCCATAAGGAATATCAACTATGGCAACATCAAAAACTTCATTTATATTATGCATATCCCCACTAGTTATTATTTCTCTATTATAACCTAAAAATTCTATATTATTCCTGGCATTACATGCAATAGGTTTGCTAATCTCATAACCTTTTACATTAATTCCTAAATCAAGAGCTTCTATAACAACAGTTCCAACTCCACAACATGGATCAACTAGTGTTAAGTCCCTATTATCTCCAACGGCAATATAAATGGACTTCTGGATGGATCAAAATTCTTTTCTGAAAATAAATATTTTTCTTTAATCTCTTTTCCAAAAATACTTCTCATTTCCATATTGCACAATTCTTTTTCCATTTCAGAGCAATTAATAAAATAAAAATATTTACTTGGGGTGTTTTCACACTCACTTTTAATCATTTCATTATTCATTTTAACACCCTCTTACAAATAATTTATTAATTGTTATCACAATATTCTTCTATAGAATCTGCAACTACTTTTGCATATGCAACTGCATGAACTACTGTATTAGCTCCAGTAACAACGTCTCCTGATGCAAATACTCCTTCTCTTGTTGTATGTCCTTTTTCATCAGTAAGCAATAATCCCCATTTGTTAGTTTCTAAACCAACAGTATTAGCAACTATATTTTTTCTTGGCGATTGACTTACTGCAATTATTGTAGAATCACAGTTAAACATTCCTTCTGTTCCTTCTATAGTGACTGTATTTACTCTTCCTGATTCATCTACTTCATTTTTAGTTTCAATATATTTAACTCCTTCTTCAGTTAACTCTACAGGTGCCTTAAATAATTCAAACTTGATGCCATCTTCTTTGGCTTCTTCTAACTCTGCTCTAGTACATGGCATATTTTCAAATCCTTTTCTATAGAGAATATATACCTCTTCAGCTCCACTTCTCTTAGCAACTCTAGCTGCGTCCATAGCAACATTTCCTGCCCCTATTACAGCAACTTTTTTCCCTAACTTATAAACTTGTGGTGACTTTAAATAATCTATTGCATAATGTACATTTCCTAATGATTCTCCCTTTATATTTAAAGTCTTAGGATTCCATACTCCAGTACCTATAAATACAGCTTTATAACCATCAAAGAATAACTTATCTAATGTAATAACTGGTCCAATTAAAGTATTTGGTCTTATCTTTACTCCTAATTCAATAAGTATCTCTTCATATCTATCTATCATGGAATTTTTTAATCTATACTCTGGAATTCCATATCTAAGCACTCCACCAATTTTCTCATGTGCATCAAAAAGAGTAACCTTAAATCCTCTTCTTGCTAATATAATTGATAAAGTAATTCCTGCAGGTCCTGCTCCAATTATAGCAATTCTTTCATTTCTACATTCTACTTTATCAAATTTCACTTTATATAAATACTCTCTAGATATATATTCTTCAATCTCACAAAAGCTTACAGGTTCACTTTTTATTCCTCTAATACAATTTCCCTTACATTGATCTTCGTGTGGACAAACTATAGCACAGGCAGCTGATAATGGATTATTATTAAATAATATTTCACCCCCCTCCATTATTTTTCCTTCCTTAAATAGCTTAACTACTTCCGGAATTTCTGTGCTTATTGGACAATTTGCCTTACATCTAGCATTTTTGCATAACAAACATCTATCTGCTTCTAATAATAACTCTTTCATCTATATCTCCTCATTTTAATGCTTCCTTTAACTATAGAATCATTATTTTATCTTAAGTGATTCAGATAACCTATTTAAGTATCTCTAAAACATAATTTTTAAATTCTTCAAAGCTTCCTTTTTCACTACTAGTTCCCTTATTTATTTTATTAGTAGCAAAGTTATATTCTACTGTTCCATAACTAAATTTTGGACTTGATATCATTACAATATCTTCATTTGCACTAAAAATTGCTTTATTCAGCATTGATATTTTACATAGTTCTAAAAAGCTCTCTTCATTTTCTAAATGTCCTTCATTAATTTTCTTTAATACAAAGTTGAATAATGAATAACCACCGCCTAATGATATCATACTATTGTTTTGAATATAAAATACCTTATCTGTATTATAGAAGTATTTCATTTTTCCAAAGTTAACAGTCTTAAACTGTGAGTTTACTTCAACTTGCTCAATATTATAACTATTAACTTCCGCTTCTATAGAATCCCATGAATTATTTTGCTCTATAGCATTATTTTTAACTACTGAGTTAAATTTAAGAAGAGCACCCTCCATCTCTTTATCTGTATATACAACACTTTCATTTATAGCAACATTAAATTCTCCATTTTCATATGTTAAAGTTATCTTATTTCCCATAATAATCTCCTTATCTAATTAATAATAATTATTATTATAACATATTAGCTATTGGTGAACTACTATTTAAACCTTAGATTCATTTATTAGTATTTCTAGTGTATAAAAATAGTGTGCTTTAAGATTATTAAATAATCTTCATAACACACTATTTTATAATTATTTAACTAATTTTGCTGTATCTCTAGCAATCATTAATTCCTCATTAGTAGGTACTACATATACCTTTACTCTAGAATCCTCAGTAGATATCTCTTGAATCTTTCCTCTTATTTCATTCTTTTCTTCATCAAGTTCAAATCCAAAGAATTCTAAACCATTTAATATTTCTTTTCTTGTAATAGAAGAATTTTCTCCTATACCAGCAGTAAATACTATAACATCAATACCTCCCATTGCTCCAGCATAAGCAGCAATTTGAGTTCTAACCTTATAATAGAATATTTCTAAAGCAAGCTTTGCTCTTTCATTTCCTGATTCACCTGCAGCTAAAACATCTCTGAAATCTGATGATACTCCTGAAATTCCTAGAACTCCTGATTTTTTATTTAATAATTCGTCTACTTCTTCTATTGTATATCCATGTTGTTCTATTAAAAAGCTAATAACAGATGGATCTATGCTTCCAGATCTTGTTCCCATCATAACACCTGCAAGTGGTGTGAATCCCATAGAAGTATCTACAGACTTACCATTCTTAACAGCTGCTAATGAACAACCATTTCCTAAGTGACATGTAACTATTTTTAAATCTTTTATGTCTTTTCCCATAACTTCTGCTACTTTATTTGAAACATATTTATGAGATGTTCCATGGAATCCATATTTTCTAATTCCATATTTTTTATATAAATCATATGGTAACGGACAAATGTATGAATGCTTAGGCATTGTTTGATGGAATGCTGTATCAAATACTGCTACCATCGGAGTATTTGGCATTAACTCTTTACATGCCTCAATTCCTATAATATTTGGTGGGTTATGCAATGGTGCAAGCACTATACAATCTTTAATTGATTGTAAAACTTCATCATTAATTAAAACTGAATCTGAATATTTTTCTCCACCGTGAACAACTCTATGTCCTACTGCTGCAATTTCGTCCATAGATTTAATAACTCCATGAACTGGATCAACTAATGCTTCTAATACTAGCTTTATTGCTTCCTTATGATTCTTAATTTCTGTATTTATTACATATTTATCTTTTCCCTCAACTTTTTGAGTTAATACAGAACCTTCAATTCCTATTCTTTCAACTAATCCCTGAACCATACACTCTTCTGTACTCATATCGATTAATTGATATTTTAAAGATGAACTACCACAATTTATTACTAAAGTTTTCATTTTCCCACACTCCTTCAAAAAATTATTATTATTTATATATATAATAACACTAAATCTTTTAAATAATTAAAAAGATTTATTATTCTATTTTATCTGAAAACTCTGTGAACTACTCTCCGCTTTAGAATATGGAATAATTTCTTAATATTAGGTTAAATTAAATGTAATAACCTTTTTTAATTTCAGCATAATATCCTTTTAAAGGCTCAATACTTGATATAATCTCTTCATATTCAGGATAATCTTTAATGATTCTAATAATACACCTTATACAAAAATCTTTTCTTTTATTAAAATCCCTTTTCATTTCTTTCTTATAGCCCCATGTATGTGTAAATATTTTTTGCTTGTTAGAAAATAAATTATCTAAACTCATTATCTCATTAATTTCAATATTTTTTCTTTTAGCGCACATTGATATAAGTCTTTGTTCTGCAAATACCATATTAGTGATCTTATCATCACTATAATGTAAATTATTCATAAAATCTATAGCTGATGTAGTATAATACTTCTTAAACTCCTCGTTAGAAATATACATAAAAGCAGTATTACTAGGTAATACCGACCAATCCCATTCTTCATCTAAAGAATATCCATTTTTAAATTTAAAATAATCTTTATCTGGATATACTTCCTTTACTATTTTTTCTTTATGAATTACACTTACCTCTGTATTACTTAAAATATTTTGTATATTTTCCCATACAATAAAATCAGTATCAATCATTACACATGGAGATTTTTGACTTTTTAATGCATAAAGCTTTCCTGCTGCCCAAAATATATTACTATCAATTTTATAATTTATATCATCTAAAGATATGTCAATTCTCAAATCCCATATTTTCTCTAATCCTATACTTTTATAATAATTAGCTCCAACTTTATCAGTAATCATTTTTATGCTTCCATTTTTCTCTCTCCACTTTAATGCTGAAAGGATAGTTGTTAATATTTCAAAATCCTCTATATAATATTCCTTATGAGGATTTGCATTAAAAAATGGTCTGGTCCAATTTGAATGAAATGCTTCTATCATTGCCTCTTTCCCTTCTTCATAAATATAAATTCTATATAAGGTCTAACCCATATCCTCCTACTCCTGAAACATTATATTCTGAAGAAATATTTTCACTATTATATTTACTTATTATAGCCCATTCATTCCCTTTAATTACATTATCCTTAATTTCTTTTTTAATTGCACATAATACTTTATTTTCTTGCTTTATTTTATTACTTACTTTTTTTCTCATACTTTCTCCCTAAAAAAAATATTATAGCATTGCAAATTACCACTAATTTACATATGCTATAATATATTATACCCTTATTCTTCTAATAAGTCACGTATTACTCTTGTTGCATCCATATAAGAAGCAATAGATCTATCATAATTTAATTTATTTATTATCTTTGATACTAACTCTGACATATCTACAGCTCTATACCATTTAGAATTACGTAATTCATCTGATATATATGTTAAGTTTGTAGAATATACTCTAGATATTATTCCATCTTCATAGAATCTATTAAACTTTTCTAGCCCCTCTGTAAAGAAAGCAAATGTAGTTGCTACATAAACATTTCTTGCTTTTCTTTGCTTTAACTCTATAGCTATATCAAGTACTGATTCACCAGATGCTATCATATCGTCAACTATTAATACATCTTTTCCTTCCACATCTCTTCCCATATACTCATGTTCTACTATAGGATTTTTTCCATTTACTATTGTTGAATGATCTCTTCTCTTATAGAATAAACCTACATCAACTCCTAAAACACTTGAATAATAAATTGCCCTATCCATAGCTCCAGTATCTGGACTTATAACTATAAGTTTGTCTTTGTTTAACTCTAATGTATTTTCATTCTTTATAAGAGATTTTACTATATCATATGTTGGATAGAAATTCTCAAAAGATAGTAGAGGAATTGCATTTTGAACATTAGGATCATGTACATCAAATGTAAGTACTTCATGTACTCCTAATCTCTCTAATTCTTGAAGTGCTAATGCACAGTCTAAAGATTCTCTCCCTTTACGTCTATGTTGTCTTGATTCATATAAAAGTGGCATTATTACTGTAATTTTTGCAGCCTTACCCCTAATTGCAGAAACAGTTCTCTTTATATCTTGGAAATGCTCATCAGGACCTTTATGGTTAATAAATCCAAACATTTTATATGTACAACTATAATTACCAATATCGCATAAAATGTATATATCCTTACCTCTTACACTCTCTGATATTTTGACTTTTCCTTCTCCGTTAGAAAACCTTATTTCATCGATCGGTATTAGGAATGATTCATTAGTATTTCTCTTTTCTTGGATAAGCTTATCAATAGCATTTCCAAGTTCCTTACAACTTTCTAAAGCTATTATTCCTAATTCATGTCTTAATTCTGTCATCAAACTTTCCCCCTTACATTAAAATTTCAAAGATTTAGATTTAATAATATACACTATATAGTATACACTATATAATATACGCTATATAATATACACTATATTATATATTTATAAAATTCTAATCATTAATAGTATATACCAAACCCTAATATTAATAAATAGCTATATAAAAATATTCTATTTTATTATAAAATTTATGGTATTTTCGTTAAATCTCACTAATTTTCCTACATATCTTTTCAAATTTTATGATTTAAAAATTAAATTTATGAATGAATATTTTTTTAATATATATTTGATATAATATATAAATAGTTTATTTAAACTCATAAAGAATAAAAGGAGAGCACTTATGGATGATATGCATTACGAAAGATTACTTAATATAAAAACTACAGGTGAACAACAAGGATTTTATGAATCCCATCATTATAATAGATATGAAGCTACATCTTATCTAGCCCTAGAATCACTATTTAAACAGTATACTCTAAATAGTTCAGATTATATAGTTGACTTTGGATGTGGCAAGGGAAGATTGGCCTTTTACATAAACTATTATTACAATTCATCCGTTACTGGAATAGAAATGAACAATAACTATTATGATATATGTGAGAATAATAAAAGAAGTTATTTTAAGGCATTCTCAAAACCCAAAGAAAAAATTAACTTTTTGAATATATTTGCAGAAGATTATAAAGTATTACCATCAGATAATAAATTTTATTTCTTTAATCCATTTTCACTACAATTATTTATTAAAGTTTTAAATAACATTTTAATTTCAGTAGAACAATTTCCTAGAGAAATAGATCTAATATTCTATTATCCATCTGAAGAATACATAGATTACTTAGAAAATTATACAGCGCTAACTCTAAAACAAGAAATTCCAGTACATAACCTTTACCTAATAGATAAGCGCCAAAAATTCTCTATCTACACACTACCTAACTAAATTGTTCGTTACGTAGAAGCGAAAAATGAAATATTTATTTTTACGTAACTACCTATAGCATAACTCCTTACAGTTAATGTCTTTTACTACATGTTATATGACGAGTCGTTAACTTTATAAGTTTTTCGCTTTTAAATTGCAGACCCAAGCTTTAAGCTAGTGATAGAGAAAAATTAATGATATAACCGGAAGAAAGTATTATATAATAAGCTTTAGAATTTAATTATTATTGGAATAAAATTAGCGTTAAGTGAATCTCTAAATCTTGATTTAGTTAGATGAACTTACTCCTCTGAGCGATAGTGAAGAGTGAGTTTCCTTTTAAAAGGAAGCACCTCCTGCTAAAGTCGGATGTGTAAGTTCGATCAGCAAAATTGAAATTTTGAATCTCACTTAAGGTAAGCTATAGCGAGCTTCGAAGCTTTAGCTAATTTTATGGAAATAATAATATAAATTCTTAGCGAAATTATATGACTTAATGCAGGTTATATCATTAATTTTCGGCATCACGACATTAACGCTTTGGTGCGCAATTTATTTCAAGTGTTCTATTCGATATCCTATTTCTTTATTTGCCATTCTATAACCTTCTTCTATCATTTCCTCCCTACTTAAACTATTTCCAATCAAATCATCAATAGTCATTTGATTTCTATTACTAAAATATTTATCTAAAAGCATTTGTTCTATATCATCTTGTGATGCTGTAGAATAGTCATCTAATATATGCTTAACATTAAATCCACATTTCCTTAATGCTTTTCCTACTAAAATAGATCTATGGCATCTTATAGGTTCCTGCATAGCTCCTAATAAAACTATATTGTATCCTTTATTACAACCATTTTTTAATCTTTCTATTCCTTCTAAAAATTCTTTTTCTTTTATTACCTTTTCAAAATCAGAATATCCTTCTTCATTATAAGATTCTTTATTTATTCTTTTAGCTGCTAATTCTTTAGCCATATATATGTAGATAAATCCTGCCTTACTTAAAGTATATCTTATAGTTTCTTTATCAAATTGAATATTATATTTTGAATATGGTGTCCCTCTAATATCTACCACACAATTGATATTATAATGTTTTAACATATCAATAAGTCTTTCAATTGTATAATTAGAATGTCCTATAGTGTATATTTCCATATATCCTCCTAATAAAATTTATTTAACCTTATAGTTATATTTTGCATTAATTCATTTTATATTATTTTATTACGCAAAAAAGGTACTTAGTTAATACTAAGTACCTTACTCTTACCTGGCAACGTTCTACTCTCCCACACAGTCCCCCGTGCAGTACCATCGACGCTGTAGAGCTTAACTTTCCTGTTCGGAATGGGAAGGAGTGTTTCCTCTACGCCATCATCACCAGATGCTATGGTTTTCTAAATCTTTGATTTAGTTAAAACCTTGTACTCCTCAACTCTGTTGAGTGAGTTTCCTTTTAGAGATATTGTTATCTCAAAATTGCACATGAATTATCTATTTTATTGGTCAAGCCCTCGACCTATTAGTATCAGTCAGCTAAATATGTTACCACACTTACACCTCTGACCTATCAACC
>NZ_JADNLK010000027.1 GCF_015555905.1 Clostridium sp. D43t1_170807_H7
TATCGTGTGGCGGGTTAGTTCTTCCATATTCAATTGATATCTACGATAAAGAATTTATGAGTAAAATAAAATTAACTTCCCAGAAGGTCATGAAAGACTAGGAATAAAACTTCATCAATTTGCTAAATCATTGAATAAGGAGAAAAGATGAGTTTTAATTTAGAAAAATCATCTATTGAAAATCTAAATAAGTATGTAGGTAAGAATTTAAATATTATTCAAAATGAAAATAGAATAGAAGTAATTCAGGGTAGTGAAATACAATATATTTTAGAAAATGATTAAAATTGTAATTATGCTTTTTATTATGTGGAAAGAGGAAAGAAATTTATAGTAGAAGAATATTTTTCAGAAATAGAGATGGGAAGAAAGTTTGCTTAGATTTTATAGTGAAGTCTTATTTATTGATTAATATGTATAAATATGTTAATATTTACCTTAAATATAATTATGTAGAATAAATTGTAATAAGGGGTTAGAAATGGGGAAGTCTGATTTATATCAATTATATATTAATGTATTAGATAGATTAAGCCCAGATGCTATGTCAGGATGGTTAATAGCAAGTAATTTGTATGGAGCTATCATTTTAGGAAGTGTATTAATGGGTATATTTAATAATATACAATTGAATAATACACTATGGCATACTATAGGAATAGTAGCAACAGTGTTTTATATAGTACAAATAGTAGTAATGCTATTTTTCTTTAATATAAAAAATAGCTATAAATATCAAAAGTTTTTAAGTTTATGGACATCTATTGTAGCTACAAAGCTATCTATTGATTCGTATTTATTTCTTTTTGCTACACTTGAAACAAAAGGATATACTAAGCCTATTGCTTATTATACATATGCACTAATTGGAGTTGGAATTTTATTATTAATTATATTAACAATTAGAGGGTTTAAAAGATTAAAGAATGATGAATTTAGAAAAGAAGGAAAGTACTTATATGATTTTTGTAAAAGTAAAAGAAGTATTGGGGCAGGCACTATTTTCCCAATAGTTTTAATAGTTATAGCTTTTTTTAGAAGTATTGAAAGTAATGGATATGAAATTTTATCTTCATGCTTTTTCTTGATAATTTGTGTAGTCTTACAATATATTTTAGTAATGGCAATTCCAGAGCTTTACTTATTAACTTATTGTAAATTTAAATATAGCGAATTTACTGTGGATATTCCCAAAAGGTTTTTAAAAAAACACTAATAAAAATATTAAGAAAGTATGGATAAGCTTATGGAGGGTGGGTAATTATGAAGAGTTTGAATATTGATGATTGGTATGAATTGAAAAAAGTAGCACGGACAAGGCTAGGACCAAATGAAATTTCAGGATGGTTTGCAGCTTCATTAATGTATTCATTAGTAATATTAGTTACAAGTATTTTTGGATGTACACAAATCAGGGATCTAAATAAGGAGTTTTGGATGCCAATAATGATAGTAGCTACAATATTTGTTATTATTCAACTTATAATAGGTGTATTTTTTTCTAATATGAGAAATGTATATGATCATCAAAAAATTGAAGCTATTTGTTTATCAATAACATCAACGAAGCTTTCTATAGATGGTTACTTATTTTTATTTATTTTAGCAGAGGGCAGAAAGATAGAAAAATCATTTATAAATATATTTATATTAGCAGCATTGGCTGGAATAATTTTAATAATTATATCAACAATTAGAGGAATAAAAAGGGTAAAGCAAGGTCATTTTAGAGAAGGTGGAAATGGCTTATATGATTTTAAAAAGTCAAATAGATATATTAGTTTTGTAGGAGTATATTCAGCAGTTATTTTAGCAACTATATTATGTAAAGTTGTTAATAATTATGGAAATAATATTATGAAGGTAATAATTTTTTTTGTTCCGTTACTTGTAGTACAATATGCGGTTTCAATAGCAATACCTGAATTTTATTTATTAACATATTGTAAGTTTAAGTATGATGAATTTATAATACCAGTACCAAAAGGACATAAAGAGCTTTACAATAGGCAGTTAAAAGTAAATAAAAAAAGTAAAAGTAAGAAAATAAAAAGTTAAAAAATACAGATATGCTTAAAATCCCCGAGGTCTTTGAGAGAGACGGGGATTTTATTAAGTTTACACAAAGTTTTTTACATGGCCAATTTAAACTTCAGAGGAGAGTAGATAGATTTAAAGCTCTCTTAATTTTTTAACATCAAGAACTTGTCTCTGGAAAATTTTAAAACCCCCGGGGGTCATTGAGAGGGGCAAAGCCACTCTCTTGTTAGTGATACTTTAGGTACAAAGAAGACCCTCAAATTAGAAAAATCATAATTTGAGGGTTTTTATCTTGTAAAGCTTGCACTTGGAGAATAATTGTTCGTTTAAGGTGTTACGGAAGGTGGAATAACTTATGTTACTAATAAAGATATTATGTTACGGAAAATAAAATGATAGCTGATTCAATAAAAAATTTGTATTCAATTTCAAGCAGAGAAGAGGCCATAAAGTATTTAAGTCAATTTAAGGTTGTTGATCTGAAAAAAATAGCTAAAGAATATAAAGTATTTATTAAGAGTAAAAGTAAAAAGGCAGAGATTATAGACAGAATTGTAGAAGGAACTATTGGATCTAAAATTAAAATGGATATATTGAAATCATAAGTTATAAAGAAGTTGTAAAAGAAAATTTTAACAATAGATTATGGTAGTTTACTTCGTAATAATTATAGAATAAAAATAGCTATACCTTACTATTTTCGATAGTTTGAATTATAAGATATGGTTATTAATATAAAAACTAAAAGAGTTTATCTTATAGATGTATCTTCTTTTAGTTTTTTTGCTTTTTTCATGATATAATAAAAATTACACAATTATCCATTAATATACAAAAAATCAATATATAAAAATTTAAGTTTAATTTAATATTTCAATAATATGTAATTAATTTTAGAGAATTATAATGATTTTATAAATATTAAATGTGATGGAGGATAAACAATGAAAGAAATAAAAATTTGGCAAATGATATTAATATGGGGAATTTCAATTATAAGTAGTATTTTTGGTATACTGATATTAGGAGAAGTAGCAAGCATTAATCAAGATGTTTTGATGAATATTAGTGATATATGGATTGGATTTACTCTATTTTTATTAATATTGATTATTACATTAATCTTTGGAAGGGTAAATATAAAACTGATTAAAGAAAGATATAATGATTTTAAGAAGAAGGTAAATATAAAAGAAATAATATCATTTGTAGCAACACAGTTATTATTAACACTAGGGCTTTCAAATCTAAGTACTGGAATCATAGCTATTATTGATAAGGATAAAGCTTTAAATATGATAAATGATATAAGTCTATTACCAACCAATTATGCCGAATTAATATTATGCTTTATATTAATGGTAATATTAGCACCAGTTTTAGAGGAAATAACTTATAGAAAAGTTTTATTTATAAGATTATCTAGAAAATTAGGTTTCGTTATTTCAGCAGTTATATCATCATTAATATTTGGAATTGGACATGACTCATTAGGTATTTTAGGAGCAATAGCATTTGGTATAGGTTGTTGCATTTTATATAGAAAATATAATAATATTGCAGCTTCAATTACAGTTCATATGGTTAATAATTTAATTGCAGGAATTATTATGATTATAGCTTATTTTACTAATACGTTAATCGTTGAAACAACAATTATTACAAATAGTGATATTAATATGTATTTAATTACGGGAAGTATTGAAACTATTATTGCTTTAATTATTTTTGTAAGATTTATATTAAAGAATAAACATTTTATCAGTAGAAAGAAGAGAGAAAAGTTATTAGTATAATGGAGGGAAGGAATTTAATGAGAATTTTAATTGCAGAGGATGAAGAGGATATTAGAAAATTAATAGCTTTGCATATGAAAAAAGAAGGCTATGAAGTAATTACTTGTAAGGATGGAATAGAAGCCTTACAAGTATTTAAAAGTGAAGAAATTCATTTAGCTTTATTAGATATAATGATGCCTAATATTGATGGAATAACAGTTATGGAGGAAATAAGAAAGATATCAACAATTCCTATAATTTTTATAACAGCTATGTCAACAGATGGAGATAAGGTTTTAGCATTAGGATTAGGAGCTGATGATTATTTAGTTAAACCTATAAATACTATTGAATTAACTGCTAGAGTTGCATCACATTTAAGACGTTGCTATCAATATATTAAAAAGCAAGAGATAGTAAATGAAATAGAAATAGGTAATTTAAAATTAAATAAAGAAAATTTTGAGGTTTATAAAGATGGTGTAAAGCTTGAAATGAATGCAAAAGAGTTTAAAATACTTCAATTATTAATGGAAAATCAAGGTAGAGTATATACAAAAAAGCAAATATATGAGTATGTTTGGGAAGATGATTATTATGGTGATGATAATACTATTTTAGTTACTTTAAGTCGTTTAAGAGAAAAAATAGAAGTTAATTCTAAACAGCCTAAATATATAAAAACCATAAGAGGTATAGGATATAAGTTTGAAAAGGTGATTTAGATGAGTAAAAAGAAATATAAAGGTGGAGTAGCTAAGTCATTATTTAAAAATTATTTTTTTGGATACATTTCATTGATAATTATTATGTTTTTAATTATGTTAATAACTTTTACTAGTTACTTTATATATTTATTTAATCAATCATCAGAAAAATATGAATCGATTAATTATAAGTTAACGAATAATTATATGGAAATAACAGAAGATGAATTGAGTGAAATAAATGGATTTTTAATAGTAGTAGATGAAAATAATAATGTTAATTATAAGTGTGGTAATGTAATAAAAGAATTTGAAGAAATAAATTTAAATTATTATTTAGTATTATTTAATGCAACTATACAAATGGAGTCATTAGGTAAGATAGAAAATTACTTAATGAAAAATATAGAGAGTGCACTAGCATTGATTGATTTAGATACTATATTAATAAAAAGTGAGAGTGGTGTAGAATATTCTATTTCTTATAAGTTTATAAACGATATTAATAAGCTTATTATATTTGGAGTACCTTATGAAAATATAAATAAGTATGGAAACTATCATTCAATTACAACACAATATAGCGTTATGAGTATATTAATAGTTATTAATATACTGATTTTACTGCTATTAATATATATATTTGCAAGATGGACATCAAGAAAATTTGTTAAACCTATAAAAATATTAAATAGTGGAATGGAATCTATAACAGCAGGGGCTTATGGGCAACAAGTTAATTTAAAATCGAATAATGAATTTGGGGAACTTACCGAGGGGTTTAATTTAATGAGTAAAACAATTAAAGATGAAAAAGAGGAGAATTATAGATTACAACAAGAAAGAAATAAATTAATTCTTCATATTTCTCATGATTTAAAAAATCCTTTAGCAGCCATTTTAGGATATAGTGAAATTTTGACTGGTGAAAATAATTTAACAGAAGAAGAGAAAGCAGAATATTTAAAAATTATTAGTAAAAATTCTAAAAGATCCAATAAGATAATTACGGACTTATTTGAGTTTTCTTTATTAGGTAGTGCAGATTATAATCTTAATTTAAGAAAGTTAGATGTAAATGAATTACTTAGAGAAATATTAGCAGATTATATTCCAGAACTTGAAGCTAAAGAGTTTAAATATGATTTTAACATATCAGAAGAAGAATATATATTGGATATTGATAATGTGAAGTTTACTAGAGCAATAAGTAATTTAATTGATAATGCGATTAAATATAATGGGAGAAATACAACACTTTTTGTTTCATCTATGATTTGTGAAGATAAAGTTAAAATTATTATTAAAGATAATGGAAAAGGTATAGATAAAGATGTAAGAGAAAAAATCTTTGATGTATTTGTTAGAGAGGACAAGGCAAGAAATTCATCTACAGGGGGAACAGGACTGGGATTAGCGATAACTAAAGCCATAATAGAAAAACATAGTGGTGATATATATTTAGTAGATAGTGATAAAGGTACAGAATATTGTATTACTTTTAATATGAGATAAAAGTAATAAATAGATTATATTGATTTTTTTGAAGATGAGATAGGTAGAAAAAATTTTAAAAACTAGATATAGAGTTATATTCATTAAAAGGAATTTGTCTATAATAACGAATTATAGAATTCTTTTATAGTTTATAAATCTATATTATTGGAGGTGGAAAACATGGAAATTTGGGATATTTATGATAAAGAGCGAAGGAAAACAGGTGAAACGATGATAAGAGGTAGCATATTTAAAGAAAATACTTATCATATGGTAGTTCATGTATGTATTTTTAATTCAGAAGGGAAAATGCTAATTCAACAAAGGCAACCATTTAAAGATAGATGGTCTAATATGTGGGATATTACGGTTGGAGGAAGTGCTATCTCTGGAGAGACAAGTCAATTAGCAGCTGAACGTGAGGTTTATGAAGAAATTGGCTATAAGTTGTCATTAGATGGAGTAAGACCTTCACTTACCATAAATTTTGATAAAGGATTTGATGATATATATTTAATCGAAGAAGATATAGATATAGCAAAATTAAATCTACAATATGAGGAAGTTCAATCAGTTAAATGGGCTTCAGTGGAAGAAATAGTCGATATGATTAATGACAATAAATTTATACCATATCACAAAAGTTTAATAGAATTATTATTTTCTATGAGAAATAAAAATGGTGCATATAAGTAGTTAAATTCTAATTTGTCGCTTAGAATGTATGCATAATTTAAAAATATTGGGATTCAAAAAGGATGTCCATGGACATCCTTTTACAGACTGCTGACAAAGTGTCAGTAGTCTTTAATTTTATACAAATATGTAATATAATTTAAAATATATTAATTTATTACATAGAGGTTTTACGAATGATAAACGAAAGAAGAGAAGCACAAAATGAAATGGAAGTGGTGATGCTAGAACAATTAGTTCCGCAAGACCATTTATTAAGAAAAATAGATAAATATATAGATTTTTCATTTATTAGAGATTTAACTAGAGATTTGTATTGCCATACAAATGGTCGACCAGCAGTTGATCCGGTAGTTTTATTTAAGATGCTATTTATCGGATATCTTTATGGCATACGCTCCGAAAGGCAACTAGTTAAAGATATAGAAGTTAATTTAGCATATAGATGGTTTTTAGGATATTCTATCACGGAGAAAATTCCAGATGCATCTACTATAAGTCAAAATAGAATTAGAAGATTTAAAGGTACTGATATTCCACAAAAAATATTCGATAATATAGTTATTCAGGCTATGAAAAAAGGATTAGTTGGTGGTAAAATTCTTTACTCTGACTCAACACATATAAAAGCTAACGCTAATAAGCGTAAGTTTGAAAAAATTGAGGTTCAAGTAACACCTAAAGAATACATGGAACAACTAGATATTGATGTAAATTTAGATAGGGAAAATCATAATAAAAAACCTTTAAAACCAAGAAAAGCAAAAGAAGAAACAAAGGAAATTAAGAAAAGTACTACCGATCCCGATAGTGGCTATATGATGAGAGATAATAAACCAGAAGGTTTCTTTTATTTAGATCACCGAACTGTAGATAGTAAAAATAATATAATTATGGATGTACATGTTACCCCTGGTAACGTCAGCGATAGCGAGCCAATACTAAAAAGAATAGATAGAATTGAAGAAACATTTAATATAAAACCTAAGTATCTTGGGTTAGATGCAGGATATTCAACAAATCCTATTTTTAAAGGAATAACAGATAGAGATATAATACCAGTTGTTGCATATAGACGTTCTCCTCACAAAAAAGGAATGTATACAAAGACTAAATATATATATGATTATGATAAAGACATATATATTTGCCCAAATAATGTTGCTTTAATATATAAAACAACGACTCGCGAAGGCTATAAAGAATATAGATGTTTTGAAGAAATATGTATATGTTGTCCTCATAAAGATAAGTGTCTTGGAGAAAAATCTAAATATAAAATAATTAGAAGACATGTTTGGGAAAATCACAAAGACGATAATAAAAACTTTCTTAGAACCGAGAAGGGAAAAGGAATTTATAATAGAAGAAAAGAGACAGTTGAGCGAAGCTTCGCGGATTCAAAAAATCTGCATGGGCTTCGCTATGCTCGCTTCCGCAGACGCGAAAAAGTTTCAGAGCAATGCCTGCTAACTGCAGCAGTGCAGAATATGAAGAAGATAGCAACAAGACTATCTTTGTTATTTTCATATTATATTATTAAATTTTATAATATTTTTAATATTAAATTTTATCCACAACTAATAATAGAAAAACCCTCTGTTTTTAAACAGGGGGTTTTTCAACAAACTGAAAAAGGATGTCCATGGACATCCTTTTATGTTATGCTAATTTCAGGGTTATGCCAAGTATAATAGAAGCTCATTGTCATATAGAAATTAAAATTGATGGTAAAATATTTTATGAAGCAAAGAATATAAATAATTAGTATATAGAAAGAACAATAGATAGGTTATATAAAAACTATCTGTTGTTTTTTATTTTATTTTAAAAAGTTTTATAAAGTTATATTACTGATCTTTTTGAGTATAAAAAAGAAACTAAAAAATTTTATTATTTTTTGTAAAAAACCATTTAAGCTGCATATTTCTTAAGTAGAGAATATACAAAGGAGACGAAAAAAATGAATATCTTTGAAGAAGTAAAAGAAAGAAGCGATATTTTAGATGTAGCTAGAGCAGTTGGACTTAATTTAAATAGATATAATAAATGTTTATGTCCATTTCACTATCTAAAATTGAAAACTATAATAACTCAAAAGTAATAATAGAAGCTTTTGAAAAATGGGAAAAGGACACCTTTTTATTATTAAGTGATTATAGAAGATATTTATCAGAAAAAGATGATGAAGAAACAGAAGAAATGCTAAATATAATTGATTATTACCTAGATATATTTACAAACAATGATATAGAAGAAAAACTAGAGTTTTATAAGTACAACAAGAAGGTGGTGCAAGCTATAAATGAAAGATTTATCAAAAAAGATAGTTGAGGCAGAATTTTTACCATTAGATCCTTATAGAGCTACTAAGGAAGAGGTACTTTCAGAAGATACATTTAGATATTTAAATGCTATTGAAAATGAATTTTTCAGTTAATTCTAATAATGCAGAAACTTTAATTTCATATCTAAGCGATATCCTTTCTTTAAATAATAAGAAAATCCCTGTTACAAAAAGTATTAATAGATTAGGCTGGATAGATAATGATTTTGTACCATTTGTGGATAGCTATAAATATGATGGTGATATTTCTTTTAAAGATGTATATGAAAGTATTAAAACACAAGGTGATTATGAGGTATGGAAGGAACATGTTAAGGAACTAAGAAGTAAAAATAAAATTTTAAAGATTTTAATGGCATCTTCGTTTGCAAGTCCACTTATTGAAATATTAGGAACTTTGCCTTTTATAGTTCATTTATGGGGTGGAACTGATACAAGAAAAACTGTTGCTACTATGGTGGCTATGAGCATATGGGGCAACCCTAGTATGGGTAAGCTTATTAAGACTTTAAATTCTACAGTACTTGCCATGTCTAGATATGCTGCTTTTATGCATAATTTACCTGTAGCCTATGATGAACTTCAAATTGTAAGAAGTAAATATAAATCCTTTGATGAAATTATAATGCAGTTATCAGAGGGTATAGATAGGGGACTTGGAAGAGCTGATGGAGGAATTCAAACACAAGGTACGTGGAGAAATATTTTTTTATTCACTGGTGAAGAGCCTATAACTAAGGAGTATTCAGGTGGAGGAGCTAAGAATAGAGTTCTAGAAATTGAAGCAACTACAAAAATTATAGATGATGGAGTATTAACTGCTAATTTAGTTAAAAGTAATTATGGATATGCATCTAGAGATTTTATTGATAATTTGCCATCAAAAGAGGAAATCATTAAGAGATACAGTGAAATTTTAAAGGAAGTTAATAGTACTACAGAGCTTAAAGATAAGCAAGCAGCTGCTGTAGCAACAGTTCTTTTAGGAGATGAACTTAGCAATAGGATCTTTAGTGATGATTTATTAACTATTGATGATATTATTAAAGTTTTACCTAAAGAAAACAATGTAGATTTATCAGAAAGGTCATATAACATCATTAATGATTGGATTGGTCAAAATATAAATAAGTTTAAGAATAATGATAATAACGAAATCTATGGAAAAATCAACACTGTAATGGGTGAATGTTTTGTAATTAAATCTATTTTAATAGATATGCTGGAGGAGAGAAATATTAATTTTGATGGTATTAAAGCTGGATTAGCAAAGAAGGGTTTTTTAATTAGGGACAATAGAAATAAGTATACTCAAAGAGTTAGGCTAAATGGAATATTAACCAACTGTATAAAGTTAAAGCTTTATGAAAAGGATGATGACAACTTTTTTAATGAAAGTGTTGAAGATAATGTGCCTTTTTAGATAAAGTGTCGACCTTGTCGCCATTGAGTCGTCCTATTTTTGAAGAAAGGTAGACATGCTATAACCTTTATAAATACTAGGTTATAGATATATATAATATTTTTGTCCACCTGTTCACCTTAAAAAGTATTATTTATAGAAAAGTTAGAGTTTAACAAGAAAATAAATATAGTATAAAAAGTTAATATATAGAGTTCATAATTAGGTCGATAGGACGACAGTGGCTATTTTAAAGGGATTGCAGAGATTAATAAGGTAGACATAAGAGTAGACAAAATGAATTAATATAAATTGTATGATATTTACTGAAGGTACAGATATACCTTTAGTCGAAACAATAATAATATGTAGGCCAACAAAAAATAGTTCATTATATTAAGGGGGAGGCTCATTATATATTGAATAAGTTGTTTAATAATGAGGGGAGTTTGGAGATATAAAGTTTGGTAAAGTGATTTTGATGAGGTGGTGTATAAAATGGGATATAATGAGATGAAGTGTCAGGTTTGTGGAGAAGTATTAAATGAAAATAGTATGTTTAGATGGGTTAAGGGAGATAAATTCAATCCTGTAAGTATTTATTAGGTACTTAAGGATATAAAGAGTCCACTTAATTTAAAGTGTAGTATTTTATATTGTAATGGTTGTTCGGGAAAAGTTAGATAATATTATGTTTAGTGTTTTTAATAAGGGTATATTAGGGAACTATTGGATCTAAAATTAAAATGGATATATTAAAGTCTTAAAATAGAAATATTTCATAAAGGTTTTTGTAAAAGAAAAATTTATATAGTATAGTCTTTCGATGTGAGATCAAATAATTGGTCTCACATTTGTTTTGTAGAAAATTTTTAATAATAAAATGAAAGAATAGGTTAGTTTTAATTGTAATAGGAAGTAGAGTTGAATGTAAATTTATGATTTTCTTGGGGGAGAGAAGGTGGTGACTAGCTTAATAAAATTATATTGCAAAAGGTAATTTAGGTAAAAGAACTAGAAGAATGGGAGTATAATAGTTGTTTATTTCTTATTATGTTAAAATATAGATATAAGTATTGTAAGCATTTAGGAATTTTTATAAAGTAAAGTTCATAATATTTACATAATAAAGAAGTTGGGAGTTAAAAGTATGGTTAATAACATAACTAAGTATTTTAGAAGTGCTTTAATTGCAAAGAATCAAGCTGTAATAGACTTTAAAAATTCAGACAATAAGTATGAAATTATTACTAGAGAAGAATTCTATAATGGAGTAATTAATTTAAATGTTATTAAAAAGTTAGTTGATAATAACAAAAAAAATAATAAGAATGATAACATAGAAGTGATAATAGTTCCTAAAACTATTAAAACACATTTTGAAAATAGTAGAAAAATAAACAATAATATTGATGAACTTACAGGTATATTATATGTACCTGCGATTATAAATTGCGAAGGTAAATTGAAAATTAATGATAAAAATGATAAATGGCCATGGATACCAAGAGAGTTTTTATCACCTATGTTAGAACCACAGTTAAGTTTAGGGGAAATTGATGATGTAGATAAATTTTTATCTACCACTACAGATAAAAGGGAAAAGCTACAAAGTTGGAGTGACTATATAAATTATATAAAGAATTTTTATAAAGAAGTAATTAAATATAATTTTGATGAAAATTGCATTAAAAAAGATGATTTAAAAATAATGTTTGAAGAAAGTATATATATTATTTTAGATAATACAGCAAATGCAACATTTAATATAGAACAATTATATAATGACATATTAATAAATAAAAAAAGTAAACCATTATATGAAAAATTTATTTCACCATGTATTGAAAGACCTAAAGAGTTAATACCAAATGATTCATATTTAAAAATGTTAGAACATAAAGGGCAAATGGGCGGAGAATATCCCTTAGCAGAATCACAGAGAGAGGCTATAAACCATTTTTCTGAACTAAAAGAAGGAGAAATATTAGCGGTAAGTGGTCCACCAGGCACAGGAAAAACCACATTATTACAATCTATTGTAGCAGATATGTATGTAAAAAATGCATTGGAGAAGAAGAAAGCACCTGTTATAGTAGCGTCTTCTACTAATAATCAAGCTGTTACAAACATTATAGATTCATTTGGTAGCATTACGCAAATAGGAATTAAAAATCTAGAGCAGCGTTGGATTGAAGATGTTAATAGTTTTGCTGTATATTTTCCATCAGGTAGTAAAAAAGATTATTCAGAAAAAAAAGGATATCAATGTACTAGTAATAAAGGCGATGGATTTTGTTTAAATATAGATTCAGATGAAAATCTTGAGAAATCTAAAGAAAAGATGATAGAAAATGTATCTAAATATTTTAATAAAGAAATTAATGATATAGATGAATGCAAGAAATTAATATATTCAGAACTTGTTGAAATTGATAAAGAAAAAAATAAGATTATATCAGATTTATATGAAATAAGAAGTATTATAAAAGAAAATACGGTAGAAGAATACATTAAAGTTTTAGAACAAGACATATTAAATTGCTCTAGTAAAGAAAAAGAATTGGAATATAAAAAGATAGAAAATAATAAACAAATATGTAAACATAGGAATAGAGTAAGTGAATGGAATAAAATATATATGAAAATTCCATGGTATATTAGATTATTAAAAGTATTTACTGTGTTTAGAGAGAAAATAATTAATAGGTTAAAAATATATATAAATTCAGATGAATATGAACTTTTAGGTGATTTTTTATCTTTAGATGAAATTATAGAGAAGTATGGAAAAGTAATAGAGAAGATTAATAGTAATAATTTAAAAATAGATCAAGAGATAAAACATAATGGAAAAATAGCAGAAAGTAAAAAGAATGAGAAGAATTATATACTAAAGCTAAGAAATCGTGTAAAGGAACAATTTATCTCCCTAAAAAAATATAATTGTGATATTTACTATACTAAAGATACTCAAAATATAGATGAATTTATAAAGCGTATTAATAAAGATTTAGAAGAGTGTTCTTTAGAAAAAATAAATGAATATATAGATACAAGAGTTAGATATATTGAGTTTTGGCTATCTGTTCATTACTATGAATGTAGATGGTTACTAAAAGAAGATTATATTACAGCTAATAAAAGAGGTAAAAATTTAGTTAATGTAATAGAATCTTTATATAGTAGACTAGCTATGATTTCACCATGTATGGTAATGACATTTTTTATGTTACCTAAGCAATTTAAAGTTTATTATTCAAATGAAAAGATAAGTAGTTACTTATATAATTTTATTGATCTTTTAATTGTAGATGAGGCAGGACAGGTTTCACCAGAAATTGCAGCAGCCTCTTTTGCATTAGCTAAAAAAGCAATAGTTGTTGGAGATGAGAAACAAATACCACCAGTTTGGGGGATTAGCAATGCTTTAGATAAATCATTAGCAATTAGAAATAATATATTAAATGAAGAAATCTCCTTTGAAAACTTATTAGAATTTGGTCAAAACTGTTCACAATCTAGTGTTATGAAGATTGCAGTTAATTCATGTCATTATGATAAGGAGGAGAAAGGGCTTTTTTTAAGTGAGCATAGAAGATGCTATAATGAAATAGTAGAATATTGCAATGAATTGGTCTATAATGGAAGACTTAAAGCGTGTAGAGGATTAGGTGAAAAAGATAAAAATTATCCATTGTATCAATATCCACATATGGGATATAAAAATATAGGAGTTAAGAATTCGGAGAAAAAGGGATGTAGTAGAATAAATTCAAAAGAAGCACAAGAAATAGCAGTGTGGTTATCAATTAATTATAGAAAAATAGTTGATTTATATAAGGAAAGAAATGCTAATATAAAAGATAATGAAATATTAGCAATAATAACACCTTTTAAGGCTCAAGTTAAAATTTTAAAAGAAAAGTTGAGAGATTGTTTAAAAGATGATGCAAAAAATATTGATGTAGGAACAGTTCATACATTTCAAGGAGCTGAAAGAAAAGTTATAATCTTATCCACAGTCTATGGTGAGAATGATGGATGCTTTTTTATAAATAAAAATGAGAGTTTAATGAATGTTGCTGTATCTAGAGCTAAAGATGCTTTTTGGATTTTTGGAGCTAGAAAGTGTTTGGATGAGAAGGGGAATAGCTCAAGTGCATTGCTCAAAAAATATGTTTATGAAGAAATAGAATAAAACAAGCTGATTAAATTTAGCGATGTTTTAGGTATAAAAAAGACCATCAAATTAGGAAAATCATAACTTGATAGTCTAATAAACCTTTACTAATATTTCACTTCAATATTATTATTGCTATATCTATATTATATATCTTTAATATCTATTTATAAATAAAAATTCAGTATGCTTTTTAAAACAGCGGTTGTATTAATTGAAAATTAAAAGGATTTTAGTTTTATGTATTTATTATTTTATCTTAACATCAATAAAAAGCACAGAAATGTAGATTTTTAACAAAAAATAGAAACAAAGTCTATGCTAAACATAAACTTATCTATGAAGAATTTTAAAATATCAAATTTTAAAACCCCTATGGGAACTTGAGAGGGACGAAGTCATCCTCTTGCTTTAATAGTGAGAGTAGTTTAGAAGTATGAAATCTATGACATAAGTCAATGATTTAAAAGAGTCATTGGCTTATGTTATAATTATTATAGTTATTAATGAGAAGAAAATTATTAGATTAATAAAGAGAGGAAATGAGATGAGAAGTTGTAATAAGCTTTCAGATTATCTAAAAAAGCTAGTTCATGAAATTTATCTGAATTAGCAGAGAGAATGTATAGAATAGATTTAAGGGATATAAACACATTTTTCAATAAGATAAGAAGAAAGATATCAATATTAGAAACACCTTTATCAGGATGAAGAGGGGAAGGGAAAGTTATATATATACTAATTTCAATCCTAAATATGATCAATACATGATAACTATTCTAAGAACATATTTAAACTACAAATTGGACCATTTGTTAGTTTTTATAAATGAATCATAAATATAATTTGCATCATTTACTACACTAGATTTAAAACCCATTACTTTTAATAGTTGTATTGCATTTTTTGTTGTTGATGGACCATATTTTAATTTATAATCAAAAAGTACATCATTATCTGTAATAGTTTCTCTAAAATGATAATTATCATATCCAGTTTTAATCATTTGTGTTAGTTCAATATCATGAGTTGCAACTAACATACGAGCCTTAGTTGTTTCAACATACTTTAATATTGATGCTGAAGCTGATACTCTCTCAATTGTATTAGTTCCCTTTAATATTTCGTCTACAAATGCTAAAATAGGAATATTGCTATTTAACGAATCTAATAATCTCTTTAAACTTTTTACTTCTGCAATAAAATAACTATCTCCTTCAAGAATATCATCTCTTATTGCCATTGATGTTATGACTTTAGAAAATCGATATCTATATTTAGAACATAATGCGGTATTTAAACTTTGTGCCATTATACAATTTAAAGCAACTGCTTTAATAAAAGTAGATTTACCAGAGGCGTTTGAGCCTGTAAAAATAATATTTTTATCTATAACTATTGAATTTTTTATTGGATTATCTATAAGGGGATGATAAATATTTTCTAACTCCATTATGTCTTCTTCTGTAAACTCTGGATTTACATATTCATCTATACTTTTCCTATAATAAGAAAGAGATAATGCAAAATCTAATTGAGCAATTAAGTCATAGATTAAATAAAGATATTTTTTATTTTCTTCTAATATTTTAGTTATACTTTGATATGCAATAATATCAACCATAAAAAACATTTTAACGTATTCAACAATAATCTCTAGATCAGATAGAAAGTTGGAACTGCTTTTACTTAAAGCAGAACTATATGTTTTTACTTTTTTAAGTTTAGTAAAATTATTTAATACATCTTCGATATCTAGCCTAAACTTTTTAAAATAATTATCTTTAATTTTACATAAATTTTGACATAAGTTAATATTATTTAGTAAATATACTATTATATTAAAATTATCTTCTAAATAAATTTTAGCACTTTGATAAAATAATATATTGGTACACATAAAAAATATTGTTCCTGCTATTCCTATAGTATCAGTGAAAAATATTAGTAAAATTGATATTACAAGACCAACTGCTAATAAAGGATATTTAAAATAGCCTGTTATTTTACTTAAATTAGGGTTGTAAATAAAATTAATAAATCTCTCATCATTGATTTTTCCAACTTTCATAAGTTCTAATTTAATGGAGCTTCTTAAAGAATCATTCTTAATAAAGCTATTTATTAAATTTTCAGTAATAGTCCATTTATTTTTGTCATAAGATACTTCCCTAAATTTATAATACAAATATGTTTCACCAAATGTGGTACTAGTATAATTTGTTCTTTTAAAAACATTATCCATATCAAGGTCATTCCAAGTTAATTCATCGATAGATTAATTAATATTTTCATTTTCTTTACGGGCTTTATAATATTGTTTAACAAAATTCATATCGAATTCTTCATAAAAATCTTTAGGATTTTTGCCAAACTCATTATGTATTCTATTTAACATATTAATTTTTCTTTTATAATTATTAAAGCAAATATATACCACTAATAATATTAATAGTAAAATAATTAATATCTCCATACTATGCCCCCTATTTAAATTGCTTTTTATATTTAATATTAAATAACTTTATTGAATTAATCACTAAATTCCTATCAGGTAGTTGAAAAATTAAACTAACTCATAATAACACAATTATTCGTTACTTATTTAATAATATATTAATATATACTTAAAATTGATTAAATAAATTACTTTTATTGAAATATATGTATGAAAAAACTCTAATAAATAAAAAGGATTTATTGTATTTTTATGTATTATTTGATATAGGATTTATTGTATTTTTATGTATTATTTGATATAGTATAAAAGAGTATTGAATTAAGAATAAAATGGTCACACAAGAAATAAAAACCTGTTAAAGAGGATTAAAAATTATGAAAAATATTTGTCTAAGATGCAATCAAATAGTAGATGATTCTATTTATTGCAGTAGTTGTGGGAAATTATTAAATAGTCAAATAAGTGAAAAAAAAGATGTTGCTGAAAATTATAGGTATAAGGAGATCAAAATAACTACTTGTAATATAAAATCAGAAATTAAATATAAAGATTTATTAAAAAATAAGTATAAATTTATAAAAGAGCCATTTTACATTGAAGAAGACAAAGAAGAAATATATTTTTATTTTAATGAAAGTGAAATTTCACTAAAAAAATATATAGAAAATAAAAAAATTTCATATCAAACTATAAAAATAATAATGAATAAATTAAATGATATATTTATTCATTTAGAAGAACAGAAATTAGTTGTAGATAATATAAATTTAGAAGATTTTTCTTTAGTAGACAATGATTTAAACACATTATATCTAAAAAGAAAAAGAAAATTTATAAGTTTAGAAAATAAAAATATAAATAATATTAAATATAATTATGGCAAAGATTTATTTATACCAGGAATAAATGAAGAAAATGTAAGCGATGAAATTGATCAATCAAGTAATGTTTATATATTAGGTAGTATTTTCATGGAGTTAATTTTCAATGGATTTAATTTAACTACCAAAGAAGAGTATGACTACTATTTATATAATTTATCATTGTTTAGAAAAGATATAAATGTAAAGTTCCATGATTTTATTCATAAATCAATAAATATTTTTAAAGAATTGAGATTTAAAAATGTTAAGGAATTTAAAGAATGTTTTGATTATATTATAAATCAAGAAAATAATAATATAACAGAAAGTTTGATAATTGAGTATTCTGCAGCAACAGATGTAGGTAAAGGTAAACTTAAAAAGTCTATAGCGAAATTAGGTTTAACAACCAGCGAAATAGAAAATATAAATGAAGATGACTTTAATCAAGATAGTTACTACACAGATGTTAGTAATAACACTTATATATTTTCAGTTGCAGATGGAGTATCAACAGCAGACTATGGAAATGGAAAAGAAGCTAGCACTATTTTAAAAAATAATATTATAGATGCATGGGAAGAATTTAAGGAACATTTAAAAGATGAAGATTCAATAAAAGAATTTTTAGAGGAAGTTATAACACAAACAAATAATGAAATAGTAAATAATGTTAAAGGAACTATAAAATATAAAGAGGAAGGCAAAGGAAACTCAATCATGGCCTCTACTTTAGTTTTAGGTATCGTAATAGAAAATACATTATATTATGTATCTATTGGTGATAGCAAAATATTTATATATAACGAAATTGAAGGACTGAATATACTAAATTATGAGGACAATCATGGCAATTACAAACTGGTAAAAGGCGATGAATGGATTAGCTACCGAAATGGTAACGATAATGATTTATTAATAAAGTATATTGGGGGAGGAGATATATTAAATCATAAAGTTGTCCCCAAAAAAGTCCCAATAAGCATAAGTAAGATAAAGTTACAAGTAAATGATATCCTAATTTTTTGTTCTGATGGAGTAACAGATTATTTAAATTCTATAGCATATTCAAATGATTTGTGGAAACAAGATGAAAAATTAAAAAATATTTTAATAAATAATAAATGTAATAGTTTATCTAAATTCAATGAAGAAGTTTTATTAGAAGCTAATTCAAATGGTGGAGGGGATAATATTACAATAATAACCGCAAAAATTGTTAATTCAATTTAATATATAAACAAATGGAGGTAATCATATTATGGCAGGAGAGTTAATTATTAATTCTGAAGTTAATACACCTTATTTATTAGCTGATGGAAAAGAAAAAGAAATAAAAATTCAACTAGATATTTTTCCAAGTGATGAAGTTAGAAATACTTTTAGTGGAAGAGGATTCAACAATAATGGAGTAGATTTATGTCTAGTGTTAGATACAAGTGAATCTATGACATATGTAGTAAACGAAAAAGATATTGTAAGAACAGGAAGATTTGGATACTCAGAAGGAAGAAGAATCGAGTATGTTGAAAATGGAATAAGTAGATTCAAAGTTGCAATAAAAGCATGTGAGCACTTAATTAATACTGTTAGGCCACAAGATAACATAAGTTTAATTGTGTATAACGATAATCCGACTGTAGTTTTTAAAAATATAGCAGGATACAATAAAGAAATTATGTTAAATGCACTAAAGACTATTAAAGTTGAAGGGAATACAAATATTTCATCAGCAATATTTAGTGCAAGAAAATTACTTTCTAGTAATAATAATGATAAAATTAAAAAAATTATTTTCTTAACAGATGGGGTTCCAACTTGTGATACAGAGGAATCAGCTATAAGAGAAGCTAGTTACTTAGCTTATGACAATATATCTATAGATTGTTTAGGAATAGGAAACGGAATAAGATATTCACTTTTAGAAAATTTAGCAAAACAAACTAATGGAAGAACAGACATTATAAAAAAGGAAGCACAAGCTAAAGAAGTATTTGAAAGATTATTTGAAAATGCTAAAGACGTAATTATAAATGATGTTAAAGTTCAAATTAAGAATGTAGCTGGAAATGTTAGAATCACCGATCACTATACAGCTACTCCAGAAAAGAAATACTTAGGTAAAGCTAAGCTAGGACTTAGTAGAAGCATGAGTTTAAATATAGGACAAGTAGAGAAAGATCAATTATATAGATATTATTTATTAGGTTCTATAACTGTACCAATTCAAAGAAACGGATACGTAAAAGTAATGGATGTAGAAATACAATATAGAATTCCAGCTATATATGGGAATCAAGTATTTACAGTAACAAAAACTATAGAATTAGAATTTGGAACTATGTTTGAAAGAAGTAGAGAAATTGTCGGGGATGTAGAAAAAGGATTTAGAGGAGTAATAGTTAAGAGATTAGAAGATGAACTAGAAGAATATTATAATACAAAAAATCATGCTAAAGTCGTAAATACATTTAATGAGATAATTAGAGTATATACTGAATTAGGGAATATAGATTTAATTAGAAAATATAGTAAGCAATTAGATTCATACAATGAATCAAACAAAATAGATATGCAACAACTAAATGAAAATAGAAATACTAGTTCTAAAGCTGATGATGCAGGGGCATTAGAGCGTGACCTAGATACAGAAGAGTTATTCAACTTAATATAAAAGAGAGGTATTAAATAGATGGTATTAAGAAAAAAATGCATAAAAGCTTCACATCAAAGAATCTATAAAGAGGGTGAAGCTGGATTTGATGAAAATTTTTGTGTAATATGTGGTGCTCCATTAATAGAATACGAGGAAGTTGAAGAGTTCAATCTAGAAAAATATAAAGAAGATTTAGATAAAACTAATCAAGAAAACAGCGAAATGCCTAATAGTGACCATAAAGTACAAGAAAGCGTAAACAATGAAAAAGTATATTATATAACAGAAAATAATAATATAAGATTTTATGAAATTCATGGAAATCCTATTGAAATAGAAGAAGTAGAAGATACTTTTATCGGAGAGCCAAGAGTTTTAATATACAAAAAAGATAAAATAGTAAAAATAATACCTATAACTTACGATGAAACTCTAATAGGAAGAAAAAGTTTAAATGCTGATCCAGAAATTGATTTAAGTTTTATGGATGAAGAAAGATATACTAGTAGAAAACATGCATTGATTTATATAAAAGATCAAAGTTTCTATATAAAAAGATTATCTGTCAAAAATTCATTACATGTCAATTTAACTGCAGTTACTGATGAGGACATCAAACTAAATAACGAAGACATGATAGTATTAAGTAGAAAATTTGCATTAGAATTTAGGATGTAAAATATAGGAGAATCATATGTGGATATGCGAAAGAGATATTTATAAAAATAGTCAGACTTTTTATAGAAAAACTGAAGATGGAGAAGATAAAATCGTCGCACCTATAAAAATATCAAATGGAAGATATGAAATCATAGATATTTTATCTGTTTCTGGGGGTTACGGAATAATATACAAAGCTATTGATAAAAGACTTATGAATAGACAGGTATTAATTAAAGCAAGAAGATATGACAATGTACCAGGGCTATTTAGCTATGCAGTAGATAGTAGCAGAAAAAAGACAATAGAGGATATTAGAAGAGAAGTTAAATTTGAAGTTCGTTGTTTAACAGCATTTAAAAATTTAAGTGAAAGCAGAATGCCTAATTTAAATTCAATAGTATGCGATTTTTCACCTACTTTATACGGGCCACATAGAGCAAGTAATGGAGAACTTTTTATCTGTGACGATAAAGAAATTTATGAAGAAGAACCTTATATAGTAATGCAAATGATTGAAGGTGAAAATCTAGGCGAATATGTTTCAAAAGGACTAGACAATGTGCTAAAAGACAGAGGATATAAGTCAGTTTCACAATGGGAAATAGCAGTTTTACAATATGGTTTACAACTTGCATCTTTACTAAAGCATTTCCATGAGCCAAGAGAAACTAAACTATCAGGATACTCTAAACAGTATTTTATCTATCAAGATTTAAAACCAGAAAATATTATGATTACAGATAAGATATTTATTACCTTGTTAGATTTCGGAGGTATGACAGCCATTTTAGTTAAGGAAAATGGCGAAACTATAAGTAATATTAAAAATGCTGGTAAAGCTGGTGTAGGTACTTTTGGATACAAGGCTCCAGAACTTACTAAAGGTAGTAAGGCATTAGGAAATCTAGATAATAGAGTAGATATGTATTCTTTTGGTGCAACACTATATCATTTATTAACTTGTGAACCATTAAGCAAGGTTCTAAAAGATGAAAATGATATTATACCAGTAGAAAATCTAAAAAAGCTAGGTTATACTGATGAAACTTATAATTATATAAAGAAATGTTTAGAACAAGATAGAGTAAATAGATTTGAAAAAATGGACGATGCTAAGCGTGAAATTTTTGATATTTTAAAAGTAATAAAAAATAATAGTATAAAGTAGGTAAGTTATGTTATGAAGTTTTCTATATATATAGACTACGCAAGTCTATTTATTAGTACAAAAAATATATATAAATTTAAATCATGCGATGAAATTGAAAATTATATTTATAAAGCAGTAACCGCAATTGAAGAATTTATTAAAATATATTTTAAGAATACTCAAATACAAATATTAGAGAAAAAGGCATTTATTTTACCGGATAAAGCTTTTGGTTTTCCTGAGGATACATTAGGGAGAAGGGGTATTAATTGCATAAGAGTAGATGATGAACTTAAAAAAAGTTTTTATAAGAAAAAACTAAATTTAAGTAGAAAAGATGATCCAGAATTAATTAGAGAAGCAGCTAAAGACATATTAGAGAAAAAGTTATCAGGAATAATTGTCATATCAAACGATTATGATTTCAAAAGTTTGGCTAAAATGACTACTAATCATGGAATATACTTCTGTTGCGCAGTTAATGAAGGCAAAGGAGTTACTATAAATAGAGATTTTAAAAAACAATGCGATATTTATATAAGAATTGCAGAGATATTAAAAAATAATAAATTAGAGATTGAAGATATAACTAAACATGATTCTACAGAATTGGTTTCTGGAAGAAGAATTGAGATATATAAAGATAAAAAATTAATTAAAAATTACCCAGTTGTAAGCGGAAAGCAAATGACAATAGGGAGATGTAGTATAAGTAGAGGAATATACCCAAGCATTGACTTAGATGCTTTCGATGAAGAAAAAATTATATCAAGAGAACATGGAATAATCGATGTTCGTGGAAATGAAGTTATGTACGTTGTACATGAAAATTGTAGCAGAGGGACATGGTATAACCTAAAAGCTAAGAAAAAAGGAGATAGATTTTTATTAAGCCCTAATGTTCCTATGGTATTAGGAAGCTCAAAAGGATTTGTTTTATTTTATAGAGATAGGTAGGTGTGGATAATGGATTTTAAGTTTGTGTGTGGAGAGCCTATTCATTTAGAATCATCAAATGAATTGACAAATGACAAAAGATGGACCTTAATGTTACCTGAACAAATAGAAGATAAAACTTTAGGTAAGTTTAAATGGTTCCATAGTGTCATGAAGAGAAGAGAAGATATAAGAACAAGGTTATTTTTAGCAAATGATAAACAAGTTAATAGAACTGTTATTGCAAAGGTTGTTGAGTATAGACTAGATGAAATAAGAGATGATAAAAAAGTACTAGAAAAAAGAAATGTACTTTTACATCAACTAGAAATATTAAACGATATAAATACGCCTTTATTACCAGAGCCGTTAGATTGGTTTACAGTTATAAATTCAGTAGATGGAATCCCAGACCATTTAGTAAATAGTGAACCAGTTTTAATTTTAGATTATATACCAGGACGAATATTATCTTGGCATATAGATGAGGGAAAACTTAAATATCAAAATAAAGATGAAGTAAATATTCCTAAAGTAGCAAGAATAGCCAATTATATATTGGCATTTTTAAAAACATTAGATGATAAAGGGTATGCATATGTTGGATTATGTCCAGAACACATTGTTTTATTAAATGATGATGTACCTAGATTCGTTGGGTTAGGGAGAATATGTAAATTAGATGAAGAGGGATTTATAGATGAAAGTCATATAAATTCAGATAGAACAGTAGCCGGATACTGTGCTCCTGAGAGAAATGACTATGTAGGTTATTCTTTAAGAAATAAAGCTACAGGAAGACAAGTAGGAGCATTTGCTTTGGGTGCAATAATTCATCAAATGTTGTTCGGAAGCTCAGAAATATCAATAAATATGATGAAAAAAGGTTCTTTATATTATCCAAATGGAATAAGCGAAGAAAAAATTTGTAATTTGAATAACGGTAATAACGCATACAAAATAAAAATGTTACACGATTTAATACAAAATCTATGTAATCATGACGTTAATAAAAGATTAACTAATTATGATGCTATAGAGCAAAAGTTAGCAAGATTAAGTGGGGTAGAGACGAGTCCTAGAAGAGATAAAAAAGAAAAATTTAACGTAAGAGAAAAAGGCTTTGTTAAGTGGTTTAATAAAAAAGATATGTACGGATATCTATCAACATTTAATGGAGAAGAATATAGATTTACATCAAATTCAGTTAAATTTTTAGAAGAACACGAATTAGAAAAATTAATTGCAGGCCAAAAAATTACTTTTGAGATATCAAAAAGAGAAATGGACGGAAAAATTTTCATTAAAAAAGTTAGAATTTATAACGAAGATGATGAGTTTAAATATTCAAATAACTTTAGAATCAATAATAGTTATAAGAATGAACAAAATTTTGAATTTTCTAAGACAGAAAGAATTAAATCAGAAGAAAAATATGAAAATTTAAATAATAATCCTATAAAAAGACCTATTATAAATGATTCTAATAAAGATAAAAATCAAAATCAAAATCCAATAAATGATATGTTAAGCAGAATAAGAAATATGCTAAAGAATATGTAATAAGGAGAGAATAAAATGGCAATAGATTATAATCAATCAGATATATTTTCAGGTGAACTTAAACACGGAGGAGATATTACAGCAAAAGAAAATCTAATATTAACTGAAACAAATGTAATTTCAATTTTCTCAATAGATTTTGGAAGAGATTTAACTAATTATGAAGTTATATTAAACGATGTGCATGAAAATCATATTATAGAAACTAAATTCATTAAAGTACCTGATAATAGATACTTTAAAGAAGATGGTACACCAATTGCATATATAACTGAAAAAGCTATAAATATGAAAACATTAGGTAATAATTCAGGATTATTTACTGTGTATATACCTGTATTAGGATATACATCTAATATATATATACAAAATCAGTTTGCAGATGTCGTAGATGAAGAACATATATGTTGTAACGAAGAAGCGGTATTAAGTGAGGAACTTTCAGATGAAGCTCTTCAAGAATTATATAATAACAATAGATTATCAGAAGATGAAATAGGTACGTTTGCTACAGCAGTTGCAGTAGAAGATGAAATTAAAAGCACAGATGAATTTACTTATACAGATGAATTTACTTATACAGATGAATTTACTTATACAGGCAAATTTAGTAAAAGCAAAACAGAAGATACAATTGAAGATAAAATAAAATATATTACTTTAGCCTTCATGGAGGCTCATTCAGTAAATATAAATTTAAGTGATTTTATTGTTGAAAATCCAGAATTAAATTCAAATATAATAATAGAGAAAATTAAAAATAGATATTATGCAACAATTTGTGGAATAGGATTTAAGAATTTCAAAATGTTAGATGGAGATAACAACTATTTCATATTCGAAGATGGTCCAATAGCATTTTTAAATAAAATTAAAAATAGATTACAAACTATGTATTCTATGGCTTATGAAGATATGCAAGCATTAAAAGTTACTTTAATAGTAGATTCAGAGGTTGAAATAATTGATGAAGATCAAAGTGAAAAATATGAGGAATTATTAGGACTAACTATCTATAGAAGAGAAGACTTCGTAAAGCTTATAAATAAAAAAGGTATAAATACCATAACTATATCTAAAAAGAATATTAATATATCTTATATAAATGAAAATTCAAGAAAACTAGATCTTACAGCAGATTTATCTGGACTATTAGGTGCAAAAGAATTTATTAATAATTTATCAGTTAAGTTAAATGAAGACATACTTGTGATTGATGAAACATCAGAAGAAACTAACTATACTTGTTTAACTGACATTTTATTATAAAATTTAATTTTAATAATCAAAAGAGGTCTATACTATTAATTTATAAAAAACCTCTTTTGATTAAATATTTAAATATAAACTTAATAAGGAGAAGTAGGTTAAAAGCTTACAAAGGAAAATGAAAGAAATAAACAATAAAATAGAAATATACTTAAATACAGCAATACAAAGTGATGAAGTAATATTAGTAAATGCTTGCTTAAAAGAAGTATACAAAATAATATTAGAAAAAATATATAACAGTAATGGAAACGTAAATTTTGATAAAAGTAATATACTGAATTCTTATAAAAATTCAAATTTGAGTTTTTTATTAGAAGAAGAAATAAATTTAAAAGCATATAAGTATGATTTTAATAAAATAATAGAAAACTTAAATCACGAAAGCATAAATAATTATTTCCCATTTAGTAATGAAAAGAGTGCTATAGAATCTAAAGCTTTAGCAATTGAATTAATAGTTAATTTAATTGAATGCTCGGAAAATTTAAAAGCATATTATGTAAAAATAGAAAATAATACAATAAAAGAAGATAAAGTGTATACATATGAAGATAGTTATGAAGCAGCAACGATCGAAGCATCATATGATGAAGATAATAATATATATACTACAGTCGAGAATTTAGATAGTGATTACGAAAACAATAAGGATTGTATGGAACCAGAAGACTTTAAACATTTCTATAACAATGAAAAATCAACAGACAATGTAGAAAGCCATTCTCCAATACATTACGGTTCAAGTATTTCTGTAAGAATAGAGAGTAATCCATTCAAACAAGAAAATAAATTTTATGTAAATGATATACCATATTTTAAAATTTTAAAGAAAAAATATAGAAATAGCGATATATCAGGTTTAAAACAAGAATTTATAAGTGATTTAAATAATGTAGCTTTAGAATTTAACGCTTCAGAAATAAATATAATTTTCGAAGGAAGTAAATATGATTTTGAAGATTTAAATGCACTAGTTGAAGAATTTAATAAGAATAATGTAAAGAATATAAATTTAACTCCAGGTACTTTAATTTATGATTTAAATAGAGTAAAAGAATTAAAGCAATTGAGATATCTGATAGAAAACAGCGACGTAGATGCCATTAAAGATCCTAAAATGCTTGAATATTTTGATATGTATTTAGAAGAAAATAATTCAGTATGTGTGCTTGCAACAATGAGTGCTGGAAAATCAACATTAATTAATGCTTTACTTGGGAATAAATTAATGCCTTCTAAAAATGAAGCATGTACAGCTAAAATAATGCATTTAAAAAATAACAACGAATCTACTACATTTGTAGATGAAAAAGGTAATACTGTATCAAATGAATTATTAAAAACTATAAATGGTGATTCTGATAAAGATATACATATATATCTAGAAGGGCCTATAAGAAACTTTAGTGATGTTGATAATTTTGAAATTATAGATACACCTGGTCCTAACAATTACAGAGATAAAAGTCATAAGCAAATAACTTATAATTTCATAAAGAGTGACAAGAAACACATGATAATAGTAGTTTTAGATGGACTAAAATTAATGACTACAGATGAAGCTGATTTTATATCTAAAATTGCAAGAGAACAAGGCGAAGATGGTAAGATTGATAGTGATAGATTTTTATTTGTTATAAATAAAGCTGATAGATTCTCTAGCGATGACAATGAAGAAATATCAATGAAAAGAGATGCAATTTCAATGCTAAAGTCATATGGAATTGAAAATCCGAAAATTCATTTAGTTTCTGCACATAATGGATTGCTTTCTAAATTAGAACAAAACAATATGAAAATAAGTGAATGGGAAGAAGATGAATTAGATATAATCAAAAAAAGAGCTAAAAGAGGAGTATATAAATTCCACGAGCTATCAGACTTATCTCCTTCTGTTAAAAATAAAATCAATAATCTTATTCAGGAGTATACAAAAAATGAAGATTATTTAAATTTAGCTATAGCTACATCAGGTATATTAGCCTTAGAATTAACTATAAAAGAATATATGAATAAATATAAAAATATAAGAAAAGTTAAAAATATAGTTAAGGTTTGTAAGAATACCATTGATAAAAATGACTTAATGAATGATATTAAGAGTATTATATCTTCAAATATTAAGGAAAAAGAAGCTTTGCAAAAAAGTATTAACTGTTTAAAGGGTAAAATAAACAATGATAAAAAAATAAATGATTTAAGAGATGAGATACATTCAATTAAGTTTGGTGATAGCTTAGCTCCCATTGAAAGAAGTATAAATATAGAATTTCAAAAGTTCAAAAAAGAGGTAGATAAACTTCCAATAGAAACAGTTAACGGTAAAAAATTGGTTAATACCCGAAAAGCTAATGAATGTATAGAAAAACTTCAAAATAAATACGAAGATTTAAGAGCTGATTTAATATCTGAATTAGGTAAAAGTATAAAGAAAGATGTCACTAATGTCATAGACAACACTATTAGTAAATATAAAAAATATATAAGTTCACTATGTGAAGATATTAAATATAACAAAGAAGTAAGTATAAGTAAATTTATAGATGCATCAAGTCCAGATTTTATGACCTTAGCTAAAAATTGCGTAATTCAAGAAACTTTAGAAAAGGTAAAAACAATCGAAAATCCTGAGAAGAAAGGTTTATTTGGAATATTTAAGTTCTGGGAACCGAAATATATAGATATAACAACATATCATAATAAAAAAGGAATGGAGCTAAGTAATATTTTAAAATTTATATCTGATGCCAGAGAAGATCTTCATAAGTTATATGCTCAAATAAAGGAAACAAGAGATAATGCTAAACAAAAGTGTATCCATGAAATAAATATACAAATTAATGATTTTAATAAAAAAATCAAATACGATTTAGATAGATTATCTGATTTAAGAAGCGATATAAATGAAAAAAATAATACAATATTAGAAGCTGAAAAAGAAATGAAGAGAAAAATAGCTGTTATAAAAAATATTAAACAAAAATTAGATAATGTAATGCTAACATAAGGAGGCGTTTTATAAATTGGATAAAGAAATGCAAGAAATATATGATCGACTAAAAATGTGTGTAGAATTAAAAAATATCTCAGGAGCTCGTGGTATATTTGATACTATACTTTTATTTTACGGTAAGGAAGTTGAATTTATAAATGTTTGTATTAAATTATGTAATTCTTTAGAAGGCTTTTTTGAAGAATTTGATAACGAAGAATTAATATATGAACCTTCTTTATGGACGCAAGAATATTTAGAGAATTTACAAGCATCTATTCCAGGAAATTATTCAAAGGAGAGAATAAACTTATTAATACAAATAAATAAGTATATTGAATTGCTTCTTGAAGGAAATATTGAAGAAAATAATACTTTTAAGGTGAATAGTGATTCAAATGAAGAAAAAAGTACTAATAGAATAGCTAATATAATAGTAGAAGAGGGTGAAAATAAAAAAGAAGAGGAAAAAGTAGAACTTCATACTATGTATACTACATATAATGCATCTAAAACTAAAAATAAAATTGATAAAAAAGCAGGTAAAGATGTAAATTTTATGAAAGCAACAGGGATAATAGCACTTCTATCAGCAGTAACGCTACTAACTTTATCTCTGTTGCGAAAAAAGGAATAAGTAATGTATTTAATAGTAATAAACGTAAATATGGTGATTACTTCTATAAAAGTAAAAGCATAAAAGCTTCAGATAATATATATAGTATAAAAAAAATACTTCGAGAAAATGATAATTACAGTAAAGTAAACAAGTATATTAATACTCAATATGTAGAAGAACATATATATGATGAACCATATAGTATGATTTGTTTTTTAAGAAATAAATTTAATAAAATTATGGAAGAATTATTTGAAGTAAATAATAAAGAATATTGTAGTAATCAATTATTAACTATAGATCAGTTTATTAGTAATATAGAAAGTGATTTAAAAGAAGATATTGGCGAAATTAATATTATGTTCGGATTAACACCTTTCACAAGAATTATTACATTTAATGATGCAAAAGAAATATACGAAAAATTTATAATAATATTATTAAAAATAGAAAAATATTATTAAAAATAAGGAGCTGTATCAGATTGAATTAATAAATTCAATCTGAATACGGCTCCTTTTTTGTTAGATAGAATTTTATACAATAAATTTTATGTAAATATATTCATTAATTTTGTTTTTTTACATGACAAAAAGAAGGTTGGATGCCTTCTGGTATAATTTTACTATAAAGTTTTTATTATGCACCTTTCGGCTCGTGCAACAGCTCACCGTTTCGACCTTGTAAAGTTTTATTGTGCAATTTATTAACATTATAGGCAAATGCCATTATTAATAATTCTATTCTGACTTTCTTATTCCTCTCATTAAAAATCTTCTAAATCCATAATCTTGTTTAATTACTGCAAATGCGCCTTCAACTTGAATAGATCTATTTATTCTTAAACGTATACCTTCTTCAGTTGTTATATTAGCTAATGATTCAGATCTCAACCTTAAAAATTCTTTAGGAACATGTAATTGCCTATTATTCTTAGCTTTTGTGCATTTATTTTTATATTCACAACCTAGACAGCTTTCGCATTCGTAGATATTTACTATTGATTTAAAGTTTGATTTTGATTTTCTTGTAGTAGATCCTTTAGGAAGTAACTTCTTACCAGCAGCACAAATATAATAATCATATTCTGCGTTATATTGCATATTTTCTCTTTTACTAATATCATTTTTAAACTTCTTAGTTTTTTATTTTTCATATATTTGAGGCTTAATGAACGCTTTTTGGTTATTATTTTCTAAATATGTATAGTTTTCTTCACTTTCGTATCCTGCGTCAGCAGTTATAGATTTATATTTTTTATTTAAGTTCTTTTCTAACTTATCTAAAAATGGTATAAAGGTAAGTTGATCTGATCTTTCGCTTGATATATCTATTCCAACTATATATTCACCTTCTACCCCTATTTGAACATTATATGCTGGTTTTAACTGACCATTTTTCATATGATCCTCTTTCATATGCATGAAAGTAGCGTCATGATCGGTTTTTGAGAAACTGTTTCTTCCATTAAAAATTTTATTGTATTCATCATATTTACTTTGCTTTTCTATAAAATCATTAATTAATTCGGTATATTTTTGAAGTTTACTTTTTCTTTTGCCTTTTCCATATACAAAATCTAGGCCTTCTTTTTCTTTAATTTCAGTAAGCTTATCTTTTACCGCTAATGCATATTCAATTGAAATCTTTTCATCAGGTTGGTGTTAGTATAAAGTAGTGGACACATTAAGTAGAACTAAGTAAAATTATATTTAATTAAGAAAGGATGTGTCCATTATGGGTAAGGGCAGAAGATACGATCAAGAATATAAAGATATGATAGTAGACTTATTTAAATCAGGAATGTAAATGATAATATAACAATGAATAGAAAATGGAAAATAAAAATGTACAAAAATGATCATTAGTTATATCCTATTT
>NZ_JADNLK010000028.1 GCF_015555905.1 Clostridium sp. D43t1_170807_H7
GTAATAGTGTTGGCAAACGGTGTGTTTTTCTTTGATAGAACTATTAGTTTTAATAATATAATCTTAGCTATATCCTTTATGATGTTAGTGGCTTTTTTAGAAGAATTATTATTTAGAGGGTTATTGTTTAAATCCCTTGAGAAAGATAAAACTACTAAAACTGCAATATTAATATCTGGTGCAACATTTGGGTTTGGTCATATAATTAACCTGCTTAATGGATATACAAGTATTGACCAAATTATTCAAATAGTAATTGCTACTTTAATAGGAATTTTACTTAGTGTATTATTTGTTAATACACAATCTATCATCCCAGGAATAATATTTCATTTTTGTTTTAATTCTGCTAGTGTGCTTTCAATTAACATAGAGCCTTTATATAACTATATATGTATAGGTATTATTTTAATAACAGCTTTAATCTATTTACTTTATCTTTTAAAATCAGTCCAACGAAATAAAGATATTCTAGTTGAAAATAGACTGTAACTTATCACATCTATTAATTAACAATTTTAATATGTTGCGATTCAAAAGTATGTCCAAGTGGACATCCTTTTATGTTATACTCATTTCCACATTATTTTAAAACAAAGCCTATAAAATTTAATATATTTAAATAATCTATTTAAAGAATGCTCAAGTTGGATTATAATAAGTAAGCGGGTGTACGAAATTTAATATTAAATAATAATTAGTAGCTAACCCAATGAATAATTACCAGTTGTTCACAATATAATATAGTTATTTAATATTTTGAGACAACCTTGTACTATTACAAAAAATATATACATATAAGGAGTACTAAAGATGAAACATTTATTTACAGAAAAAGTTGTACCAATAGAAGCGGACAATAAAGCTATAAAAATAGACTACGACAAGTGTATAAAATGTGGTTTATGTAAGCGTGTATGTGAAAAGGAAATAGGAGTTGCTAACTTCTTCAGTTTAGAAAAAACTAATGACATAGCAATATGTATTAATTGTGCACAATGTGCTCAAGCATGTCCAGTAGGAGCTATAACTCAAGTAGAAGATATAGACAGAGTAAAAGAAGCTTTAGCTGATGAAGATAAAATAGTAATATTCAGTACAGCACCAGCAGTTCGTGTTGCTTTAGGTGAAGAATTCCAAATGGATGCAGGTTCATATGTAGAAGATAAAATGGTACATGCTCTTAGAAAGTTAGGTGGAGACTATGTATTCGACATTACTTTTGGAGCTGATATGACTATAATGGAAGAAGCAAATGAGCTTGTAAAAAGAATAGTTGAGAAAAATGAAAATATACCTCAATTTACAAGTTGTTGTCCAGGATGGGTTACATTTGTAGAAACATTCTATCCAGAATTATTAAACAACTTATCAACAGCTAAAAGTCCAATAGGTATGCAAGGAGCAACTATAAAAACTTACTTTGCTAAGAAAGCAGGTATTGATCCAAGAAGAATAGTAAATGTTACAATAACACCATGTACTGCTAAAAAGTTTGAGATAGATAGACCTGAAATGAATGATTCAGCTATGTTTAATGATATAGAAGGTTTAAGAGATAACGACATCATAATAACTACTAAAGAGTTAGCTAAGTGGATAAAAGAAGAAGGAATAGACTTTGGCAACTTAGAAGGTTCTAAATTTGATAATATGTTAGGTTTAGGTAGTGGTGCTGGAGTTATATTTGGTAATAGTGGTGGTGTTACAGAAGCTGCTATTAGAACTGCATATCACTCAATAACAGGAGAAGACCCAACAGAAGAACTTTTAAAATTTGAACCAGTAAGAGGTTTAGAAGGAGTAAAAGAAGCTTCTATAACTATAGGTGATGTTAGCTTAAAATTAGCTGTAGTACAAGGAACAGCTCATGCAAGAACATTAATTGAAAAGATAAAAAATGATGAAGTTAAATATGACTTTGTAGAAGTAATGGCTTGTAAAGGTGGTTGCATCGGTGGAGGTGGACAACCTAAAACTACAAAAGTAATAAATGATAAAATAAGACTTAGCCGTATAGAGGGGTTATATGGTAAAGATGTAGAATTAAAAATAAAGAGTAGTTATCAAAATCCAGATATAATAGCTGTATATGATGAATTCTACGGAGAGCCATTATCACACGTGGCACATGAGCTTTTACATACATCATATAGTTCTAAAAAGCACATGTTAGGACTTGATGAAGAATAAAAAATCTTGATATGAGATAATAAACTTTACATAAGTTAATAATTTTTAATAAGCTGTCCTAAATATAAATGAATTTAGGACAGCCTATTTATATAAAAAAATAGTATATTAATAGTTTCATAATTAAAAAATAGTAAATTGCAAAAAATATTTAAAATATACATAAGTTAAGTAATAAATTTATTGTATAGAGATAGAGGTGATAAAAATGGATGTTAAGGAGATAATACAAAAGCTATATGATACTAATGATGCATCAAGAGAAGAATTATTATATTTGTTAGATAATATAGATGAGAATAGTAAAAAATTTCTTATAGATAAAGCTTACGAAACAAGATATAGATATTTTAAAAATACAGTATTTGTTAGAGGATTAATAGAGATTAGTAGTTACTGCAAAAAAGATTGTAGATATTGTGGACTTAGAAGAAGTAATAAAAATGCAGAAAGATATAGATTAGATATAGATGATATACTAGAGTGCGTTAGAAGAGGAGATGAATTAGGATATAAGACAACTGTTTTACAAGGTGGAGAAGATGCTTTCTATACAGATGAAAAAATGGTTGAAATTATAAAAGCTATAAAAAAAGAGTTTCCAGATAATGCACTAACACTATCTATTGGAGAAAGAAGTTACGAGTCTTATAAAAAATTATACGAAGCTGGAGCAGATAGATTTTTACTTAGACATGAAAGTGCAACTAAAAGTCTTTATGAATTTATACATAACACTGAATCGTTTGAAGAGAGAAGACGTTGCTTAAGAGATTTAAAGGAAATAGGATTCCAAGCTGGAGCAGGGTTCATGGTAGGACTACCAAATCAAACTAATGAGGATTTGGTAAATGATTTAAGATTTGTAAAAGAATTAGAACCTGCAATGTGTGGTATAGGTCCATTTATTCCTCATAAAGATACACCACTTAGAGATTGTACAGCAGGTACTACAGAAAAAACTGTAATTTTACTTGCAATAACAAGATTATTATTACCAAAGGTGTTATTACCTGCAACTACAGCACTTGCAAGTATAGATAGCAATGGAAGAACTGAAGGTTTAAGAGCAGGAGCAAATGTTATAATGCCTAACTTATCACCAATGGCAGTTAGAAAAAAATATTCTTTATATAATAATAAAGCATTTATATTAGATGAAGATGCAGAGTATAGAAATGAAATAGAAAAAAAACTTAGAGAATCTGGATTTGAGCTAGTTGTTGCAAGAGGAGATAATCCTGATTTTGAATAAATTTTATATTTTAATTAATATTAAAGTAACATAGTAAAAACAGCTATATAGTAAAGGAATATTATATAAAAAGTAAATTTTGATAAAAGGAGAATAGTTATGTTCATAAATCATGATCTTATATACAAAATATTAGAAGAAACTAAGAATCCAAGTAATGAGGAAATTAAGGGAATTCTAGAAAAAGCTAAAAAAAGAGATGGTCTATCATATAAAGATATAGCTATATTACTTCAAACTGAAGATAAAAGTGATTTAGCGGAAATATACAAATTAGCTGGTGAAATAAAAAAAGATATATACGGAAAAAGAATAGTAGTATTTGCACCTTTATATGTTAGTGATTATTGTGTAAATAATTGTGTATATTGTGGATACAAGAGAGATAACAAATTTGAAAGAAGAAAATTAACTATGGATGAAGTTGCAGAAGAAGTGCGAATTCTAGAAAAGATGGGACATAAAAGATTAGCACTAGAACTAGGTGAAGACCCTGTAAATGCTCCTATAGATTATGCATTAGAATGCTTGGACACAATATATAAAACTCAAAATGAAAATGGAGAAATCAGAAGAGTTAATGTAAATATAGCAGCTACTACTGTTGAAAACTATAAAAAATTACATGAAAAAGGAATAGGTACATATATATTATTTCAAGAAACATATCATAAAGAATCTTATGAAAAAATGCATCCAAAATCTTTAAAAGGAGATTATGATTATCATTTAACTGCTTTTGATAGAGCTATGGAAGCTGGAATAGATGATGTAGGTGCAGGTGTATTATTTGGTCTTGCTGACCCTAGATTTGAAGTATTAGCTCTTATGATGCATAATACTCATTTAGAAGAAAAGTATGGAGTAGGCTTCCACACTATATCAGTGCCAAGACTTCAACCTGCTAAGGGAGTGACTCTTGAAAACTATCCATATTTATTAGATGATAAAATGTTTAAGAAAGTAGTTGCAATACTAAGAATTGCAGTACCTTTTACTGGACTTATACTTTCAACTAGAGAAACACCAGAAATGAGAAGAGAATTACTTAAATATGGTGTAAGCCAAATATCTGCTGGTTCATCTACAGGGGTTGGTGGATATAAACAAAGAGAAGAAGGTTTAGAAGTAAAACAATTTAAAACTAATGATGAAAGAAGCCCAATAGAAATATTAAAAGAGTTATTAGAAGATGGATATATACCAAGCTATTGTACAGCTTGTTATAGAAAAGGAAGAACTGGGGACAGATTTATGGCCCTAGCTAAATCAGGAAATATAAAATACGTTTGCGAGCCTAATGCAATTATGACACTACTTGAATTTACTTTAGATTATGGTGATAAAGAGTTATATGATAAAGCTTTAGAAGTGATAGATGCTGAAGTTGAAAATATCCAAAGAGAGGATATAAAAAATATGACTAAAGCAAACTTAGAAAATATGAAAAAAGGTGAAAGAGACTTTTACTTATAGGAGGGAAGTATGAATATTACTCCAAATTCAAATAGAAAGCATATAGGGATATATGGGAATACTAATAGTGGTAAATCATCTCTTATGAATAGTATTTTAGGTCAAGAAATATCATTGGTATCAAATGTAGAAGGTACTACAACAGACCCTGTTCAAAAGGCTATGGAACTTATCCCATTTGGACCAGTATTATTAATTGATACAGCAGGTCTTGAAGATAAAACAGAACTTGGAGCTGTAAGAATTAAGAAAAGTTATGAAGTTTTAAGAAGACTTGATTTTGCCTTATATGTAATTGATGCAGGAAATGCTGATTTAGATACTTATAAAACTTGGAAGAGACAACTAGCTAAATATAATGTGAATCACGTTGTAGTTATAAATAAAATAGATACTGTAAGTAAAGAAGAACTAGATACTTTAGTTAAAAACTTTAAGTCATATGTTTCTGTATCTGCTAAGGATAACAAAGGAATTGATGAACTTAAAAGTGAAATAATAAAACATCTAGAAAATGGGGAGGAAGAAAAATCACTTGTTGGTGACTTACTAGAATACGGCTCTAAAGTAATTTTAGTAGTACCAATTGATAGTGAAGCACCAAAGGGAAGAATAATTCTTCCACAAGTTCAAGTTATAAGAGATTGCTTAGACCATGGTATAAAGACTTACGTTGTAAGAGATACTGAGCTTAAAGAAGCTCTTGAAGAAATAAAGGATGTAGATTTAGTTATAACTGATTCTCAAGCCTTTAAAGAAGTGGAAAGTATAGTACCTAAAGATTTAAAACTTACTAGTTTTTCAATATTATTTGCTAGACAAAAAGGTGAGCTTAATGAGTTTCTAAAAGGAACAAAAAAGCTAGATACTTTAAAGCCAAATGATAAAGTATTAATATGTGAAAGCTGCTCACATAATGTATCACATGAAGATATAGGTAGAGTTAAAATACCTAATATGCTAAGAAAAATAGCTGGTGGAGATTTAAATATTGAATATATGGTTGGATATGATTTTAAAGAAAATGTTGAAGAGTATGATTTAATAATTCACTGTGGTGCATGTATGGTAAATAGAAAAAGTGTACTTAACAAAATAAATGCATGTAAAGAAAAAAATGTACCTATAACTAACTATGGAATGGTTATAGCTTATTTTACAAAAATATTAGATAGATCAGTTGAGATTTTTAAATAAAATTTTAAAATCTCAGGAGTAGTAGCTTAATAATAAAGAAATTTGGCTTTTTGAATATATTTATAGAATTTAATCTATAATTATAAAGAACAATTTAATATTTAGTTATTGGATAAAATTACAAGAGATAGTAGTATTCTGTTTTAATAGAATACTACTATTTTTTTTCTATGATTTGCTTACATGATATTAGAATAGAAAAAGATGATTATGTGGCACAATTAGATTTTGTATTAGTTACAGCAGAATTTATTATGATATTAGAAGCTAAAAAGTTAAATTGTTAAGTATGATCAATTAACTAATTTTATATATAGCTAAATTACCTCAACAATATTTTAATGATTTAAAAGATATGATAAGTAAAGAAGACTACGATAATATTATGTATAAGAATTCTATAAGATTATTTAGTTTAAATAAAATTTAATTATTGTATAAGTAAGATAAGTACACTTGCAATTAATGTTGTAGGTGTATTTCTTATTTATATGATAAAAAATATATATTGCGATGATGTATAAGATATAAATGTAATATATAGAATAATATGTTAAAATAAATTAGAAATGGAGGGGTTGAAAATGGTCAATAAACATATATTAATCATAGATGATGACGAAATATTATCAGATATTATGAAAGATATGCTAGAAGCTTATGGATATGAAGTAAGCTGTGTTACAAATAGCAAAAGTGGATATGAAATATTAAAAAATAATGTTATACATCTAATAATATTAGACGTAAACTTAGCCAAAGAATGTGGATTTGAAATTTGTGCTGAATTAAGAACTATGTCTACAGTACCAATAATATTTTCAAGTGCACGAACATCAGAGGATGATAGGATTATAGGCCTTGATATAGGTGGTGATGATTATATTCCTAAGCCATTTTCCTTAAAGGAGTTATTATCTAGAGTTAATGCATTAATAAGAAGAACCTATGGATTTAATGAAGAAGGAAAAAAATATGTTTTTAATGATATTGAAATAGATGAGGGTAATAGAAAGATCTATAAAAGGGGGGATGAAGTTTCATTATCTTTAAAGGAGTACGATTTATTACTTTATATGGCTAAAAATAAAAACAAGCCATTACAAAAGGAAGTTATATTAAGAGATGTTTGGGGAATATATAGTGAGGTGGAAATTTCTACGGTAGCTGTTCATATTAGAGGGCTTAGAGAAAAATTAGAGGACAACCCAAGTAACCCTCAATACTTAAAAACAATATGGGGTATAGGTTATTCACTATGTGATGATGAAAAGGAGACATAATATGAAGAAAAAATTATTAAATATTATCTTTCTTTACATTATTATATTAGTGGTGTTAACAGTAGTTTTTTTTAATTTTGATAATAAAGATACTTTAGATAGTGAAAAAAGAAGAGTAATAATTGACATAAATGAAATAAGGAAAGAAAGTGAATTATTAGGTATAGAGGAAAAGGAATTTTATAATAAAATAGATAATTTAGAAGAGGTTATTACTAATAACATAAAAGAAACAAGCAATAATTATTATGTAGTATATGGACTTATAATATTTTTATTTTTAATGATAAGTTTATTGGGGTATATATATTATGCTATTATTAAACCTTTTGAGAGAATGGAAGAATATGCAGAAGAGGTAGCTAAGGGTAATTTAGATTTAAAGCTTAATTACGAGAGAAATAATTTATTTGGAGAGTTTACTTGGGCTTTTGATCGCATGAGAAGAGAAATTATAAAAGCAAGAACCTGTGAAAAGGAAGCAATAGAAAATAATAAAACTGTTATTGCTACTTTATCTCATGATATTAAAACACCAATAGCATCTATAAGAGCATATACAGAGGGGTTACAGGCAAATTTAGCTTCTAATCCTTTAAAACGACAAAAATATATTAATATAATAATAAAAAAATGTGATGAAGTTACAGCTTTAACAAATGATATATTTTTACACTCTTTAGCGGATTTAGGTAAGTTAAAGATGAATTTAGTAGAGGTATCTATAAAGCCAATAATAATTGAATATTTAAATGGGTTACTATGTGATAAAGATAATGTTTTTATTAATGATGACATTCCAGATGCAAATCTTTTAATTGATACTAAAAGATTTGAACAGGTGCTAGAGAATATTATAAATAATTCTTTAAAATATGCAAAAGGTTCGAAAGTAGAAATAAAGGTAGAAAAGAGTTTAAAAGATTACATACTTATAATACGTGATTATGGAAAAGGAATATCAGATGAGGACATGCCTTTTATTTTTGAAAAATTTTATCGTGGAAAAAATGTTGGAAAAGAGCAGGGAGCAGGGCTAGGTTTATATATAGTTAAATATATAATGGAACAGTTTAATGGCAATGTTTATATAAATTCTTTTAAAGATGGATTAGAAGTAAGATTAATAATTCCATTAATAGATAAAATCTCTTAAAGATTTCTTAATAAATTAATTGTTATAGTTAGATTAGAAAGTTTAAAAAGGAGAGAAAAATATGAAGAGTGTTATATTAAAAACTAAGAATTTATGTAAAAGCTTTGCTAATGATGGAGAGCAAAACCATGTGTTAAATAATATTGATTTAGAAATTTATGAAGGGGATTTTACAGTTATAATGGGCCCATCAGGATCAGGTAAATCAACATTATTATATTCTTTAAGTGGAATGGATAAATTAACATGTGGTGAAATCAAATATAAGAATGAAGTAATTTCTAATTATAATGAAAAAGAGTTAACTGCTTTAAGATGTGGTGAATTTAGTTTTGTTTTTCAACAAAGTCATTTAGTAAGTAATTTAACTTTATTTGAAAATATTGTAGTTCCAGGTTTTTTAAATAAAAACAAGTCTGCAAATGAAGTGAAGAAAAGGGCAGAAAGATTAATTGAAACTATGAATTTAAAAGGAGCTAAAAAAAGGTTACCATCTCAAGTTTCAGGTGGAGAACAACAAAGGGCAGCTATAGCAAGAGCTTTAATAAATGAACCATCGATTATTTTTGCTGATGAGCCAACAGGAGCCTTAAATAGAAATAATACTAACACAGTTTTAGACTTACTAACAAAAGTTAATATGAATAAACAAAGTATAGTTATGGTGACACATGATTTGAATAGTGCCATAAGAGGAAATCGTATTTTATATATTGAAGATGGTAGAATATGTGGAGAATTAACTTTATCACCTTTTACTGAACAAGATATAAAAAGTAGAGAAGCTCAAGTTAATGCATGGCTTTCTTCTATGGCTTGGTAGGAGGTGAATTAAATGGAGTTACTTCTATTAATGAAAGCTAATTTTAGAAAGAAAAAAGCAATCTTTATCAGTATTATTATTCTTACATTTATAGTTTCTATTTCTTTTATTAGTATGATAAATGTAAATAAAAATATATCAAATAGAGCAAATGAAGCCTTAAATGATTTTAATATTGGAGATTTAAATGTAATTATTAATGATTTAAATACTTCAGATGAATTAATAAATAGTGTTAATAATATGGATATTGTAGAAAAGGTAGATGTAATTAATTCAGTGGCAGGGGGTATAAATATAAATGGGACAGTAGAAAGAAGTAATGTATTTTTTACTGAGTATGCTCCAGATAAGCATCCTTTTAAGGTTTATGATGATTCTTTAAATAAATTTGTTAAAGATCCATTACCTTTAGAAGAGGGAGAAATTTATGTGCCAATTAGCTTTGTTGATTTATATGAATGTGAAATCGGAGATAAAATTACTTTAAGTTTTAATGAAGAATCAAAAACTTTTTCAATAAAAGCATTTATTGAAGAACCATTAATGGGTACAAGTTCCATTAGTATTAAAATGGTTTTTATAAATAATAATGATTTTAATAATTTGTATAAAAAAAGATATATAGAAAGTGATGACAGTAGTATTTCAGATGAGAATGTATTAATAGGATGGAATATAGTTTGTATAGATAAAGATAAAGGCAATGATATGTCTATGGGGCAATTTAAAAAAGAAGTAAATAATAGTACTAAAATAATTGACCTAGCCTTTTCATCTTTAAGTAAAGAACAATCTATAAATTATACAAGCATGTTTGTAAATTTAATAAGTGGTATAATGTATGTTTTTATAATTATTTTATTTATTGCTACATTAATAGTTATGGGACATAGTATAACAAGCACTATTGAGATGGATTACGTTAATTTAGGGATTTTAAAGTCTCAAGGCTTTACAAAGAGAGCTTTACGAATGTATTTTTTATATCAATATTTTTTAGCTGAAGGTATAGGAATTATTTTGGGGATAATAGGAAGTTTATTTTTTATTCCTTATTTAAATAAAGTATTTTTATCATTAACGGGACTTTTAGCTTCAAATAAAATAGCTATTTTTGAATTAATAGTATTTTTAATATTTATAATTACAATTTCAACAATATTTATAATTATTAAAACAAGAAAAATATCTAGGATATCTCCAGTATGTGCTATATCAGGCGGAAAAGAAGATTTCTATTTTAATAGTGCTATAAATGTAAATATTGAAAAAAGAGGGTTACTATCTAGAATTGCTTTTCGTCAAATAATATCAAATAAAAAACAATATTTTAGCGCTACATTAATAATTTCTATATTGGTATTTTTTATGATTACTGTTACAGCTTTAAATAATTCTATAGATGATGAATCATTAATTAAAATGTTTGGCTCCATAGATTCAGACTTGTCTATAAAGTATAACTCTACTGATTTAGTAGAAGAGGTTGAAGAATTTTTAAATAAAGAGATAAAGGTGAAAGAGAGCTTTGGTTTAGTAAATAGGTATTTTACAATAGATGGTGAAGAAGTATTAGGACAAATACTAGAAAAACCTAGTTATTATGAAAGTATTATAGATGGACGTATACCAAAGTATGATAATGAAATTATTGTTACTGAAATTGTAGCTGATTATTTAGGCAAAAATATAGGAGATACAGTTGAAATTACTTATAAAGATATAAAAAAAGATTTTTTAATTGTAGGAATATATCAGTGTGTAAATGATTTAGGAAATATTTTTGGAATGAATGTAGAGGGCATTAGAAGTTTTGAACCAGAATTTCAATCACCATATAGAGAGTATATTTTAGAAGATAAAAGTGCGTTAGAGGATATAGTGAAAACTTTAAATAAAAAGTTTGGTGATAGTATAGAAGCTAAGGCTAGAACAAATGACTCCATCATTGACATTGTAAAATTAGGAGTAAAAATAATTAATATAATTATTTATGTAATATCTATTTTATTTATCTTAGTAGTAGCCATTATGTTGTGTGGTCGTATGTTTATAAATGAAAGAAAACAGCTTGCTATATATAAGTCTATTGGATTTACAATAAAAAATTTAAGAATTTCATTTGCATTAAGATTTCTTTTAATTTCATTATTAGGCTCAGTTTTAGGTATAATTTTTAATATGTCAATAAATGATTTTATAATGAGTACGTTATTGAGGTTTTCAGGAATAAGTAATTTTAAAACAGAATATACAATTATAACGTTATTATTGCCAATACTAATAATAACAGTAGCCTTCTTTATTTTCTCTTATATTATTTCTAGACAGATAAAGAATGTTAATATAAATGAACTTATAGTTCAGTAAGGAAAATAGTTATATAAATATTTAGCTCAAGAGTTAAGGCTCTTGGGCTTTTAACTTATCTTGCTTTATAAGCAAACATGTTTAGGTAGTAGAAAATATGATATACTAATAACTAGAATAATGAGAATAGACATGCTGCAAAGAAAGAAGGTGTAAGGATGAAAAAAATAGCTTTAGGAAATAGTGATTTTAAAACATTAATTGATGATAACAGGTATTTTGTTGATAAGAGTTTATTAATAAAAGAAGTTTTAGATGACTCAGCTCAAATATTATTAATTCCAAGACCAAGACGTTTTGGAAAGACTTTAAATTTATCTATGATAAGATATTTTGTTGAGAGATGTGATGAAGATAGAAGATATCTTTTTAATAACCTTCTTATAGAAAAAGAAGAGGATATAATGAAAAAGCAAGGGCTATATCCTACAATATATTTAACATTTAAAGATGAAAAACATGACAATTTTCAAGATTTTCAAGCTAAACTAAGTTTTTTTGTATCTGAAATATATAAAAAGCATTATTATATGTATAAAACTTTAAGCTTTGAAGTGGATAAAGATTACTTTAATAAAATAATTAATAGAAGAGGTACAAAAGCAGAATTAGAAATGGCTTTGAAAAATCTATGTAAGTATTTATATGAATATCATGGTCAAAAGGCTATAGTTTTAGTAGATGAGTATGATACTCCTATTCAACATAGTTATTTTTCTGGCATCTATGATGAAACAGTAGCTTTTATGAGAAACTTTCTTTCAAATACGCTAAAGGATAATATATATTTGGAAAAAGCAGTATTAACAGGAATACTTAGAGTAGCAAGAGAGAGTATTTTTTCAGGATTAAATAATTTAAAAGTATGTACTATATTAAATGAACAATATAGTGATAAATTTGGTTTTACTGAGGAAGAAATTGAAAAGATATTAAGTTATTTTAATGTAATAGAAGAAAGAGATGAGTTTAAAAGATGGTATAATGGATATATTTTTGGAGATACAGTAATCTATAATCCATGGTCAACTCTTTCATACTTAAAAGATATAAAGAAAGAATTTATGCCATATTGGGTAAACACTTCAGAAAATAAGATAATAAAAACAATATTAGCTAAAGGTAGCGAAGGTTTAAAGAAGTCTTTTGAGGAATTACTTAGAGGCAATACTATAGAAACTACTATTGATGAAAATATTATTATGGCAGATGTAGAGGCTAATGAAAATAATATTTGGAGCTTTTTATTGTTATCAGGTTACTTGAAGGTAGTTGGTAAGCGAAGAGAAAATAATAGAATTTATTATAGTTTAGCTATTCCTAATATAGAAGTTAGATTTATGTATGAAAAGATGATTGAAGATTGGGCTAATGAAAGTTATATTGCAGCAGAGTATAGCGAAATGTTAAAGGCACTAATTAATTTTGATTATGAAGTATTTGAAGAAATATTTATAGAGTATGTAGAACGGTCATTAAGTTATTTTGATGTTTCAGGAGAAGAACCAGAGAGGGTATATCATAGCTTTGTTTTAGGAATGTTAGTAGCTTTAAGTAATACACACTATGTTTTATCAAATAAGGAATCAGGTTACGGAAGATATGATGTAATGGTAATTCCAAAGGATATAAGTAAACCTGGAATTATTATAGAATTTAAAAAAGCTAGAAGAACTAATAAAAAATCAATATATCAATTAATAGAAGAAGGTAAAAAGCAAATAGAAGATAAGAAATATGAGACAGAGCTTTTAAGTAGAGGTATAACTAATATTAAAAAGCTGGTTATAGTCTTTAAAGGTAAAGAAGTTTCTGTAAATGATGTAACTTAAATATTCTATAATATTTTTAAATTTATGATAAAATATATTCATCATAATTTATTATGAAATAAAATTTAATAAAGTAGAGATTGAATAGGAAAAAAGTTGTAATAGCAATAATTTATAAATATTTAGAGAGGAGATAAATTATGAAGTTAGCTGAAGCATTAAATTTAAGGGCAGATTTACAAAAAAGAATTGCAGCACTTAAAGATAGACTTATTAGGAATGCAAAGGTTCAAGAAGGTGATACTCCATCAGAAGATCCAGTAATGCTTTTAAAAGAATTAGATAATAATATTATAGAACTTGAAAAACTTATAAAGGCAATAAATAAAACTAATAGTTCAACATATATAGGAAATGAAAGTATTGCAGATATAATTGCAAAAAGAGACGCTATAGGTTTAAAATTATCTGTTTTAAGAAGCTTCGTAAATACAGCATCTGAGAAAATAGATAGATATTCTAATAAAGAAATAAAAATATTAAGTACAGTGAATGTAGCTGAAAAGCAAGCTGAGGTGGATAGTTTATCTAAAGAATATAGATTAATAGATACTAAGCTTCAAGGATTAAATTGGACTACAGATTTACTTGAATAATTTAAAATGTTTAGACGGTAATTTGTAAGGGCGAGCATAAGCTCTGCTAATTGAGGTGTGAATTAGCTTTAGATGGCATATACGGAACCAATGTGCAAATAATCAAAGTTGAGTTCAGTATTGTTACAAGGGTAAAGTAATGAATTAAAGTTATAACCATATGCTGACTTATAAATGAGGGTGGGATTAGGGGAGTTTTGGAAAAATATAAAGTTCAAGGGTTACGGCTCTTGGGCTTTTTTATTTTACCTATAATATTGATAAAAATATGAAAAATTTGAAATAATATGGTACAATTATTAGTATATTACAAATTTTTAATATATAAGGTGAGTTACAGTGAAGGAATGTATTTTAGTTGTTGAAGATGATGTTGATATAAATAATTTAATAAAAAAAAGTTTAGAAAAAAATAATTATGAGGTTGTACAAGCTTTTTCAGGAAGTGAAGCTGATTTAAGGCTAAGTATGCAGTCCTTTGATATTGTTTTATTAGATTTAATGCTACCAGGAATTAGTGGTGAAGAGCTTATAAAAAATATTAGAGCCAATAAAGATATGCCTATAATAGTTGTCTCTGCAAAAAGTTCTTTAGAAGATAAAGTAAATCTTTTAAATATTGGTGCAGATGACTATATAACAAAGCCTTTTCAATGTGAAGAAATTATTGCTAGAGTAAATTCACAGTTAAGAAGATATAAAAGCAATTCATTGCAAGAAAAAGATAATTATAAAGAAGTTAGTATATATAAATTTAAGGATTTAATTTTAAATGAAGAAGCAAGAGAAGTAAAAGTTAAAGACAAGCTGTTAGCTTTAACAACACATGAATTTGAGATATTAAGTATATTAGTTAAAAATCCAGACAAGGTATTTTCTAGGGAAATGTTATATAGTGAAGTATGGAAAAATGGGTATTATGGTGAAGACAATAGCGTAAATGTTCATATAAGCAATATTAGGAAGAAAATTAAAGAAGTAATAGAAGAAGAGTATATAAAAACAGTATGGGGTATCGGTTTTAAGATGAATAACAATTAGAATCTTTAAACTTTCTTTAAACTTTCTTGAAGATTTATTTAATCTATTTTTATATCATTAATATTGTAAACACACAGTATAAAAATATTTATAAAATATCTGAAGGGAGAATAGTATGAGAGAAGTTATAAAGACTAACAATTTAGTAAAAAAATATGGTCAAAATTTAATACTAGATAATGTGACCATTACAGTTAATCAAGGGGAAATCTATGGATTAGTAGGAGATAATGGAGCTGGTAAAACTACACTTTTTAGAATATTAAGTGGTCAATCTTATCATAGTGATGGAAGTTATGAATTATTAGGTCTATCAGGTGAGAAAGAAATTATAAAAGCAAGAAAAAGAATAGGTGCAATGATTGAAAATCCAAGCTTTTATCCTAATATGACAATAGAACAAAATCTAGAGTATTATAGAATTCAAAGAGGTATTCCAGGTAAAAAGAATATTGATAAAGTTTTAAAAGAAGTAGGATTATTTGAAGCTAAGAAAAAGAAATTTAGTAATATTTCTTTAGGGATGAAGCAAAGATTAGCACTTGCTCTTGCATTATTAGGAGAACCAGAACTATTAATTCTAGATGAACCTATTAATGGTTTAGATCCAAGTGGGATTATTGAAATAAGAAACTTGTTATTAAAGTTAAATAGAGAAAAAAATATAACTATAATTATTTCAAGTCATATTTTATCAGAGCTATATAATGTGGCTACATGTTATGGATTCTTAAGCAAAGGAAAGTTAGTAGAAGAATTAAGTTTAGAAGAATTAAATGAAAGATGCAAAAGTTATTTAGAAATTAATGTTACAAACCCTAAAAAGCTATCTGTACTTTTAGAAGAAAGATTAGGATATAAAAATTATAAAATTATGCCAGATGGAGTTATTCATTTATTTGAGAAGAACCCAGTTAATGAAGAGATAAGTAAGTTAGCAGTAGATAACAATATAGGACTTAAAGGTATAAATGAAAAGAGTGCAAATTTAGAAAATTATTATTTATCTTTGATTGGGGGAGTTAAAAATGCTTAATTATTTAAGAAGTGAAATATATAGAAATTTACGTTCAAAAGGAAACTATTTATTTATATTAGGGGCTATGGCTTTTGTTGTATTCTTAAATGGAGTGTTATGGATGTTTGGAAATGCAGATGCTAATTTTTCTTATAACAATACTAAATTTGCATTTAGTTCTTTATACACAAGTATGAAGTTTCCTATGTATCTTTGTATTTGTATTGTAAGTTTAATATTTGGTCAAGAATATAAAAATAATACTTTGAAAAATACAATTTCATTTGGAATATCAAGAAGTGCCATATATTTATGTAAATTTTTAATGACTTTAGTATATGCTTTAATAGTAGCAGTGTTTGTAATTTCTGCATTTGTAATCAGTGCATATATACTTCTTGAAAACAGTGGAGTAGAACACTTAACTACATTAATTAAAGCAGTAATAGCATCTATGCCATTATTATTAATTGCTTTAACTATAGCAAATTGTTTTTATTTTATTACTGATAAGGAAATGAGTGCTATTGGTTATTGGGTTACTATAATTGTAATAATACCAAGTTTATTATCAATGGCTGGACGTAGAAGTGAAATCTGCAATACTATAGCTAGCTATATGCCAGTAAATTTAATTGGCCAAATTACTTTTAATGAAAAAACTAAGGATATAGTTTTAGCATTTGCCACTAAAGAAGGAATTATGAAATCAATAGCTGTAGCAATTATATTTTGTTCAATATTTTACTTTATGGGATTAGAAATATTTAAAAGAAAAGAAATTAAGTAATAAAGGTCGGTGTGTAGAAAATGATTTGGATACTTATAATTTTATTAATACCTAGCGTGTATTTTTCTGCACGCTTTTTTTTGCTATCTAAAAACATTAAAGATTCAACTATAGAACTTAAAGAAATTTGCAAAAATATAGAGTTAAATAGAAGTTTAAAATATTTTTCACATGATAAGAATTTTGAAAATCTTCTTATTGTAATAAATGATTATTTAGAGGAATCTCAACGTAATAAAATTAAATATATTAGAAGAGAATGGGAGATAAGAAAAGAAATTGAGAATATATCTCATGATTTAAGGACACCATTAACTTCTATATTAGGATATATAGAACTTTTAAACGATATAAATATAAGTGATGAAGAGAAAGAAGAATACTTATCTATTATAAAAAGAAGGTCAAATGGTTTATACAAATTAGTAGAAATATTTTATGATTTATCTAGATTAGAAGCTAATGAATACAAGTTTAATATGGAAAAAATAGATATAAATAAAGAGTTAAGAGAACATATTTTATTATTTTATAATGATTTTGAAAATAAAAATATTGATGTGGAAGTAAATTTATTAAATGAAGAAGTATTTGTAGAAGCTGATAAAACTGCTTTAGATAGAGTATTTACTAATTTATTTCAAAATTCAGTTAAGTACTGTAAAGGAGAATTAAAAGTTTCTTTAGAAAAAATAAAAGATAAGGTAAAAATCACTTTAATTAATACTAGTGGTGAATTAACAGAAAATGATGTGGAAAGATTATTTGATAGATTTTATATGAAGGATACAGCAAGAAGCACCTCTAGTTCAGGTCTTGGACTAACAATAACAAAGTTATTAATAGAAAAGATGAATGGAGAAATAAAGGCAGAAGTTGTAAATGGAGATTTAATATTTACTATAAATTATGGCATCTATAAATAAAATTAAAGTTAATAGTAATTTATTTATAATAAGCTATTAAAATTAGGGGAGGGAAAATATGTTTGTTGATTATAATAATAGTATAGTAAATCTTGCTTGTTCTATCTTAGAATATTTTGGTGCAGAGAGTGAACATAGCACATTAAAAGATGTTGATGAACTTTTGAAGTATAAATATAAAAATGTAGTTATATTACTATTGGATGGATTAGGGATTGATGCATTACAATATCATTTATCGGAAAATAGTTTTTTTAGAAAGAATTTGATTAAGGAATATTCAACTGTATTTCCACCAACTACTACATCAGCAACAACATCTATTGAAAGTGGTTTAACTCATTTGGAACATGGATGGTTAGGATGGAGTTTGTATTTTAGTGACATAGATAAAATTGTAAACGCGTTTATTAATACTGAAAAAGACACAGAAAGGCAGGTAGCGGATTATCATGTGGCTAGTAAATTTTTACCGTATAAAAGTATTTATGAAAAAATAAAAGATGCTGGGATGGCTAAAGCATATAGTGTATCGAAATTCGGAAGTAATAAAATAAAAACATTTGATGAGTGATTATCCTAAGTTAATTAATATGTTAAAGCGTCCAATATCTATTGAAACAAGAGCTACAGCTTTCTATGTAAAAGATGAATACTTAAATGATTTTCCAATTGAATTTAATTATAATTTTGGTAATGACTTTATATTGTATTCAAAAAAAGAGGTTATTGAAAAGAATATATTTGGTATTGGAAAAATGAATCCTAAGTTTGAAGAGTTAATAGGTGATTATTTAGCAGTAGCAATTAATGACAAAGGTATTGTATATTCTCAAAACTCAAAGCAATTTATTTCTAATCATGCTGGGATGACTGAACAGGAAATGAAGATACCACTTATAGCAATATGTAAAAAATAATTATATGTAAATCTGTAGAGGGAAAAACTGTCTCAATAAAATTATATGATGTACAGAGTTAAATAAAAATTTGAAGGAGGAAAGAAGTCATGGAGCATAAAGGTACATTTCAGATTCAAACAGAGCGTCTTATATTAAGGAGATTCACTATAAATGATATAGAAGTGGCTTTTCGTAATTGGACAAGTGATGATAAAGTAACGGAATATTTACGTTGGCCTACTCATAAGGATATTTCTATTACAGAATCAGTAATAAAGGATTGGATAGAAAACTATAAAAACTCTTCATTCTATCAATGGGCAATAGTACCCAAAGATATTAATGAACCAATTGGCACAATATCTGTTGTGGGTATGGACGAAAGCATAGGTAAAGTCCATATAGGATACTGTATAGGTAGTGAATGGTGGAATAAAGGTTATACAAGTGAAGCATTTTCTGCAATAATTTCGTTTTTATTTGACGAAGTTAAAGTACATAGAATTGAATCACAACATGACCCGGATAATCCAAGTTCAGGAAAGGTAATGAAGAAATGTGGACTTGAATATGAGGGAACACTTAGAAAAGCAGACTGGAGTAATAAGGGAATAGTTGATGCTTGTATTTACGGACTATTATCAGAAGATTATTATAAAAATATTAACTAAATTCAAATCTAGTCATTAGATGAAATTATTATAAAGATGAATTGGCAGAATATAAAATAACACCTAAAAGTATGTTGTAAATTTTTCATTTATTATTAATTTATATAGTATGAAATTATAATTTATAATAATTAATAGACATAATATGGATTATAAGGTGTAATAAGTATAATTCAAGAGTATTACGATTGAGGAAATCAAAAGATTATATTCAATTAGAAAAGTATCGAACTAATTTAGCTAGATAAGGAAAAAACAAATGGTTATAGGGGGTTAAATATGAAAATGAGAATAGGGATTTTATGTGCAGGGGATAGTGAAGTACTTCCTTTTATAAATATGTTAGATGAATATATAATAACAGAAAAAGCAATGTTGAAATTTTATGAAGGAAAAATTGAAGGTATAGATGTTGTTACCTTGTTTACAGGTGTATGCAAAGTTAATGCAGCTATTGCAACACAAATATTAATAGATACTTATGGATGTAATATTATAATTAATGCTGGAACAGCAGGTGGAATGGATGATAGTCTTGAAATTTTTGATACAGTAATTTCTAATGAAGTAGCTTATTATGATGTTGATGATGATATTTTGACTGAATTTCATCCATGGCTTGATTCTATTTACTTTAAAGCTGATGAAAGACTTTTAAACTTAGCAAAAAAAGCTATTACTAATTTTAATACTAATTATAATATTGTATTTGGAAGAATGGTAACAGGTGAAAAATTTATAGAAGATGAAAGACGAGAATCTATTAATATTAAATATGAACCTTTAAGTGTAGATATGGAAACTGCAAGTGTGGCTCATGTTTGTTATGTTAATGAAATTCCGTTTATTGCAATAAGAACAATTACTGACACTTCAAGTCACAGTGGTATTGATGAATTTGAAAAAAACTGTGATAAAGCATCGCAAATATCAGCGAATTTAGTTAAAGGTATGCTTAAAGAATTATATTTGGGTGAAGTATTATAGTGTAACTATATATAAGGGGGAGTGTTTATGGAAATTGATATAAACAAAATAGTATTTGAAAAAGCCACATTAGATGATGTTGATGACTTAGTTAATATTATCCATAGATGCATGAGAGAAGTAAATATTAAGGATTACCAATGGAGTGATATTAATAGATTTTTACTTGGAATTAATAGTGAAAAGATAAGTTTAAGTATTATAAATAAACACTTTTATGTTGCCAAATACAATGGTGATATAATTGGAATGGGTGCAGTAGCAAAAGATGAGAGTAAAGAAAATCAATGTTATTTTACAACAATATTTATTAAACCTAATTATCACAGAATGGGAATAGGAAGAAAGATAATAGAATATCTGGAGAAAGATGAATGGTGTCTTGATAGTAGATTGATAGAAATACCAGCATCAAAAACAGCTCATCTATTTTACTATAAGTTAGGTTATGAATATTACACATATCCACCAAAGTTTAATGATGATGGTTCAACAATAATGTATAAATGGAGAAAATAATATTTAGAGCGTGAATAAAATTTATTTATAGAATGTGGGGATGGATATGGAGATTAAATTATTTGGAATTAATACAATTTTGATAACTAGTGAGAATGGGAAAATTATTATTGATCCATACTTCAGCAATAAGGGAAATCCTATGTTTAAAAGAAGTAAGCCAGTTTGTGATGATTATAATAATATAGATAAGCTTGATGGTATATTATTAACACATAGTCATTTTGATCATATGGACATTGGGTTTATAAATAAATTTAAAGGCAAGTGTCCGTTATATGCACCTAAATTATCAATTAAAGCTGCAATGCTAAAAAGGAAGGGTATTAGTGTTGGTGATAGCTTTAAAATAAAAGATATGGTTATAAATGTAGTTAAAGCAATTCATCCAGCATTTGCAGTAGGGTATATAATTGAAATAGAAAATAAAACAATATACATATCTGGAGATACTTTTTATGGAGAATTTATGAAGAAAATTGCAGATAATTATAAGATAGATATAGCTATTTTACCGGTAACTAATTATTTTCCACCAATGACAATGAATAAAGTAAGTGTATTAAAAGCTATAGATGCATTAAAGCCAGAGTATTTTATTCCTACTCATAAGGATTTAGTAAAAAGAATTAGGCATATAGATTGCACAGTTACAAAAGATGAAATGAGTGAAAGTTTAAGTAGGATAAAAACAAAAACTAAATTAATATATTTAGAAAATGGTGAGGTATTTACTGAAGTTATTGAAAATAAATAATTAGATCAGGGGGGAAAATGATAAAAAGGTATATAAATGTTTTTAAAAGTAATCCAATAGTAACTGCATTAATGAGTAGTTTAGTTATTGTATATAGTATTTGTTTACTATACATTATTTTAATAGCAAAGGATAGCAGTTTATATGAAATTCTTAAAATGATACCTTCCATATTGATATTTGGAGCTTTAATAGGTGGATTTTCAGTATTTCCAGTATTATTATCAATAATCAATTTAATATATTTATTTAACTTGAAAAAAGATGAATTAAGTAAAAAGGGAGAAATTAAGGTAGAAGTTACTACTATGATAATAGGAAGTCTTTTTATGTTTATATTTTTAGCTAGCGGCTTAACTAATATAACATATAAGGACTGGAATGAAAGTATATTTTACTTTCAAATTCATACACCTATTGCAACAGAAATGACGTTAACTATATGTATCTTTATATTAGTTGCTATATTAGGATATTTAGTATTAAGATTTGCAAAAATAAATAATCTATCGCCTTTAGTTTTAGTATTAGCAATGTCAGCTTTATATATTGGAGTAATTGTAGCAGGGTTATGGATATGTCAGGTATTTAAGATTAGTACTGTAAATTTAATACTTATATTATTTCCACTGAACGTTATAGTGATATTTATTAAAGTTATAAAAGATGTAGTTATTAAATGGAACTTAGAACACAAGTATAAGGAAAGGGTTTTAAAGGATAATAAATTAATTAATTTATGTAATAAAATATTAAATAATGCATTAAACTGGCCATGGTTAGCGCTTATTTTTATGGTGCTATTGCTTGGAATATTAATTGGAATATTAGTATTGTTTGGACAAGCACCTGATAGTGTAATAAAAGCATTTACTGAAACTGCAGAGTGGAATTTGTCTACAAAGATACCAGCTCAAAGTCTTGAATATGATGGACATTATTTATGCACTGTGGCAGCAGGAGGACATAAAGAAATTGTAAAACCAATAAGACTTGGAAGAAGAGGGGGAAAGTATATTGTAGTAAATAGGCAGTTATGTATTGCCAATGCTTTTGAGCAGATAATTGAGGAGAAAGCTCCAAAATTTCATTATTTAGTAAGAAGTTTTTATGATAAGTATGGATATCCAGTTGCAAAGCATATAAATTCTAAATATACAGCTGATTTTGTATACTTTTTAATGAAGCCTCTTGAATGGATTTTTTTAATAGTAATTTATCTATTTGATAATAAACCAGAAAATCGTATAGCAATACAGTATTTACCTAAGAAAAAATAATAAATTAAATGAAAGAGAGCTTCATAGATTTGAAGCTCTTAATCTTTTAAAATAAATAATAATTCATCTAGTTTTAAATTATCTTAGCATTTCTAAAATCTCATCTTCAGGAGTTGAAGAATCACAACGAACTTCAATTTCTCCATTTTTACTAACAATGAAACCTGGAACAGTTACAATATTATATTTTTCTCTAAATGATTTAAGGTTATTATCAGAAAAATTATTGCTATCTACATAATAAATAGTTGTATTAATTTCACTAACTAATCCACTAAGTTTTTTAGCAAATTTACGACAATATGGACAAGTTTCTCTACCAATATATACAACAGCTAAATCTTCATTAGATAATAATTTATCTGCTTCTTCAGAAATAATTTTTGTAAATAAGCTTACATCTTCTTCATAGCTATATTCTTCAATCATTTTATTTCCTCCTATTATGTTTTTTTTAAATAGTATATCAGAACTATATAATTTCATCAAATGGAATAGATATATTTTTAAAATTATATAGATTGAAGTTTATAGATGAATGGTTTGTTAATATATATCGTAGAACAGGAAAATTTATTATAGAACCTATAGATTAATATACAGTATAAGGAATTATTTTTTTATTTTTTTAAAGTGTTAATTAATAAAATAAAACTTACAATATTGTGTAAAATATTTGAAAAGAAGTATAAAGTAGGTTATAATAAGTTATATAAAACCATATACTTAAATATAATTTATTATGAGGTGATTTTATGATTGGCAAAATAATAATGATTGTTATGTTTATATTTCTTGGTACTATGTTATTATTGGGGAAATGTTCATTTTTGATAGCAGGATTTAATACTCTGAGTAAAGAAGAAAAAGAAAACTATGATGTATTAGCGTTATGTAAATTTATGGGGAAATTTATGTTTATGATTGTTTTTTGTATTTTTTTACTCATATTAAGTGATATTTTTATGATGAAAGTATTATTTATGATTGGAATAACGTTAAATATTATTTCATTAATATTTGTAATAATATATGTGAACACAGGAAACAGATTTCAAAAGAAAAAAATAAGATAATATGTGTAATTTATTTTTATGTTGAATATTAATAATTTAGTCTAATAGAACTTAAAATTAAAATATATATTAAGTCTTAAAAATAATAAAGGGCATATGGAGGTAGAGTATGATTACGTGTAAAAATTTATATGATAATAAAAATGTAGAAATTATTGATTCTAAAGGTGGAGTTAAGGTTCTTGAATATAAGAAAGATTTAAGTGTTAATGTTGCAAGTGCAATTAATGCATATTTTGCTTCAGAAATGAATGTTAGAAAGAGACAAGTTTTAATTGAATTAAATGGAAATGCATATACAATAAGTGCTGGATCAATGCAATGGACAGCAGGAAGTGTAAAAATGGCCGCTGATGTTAAAGGTATAGGAGATTTTTTTGGTAAAGCTATTTCATCAAAAGTAACAAAGGAATCTGCAATTAAGCCTAAATATGAAGGAAATGGATTATTAGTGCTAGAACCTACTTATAAACATATACTTCTTGAGGATGTTGCTGAATGGAATGGATTAGTACTTGATGATGGACTTTTCCTTGCTTGTGAATCTAAAATTAAGCAGAAGGTAGTAGCAAGAACTAATATTTCTTCAGCAATGCTTGGAAATGAAGGGTTATTTAATTTATGTCTTGAAGGAGAAGGGGTAGCTGTATTAGAAAGCCCTGTTCCAAGAGATGAACTTATAGAAATTAATTTAGAAAATGATGAAGTTAGAATTGATGGTAATTTTGCTATTGCATGGTCTAAATCTTTAGATTTTAGAGTTGAGAAATCTAGTAAAAGTTTAGTGGGTTCAGCTGTTTCAGGTGAAGGGTTTGTCAATGTATATCGTGGAACAGGAAAAATTCTTATGGCACCTATAGCTTAATATAAAATATAAGAGATTATTTTTAAAAGGTATTTGGAGAGATGATTGATATTAGCTCTCCTTTTTTAGTTAAAGACAACCTCTTGTATAAATTGAATAGTTGTTTAAAAATAAGTGAAAACTAAATATTAAAATATAATAATATCTTAAACTAAGTCTTTATATTATAGGTGAATAATATATGAAAAAAGTTATTAATGAGGAATTAATTTATGAAATACTTTCTGTTGTAGAGGAAATTCCAGAGGGAAAAGTAGCTACATATGGACAAATTGCCAGACTTATTGGCAGAGATAAAAATGCACGTCTTGTTGGAAGGGTTCTTAGTTATTCAGAATTTTATGGGAAATATCCATGTCATCGTGTAGTCAATTATTCTGGTAGGCTTGTACCAGGATGGAAGGAGCAAAGATTTTTGTTATTAGATGAAGGGGTATTTTTTAAGAATGAAAATCATGTTGATATGAAGAAATGTCAGTGGGATTGTTAGGAGAGGTATATAAGAAGAGTTGATTTTTGATAACGATTAGTTTTTAAATTTTAAAACCCCCGAGAGTCTTTGAGAGTGACGAAGTCACTCTTTTGCTATTATGGGGATAAAAACTATAAAATAAGTCAATGATTTAAAAGAGTCATTGGCTTATGTTATAATTATTATAGTTATTAATGAGAAGAAAGTAATTATGAAGGGAGATGAAAAGGTGACTATATATTTGAATACAACTAATCCTTTAGAAAATTATAGAGAACTTCTAAATGAAGAATATTTTGTTGATAAATCATCTATAATAGAAATATTAAATAAGAGATTATTCACAAAAAGTAAATATATATGCTTAACTAGGCCTAGGAGGTTTGGAAAATCATCAGTTGCTCATATGTTAGGTGCTTATTATAGTAAAGCTGTAGATTCTAAGAATATTTTTGATAATCTTAATATTAGTAAATCAGAGTCTTATATAGAACATTTAAATAAATATAATGTAATTAGTATAAGCTTTAATAGGTTATCCGATATTGGAAATACCTATGATGATTATATAAATAGAATAAAGATTAATTTAAAAGAAGATATTAAAGAAATATATCCACATATAAATGTAGATAAATATTTATCTATAAGTGATTTATTAGAATGTTTAAATGATAAATTTATATTTATAATAGATGAATGGGATTATATTTTTAATAATAATCTTTTTGAAGAAAATCAAAATGATTTTTTAGAGTTTTTAAGAAATATTTTAAAAGATCAACCTTATGTTGCATTATGTTATATGACAGGAGTTTTACCTATTAAAAAATATTCTAGTGGTAGTGCTCTTAATATGTTTGATGAATATACATTTTTAAAAGATAGAAAATTTGGAGAATATTTTGGTTTTACAGAAGAAGAAGTACTAGAGTTATGCAAGAAAAATAAAAATATGGATTTTAAAGAATTGGAAAGCTGGTACAATGGTTATTTAACAGCTGCAGGAATAAGAATTTATAATCCACGTTCAGTAGTAAAAGCGCTTCAAAATAATTATTGTGAAAGCTATTGGACAAATACTGGAGCTATGGATGAAGTTGCTGAATACCTAAAATATAACACTTTGGATATTTGTGATGATGTAATAAAAATGGTTTCTGGCGAGGAAATTGATATAACAATAAATGAAGAGTTTAGAGCTGGCCAAAGAACACCTAGAACAAAAAAGGAAATTTATTCAGCAATGATAGTACTTGGGTTTTTATCATATTATGATGGATATTTAAAGATTCCTAATAAAGAGCTTATGCAAGAGTTTGAGAAAGCTTTGGAAGATGAATCTTTTGGATATGTTTCAAAGATAATAGAAAACTCAAGAAAAATGTTAAAAGCAACAGTAAATGGAGACACAAAAACTGTAGAAGAAATTCTTCATGACATTCATAATTCAGAAATACCAATACTTCAATATAATGATGAAAATAGTTTATCTTGTGTTTTAACATTAGCATATTTAAGTGCTAGAGATATTTATAGAGTTGAAAGAGAAGAAAAAACAGGTAAGGGATATGCAGATTTTACTTTTCATCCTAGACGAAAAAATGATATTCCTTTTATCGTAGAATTAAAAAAGGATGTATTACCTGAAGTAGCTATAAATCAAATTATTGAAAAAGAGTATGTTGAAAAGTTTAAAAGAGAAAATGAAGGTAAGAAGGTATTAGCGGTGGCAATATGTTATGATTCGAAGAATAAGAGTCATAGTTGTAGAATAGAAAATATATAATGAGATGGAGTTTTAAGATTTTGAAGGTTATGATAACAGTTAGTTTTTTGCTAGCTGTTATTTTTAGTATTTAGAATGATTTAATAGTTATATTGGAAAATAATCAATATAGAAAGTAAAGAACAACTTTCTCAAATAAAAGAATTATACTTTAATAATTCAAATTGCTAGTTTATAATAAAGCAATCAGTATTAAAGTTGGAGGGTTAATATGAAAGAATTAATTAAAAAACTAGAGAAAAATAAGGAAATACAACTACTATTAAAATCATTTGAGGAAGAGTTTGAAAACAATTTTGAAATAGCTGATGACATAGATGAATTTTCAATGATAACTTATAGAGATACAATATTTAGAATATGGTTATTTTCACCAATTGTAGAAGGTACATATATGTCACCATATTACATAATTAATAGAATTGCACAAAGTTATAAAAAAGGTGATTATTCAATTGCTCCACATATTAAAATTATAATAAAAGCTAATAATATTAATTTTGAAACTAAGTGGAATATTTACTCTAAAGTTGAAAATCCGGTTATGGATGATTTAAATAAATTAGCAAAACATTGCAATCCAACTATTGTGAAAAGAGAGAGTAATAGGTTTGTTATAGATGGTGGAGAAACTTTTATAGATGAAATAAGCTATAGAAGTGGATATTATATAGATTATTTATTAGAGTTATCATTAAAACTTAATATAATAAAAGAAATTAAATCTATAGGTTGTCAATGTTATCAGCTTAGCGAACTATATAGTAATTATGATAGTTTAAGTAATGAAGAAAAAATAAATAAAATAATAAAAGCTAGTATTGAAATATCAAATAAAAATCTAGAGGAAAAGTGTAAAATTAAAAACTCTAATATAGAAATAGATTTATTAAAGAATGATGTTTCTTATGAAGACTATGATAAATATATGGCAGAGATAGTTAGGTATTATGAAGAAATTTATAATAATATAAGTAACTTAACTAATATAGGGAATATTGAAATAATGGAATCAATAAAAAGCTTAACACAAGAAAAGGTCACAAATATGATGGCCAATAAAGACTTTTCAGTGTTTTTTGATATTAATTTTACTATTATATTTGGATATTATCTTGGAATTATAAACCCTATATATGAGGGACCTTTCTTTATAGAAATATTTAATAAAATAATGCAAGTGTTAATTAGAGAAGAAAATGTATTAAATGGTTTATTTAATTTACAAATTGCACATAATCTTACTCCATTTGGAATGAAGGTTTTAGAAAAGACAGTTGATAAAAATATAGAAAATAGTTTTAAAGATATTCCAATGGATCTTATGAATAATGGTATTAATTTTTATATAGAAAATAAAGAAGAGATATTGGAAGAATATATGGATATGTTTGAAGGTATGAATAATAATTTTAATGCTATGGTCTTTGATTTTGATGAGGATGATGATTACATAGATGATGAGGACATGACAGTAGATTTATTTGGTGAACATATGTCAAGAGAGATAGTAAAACATTTAGTAGATTTTTATGAGTATTTATTTATGAATAAAAAGTTAAAAGAAAAAACAGCTGACAAGCATTGTGAAAATGTTGAGTTGTATATAAGTGACTATCTTAATATGAGGAGTTTAGAAGATTTAAATAGAGTTACAAAGAATTCAATGCACATATTTATGCTAGATTGGTTTATTCCAAATGTTGCAACAAGTGCAAGTAATGTTAGGAGTCAATTAACATCATTAAGCCAGTACATAAAGTTTTTAGCTGATAAAGGTTTTGTAGATAAAAGTTTATTACAAGACTTTAAAGAGATTTCAAAAAATAAAGAGAATTATGTAGATTATTTCGATGAATATATATATGGAGATGATGGAGATATATTTTAATTTCCACGAAAATTTTAAAGCCCTTAGGAGTCTTTGAGAGGAGCAAAGCCACTCTCTTGTATAATAAGGAAATGGGGCAAGGAGCCTGCATCTTTTAAGTAGATGGAGTGGATTAAGAGGTATATGGGAAGTAGGGAAATTGGTGATTTAATTAAGGGGGAGGCTCATTATATATTGAATAGATTGTTTAATAGTGAGGGAAGTTTAGGGGGATAAAAACTATAAAATAAGTCAATGATTTAAAAGAGTCATTGGCTTATTTTATAATTATTATAGTTATCAATGAGAAGAAAATTATTAGATTAATAAAGAGAGGAAATTAGATGAGAAGTTGTAATAAAAAAGAATTAGAGTTTACGGTATTTATCATAAATAAGCTTTCAGATTATCTAAAAAAGTCAGTTCATGAAATTTATGTTTAGCACAGACTAATAGTATTCCAAATAATATTTAAAAATTCTTCCACCCAGTATTTTCTAATACTTATATACACACTATAATAGTGCAAAAATACTTGAATAATTTTACAACTGAATAAAATAAAAAAACATTTATGATAAATCCTTGCTAT
>NZ_JADNLK010000029.1 GCF_015555905.1 Clostridium sp. D43t1_170807_H7
GTGTTAGGCACGCCGCCAGCGTTCGTCCTGAGCCAGGATCAAACTCTCACTAAAAAGTTTAATCATTTGCTCAAATTACTTTGAGATTTCAAAAAGTTCAAAATGAATTTTCATTCATTTTGTAAGTTCGAATTACTAAATTAAAATTTAGATTCTTACTTATCTCAAAAGAATTGCTGGTTTACTTTAACTATATTCTGTTCAATTTTCAAAGACCATTTACTCTGTCGCACCGAAGCGACTTCCTTATCTTATCACCGAACTATTTTTCTGTCAACATCTTTTTTCAACATTTTTTTGTTTTTGTTAACTTACTTAACTTGTTGTCTTTCGACTTATCGGCTGTCCGTTTGGACAAGACCTATAATATCATATTGTCTATATCCCCCTTAAATATTTTCTATTATATTCTACATTTAATACCTATTTACTCTATTTTTCTTTATTATTCTCACTTTTCCTACTATTGATACACCTGGATAAGTTAACTTGTTTATTAAAGAAAGCATACATTAATTTTACAATAAACTAGCTACAACTTTCTTTTTATTATCTTTAGCAGTATGATAAATAGCTAAAGTAACTGATTAGTATAAAATCTCTATCAAAATTAACGTTCTCATTTGATTTTTTATTTGTTATTTTTATTGACATACTAATTCCTAATATATATAATTTTATGTGAAACGTGTTACTGTTAAATCAGGCATAAGTTAGTCTTTAATTAGGAAAGATATACTTATGCCTTTTTATTTTATTACCTATATTAAAAATTGTGTAAACTTATTTCAGAAAGGATGTGAATCCTGAATTATCAGGAAGTATCATGGCTAATTTTTTAAAAAAATTATTCGGTAAATCAGAATCAAACAATGTAGAATTAAATACTGTAGAAAGCCCAAAAAATGCATTAGTTGCAGTTGCTACAGGTGACTTAATGCCTTTATCTGAAGTTCCAGATCCAGTTTTCGCTGGAAAAATGGCTGGAGACGGTGCTGCTATAATGGTTAAAGGAGATACTGTTGTTGCACCTGCTGATGGTGAATTATCATTAGTATTCAAAACTAAACATGCATTTGCAATGACATTAGAAAATGGATTAGAATTATTAGTTCATATTGGTGTTGATACAGTAAGCTTAAACGGAGAAGGATTCGAGCAATTAGTGGAAGCTGGTACAAAAGTTAAAGCTGGTACTCCTATCATTAAGATTGATAGAGATTTCATATTAGGAAAAGGTTTATCTCTTGCAACTCCAGTTTTAATAACAAATGTTGATGCTGCTAAATCAATAACTGCAGTAGAAACAGGTTCTGTTGTAGCAGGTAAAGAAATAGTTGTTAACTATGAAGTTTAATAAATAGAAAAATAGCTAGGGATTTATTCCTTAGCTATTTTTTCTTATTTAATATTAAAGTATTTTATAAAAAGTGATATGATCGCTCCATTTGCCATTTATATATAAATACTTTTTATTAACACCAACCTCTTCAAACCCACAGGCTAATAAAACTCCTTTAGACCTTTCATTAGTTGTTAAAACGGAAGCTTCTATTCTATGCAAATCTAAATACTCTTTAGCATACTCTAAAACTAATTTTATAGTTTCTTTCATATACCCTCTTCCTTCATATTCTTTATCTATAGAATATCCCAGTATCCCATTTTTAAATACTCCATAAACTATATTAGAAATTTTAGCTTTACCTATAAGTTTATCACCTATATATATACCTAAATCACTTCCTGATCCTGTCATAAGCTGTCTATAACTTTCTAACAAAATTCCTTTTTGTGTTTCATAAGTGAAAAAACTAGCATCTCGTACTGGCTCAAATTCACGTAAATGCTCCTTATTTCTTAAATAATACTCTAAAAGTTCCTGTGCATCATCAGGCGTAAAATTTCTAATTGAAATATTTTTCCCTTTTATCTCTACAATATTATTTCTTCCTGTATTCAAATATTCATTTCTATTTATTCCAAAACTTAATTCATCATAGAAATTACCTTTTGTAAATATATTATCAGTAAAAATAGCTTCTAATGTAAAACCAATATCTAAAAATGGCTTTAAATTTATATTCTCAGTAACTACTATATTGGCCTTAAATGTATTTTTATCTTTAAATACAGCCTTAAGAATAGCTTCTAATGTAAGCTTTAATAAGTCATAGTTATCTTCTCTATAAAACTTTAATTTTAAATTACACTTTTTATTTTCCTTATCTAATTCCGTTATAGTAAATCTTCCTATTACAATCTTATCTTTATCCTTAACTATATAATCATCTAAAGTACCCTTAATAAGTTCTATATTTACTTCCTTTTGATTATCCATACTAACTCTCCTAAAAACAATTTCAATTATTTTTATTATACAAATAAACTAATATAAAACTCAACCAACTTTACTTTAAAAGTAAAAATATTACTTAAAGGAATATCCTTATATATTTTTTAATATATTTGATTTATGTGAATTCAATATATAAATACTTCAAGGTGGGGATTACTATTTTTTTATATAAGAAAAACTCTAAATTTAAAGTTCATAAATTATTATTTTATTTATTTATTTTATTTGCTTTATTTCTATTAATTTTATTTTTCAAATTTCCTAGCAAATTTCAAAAGCTATTCCCTTACTTTCACACATATAAAGTTGAATCCTCCTCAATTTTATCTGATGATACTCTAATAAACGAAATAAAAAATGTAAATAAATTAATTCCTTTAGAAGTTGAACTATCAGAAACATTAACAATAGATAATACTTACTTTAACTTAGATATATTTAAAAAATCTAAGAAAATAACCTTTTTTGCAAACTGCTCCTATGCTATAGATTTTTCTACTTTATCTAACTCTAATTTTGAAATAAATACTGCAACTAAAGAAGTGTCCATAACAATTCCTCAAATAGATATATTTAGTATAGATATAGATGAAAATAAGACTATATATTCTGATACAGAAGTTGGCTTCTTGAGATTTGGAGATTTGAAACTATCATCAGAAGAATTAAGCTCAATATATAAAAATCTAAATTATTTATTTACAGAAAAAATGAATAATGCTGACTTTTACGAACAGGCCATTTTAAATACAGAAAACTCATTAAAAGAACTTCTACTTAATTTAACAGGAGAAGACTATAATGTAACAGTTAAAGTTGATTAATATAGTTTTTAAGGGTAAGAACACTACTATTTTAATATTATAGAATAGTAAATTCTTACCCTTAAAACTTTTATTCAATTATATTAATTTAATCCTGTTAAATCTTTAATTACTTCTCCACCTATTATCATTCCTGCTACTGGTGGAACAAATGATATACTTCCAGGAGTTTGTCTTTTTTGAGACGGAACAGCTCTTCCCTTATTAGGTACCATTGGTATTTCTTCTGAATATACAACCTTTAACTTTTTAACTCCTCTTTTTCTTAACTCAGCTCTCATAACTTTAGCTAGAGGACAAACCTTAGTTTTAAATACATCTGTTACTCTAAACTGAGTAGGATCAATTTTATTTCCAGTTCCCATAGATGCAATTAATTTAATATCATTTTTATAACAATATTCTGCTAATGCTAACTTTGATGTTACTGTATCTATAGCATCTACAACATAATCTATATCTTCTGGAATTATTTCTTGTATATTATCCGCAGTAATAAACTCTTTCTTTGCTTCAACATTACAATTAGGATTTATAGATAATACTCTTGCCTTCATTGCTTCAACTTTAACATTTCCTACTGTAGCTTGTGTTGCATGTATTTGTCTGTTTAAGTTAGATATACAAATAGTATCATTATCCACTAAAATTAAATTTCCAACCCCTGCTCTTGTTAAAGCTTCAACTACAAAGCTTCCTACTCCTCCAATACCAAAAACTATTACTTTAGAATTATGTAATTTCTCTATTCCATCTTCACCTATAAGTAATTCAGTTCTGCAAAATTCATTTAATGCCATATGTTTATTCTCCTTCGTCCATATTTATTTTACCATTGAGACTATTATATATTTCAGGTCAAATTAATACAAGTAATTCTATCGGTTTTCTTTGTTTTGAATTTTACTAACAAATTTGCTATTAATTAATTGAATGTCAGTATATAATATATTTTAAGTAAATTTATATAAATTATATACTTATATGGAGGATTTAAAATGATTTTAGGAATAATAGGTGCTATGTCTGAAGAGTTAGAGATTCTTTTAAAAGACATGAAATTAGAAACAGTTGAAGAAAAAGCAAAAATGAAATTCCATAAGGGAAAACTATGGGGTCATGATGTTGTTGCTGTTGTATGTGGTATAGGTAAAGTTAATGCTGCCGTATGTACTCAAATACTTGCTTCTGAATATAACGTATCATCAGTAATAAACGTTGGAGTTGCTGGCGGTATAGGTAAAGATATTTATCCTGGTGACGTAGTAATAGCAGAAAACTTAGTTCAATATGACATGGATACAACTGCTTTTGGTGATCCAATGGGGCAAATTCCAAGAATGGATACTTTTGATTTTAAATGTGATGAAAAATTAGTTGAAACAGCTAAAGCGGCATGCGCTGAAGCTTCTGACTTTAAAACATTCTCTGGAAGAATAGTATCAGGAGATATGTTCGTAGCTTCACTTGATAAAATTCAATGGCTTGAAAAAGAATTTGGTGCATTAGCTTGTGAAATGGAAGGTGCTAGCATAGCTCATGTTTGTTATTTAAACAATATTCCTTTTGTTGTTGTTAGATCTATATCTGATAATGCTAACAACGGAGCTCATATGGACTTTGAAAAATTCACTCCAATTGGAGTTAAAAACTCAACATTTATATTAAAGACAATGCTAGAAAAACTTTAATAATATTTAGCACCACATGGGGACAAAAAATGAAATATTAATTTGGAGGGAACATTGAAATTGAGTCGTAGAATTTAATCTTTGTGGAATTGAACTTGCGTAAAGAAGTTGTATTGAAGCGTAAGCGGCTTTTACAACTTTAGCAAGTTCAATGGAACAAAGATATAAATTCTAGGTGAAAATTTCACAGTTCCCGGAAAATTAATATTTCATTTTTTCTTTCTCCATGTATCTGCTTATAACGCTCTCCTTTATAGTTAACGACTTGTGCTACAAATTATTTTGATAGTATAGTTAACTTTTTACTTTTAGATATTTTCAGCTTCAAACATCTTCATAAATTCAACTAAATATTTAACACCCTCTATTGGCATGGCATTATAAATACTAGCTCTCATTCCACCAACAGTTCTATGACCTTTGATATTCTCAATTCCAGCTTCTTTGGCCTCTTTAACAAACTTAGCATCTAATTCTTTATCACCTGTTATAAATGGCACATTCATTAAAGAACGATCTTCCTTTACAACTGTACCCTTAAATAGTTCACTTGAATCAAGATAATCATAAAGAATCTTAGCCTTTTCTTCATTTCTCTTTTTCATAGCTTCTAATCCACCAAGCTTTTTAAGGTGTTTAAATACTTTACCACAAATATATATACCATATGCTGGTGGTGTATTATATAAAGACTTATTGTCTGCATGTATCTTATATTGAAGCATTGTTGGAGTACCTTCAAGTACATCTTCAGTAATTAAATCTTCACGAATTATTACCACTACTGTACCAGCTGGTCCAATATTTTTTTGAACTCCAGCAAATATTAATCCATACTTAGTAACATCAATAGGTTCAGATAATATGTCTGATGACATATCAGCTACTAAAATCTTGCCTTTAGTATCAGGTAACTTATGATAAGTAGTTCCGTAAATTGTATTGTTATGACATATATATACATAATCTGCATCATCACTTACTTTAATCTTACTTACATCAGGAATATAAGAAAAAGTTTTATCTGCTGATGATGCCAACTCATTTACTTTTCCATATCTTTTTGCTTCCGCTGCTGCTTTTTTAGCCCATTGTCCTGTTATAATATAATCTGCAACTCTGTTCCTCATTAGATTCATTGGAACCATTGCAAATTGTGTTGATGCGCCTCCTTGAAGAAATAGCACCTTATAATTATCAGGAATGTTCATTAATTCTCTTAAATCTTGTTCAGCCTCTTGAATTATCTCTTCAAAGGCTTTAGAACGATGACTCATTTCCATTACTGACATACCTGTACCTTTATAATCTAACATTTCTGATGCTGCTTCTTTCAACACCTCTTCTGGTAATACAGCTGGTCCAGCTGCAAAATTATATACTCTTGACATATAAATGCCCCCCCCCAATTTTTTATTATATTAGTTAATTTATTATTTTTGCTTATTGCCCATTAATAGCTACAATTAACTAAGCTTATGAATAAATAATCCACTTCTAGGTTTTGGTTCAAACCATGTAGATTTAGGTGGCATTATCATTCCACCATCTGCAATACTCATAATATCATCTGTTGTTGTAGCAAACATTGAAAAGCTTACTTTCATATCTTTATTAGCCCTTTTTTCTAACTCCTTAATTCCCCTTATACCACCAATAAATTCAATTCTATCAGACTTAGTGGGATCATCAACTCCTAGTATTGGAGAGAGTAAATTATTCTGAAGAATTGATACATCTAATCTATCCATTGGATCTTCCTCATTAAAAGTTCCATCTTTTGCTTCAAGTTCATACCAAGTATTATCCATATACATACCAAAAGTATGTCTTCTCATTGGCTTAACAGGATTTTCAGAAATCTTAACCTTAAAGTCCTTTCCTATAGCATTTAAAAATTCCTCTTCACTTAATCCATTTAAATCCTTAACTGTTCTATTATAATCCAAAACCTCTAATTGATTATCAGGATAAGCTATAGCTAAGAAATAATTAAACTCTTCTTCTCCTGTATAACCTGGATTTTCTTTTCTACGCTTTAAACCAACTTCTACAGCTGATTTTGCTCTATGATGTCCATCAGCTATATATAAGCTATCTACTTTTTCAAAAAGTGTAGTTAATCTTTCTATATCACTATCATTGTTAATTATCCATACAGTATGTCCATTTCCATCTTCAGATATAAAATCATATAATGGTCTATTTCGTGTCCACTTATCCATTATTCTAGATATTTCGTCTTGATTTCTATATGTTAAAAATATTGGACCTGTATTTGCATCACAATAATCAACATGGTTTATTCTATCAAGCTCTTTATCTTTTCTAGTATGTTCATGCTTCTTTATTTTATTATTAATATAATCATCTATTGATGCGCAGATAACTAATCCAGTTTGACTTTTTCCCTTCATAGTTTGTCTATATATATACATACAAGGTTTTTCCTCTTGAACATATAATCCATCGTCGATCATCTTATCTAATACATCCCTTGCTTTTTCATATACAACTTTATCATATATATTAGTCTCTTTAGGTAAGTTAATTTCTGCTCTATCTACATGCAAAAATGAGTACTCATTATCTTTAACCATTTCACGAGCTTCTTCACTATTCATTACATCATAAGGTAATGCTGCTATCTTTGATGCTAAATCTTGCGTAGGTCTAAGTGCTTTAAATGCTTTTATTATTGCCATCGCTCTTCCTCCTATAACTGTAAAATTATATAGTTACTAAATTATTAGCTACAAAATCAGATATAGTAGTAACCACTTCTTCTCCTATTCTCTCTTGAGCCTCTTTCGTAGCAGCTCCAATGTGAGGAGTTACACTTACTTTAGGATGATTTACTAATGCTTCATTTTTAGTAGGTTCTTCTTCAAAAACATCTATTCCTGCACCAGCAACTTTTCCACTATCTAAAGCTTCCAATAAAGCGGCTTCTTCAACAACCTTCCCTCTAGCGCAATTAATTAAATAAACTCCATCCTTCATAATATCAAATTGATCTTTTCCTATTAAAGATCCTTTTTCTTTATCATAAGGAACATGCAAAGATATAAAGTCTGAAGTCCTTAAAAGTTCATCTAACTCTAAAAATTCATATGATAATTCATCTTGCTTGCCAAACATGTCATTGTATACAACTCTCATACCTAATGCTTCTGCTTTTTTAGCTAAAGCCTTACCTATTCTTCCCATACCTACAATTCCTAATGTTTTTCCTCCAAGCTCTATACCTTCATATTTTTTCTTATTCCATTGTCCCTCTCTCATAGTACAATTTGAGATAGCTATAAATCTTGCTAATGCAAACATATGCCCAATTGCTAATTCTGCGACTGATTCAGAACTTGCATTAGGAGTATTTTTCACGACTACACCTTTTTGTGTAGCATAAGGAACATCTATATTATCAATTCCAACTCCTGCCCTTATTATAAGTTTAAGCCTTCCTCCTTGTGCTTGATCTAAAATATCTGCAGTAACTTTTGTTGCAGATCTAATAACTAAAATATCAAAATCTTTTAAAGTAACTCCTAATTCATCTTTATCATAATGATTGTTAACTACTTCAAATCCTAATGATGTTAGCTTATTAATAGCCCCTTTTTGCAAACCGTCATTAGTCAATACTCTTACCATTTTCCAACCCCCATTAATTATTATAGTTTTTATTTATTGCTTTTTGATATTTTACTACTATTTTACATTTTATACAACTATCACCTTGAGATATTTTATAAATTTTTTTATAAATTAATATGTTTTTTGTGAATTTTTACTAATTTGATTAACATAATAATTATAATATTTCACAAAAAAAATAGAGGACTATTTAATAGCCCTCGTTATAATCCTCATCAAAAATTAAAATTGATTCTGTTTCTCTACAATATTTAACACACTTGCATTGCCCTAAATGTCTTGGACATTTATAACATAAGCATCCCTTGTCATCTCCATTACATCTTTTCTTCTCGAATTCTGGACAGTACTTACAATTAACTCCGTTTCCTGCTGGCATAATCTCTTCCTCCTATAAGTAAAATTATAAACTTATTTAGTATTAATTTGAATACATATTTATATTTCAAATGGTTATATTAATAGTATAGACGATACATTAATTATATTAGTGTATCATTTATATATAAAGGGTGTAAACGGATGTAGTGTTTACACCCTAATTTATTTCTAAAATTTGTAACATTTTTTGTTATTTTAAATACTATATAGTATGCAGAAGCTTTTCGCTTATGGCAATTAAGAAAATCTTCTAACTCCCGTCTATATAAATTTAGGGAATCTTCATTCTTCATGAAGATTCCCTATCTCTTTAAGTAAAATTTCAAATTTTAAATTTAATAGTTGTGAAGCTATGTTATGATTTACACCTCAGAATTTATCGAAATATTTTTTCTTTAAATATATTCCCAAATCTAAAATTATAAATTCAAATTAAAAAAATAATTGAAAGATTACTAAAAATATGACTCCTGGAATACCTAAAAAACCTGCAATAAGAGCAGTTATAGGATTAATAGTTATATAAAAATTAAAGTATTCGCCTATGTAATTTGCTACATATAATAACACAACTCCTACTATTCCATTTATTAATATTTTTATAGGCCACTTTAACAATTTTATAATTAAAAATAAAAGTGCTAATCCAACTAGAGCATAAATAATCATTTCAACACTCAACTTTATAACCCCCCTATATAATATAAAATAATACAATACTATATTATTTTATATTATATAGCAATATTCATTATATTTCCATTTCTTCATTTGATTCTATTTTTTGCCTTGAATATTGTTCTTTAGCTACAGATAATAAATAATCAAACTTCTTTTTTGCAGCTTCTTCTCTATAAATAGCAGCCTCTATTAATTTTGGGTCATCTACACTATTAAACATAGATTCTGCAGCTTCCATTTCTCTAATGGATGCCTGTATTTCTTCTAGTACCTTATCGCTAACTCTATCGTCATTATCATATTTTACTAAAATTAGACTTAATACATTTTTTATATTCATATTCTACCTCCTAAAAGTACTTATCTAGATACTTTCCATATTAATAGAATCTTATTCAAAATATATTTCTATATATATTCATAGTTTGAAATTATTAACATATATTTTCTGTACTTAATTTCAATTGTTTGATATAATACCTTAAATAATGTTAAATTTAATCGGAGGTGTTTCTTTTTGAGTATAAAAATAATAGCAGATAGCACTTGCTACTTACCCCAAGAATACATAGATAAATATAAAATTTCTATAGCTTCTTTAAACGTTTTGCTTAATGGTAACAGTTATAGAGAAACAGATTTATCAAATGATTGGTTTTATAATGAAATGGCTAAATCTCCAACAATTCCAACTTCATCACAACCTAGTATTGAAGAATTATATAGTACAGTAGAGTCTCTAGTAAAAGATGGCCATGATGTTGTAGGAATATTCTTATCTTCAGATATGAGTGGTACATTTTCAACATCAAACTTAGTAAAAAATATGATTCTTGAAAATTATCCGGATGCAAAAATAGTAATGATAGATTCTAGAAGTAATTGCATGCAAGCTGGTTTTGCTGTATTAGAAGCAGCTAAAGCAGCAAATGAAAATAAATCTTTAGATGAAGTAGTAAGTATTGCAAAAAATGTTATAGAAAATAGTAACTTTATATTCGTACCTGAAACTTTAGAATACTTAAAAAAAGGTGGTAGAATTGGTGGTGCTTCAGCTTTATTTGGTTCATTACTTCAAATAAAGCCTATACTTACAGTTGAAGATGGCAAGACTACTGTATTTACTAAGGTAAGAACAAAGAAAAAGGCTATTGATAAAATAGTTAATACTATTTTGGAACAAAATTCAAAGACACCAATAAAAGGACTTATCGTTCACCATATAAATTGTGAGTCTGAAGGGCAAGAACTTGCTGATAGACTTAAGAGTAGCTTAGGATTAGATAATGTAAAAATTCAATCAATAGGCCCTATTATAGGATTACATGTAGGACCTGGAAGTATTGGTGTTGCATATCATTATTAAAATTAAGAAGTTAAGTTTTTTTGAACTACACTTCTTTTATTAAAAAAGGCTAAGAGTTGCCTATGGTAACATTAGAAGTCTTAACTTCTTAATGCTGCCAAGGGCAACTCTTAATTCTACTTTATAAATTAATTTTTTAAATTTCTTTTCTACCCTCAAGAGCTTTTGAAAGTGTTACTTCATCAGCATACTCCAAATCACCACCAACAGGTAAACCAGATGCTATTCTTGTAACTTTAACCTCTAATGGCTTAAGTATTCTTGATATATACATGGCTGTTGCTTCCCCTTCAACATTTGGATTAGTTGCAATTATAACTTCCTTAATATCTGCACTCATTCTTGCAACAAGCTCTCTTATTTTAATATCTTGAGGGCCTCTACCTTGCATTGGAGAAAGATTTCCATGTAAAACATGATATACCCCATTAAATTCTTTAACTTTTTCCATTGTCATAATATCTTTAGGTTGTTCTACAACACAGATAACATTCTTATCTCTATTTGGATTTCCACATATTGCACAAGGATCTTTATCAGTAAAGTTCCCACATACAGAACAATACTTTATAGTTCCCCTAGCATTTACCAATGCAGTAGCAAATTCTTTAACTTCTTCTTCAGGCAAATTTAAAATATGCAATGTAAGTCTTTGTGCTGTCTTTTGACCAATGCTTGGCAATTTTGCAAATTCTTCAATTAATTTTTCTATAGCCACTGGATAAAAATCCATAATTACACCACTTTCTATTATTTTCTTACTAAAAAAGTATTACTTTACAGTATTTTTTCAAAAATGAAGGACTGTTTAAAAAAACAGCCCCTATGTCCTAAAACATTCCTGGTATGTTTAAACCACCAGTTAATTTACCCATCTTATTTGAAGTTTCTTCATCAGCTTTCTTTAGTGCTTCATTAACTGCGCTTAACACTAAATCTTCTAACATTTCAACATCATCTGGATCTACTACTTCTTCTTTTATATTTATAGCTAAAACTTCTTTCTTTCCGTTAACCTTAACTAAAACAGCACCACCACCAACTGATGCTTCAAATTCCTTACTTTCAAGCTCTTTTTGTGCTTGTTCCATATCCCTTTGAAGCTTTTGAGCTTGCTTCATTAAGTTATTTATATTTCCTCCCCCGAAACCTCCTGGGAATCCACCTCTTGCCATAAAATATCCTCCTTTAAATAACTAAAATCTATTTTTTATTATATAGTATTTTTTTAATATTTACTAGAATAAAGTATCCATATGCTATTATTCATCTATAAAATCAATTAAATCATCACCTAATGTGTCTCTTAAAATATCCTCTGTACTTTTTCCTCTATTATCATCAGATTGAACTACAAAATTAACTTTAACCTTTTCTCTAAATATTTCAAAGAAAACATCATTTATAACATCTCTATTTTTAGCTTCACTTAATCTATTCTTAGCAAACTCATTTTGACTATCAAACTCCACAGTAATTACTCCATTAGAACAATCTACTGGTTTTCCTATCATAATTAGAGAACTTATTATCATTTCTCTTCTAGCTTTAAATCTCTCTATTATATCCTTCCAAGATTTTTTAACATCATTTATAGTAATTTTAGAATCTGGATTTCCTCCAATATTTCCTTCATTACTATATTGCCCCTTAACTACTTTATTACTAGGCATAGCATTAACTGATTTACTATTACTCATTTGTGCAACTTCTTTTGATGCAGTAGCAACTTTAATACTACCATTTCTTAAACTTTCCTCTAGCTTATTTAACCTAGTTAGCATTACTTCATTTGAAGTATCATACTCTATCTTACACATTTTAATAACAGCTAATTCGCAATATAATCTTGCTTGTTTACTTAACTTAGCATTATTTTCTGCCTCTTGAAGTATTCTTATGCATCTCATTATTTCCTCTGCTCTTAAACGTGCACCTTGCTCTTTAATTAAAGCAATATTTTCTTCTGACATATCTAATACTTCTTCAGGATTATTAGTTACCTTAACCATAAGTAAATTTCTATAATGAGCGATTAAATCCTTTATAAATAAATATATATCCTTTCCTGAATATATTACATCTTCTATAATTTCGATACTTTTCTCTACACTTCTTTGAATTATTGCATTAACTAAATTAAATAAGTGCTCATTAGTAACTAAACCTAACATACTAACTACAGTATTATAATCAACATTTCCATTTCCCATAGAAATAGCCTGATCTAATATACTTAATGAGTCTCTCATTGCTCCATCTGAAACTCTAGCAATTAAGTTTAAACTTCTTTCATCTGCTAAAACATTTTGATCGTTTACTATTTTTCTAAGCCTTGCTGTTATTTCACCATTATTTATTCTTTTGAAATCAAACCTTTGACATCTTGAAAGAATAGTAATAGGTAACTTCTGTGGATCTGTTGTTGCTAAAATAAATATTACATTATTCGGTGGTTCTTCTAATGTTTTTAAAAAGGCATTAACTGCACCCGCCGATAACATATGAACTTCATCCATTATATAAACTTTATATCTTGCTTCTTGTGGTGGATATTTAACATCATCAATTATATCTCTAATCTTATCCACACCATTATTTGAAGCTGCATCTAGTTCTGTAACGTCTATAGCTAAACCTTCATTTATCTTTCTACACATTTCACACTCATTACATGGTTCTCCATCTTTTAAATCAAGACAATTAAGTGCTTTTGCAAATACTTTTGCTGTAGAAGTTTTTCCTGTTCCTCTAGTTCCACAAAAAAGATACGCATGAGCAATTCTATTATTTAAAATTTGATTTTTTAGGGTTGTTGTAATATGTTCTTGACCTACAACATCATTAAATGTCCTTGGTCTCCATTCTCTATATAAAGCCGTATATGCCACTATACTCACCTCTCTTTTGCGTAGTTGTTTATTTTTTATTATACCCAAATTCTATTAATAGTTAAAGATTTTTCCCCTTTTATTACTTTAAACTCCATATGTATTATTTATAAGAAACTTCATATACTAACATGAATAAACGCTAAATTTCCCAGTTCGTATATTTATTCATTTTTTATACATTCTTCTTGAAGTATTTTTCTTTTCATTTCTATTCGGTATATTCACCTCCTTTTTATTGTTATTTTTTTAACATTTTGTTGTATTTATTTTACATTTAATTGTTATTTTTTTAACTATTTTCGCTATTTTTCTATCATTTTAGATTTAATATGATTTTTTATATAAGAATTTTGTAGTAAAATAGATAATATACATTTTAGGAGGTGTTGAGATGAGTCTATATGACAAAAAATACTTAAGTATAGTAGAAGACATTTTAAACAACGGCTACTATGATAACAATAGAACTGGTATGCCAACATATAAGTTGCCTCATCAAGTAATGCAATTTAATTTAGAAAAGGAATTTCCTATTCTAACAACTAAATTTGTAGCATTTAAAACTGCTGTAAAAGAAATGCTATGGATTTATAGGGATCAATCTAATGACGTAACTAAGTTACAAGAACAAAATGTTCACATTTGGGATGAATGGGTTGATGAAAATAATACTATTGGTAGGGGATATGGCTATCAAATAGCTAAGTTCCACCAAATTGATAAGCTTATTGAGACCTTAAAAACAAATCCTCAAGATAGAAGAATGCTTATGACTATGTGGAATATAGAGGATCTACCCCATATGACCCTTCAACCATGTTGTTTCATGACTATGTGGGATGTTACCGATGGTAGATTAAATTGTATGCTTGTACAACGTAGCGGAGATATACCACTAGGTGTACCATTTAATACATCGCAATATGCAGTGTTAGTTCACTTAATTGCACAAGTAACAGGTCTTAAACCTGGTTTATTTACTCATGTAATTAATAACGCACATATATATGAAAACCAAGTAGAAGGAATGAAACTTCAATTAACTAGAGCTAATGATGAGTATGAAGCTCCTAAGCTTTGGATTAATCCTGAAATAACTAACTTCTACGACTTTACAGCAGATGATATTAAACTTATAGATTATAAATATCATCCAGCAATAAAAATGGAGGTATCCGTTTAATGCTTTCTATTATAGTGGCTGTAGCAGAAAATAATATTATAGGTGGAGATAATAAGCTTTTATGGCATATCCCAGAAGACCTAAAGAGATTTAAAGAAATTACTTCAGGCAATACAATTGTAATGGGTAGAAAAACTTTCGAATCTTTACCTGGTGTTTTACCTAATAGAAAACATGTTATAATCACAAGAGATAAAAACTATACTGTGGATAATGAAAATGTAGAAGTTATCCACAGTTTGTCTGAAGTTATCAACAAATATAAAAACTCACATGAAACCGCATTTATTATAGGTGGAGGCGAAATTTACACACAACTTATCCACATTGTGGATAAATTGTTTTTAACAAAAGTTTTTAAATCTTTTGATGGAGATACAAGTTTTCCACAAGTAGATTTTAAAGAGTTTGCTGTGGATTTTGAATCAGAAATATTTACTTGTGAAAAAAACGGATTAAAATATCAATTCATTGATCTAGTAAGAAAATAGTATATTTACTAAAAAACAAAAAAGTCGGCTTTGCCGACTTTTTCCTATTAAACTCTTAATTTTATCCAATACTTCCTCTAACTTTACCCATTCTAATAATCCACTCATTTAGAATCTTTAACTCTTCAGTCTTACTTTGAATTATATCAGTCTCTAACCCTATTAAATGCATTATTATTGGTCTTGTAGTCTTTAATAAAGTATGATAGAACTCATTATCATTCATAAACTCATAGTCTAATCCTAAATCTAATATTTCATTAACATACTTCATATCTTCTTTATATTCTTGTCTTGCAGTTTCATCAATTATTCTCTTACTAACTCCAGCATTTGCAAATCTAGCTGCGAATCCTAAGTCTTCTCTTAACATAGGATAGAATTCTAATAATTTATCTATTCCTTCTTGTCCGAACTTATCTTTTATTTCCTTAAGCCCTCTACCCATACCTAAAAGCTCTGGTGGCATACCTAATGTATACATTGCTCCAGTAAATGATATTGCTCTTGGTACAGCATATTCAACAGAATTATCTATACTTAATATCTCTTTCTTTAACTCTTCATCACTTACTAAGTTTGCTATATTATCAAGATTAGCAACTTCTCTATTATACTCTAATCCTGTTTTAGCCTTAGTTAATCTATCTCTATTCTTTGGAATAAAGTCAGATACAAATGAAACAGTATTTATTACTTTTAAGAACGTAGTTAAATAATGCTTAGATAATATTCCTATAAACTCCTTCATTAATGCTATATCCTCTTCTGAGAAGTTTCTAGGCTCATACATATCAACCTTCTCTTTAAGCTCTCTAGCAGCTTGTTTAGTCTCCTCTTCACCATGATCATATCTTAAGGCTGATTGGAAAGTAAATGTCTTTACTCCAGCATATGTTTGTAATATTTTATCTATATTTCTACCTGTAAAATGACCTCTAAATGGAAGAGACCCACATCCTAATATTGGAGCTACCTCTACCCCATGTTCTTTACCCCATTTATAAGCCTTATCTACAGCCATAACAACAGAAAGTACTCCTGATATTAATCCATAAGACATAGCTGTATCAGAACGTGCTATCATAAATCTTAAATAATCTATGTTATGGCCCTTTTCTTCTGATATATGATAAAATTCATCTAATATCTTATCAACGTTAACTAATGCTGGAACATCCTCTACTAATGGAATTATTCTCACACTATTTTCTTCAAATTTTACTGGATAATTCTTATTGCCTAATTCTATAACAGAATTAACTCTATCCTGGAACTCCGAAATTTCTTGTCCCGTTTCAACCATTGGAACTACAACCTCTCTAATAGCTTGTACACCAGTTAGCTGATATGCTTGTGCATTTGTTTCTACTATAGACATTATACTCATTAATTGTCTAAATACAGATTCCTTATTTGCATTTGGTATTCTAGGTGTTATTCTAACATCCTTTCCTGGAATCACATCATTACCAATTAACCCTAATGCAACTTGAGATGTTTGATGATATGGAGTTAATTTTCCCTCAAAATCTATCATTATTTCATCTATTCCAAGTCCACCTTTATCTTGAGGTGTTAACCCTTCTATAGCTTCTGCCGGCTCTTGTTGAATTGATATGTATTTTTCTACATTATCAGGATGTTGTGTCATCATTGAAGTTGGAAATTTTCTCATTTTAAATAGCCCCCTTAACTTTTTTTGCATTTTATATTTTTATTATATTTCATTTTAATATGATTTTACAATACTTTTCTATATAAAATGCAATTTTTTAAGCTTTTAACTTGCATTAGTCCGACTTATTACTGGTAAATCCGTATTATTACATATAATTCAAAACTACTTTTTTATTAATTTATATCTAAAAAAGGACAGAAAAATAGGGATATTTCTAGCGAAATTTCCCTATTTTTCTGTCCTATTGTTTTTTGTCCTATATTGTTAATCCTATTGAAGAGTAACCGTAATTAATAAAATTTTATGATGATAATTAGATTTACTCTATTTTTAATCATCAGTATAATTTAAATCAAAATCATTATAAACATTAAAAAAGCCTTTCTTTCTAAAAGAAAGGATAATTTAAAACCGTGCACCTCACTTCGACAGTAATCTATAAGCGTTACCTATGTAGTTAACTCAGGCAAGATTGATCCACGTCACACGCAGGGGCTGCTTATCGCTGCTTCCTTCCGGACCTGACGAGGTTCACAGTCTTACGTCGCGTGGGACCCGACCCTCAACATCACTTGCATAGGGCAGACCAAACAGATTAAAGCCTAGGTGAGGAATTAAATCCTGCTGTAGCGGATTGCAGGTTACAGGGCACCGCTAACTCCCCATCTAGCACGGCTATGGCGGAGAAAGTGGGATTTGAACCCACGATAGAGTTTCCCCTATACACGCGTTCCAGGCGTGCTCCTTCAACCACTCGGACATCTCTCCATACCGTAAAATAAAAAACAAATTAAAAAAATAATTTATTTTTATTTTGTACCTAGTATTGATACTTTCTCATTTTAACATAAATATTATTGTAGTTCAATAAAAAGATTTTCTTTATAATTTTTCCATAAATGAATAAAGTGGAGATGCCGTTTTTAAAAGCTACTCCACTTTATTTTCAGACATTATATAAGTTTTTTCTTACTATTTCTATTGGCTATAAATATTATTATAGCTCCAATAACTATACCAATTAAACTAATTATTTGTGCTGTTCTTAATCCAAAGAACATTAAGCTATCAGTTCTTAATCCTTCGATAAAAAATCTTCCTAATGAATAAAGAACCATATAACTACCTAAAACAATTCCATGTTGCTTTTTCTTTTTATAAAGAATAAATATTAATATTGCAAAAACAATTAGATTCCATATAGATTCATATAAGAATGTTGGATGATAATAAGTTCCATTTATAAGCATACCTTGTTGTATAAAATGCGGGAATTTACTTATAAAATCTTCTGAAACAGGTCCTCCATGGGCTTCTTGATTCATAAAGTTCCCCCACCTACCTATTGCTTGAGCTAATATAACTCCAGGAATTATTACATCAATATATTCAAAGAAATTTATCTTCTTTACTCTAGTAAATATATATGCAACTAATAATCCTCCAATAAGTCCACCATGTATTGCCATACCACCATTTCTTATATTTATTACATCCATAAATGAATGATAATTCTTATATTCAAAAGCAACGTAATATAACCTAGCACCAATTATTGCAAATGGAAAACTCCATAAGAATCCATCTGTAATAATATCAAAATCTAAGCCTTTTTTCTTTGCAAGTAGATATGATACAAAAAATGCTACTAAAACTCCGCTTGCAATAATAATTCCATACCATCTTATTGGCATTCCAAAAATTTCAAATGCTACTGGATTCATTTCCTACCTTCTCCCCTTTTGATTTAACTTTATTTTCTTCTCTCATGAAAGAATTTACTTATTAATTCGCTACACTCTTTATTATAACACCAATTTATAGTTACATAGGAATTAAAAATATCATAGTCCAAGATATTTAATATGGTTCCACAAGCTCCCATATCTTTATTAAATGTTCCTATATGTAGCTTAGATATTCTAGACTGTGCTATTGCAGAAGCACACATAGAACAAGGTTCTAACGTCACGTACATTTCAGCTCCATTTAATCGCCAATCACCAATTCTTTTACTAGCCTCTTCAATGGCTAAAATTTCAGCATGTGCTATTGCGGATTTTAAAGTCTCTTTTAAGTTATGTGACCTAGCTATTATCTCACCATCCTTTACTATAACTGCCCCAATAGGAACTTCACCTTTAGAATAAGCCTTTTTTGCTTCCTCCAAAGCAATTTCCATATAATTCATTATTTAGCTCCTCCCTTAGCTATTATGTATGTTTAACTTTTTAATTTTTATATAAACTAAAAATGGCAAATGACAAACTACTTTCTATCTTATATTTGTCACTCACCACTTTTTTATAATATTTATAATTAAAAATTAATTTATGTGTAAATTCTTACTTTTTTTATTCTGTTTTTATCTACTTCTTCTACTACAAATCTAATATTATTTAAATTTACCTCTTCTTTATTTTCTGGGAATCGTCCTAATTCACCTATTATTAATCCTCCAACAGAATCAAATTCCTCCGACTCCATATTTACTCCAATTAATTCACTTATGTCATCTAGTTTTGCACTTCCATCGACAACATATTCATCTTCTTTAATTACTTCTATTTCATTTTCGTAATCATCATATTCATCTTCTATATCGCCAAAAACCTCTTCAATTAGGTCTTCTATAGTCACTATTCCAACAGTTCCACCATATTCGTCTAGAACTACACTAATATGATTCCTTGTCTTTTTCATTTCATTAAATAATTCTTTGATTTTCTTAAATTCAAATGTATAATAAGGTTCCCTCATATAGTCAGTTACTTTAAATCCATTCTTATTTTGTCCTGCTATAATTAAGTCCTTAACATATAATATTCCAACTATATCATCTATAGTTTGATTATATACTGGAATTCTTGAAAACTGCTCTGTCTTTATAACATCTAAAACTTCTTCATAAGTTGCATTAGAATCAACTGCTACAATATCAACTCTTTGTACCATAACATCCTTAGCTTGTGAATCAGCAAAATCAAATACATTGAAGATCATTTCTTTTTCCACATCTTCAAGGACTCCTTCTTCTTCACTAACACCAACCATTGTTCTTAATTCTTCTTCTGTTATAAATGGCTCGCTGGCCTTTGGATCTCCACCTAATAATCTTATAAAACCACTTGAGATAAAAGTAAATATACCTATAAATGGTTTAAATAATTTTACTATTATGCTTATTGGCTTACTTACCCTTAATGATACTTGTTCTGATTTTTGTTTTGCTATTGATTTTGGAGTTATTTCTCCAAATATAAGCACTAATACAGTCATTACACCTGTTGCTATTCCAACACCACTTGGTCCAACTGATGAAACAAATAATGTTGTGGCTAGTGATGAAGCTAATATATTAACTATATTATTACCTATTAATATGGCTCCTAACAACTTATTCGGGTCTTCTGTTAATTTTTCAACTAATTTAGCTCCTTTTACTCCATCTTCCACCATATGTCTTATTCTTATTTTGCTTAGTGCCATAAGTGCTGTTTCTGACATTGAAAAAAATCCAGACAATACTAGTAAAATTATAAGTACTATTATCTGCCACACTTGACTGGGTTCCAAAAAAATCACACTCCTAGTAATTTAATAAAATATTTTAATATTTATTATATCATACGTTATTAGTATATGATATAATTTACCAATAAATAAACATAAAATTTACATTTATTTTCAGAAAAAATATTTAGTGTTTTTTCTGTATTTATAATATAATTTTTATACAAATATACTAATTATTTTCTATGCTTAGTATATTTATTTTATACTTAACATATTTATTTTGAGGTGATATTGTGTTTATTATTAATTTTATCAGAGGTTTCTTTATGGCACTAGCCGATAGTGTGCCTGGAGTTTCGGGGGGTACTATTGCTTTTATCTTAGGATTTTATGATGACTTCATAGGCTCATTAAATTCTTTAATATCAAAAAATAGTACAGAAGATAAGAAAAAATCTTTAATCTTCTTAATCAAATTAGGAATTGGTTGGGTAACAGGTATGATATTATCTGTACTAATATTATCTTCTATATTTGATGAACATATTTACAGTATAAGTTCATTATTTACGGGTTTTATAATAGTTGCAATTCCATTAATAATGAGAGAAGAAAAAGACTCTTTAGTTGGTAAATACAAAAATATTATATTTACTATAATCGGAGCTTTAATTGTTGGTTTAATTACATATTTTAACCCATCAGGATCTGATGGTGGATTAAACCTTTCTTTAGAGCATTTGAACTTTAGTATTGGTATATTTGTATTTATTGCTGGAATGATTGCAATTTCAGCTATGGTTTTACCTGGTATATCAGGATCAACTTTATTATTAATATTTGGACTTTATACTGGAATTATAAGTGCAATAAAAGAAGTTTTATCTTTAAACTTTTCTTACTTACCAATACTTATAATCTTTGGACTAGGGGTTATCGTAGGAATATTAAGTACTATAAAGTTAATTAAATTCCTATTAAATAAATATAGATCTGCAATGATTTACTTAATCTTAGGTCTAATGCTTGGCTCAATCTATGCAGTATTTATGGGACCTACAACATTAGAAGTTCCAAAACCTGCAATGAATCTTTCAAGCTTCAGCTGGATATTCTTCATTATAGGTGGAGTAGTAATAATAGTATTAGAAAAATCAAAAGACTTTTTAGAAAAAAAATCTAAATAGAAATATAAAAAAACGACTTACCTTAATTGGTAAGTCGTTTTTTTGCATACATGGTACTCCCAACAGGAATCGAACCTGTATCTATCCCTTAGGAGGGGACTATTCTATCCATTGAACTATGAGAGCACGCATTTTAAATTATATATTTATTTTATTACAACATTTAGTATATGTCAATTTTTTCTACTTATACTTGGGATTTTTAACGTTCTTTATTTTAACTCCATTTTCGTCAATTAAAAATGTTATTATCATATTATTATAAAAAGGTGGTCTCTTACCAACTTTAAGTCCAATTACTATTTCATATTCCTCACTACAAGGCCCATAAGTATTTACAACCTTTGCATCTATTATTTCTGATTTCTTTATACAATAAGGAGTGTCCTTTCCAAACAAAGTATATACCTCTCTGCTTATATATGGCTCTAATGTAGTTATCAATGCCATCTCTATAGCATTATCTCTTTTCTTTTTTTTCTCATTAACAGCCTTTATATATCCTGGAGTCTGTACTGGTGGTAATATTGGAAATGGATTAAACTTATAATTAGGTAACTCATTATTGTATCTCTCCAAATTATATTTATAATCTTCTACCTTCCCCCACTCTTCTAATGTATCATATTCGCTAACTTTTGAATTAAACCTTACTCTAACAGGAGCTTCATATAATTCTTTATTATTTTCAAAAAATAAATTGTCTCCGTATACTATGGCTATTAATGCTAAAGTAAGCTTTTGCCTAAATATTTTATCTCTTTTAATTGTATTACTAATACCCTCGCCATTATCAACCTCTAATGTAATAAGCAAATAATCTTTATCATCTTTTTCCCAACTTCCTAAAACTTCATCTCTAATATTATAATTAATCTGATCTAAGTCATATTTTTTTCCTATTGATAAAAACAACTCACCACTTTCATCCGAATGTGTTAATGTATACTTTCTTGGAGGTAAGAAAGTCTTTATTCCTACTTCATCTTTATAACTCACATTTAATTTTTCTGGTTGAAACCTAATCACTATACATACCTCATAAAAAAAATTCTCTCATCTTTAATTAATATATGACTTTGTACATATTTAGTTTATTAATATTTTATATTTCAAAAATATTACTTTTAACGTATATTTTATAGTATACTTTATTTATATTTAAAATTTTGAGGAGTGACAAAATAATGATAAGAACTATAATTTGGTTTATATGGTTTGTATTAAGCTTGATAATTAGTACACCGCTCATATTTAGAGTTAAATACTTAATTAAGAAAAATAGAATTGAAGAAAGTGAAGCTTTAATATATAAGTGCACTAATATCTGGGCAAATTCATTACTAAAGTTAGCTGGAGTTAAAGTTAATGTTCACGGAATAGAAAACATTCCCCAAGATAAAACAGTGTTATTTGTAGGTAATCATCAAGGTAATTTCGATATCCCAATATATATTACTCAAATTCCAAAAGTAATTGGATTTATTTCAAAAATAGAAGTTGAAAAAATTCCACTAGTAAGGACTTGGATGAACTTCCTACACTGTGTTTTTATGGATAGAAGTAATCTTAGAAAATCAGGTGAAGCAATAATCAATGGAATTAAAAATCTAAAAGCTGGACATTCAATTGTAATATTCCCTGAAGGAACTAGAAGTAAGGGCGGTCCAATAAAAGAATTTAAAGCTGGTAGCTTTAAACTAGCCACTAAGTCAAAATGCCCTATAGTTCCAGTAACTATGGATGGATCTTTTAAAATAATGGAACACGGTAATGGACCTTGGATTAAACCTGCTACTGTTAATCTTTATTTCCATCCAGCAATTGAAACTGCAAATTTAACTAAAGAAGAACAAGATATATTACCTAAAACTGTTCAAAGTATAATTGCTTCAAAAATTTCTTAATATATTTTAAAAGGTGAGTTAAAAATAACTCACCTTTTTATCTTTTAACCATATAGACATATATCTTCCTCTGAAGGAGTCTTTTCATTACAAAAAAATAGAGTACATAGGTAGACCTAACTTCCCACATACTCCATGACACAATAACACAATATTTAAAATTTAAGTAATGACTATTTCCATTGCATATTTTGAACTATTTTTCGCTAATTGTCAATTATATTTTTTTGGTATTTTTAATTTTTTTTAAAATTTCCCAATGAAAACAATACCATTTTGTCTTATTTTGAAAATAAATAAGTATTTCATATTTTACAATAAATACTTAGTGCATTAATTATATTTTTGCTATATACTTAATAAAGTCGATTGATGAGAAATAATTATTTAAATAATTTGAAATAAATAAAAAATATATGAAAAAAGAGGATACTATATGACGAATTTAACATTTAATGATTTAGGCTTAAAAGAGACTTTAGTAAAAGCTATTGATGATTTAGGTTTTACTACTCCATCTCCAATTCAAGCTGAAGCAATTCCAGTTGCCCTTTCAGGTAACGATATTATAGGTCAGGCTCAAACTGGTACAGGAAAAACAGCAGCATTTGGTCTACCTATGATAAACAACTTAAAAATTAAAAATGCTATAGGCTCAATAATCTTAGCTCCAACAAGAGAATTAGCAATACAAGTTCACGATGAATTAGTAAAATTAACTAAGTACGAAAAATTAAACATCGTTGCTGTATACGGTGGAGCACCAATTCACCTTCAAGCTAGAGATTTAAAAAGAGCTAATATAGTAGTTGGTACTCCTGGTAGAGTTTTAGACCATATAAGAAGAGGAAATTTACCTTTATCATCAGTAGAATTCCTAGTGCTAGATGAAGCTGACGAAATGCTAAACATGGGGTTCATTGATGATATGGAGGAAATAATGAAGAGCATTCCAGAAGAAAGACAAACTTTATTATTCTCTGCAACAATGCCACCTCAAATCAAGAAATTATCAAAAAAATATTTAAAAGAAGATGCACAACATATAGTTATTGCTAGAAAAGAAATGACTGGTTCTACAATCAAGCAAAACTTCTTTGAAGTTAATGGCTCTCAAAGATTAGAAGCTCTTTGTAGATTAATAGACTTTGATAATCCATCAGCAGGTATTATCTTCTGCAGAACTAAAAAAGGCGTTGATGATTTAGTTGCTGCAATGCAAGCTAGAGGATACATGGTTGAAGGTATGCATGGAGATATGTCTCAAATTCAAAGAATGAAAACTCTTGCTAAGTTCAAGAATGGTTCATTAAAATTCTTAGTTGCTACAGATGTTGCTGCTAGAGGAATTGACGTTGATGGTGTTACTCACGTATTTAACTATGAGTTACCTCAAGATATTGAATCTTATGTTCACAGAATTGGTAGAACTGGTAGAGCAGGTAGAGAAGGTACTGCTTACAGCATAATTACTCCAAAGGAATTTGGATTCCTTAAGCAAATAAGAAATGTAACTAAAGGTAATATCGAAAAAGGAAATATACCTACAGTTCAAGAAATATATAACGCTAAATTTGAATTAATGGCTAATGAAATTTCATCAATAATAGAAGCTGAAGATTATTCAAAATTTGTAGATGTTGCTACTCAATTAACTGAAAGTCACGATTCTGTTAAGGTAATTGCTTCATTACTTCAAAGTCAATTTAAAAATCAATTATCTTTTGATTATTCAAGTGATAAGCTTGAAGCTCCTGCATCAAGCAAAGAAAATGACGTTAGATTATTCTTCTCTGCTGGTAGAAGAGATGGCTTAACTATTAAGACATTAATAAACTACATAAAGAATAATGCTAAAGTTGGGGCATCTCAAATAAGAGATATCGATATAATGGAAAACTTCGCATTTGTTAATGTAGATAACACAATTCATAGACAAGTTCTTGAAAAATGTACTGGTGGAAAAATTAATAAGAGAAGAGTTAACGTTGAAGTTTCAACTAATAACAAAAAAAGAAGAAGTAATAATAGAAAAAAATCTAAATAATATAAAAAAAGATAAGGAAGTGATTACTTCCTTATCTTTTTTTTAACACCTTCAATTAAGTATTCTAAATGACTTACATCAAAATTTGATCTCTTTATCATCTTTAATCTTTCTTCTGCTCTTTGTACTGTTTCTAAAGCTTCTGAAAAATCTTTTCCCTTAATAGCACTATTTGCATATTCTATTAAATAGTCTATCTTTAATGCTATTTCCGCTAAATCTTCTCTATCATCATTAACTAAATCAATTAAAAGATCATAAACTTTTGGTGATACCTTATTTCTAGAATCCCTTAATAAGTCATTATTTCTACTAGTTATTTTAGCCATTACTTTACCTCCGAAAGTATCATATTTATTAGTTCATTTTATTATATTATAACTTATGTCTAATAAATATACTCAGAAAATATTGAAGCAAAACTTTCTATACTCATTGGATATATTCTAACCCTTTTTAGTTGGTATAAACCATCACCTATAGAACTTATTCCTCCTTGAGTAGTAGTTGCCGCTTTAATACCTAATTCTTTTTCAATTTCAATAGTTTCATCATTATATTTTCCAACAGGGTAACATAAGTAATTTGCATCCGATCCTATATTATTTCTTAGGAAATCTTGCCCCCTCTTAATTGCATCATAGGCATCTTCTCTAGATAACTTATCTAATTCTAAATGATTAGCTGTATGATTTTCTATTGACATTCCAGCTGCCTGCATCTCTTTTAACATATCTGTAGACATATAATATCCGTTATCTACCCCATCAGTTATAACAAAAAACGTAGCTTTTAATCCATGATTTTTTAATGACGGAAAAGCACTAGTATAGTTATCAGAATAACCATCATCAAACGTTATTACTACAGGTCTTTTAGGTACTTTTCCCGTTTCCATAGCTTCTAATGCTTCATCTAAATTCATTGCAGTGAATTCATTTGCTTCTAACCATGCCATTTGCTCTTCAAACATGCTTGGAGGTACTAATAAGTTATTATTAGGATCATCATCGCTTATAGAGTGATACATAAGAATAGGAATTCTAACCTCCTCTGATGCAATATTTATGTATTCAACTTCTTTTTCTTCTACTTTACTTTCTTCTTCCTTATCTTCCTCTTGATTATCTTGCTCTACATTTTCATTATCACTTTGTTGCTCCTCATTGTTAGTTATATCAGTTACCTGATTGTTTGCTTCATTTTTTCCACAAGAAACTATTCCCAAAGTTATTAACAACATAAATGATATTATGACTAAAAATTTTTTCATAATTTTTCCCCCTTTTATTTTTTATTACTCAAACAATTTTAGCTTATATAATCAATTTTGTAAATTAATCACTTTTTTATTCTTTTGAAATATTTATTTTAAAAAATTTCATTTTTATCTTTTTTTATAAATATATAAATTATTTTTCATCTTATATTTTTATATAATTATTCTTTATATTTTTTAGAAAAAATTATATTTTAATAT
>NZ_JADNLK010000002.1 GCF_015555905.1 Clostridium sp. D43t1_170807_H7
GATATTGCAAAGTTATTTTTCTATTATTATCAAAAATTAGCCATAGGCTATTTTTTCATACCAAACTTTACACTATCATATTGTTTCACTTTTATAAATCTGTATGCAGTTATGTTTTTATTATTTCTATATGTCAATACTTCTATTTCTACCAATAAAAATAACAGAAGAAACCGTATCATTATTACTGATACGGTTCACTATAATTAATCCTAAATATCTTAATAAAAATCCAATTTTACAATTAAAGTATTTTTCTTTATTTAATTATAATGTTTTTATTCTAAATTTTGTAAAAACACAGAAAATGTTGTTCCTTTTGATTTTTTTGATGTTACTTTAATATAACCACCTTGTTTTGTTATTATTTCATTAGCTAAATAAAGTCCAACTCCTACACCTTCAATATCTTGAACCTCACTACACCTATAAAATCTTTTAAATATTTTATTTATATCTTGTTCTGATATTCCTATACCTGTATCACTAATATCTATCTTAGTAAACAACTCCCACTGTTCAACTACTATATCTATCTTCCCACCAGCATTACTATATTTAACTGCATTTTCTAAAATATTAAATAATGCCTCACTTGTCCATTTTTTATCATGATTTAATTTAATATCATCAGAACACTCTACTTTTATACTTATATCTTTTTCTTCTGCTTTTAAATAAACTCCACTTAAAACAGTAGCAATTGTATCTTTTATATAGGCAAAACTTTTATTTAATGAAATTATGTTATTTTCTAATCTAGACATTTTTATTAAAGCCTTAACTAACCAATCTAATTTAGAAACTTGAGATTTCATAGTACTTAAACACATTATTTGTTGCTCTTTACTTAATTCTCTTTCAATTAAAGTCTCATTATACATTGATATATTTGCTATAGGTGTTTTTATTTGATGTGAAATATCTGAAATTAAAGTCTTTATATTTTCTTTTTCTATATTTGCCTTATTTCTATCGTTATTTAAAATCTCAATTAACCTTTTTAATTTTTGCTGTATCTTTGACAATAAAGTATCTTCATTATAGTCAAATATTATATTTTCTTTTTTCTCTATAATACTATCTATAGTTTCACACATTTTATCTGAGAACTCCACAATAGTTTTTCTCAAAGAATATACTAATACTGATGATATTAAAATAATTATAAAAGTAAAACATCCAGTCATAATCATTATCTTTTTAACTTCTTTGTATAAATTAGGACTTATACTAATCATATTATCTAAACTTATCTTTGCTAAAAGAAAAAACAAACTACTTATTATTATTACAGTAAACATGAAAATGCTATAAATATTTTTATAAAAAAAATTCTTTACCCTCATGATTATTTATCTCCTGCCCAAGTATATCCAACACCGTATACCGTTTTAATATACTTAGGTTTTGAAGGATTATCTTCTATTTTACTTCTAAGCCTATTTATATTTACAGTTAAAGCATGCTCCTCTATATACTGATCATTTTCCCATATTTCTTCTAATAAAGCTTGTCTTGTTAATACTTGTCCTTTCTCTGTAACTAACTTCTTTAAAACTTTATATTCAGTAGGTGCTAACACTATACTTTCATTATTTTTCTTAACTGTCATTTTATCAAAGTCAAATGTAAATTCATTTATTTTAATTACTTTAGGAGTTTCATTATCCTTTCCGTATCTTCTTAAAACTGCCATTACTCTTTCTCTTAATATATTTATACTAAAAGGTTTAGTTACATAATCATCTGCACCAATTCTTAATCCTGTTATTATGTCAAGCTCCATATCACATGCTGTTAAAAATATAATTGGATTTTTATAATTTTCCCTTATCTTCTTACAAAACTCAAACCCACTTCCATCTGGCAAATTAACATCTAACAATATTATGTCTATTTCTTCAGTATTTATTTTTTCTTCTGCTTCTTTTAATGTAAAGACTGATATAACCTTAAATCCATCCATTTGAAAATTAAAAGACATTCCTTGATTTAACATTTTATCATCTTCAACTATCATAATGTTATACATACCATATCACCTCTATGTAATTATAGCACCCCACATAAAAGGTAACAATTACCTTTTATGCAGGATGCTTCAAATATTATTCTGCAATTCTTAATCTTTCAACTATACTTTCTTTACTTATATTTCTATATCCTATTAATGGAACTACTAACATTATTATTGATATTATACTCATTGCTACTATTACTGAGACTAAGTATATTCCAATTTTAAATCCTCCATATATAGGGAACATCATTGGTGCTAAAAAACTTGCAACTAATCCTAATGGAATAACTAAAACTGCTGTTAATATAATGTAATACATACCTTCAAATAAAATCATTTTTTTGCTTTGACTCTTTGTCATCCCAATAGATTCAAGCATTGAGAACTCTAACTTTCTTGATATTATTGAAGTTAACATTGTATTAATAACATTGATTATACCTATAAATCCTAATATTAATGCAACGGTTCCTCCAATTAATGATACTATTAATTTCATTTCCTCCATAGCATCTATATAAAAATTTTTAGAACCTAAGAAAAGCATGATATTTCCTGATTCATTTATAATTTTTTGAATTTCTTCATCAGCTTCAGCTAAATCAACATTATCTTTTAAATCAATATCAATACTCTTTATATAATTATTATAATCTGGAAATAACTCTTTAAATGCATTTTCTTCTATATTAAGCTCTGTCATATTACTAGCAGAGAATCCCCCTGTGTTATCTGCTACTACTGCCATAACTTTGAATTCTTTTGTAACTTCTTTAAGTACTCCATTTTCATCTGGTATTTTCACTGTTAAAGGTAATATATCTCCAGCTTCTATTACATATGATTCTCCAACCCCAACATTGTAAATTATATAATCACCCTTTTTAAATTCTTCCTCATCTATCTTTCCATCAATAACTTTAAACTTTTCTAACTCTTTATCTAATCTGTCTGCTTTTAAAGCTGTTAAATTAGCTATCATCATATCATCTGCAAATCCTAACATAGTAGTTCTAATATTTTGATTTCCTGACTCTATTCCTCTTTTAACTTCTTCTTTAAGCTTTCCACTTAAAACAAACTCAACACCAAAATCATATATAATACCATCTTCATCAGGTGTAATTGCTTTATAATTAATTCTTGCATCTTTAACTATATCTAACTCTTTTACTTTATTTATTAAATCTTCAGTTATTGCTTGATACTCAACCTTCCCCCAAAAATTACCTATAACATTACTAATAGTAATATCAGCAACCACTTCATTTTCAGCATGAGCTTCTGGATCAATTCCTAATGTTGCACTTATTGTAAATATAACTATCACAGCACTTAAAGAAATAGATAAGACTGATAACATAACTCTCTTCTTATTCTTAACTATATTACTCCAAGCCATTTTATTAAGCTTTGCACCATTAGTTCCCTTCTTATTTTTCTTCTTTAAATTTTCTGCATCTGAAGATACAAATCTAACAGCCTCTATTGGCGATACCTTGCCTGCAATCCTTCCTGGTTTATTACAGCTTATTAATACTGTAACTAAAGAAAATAATATAGATAATATAAAATTTAATGGACTTTTAGAAACTACAACTATATTTCCCATAAAAGTAAATGATAATGCCATTGGAATTATAAATGTTGCTACTGCATATCCTAAAACTAGTCCTATTGGTATACCTATAATTGATAACTTCAATGCTTGTCTTATTATTATTCTCTTTAACTGCTTTGAGGTTGTACCTATAGTTTTTAATAAACCATAAAATTTAATATCCTTACTTACTGATATATAGAATATATTATAAATAATTAAATATCCTGTAGCTATAATTAATACAATCCCTACTGCTATAGCTATAAATTGTTGAATTTCACTATCACTACTTATACTTTTTTCACTATCATACTTTGGATGAGCCTTAGCTTTTGTTCCATCTATTTCATTAGATATTCTATTAAGTTCATCTTGGACAGTATCATAACTTGAATTACTATTTATATTTTTAAGTGTTAAAAAAACTGCTGTTGTACCTTCAATTTCTGTTATACCTTTATTATATTTTGGTATAAATTCATTAGATACAAATGCTCTAATAGTACCTGTTCCTCTTACAACTAAAGATTCATAATACCCACAAAGATTAAAATCAATACTTTTTACCTCATTATTAATTACAATATCTAAACTAACGGTTTCACCAATATTTTTATCCATATTTAATACATCTAATACCCAACTTGGAAGTAATATATCATTAGCTTTTTTAGGATATGTACCTTCTATTGGTACAACCGCCATCATTTCATAAACATCTTTATCATCTGTAGAAAATAAACATACATTTTCAGCTAATAAAACTTCATTTTGTATAATATCTGTGCTTGCTAGTTGTATAATTCCCTTTTTCTTTATGTTATCTATATTATTTAATTTATCAATATTTTTTATATTAAAATCTATATATCCATCTGCATCAACACCATATGAGCTTACATTAGTATAAACTTTATTAGTATTATAAAAAGTTATTCCCCCAACTATAGTTGTAGTTATAAGCAAGGTAGTTAATGCTATTGCTAATATTGCAAATATATTTCTCATTTTATTTACTTTTAGACTTCTATTACTTAACTTTTTTATTATTTCTCTATTATTATTTTTTAGCACTTTCTCCTACCCCCTTTTTGTTACAATCTTTCCATCTTCAATTCTTATAATTCTATCTGCCATTTGTGCAATTTGTTCATTATGAGTTATCATAACTATTGTTTGGTTAAATCTTCTACTAGTTATCTTTAACAATCCTAAAACCTCTTGTTCTGTTTTTGAATCTAGGTTACCAGTTGGTTCATCAGCTAAAACTATTGAAGGCTTAGTTGCAAGAGATCTTGCTATAGCAACTCTTTGTTGTTGTCCTCCTGAAAGGTTATTAGGTAATCTATCCTCTTTTCCCTTTAACCCTAAAGTTTCAATAATACTATCTACATATTTTTTATCAACTTTATTACCATCAAGCTCTATTGGTAATACTATATTTTCATATACATTTAATATTGGTACTAAATTATAACTTTGAAATACAAATCCTATATTCCTACGTCTGAAAATTGTAAGCTCATCATTATTCATTGAAAATATATCTTTTCCATCTACTACTACTTTTCCTTCTGATGCTCTATCTAATCCACCTAACATATGAAGTAATGTACTTTTACCAGAACCAGATGTTCCTACTATTGCAATAAATTCACCTTTATTTATTTCTATATTTACATCATCTAGCGCCTTTACTAAATTTTCATCTTTTCCATAATACTTTTTTAAACCCATAGTTTTTAATATAGTCATAATATAATCTCTCTCCTCATATATCCTTTATATTTATTAATTACTTTTTTTTATTTCATAATTTTTATTACCTTTTCCTTACAATATAATAATATCATTAGTACTTATAATAAAACCTCACATCTTTGAGAGATTCTTATAATAAAATGTAACAATTTTGAAATATTTAGATTATTTTCTAGGATAGTACCTTTCCTAAATATAAAAATACAAGTTTGTACTTAATATATAAGTTTAAGTACAAACTTGTATTTTCTTATGTTTTAAACTATGTTTATGATATTTCTCTTAATTTAATCCTCCCCATATATTTCTTCTATTTCTTTTAAATATGGAATTGATGGCTGAGCACCTTTTCTTTGAACTGATATTGATGATACCTTATTTCCAAAGTTAACTGCCCCTATTAAAGTTTCTTTATTAATATTTCTAAAATCTAATTTTGAACTTAAACCTCCAATAAAACTATCACCTGCTGCTGTTGTATCAATTGCATTCACCTTATATGATGGTACTAATTTACAGAAATCTTTACCTATTACTGCAGCACCTTTATCTCCTAAAGTAATTACTACAAATTTAACTCCTTTTTCTAAAAACACTTTCCCTGCCTTATTTGCGTCTTCTAAAGTTTCAACTGTAATTCCTGTTAATACCTCTGCCTCTGTTTCATTAGGAACTATAATATCCGTTACTTTTAAAAGTTCTTCATTTATCTTCTTTGCTGGTGCTGGGTTTAATATTGTCACTTTTCCAAACTCTTTAGCCTTCTTAAATGCTTCTAGTGTCATTTCTTCAGATGTTTCAAATTGAGCTATTAATATATCCGATTCTTCAATCTTTTCTAATGAAGCTTCAATATCTTCCTTATTAATTGTCATATTTGAACCTGCTACAACTATTATAGAATTATTTCCATTTTCATTAACCATTATAAATGCCATTCCTGTTGATTCATTCTTATCTTCAAAGACATATTTTACGTCTATATTATCTTCTTTTAACTTATCTTTAAGAATTTCACCATTTTCATCTTTTCCTATTTTAGCTATCATAGCAACTTCAGCACCACATCTCTTAGCTGCAACAGCTTGATTCGCTCCTTTTCCTCCTGCTATCTTTTCGAATGATTTTGATAAAATAGTTTCTCCAACTCTTGGTATATCATTTACTTTTACAACTAAGTCCATATTCATACTTCCAAGTACACATACTCTATTCATAGTTTTTTCTCCTTTAATTTATAAATTTTAATTTCTTCCTAAATAGGTTAATTACATAATACACTTTATATAAACCCTTTTAAAACTTTTTAAAATTCTTTATTTATAAGTTTGTTTTGAACCAGTATTTATAATTAAAAAGTGAAGTGGGTAAGATAATTTATCCACTTCACTTTTTAATTAGTATACTCTTAAAATTGTTACTCTAATCTTCTATACAAATAAGTATTTTTTTCTTCTAAATAATTAAGTACTACAGATTCCAAGAGGTAATTTTTATTTTTTAATAAGGATAAAATGGATATAGATATGGATACGGATATGGGTAAATTGGATAAGGTGGTATAATATATGGAAACCTTAAAGGCCTTACCCTATTAATATTTCGCATTGGGAAATTTCTTCTATTAAATCGTCTAAATCTTCCTGGCTGCCTATATCCCATATACTGCTGTCTATTCATTTCATTCTCATAATCACTTTCCATTACCTCTTCTGCAACTAATACACTTACAGTATTATTATTTACCTCTTCAATAATTCCCTCTAGTCTACCTCCATTACTCATTATAATAACAGAATAATAAGATATACATTTTTTACATTCATCATATAGAGATTCTTCATCACGATATACGCCGACAACTTCTAATGACACTATTTAATTCCCTCCTTTCAGTAATATATTATTCAATTCTGAAATATAGGTGAATTAATTTATATATTTCTATTATTTAATATAAAGTCAAGAAATTCTGAATCTCCTAGCTCAAAAGTAAATTATTACTCTTCATCTTGTAATGCATCATATCCATGTTCATTAGTACGAATTTTAATTACATCTTCAACATCATAAATAAATATTTTTCCGTCTCCAATATTTCCTGTATAAAGTACCTTTTGAACAGTTTCAACCAATGTTTGAACTGGTATTTTACATATTACAACTTCAACCTTAACTTTTGGAAGTAACCTAGTATCTATAGCTCTACCTAAGAAATAAGTTAATTGTCCTTTTTGCATACCATATCCAAGAACATTTGTAACAGTAACACCTGTTATACCAAGCTTATCAAGAGCTTCTTGAAGTTCTGATAACTTAGTTTGGTTCATAATAATAGTAACCTTTGTCACCTTAGTACCAGAATGTTCATTATGCACTACTGGTATTGCTTCATCAGGTAAAACAGTATTTTCAGATTTTGAAACAGTAGTAACAGCTGATTTTGTGGCTTCAATTCCAGTTGCTAATCCTGCCATAGTAGTAACTGGCGCAAAATCTGGATAAGCAATATTTCCATGTTCACCAATATCAAGACCAGCAATTTCTTCTTCACGAGATACCCTAATTCCTATTGTCTTCTTAATTATGACCCAAACTAATAAAGACGCAGCAAATACAAATACACCTACGGCAATTATTCCCAAAAGCTGAATACCTAGTAATTTAAATCCTCCACCATAGAAAAGACCATTTTGAGTAGAAAGAGTTGTAACTCCTTCCTTTGCAAACAATCCAACGCAAATAGTACCAAAAACACCACAACCAAGATGAACTGATGTTGCACCAACTGGGTCGTCAACTTTTATTCTATCAAAAAACATCACTGCAAATACAACTATAACCCCAGCAATTGCTCCAATTATTAATGAAGCAGAAATACTTACATATGCACAACTACCAGTAATTCCAACTAAACCTGCCAAACATCCATTTATAGTCATTCCTAAATCTGGTTTACCTATAAAAATCCAAGAAGTTATAGTTGATGTTAATATAGCTGCAATTGCTGCTGTGTTAGTTGTCATAAGTATATGCATAACATCTGATGGTTTTTGAAAGCTCATTGTAGATCCAGGATTAAATCCAAACCATCCAAGCCAAAGAACAAATAACCCTATAACAGCTAATGACATATTATGTCCTGGAATAGCATTTACTTTTCCGTCTTTACCATACTTTCCAATACGTGGCCCAAGAATTAATGCTCCAGCAAGTGCTGCCCAACCTCCAACAGAATGAACAACTGTATCACCTGCAAAATCCATAAATCCAAGATCAGCTAACCAGCCTCCTCCCCATACCCAATGTCCTACAATCGGATATATAAAAAGTGTAAGAATAAATGAAAATATAATAAAAGATATATATTTAACACGTTCAGCAACAGCTCCTGAAACTATAGTTGCTGCAGTACCACAGAAAACTAATTGAAAGAAAAATTTTCCCCCAAAAGGAACATTTGATGTTAATGTATCCTTGTAATAAGAAAGGTCTGAATCTCCTAAAATAAATAGATGTTGTGTTCCAATTAAAGGATTGTCACCTCCAAACATTAGCCCCCAACCAATAATTAGAAATCCTAAAGATGAAACGGCAAATACAATAAAGTTTTTTGATAATATATTAACCGTATTCTTTGATCTTGCAAATCCAGCCTCAACAGCTGCAAATCCTAAATTCATAAAGAAAACTAAAATAGCAGTAAGAAACACCCACATAGTATCAACAATCATTGTATTATTCATATTTACACCCCCTAAAAAATAAGAAAAGGACAAAGGTATTCTTTCTTAGAACACCTTTGTCCTTTATATTTATTATATATTATTCTATTATATTTTTCAATACAATAAATGTTAATTTTTTACTTTTTCTTTTTTATTACTAAATATACTCCAGCACCAATAATTACAACTGCTACAGCTATAATTACTCCATAGAATACACCTTGTCCAGTCTTTGGTAAATCATTTTTATTTTCTTCAGTTATCTTATCATCATTAATAATATCATTATTACTATTATCTGATGAATCAGGATTATCTGGTACTTGTGGCTTATTTGGATTGTCAACACTTCCATTATCTTCTACATTCCCAGAACCTGAATTATCTGTTTCTGTATCTCCGTTATTTTCGTTATCAACGTCGCCACCGTTATTTCCGTTATCAATGTCAGCACCGTTATTTCCGTTATCAACGTCACCGCCATTATTTCCGTTATCTCCTGATGTATTATCATTTGAATCATCTGATTTTTCAATAACTAAAGTAATTTCTTTTTCAGTGACATTTCCAAATCTATCTGTTGATACTGCAGTTATATTATAAGTTCCTGGAACAGTTAAATCATAATCTCCTTTTATTTCAACATCAATAGCTCTTCCTAAATAATCAACTGCAGTTATATAGTCATTTAAGTCAACTGTATCTCCAGCAGTAATAGTTAATTTATCACTATCACTATTATTAACAGTTATCACTGGATTAGTTACAGTATCTACTGCTATATCTTCAACAATTACTGTTGTTTCTAAATATGAAGTATCTCCTTCATTATCAGATACACTGTATTTAATAGCATAAGATCCAACTACTTTAGTATTAACTTTCCCTTCAACAGTAACATTGTCAGTAGAAATTATTCCATCTTCTTCGTCAGTAACTTCTATGTAAGTTTTTGCATCAAAAGTATCACCTTTAGATATAACAATCATTCCATTAACTACTGAAGGTGAATTCTTTAATGCAATTATAGGTGATGAATTTATAGTTAACTTATCATCACTTAAATTAGCCATATCAATCCCAGTAACTTGCTTATTTGTATCATTAATTACATAACTATAAGAAACTCCATTATTATTTAAAGTAGCATCAATAAAATATGCTGAGCTTCCATTTGATACTTTAGAAACTTCTATTTCACATATATCTAATGTTCCACCAACCTTCTTTAAAGCATCACTAGAAACAGCGAAAATTTCTATTTTCTTATTGTCATTGCTCATTTTCACGTGAGTCTTTAAATCATTTGAACCAGAAGTAACAAGCCAATTAATGCTATCTGCCTTAAACTTAGCATTACCATTAATTTCTAAACTTAATTGTAATGATTTTATTACTGGTGTAAAATCATTTAATGATATTTTAACCTTATCTCTGCTTATTTTCTCAACATTTAACTCTACAGAAGGATTACTAACTTTATTATTATCTGCAGAACTATTTTTTGAATATGCAAATACACTTATAAAAAGTGCAAATATAATTGCTAAAGATATAATTTTTTTATTTAATTTTTTCTTAGAGTATCTTCTATCAGATCTCTTTTCGTAAATTTCCTTTTGCATAACAATCCTCCTTACGGCTCATTATTTTTTTATTTTAAATTAAAGCTTTATCTTACTAAAAAAACTAATATTCTGTTATATCAAAATGTTGGTAACAACAATTTGATATAACAGTTTTATATAACAATTGAAAAGACACGTTAGTTAATAAGAATATTTTTTATTATCTGCTTTCTGTAATCTTATTAACTGTAGATTCTTTAATTTCAATTGCTTTAACATTGTCAGAAGTTAGACTTCTAGTCTTTCCAGATGTTAAGCTTATTTGTGGTAATACATCTGGTACTGCAATTCTAAATGTATCACTCACAAGTCTTTGTCCACCTTCTAAGGCATCAGCGCTATCTGTTCTGTATAATTCAGCAAATATTTCAGTATTATCTTTCATAAACTCTGATGCATATTGTGGCTCAACCCAATAAATCCAATTTCCTTCAGCTATTTCTTCTAAATTACCATTATCAGGTACTTCAGCTAAAAGTATTCCATTATATTGATCTGCAATATGCTCTTCATTTTGATTTAATACTAAAGGTACATTAAATGCAGGATTTCCTCTATACTCACCTGTTATAACAATTGAACCTGCCGGTATTGATTTTTCTTCATTTTCAGTAGTTGTAGGATCATCAACTACATAAATATACTTATCTTTTAATATTCCGATACCATTCTTATAGTTAATATTGTCATCAGCTACACCTATTTCGATATTATCTCCAGGAGGTGTTAATATCTCAATCTCAGCTGCTGAAATATCCTTAGTTCCTAAAGCTGTTATCTTAACATATCTTGCATTATATGAATTTAATTGATTTCCACCAGTAACTCCTTCTTTATCAAAGTAAATAGTTTCTGTAGGATTATCTGCAGTTAAGCTTAATGTTCCTTCTTTAACAGTTGTCCAATTAGAACCGTCTTTACTTACTTCAATTTTAAACTTATTAAGAGCTGTACTTGCTACTGATTGCTTCTTAAATATAAATCCTGAAGTTTCCACTGGTGCTGTATATTTAATACCAACTAAAGTTTTCATTTCAGTTGTATCTAAGATTAAATATGGATTGTTATTTGGATTCATTTCTGTTAAGTGAACTGAACTATTATACTCAGCCTTCGTTAACATTCTACCTTCATAAGCCGTAGTAGCATCATCATCTAATGCAAGTTTTAAATCTGCATTACTTTCACATGAGTGAATATCATTACTATCTTCGTGCGTACTTATTGTATTAGTAGTTAAAATTGTACTAGACTTAGCAACTCCACCATCATTCTTTGATATTTGATATTTAATCTTGTAAGTGGTGCTTTGTGCTTATTAAAGTATGCTCTATCTTCATCATCAATTTGACCATTTCCATTGAAATCTTGAACTTCTTCAAATACACCTTTCTTAGCAAATCCAACTTGTACTTCTTGCTCCCATGCTAAAAGTGCATCATAAACTCTTTCAACTTGAGCATCTACATTACCTGCTAATCCTGATTCAATACCTTTTAATATTTCTGATGCAGGTAAAGTAAGAGTAAATCTATCCCCTTCAATATCTGTAGTATTTAAAACTGATGTTTTTTCATCGTAAGTATATATATTATTTGCATTATCTATATCACTAGCTTGTGCTGGGTATTTATTTTTAATATCTGCAACATAAGTCTTTAAGTCTGATATATATGTTCTAATCTTATCTTTAACTTCACTTTCTTTAGAAGCATCATTTATTAAATTATTAACATTTAAATGAGGAATTTCTGTAACTCCACTTAAACGTATTTGAACATCAGCAGTTGTAGATCCTTGAGTAACTCTAGCCATAACTTGACCACCCTTTTCAACATTTGCTGAAATTATTTCTGGAATTACTATTTCTGTTCTTCCTGGAGAAATTGTAGTTACTTTACTTATATATTCTCCTGGCATTCCATAATTTTGTAAGAATACTATATCAACTTTTGTATTAGGATCGCTTGAACCCATATATACAGTTATTGATTTAGATTCATTATTTTGGTCTTTTCCTGGTCTTGCAACACTACCTAAAGATTGATAGCTATTTTGCATTCCTAAAGATGGTGTTCCATTAGGAGTTCTAATGCTAGCATCTAATGTTGTTATTCTCTCAGAAACTTGCTTATCGTTAAATAATTTTTGTGCAATTTCTAACTCTTTTTCTAATATTTCTTTATCTGGATGATATTCATTGCTTATAGGATCAGGAGTATTTAATCTCTTAGCTAAATCATCTAACATAGGTTGAGTTACTGTATCTTTAAGAACAAGTCTTAAATCATCTTCATATAAGTTCTTAATATCATCTGCTATACTATCATATTCATAGAATCTAAGCTCAGATACTGCGTGCATAGTTCCAGCATATCCTGAAAAGTCAACTTTTATTTTCTTTGTAGTTATTGGTTGATCTAATTTAGCAATATAATAATTATTGTTGTTAGAAACTTTTCTCTGAACTGATTCTGTACGTACTTCATGTTTATTTCCGTTTTCATCCCAATAAGTAACCTTAACTTTATATGGAGAAATATTATATCCCTTCTCTAAAGTCTCTGCAAATGCTATTGAACCTATTGTATATGTATCATCAAATGTAATTTCTGAACCTCTATCAGCCCCGTAACTAGCACCGGTATCCCAATCATTAACTTTCCATGTAGTTGTAAAATCACCATCTACTAATGCATACTCTGAATCATATGTTAAAGCTGTATCATCTTTAGCCCAACCATCTTCATCTAACTTATTACGTACATCAATAATATGAGTAGTTCCTATTTCATTATCGCTAGTAGGTCTATTAATAAGCTTATACTCTGACATAACTGGTGGATTTACTGAAGTTGTACTAGCTATATATGTTTCACTCATCTTACTAGTTCCTAAATGGTTTGTTGCAGTAACTCTTACCTCATAAGAAGCATTATCATCAAGTTCATTTATTGTATAACTATGACTTCTTACTAACTTAGACTTATCTGGATTTACTACTTGTTGACTATCTTCAGTAACTTCAATTCTATCTTCATTTGCTTTTATCCAATTTTTATTTGTATCTCCAAGTTTTCTATAGTAAATATCAAAGTCTCTTGCTTGAGAGTGTTGCTCCCAACTTACTGTAAATGATTTATATCCTTGTTCTGTTGTTAAGTTTCTTGGTGGTTCAGGAGATTGTATTGGAACAACTTGTATTTCTGATACACTTCCCTTATCGCCATTGTAGTAGCTTTCAATTGGATTGAAATTTGAATCTACATTATCTGCTTTTCCATCAAAAGCTGATGGCACATCATTTTCAGTTAAGTAACCACTGCTCCAATCACCATTTAATGATTGAATACTTACTCTATATAAATCATAAGGCTTAATATCTTTATCTAATATATTTAAATTAGTTTCATTTGTTTGAAGTTTCTTTGTGCTAACAACTTGTCCATTTTCATTAAGCTTTTGATAAGTTACTTCATATGATGTTACATTTGGTTGTGCTTCCCATGATATTGTTATTCTTTCATCATGTAAGTTTGTTGATGTTTCAAGTGTTTTTATTTGAGGAATATTCATATCTGGCTTTGGAACTTCTTTATAAACATTATTTAAAAATTCTATCTTAGCTATTTCAGAAATGTTTTTATTTCCTCTATTCCCTGTTACATTAATAGTAATTTGTTTAACAGCTACTTGTTTTCCAAGATCTATTACTAAGTCTCCTGAGTCTGTGCTTCTAAAAGCTGCAACTGCTATACCTCCAAAGCTTATTGTTTCAACATTTCCATTTTCATCTTCATATGTTACAGTTCCTGCTTCTGGAAGAGCTGCATCTGCATTACTTGAATTTTCAGGTGCTTTAAGAACTATTTTCTCCATTACTACAGATTCATTATTTCCTGCTGATAAATCTATACCAATAGATAATGGTGATTCTTCAGTTGGAGCTTTTCCATCAGCTTTAGCTATTGTAACTGACTTATCATTATCTACAAGTATATCTCTTATATCTGTACCTGCCTCTAATTTTAAATTTTTATCATCAATATTAATTTTATCTACTTCTAATATTGCATCAGTATTTACTATTTCTACACTACCTTTAGTTAAACCTATATTTTCATTAACATAAGTTAAATCAGCAACATCGACTTTTCCATCTTTATTAATGTCATATTTTGAATTAGATGATCCTATATTTTCAAATACTAAATTGTAATCACCCATATCTATTTTGCCATCACCATTAACATCTCCGGCTAAAAATACTCCATTATACTTTAAAGCTTCATTATTGCTATTTCCTAAAACAACTCTCTTTGAAAAGTCTTTTATTTCTATATTATCTACTGTAGTGTCTATGTAACTTTCTGATTTAATTTCAGCACTATATGTTCCAAGCTCTAGTTTTTCAACTGTAATATGTACGAAGTAGATTGAATTATCTCCATCTTCTAATGGTTGCTTCTTTGAATTTAGCTTTTCAATTTTATAAGTTGACCCATTATCTAAAGTACCTTCTTCAATTGATAAATCTGATATTTGCCCTATCTTTTGATTTTCATTAAATAAGTTAATATGTATTGAATCAGTATTAATTATTGGCATAGCAAAATTAATATCGAATTCTAATTTTCCATATTTTTTTACTTGCGCATAGTTAGTAGCTTTATTTTCAATCTCTTTTTCATTTACATCAATTTCATCTATATTATTAGATTGTTCATCTTCTACATTTGAGTTGATTTCAACCTCACCACTCTCTAACTTATCATCAGAAGATATATTACTTTCCTCTAATGTTTGTCCATTACTTTCAGTTAATGATTCTTCAGAATCTGAATCATTAGCACTTTCATTAGCTGATTGATTTTCTTCAATATTGTTTTCTATTTTATCAGTATCTTCAACAATTACCTCTGTTGAGTTATTAATATTTTCATTAACATTAACAGAATCATCTACTTTAGTAGTTGAATTCATTGCTTCTACTGACATAGTAGATAAATTTGTTGCTGCCAATGCTGTTGCAATAGTACATGATACTATTTTTTTCATTTATGCCCTCTCCTTTTTGTTAAATTTAGTCAATATAACTTAGCATTCTACGTTTCATATTATTATTTATCATTTTAAAACCCTTTTTTTAATATTTTATTTAATAAAATTAAATTTAATATCATTTTTCATTTTTCAACTTCTATTCTTATTAATTATTATTAAAATATTTAAAATAATAATAAGTAACATATATTCAGCTTATCTCTTTTACCTATATTCTTATGAATAATTAATATAAAAAAATAAACTTCTATCATTACTTTGACTACCATAGCCATTAATTTCAAGCAATAAAAAAATGCATAAATCCTTAATTAGAATTTACACATTTTTAATTAATCTAACTCATATTGCACTTTTGTCAATTGCAACTTAACTCTCTTATAATTAATTTTATATGAAGCATCAATAAGTCTTCTACCTTCTGAAGTTTCATAATAAAAATATCTACATTAAGATTTTCTTTTTAATTTTACTTCTTTTAAGGAATTCACAAGTTCTAAATATTCTTCATTAAGTTTCTCCTTTTTCTCTTCATCAGATTCTATTGATAATAAAGAAATTACCTCCGATACCTTGTTTTCAAGAAGTAATATCTCATCATCTAAATGCTTATTTTCTGAATTCTTATTATTATTTTCAAAACTTTTAATGTATTCAGGATAAGTTCCTATAAATTCATGTATTTTTTTATCCTTAATTTCAATTATATGATTACATACATTAGATATAAACTCTATGTCATGAGATACTAATAATAAAGTTTTATTTGTATTAACTAAAGCATTTTCTAATGCTTCTATAGTTTTTATATCTAAATAATTAGTTGGTTCATCTAGTATTAATAAGTTATTATTAGATAATATTATCTTACATATAGCTACTTTGACTCTTTCTCCCCCGGATAATTCACTCACTATTTTATTTACAGAATCATTTTTAAATCCAAATTCACTTAAATTTATTCTTATAAAACTTTCATCCCACTTAGAATCTTTCTTTATATTTTCTAAAATACTACTTTCACTATCTAAAATATCTTGCTTTTGATCAAAATACCCTATTTTAACACAACTTGATATATTTATTTTTTCTGAATCATTGTTTAAAATTTGTTTTAATAAAGTTGTTTTTCCACACCCATTAGCTCCAATTAATGCAATCTTTGCTCCATTTCTTATATTTAAATTAATTTTATCTATTAAAACCTTATCTTCTACTAATAATTTAAAATCTTTAATTTCTATTAAGTTTTTAGAAGCGACTTCACTACCTTCATTTATATTTATAATAATCTTTTCCTTCTTCTTAGGTGGTACCTTAACTTCCATATGTTTTATTCTTTTTTCTATTGATTTTATATTATTCTCAATATGCTTTTTTCCTCTCTGATCTCCCATTTTAATAGTCTTTGCTTCTGACTTTCCCATTCCCTTAGGAGCTTTTTTTATTCTATCTCTCAATACTTCTTTTTCACTTATTACATTCTCTAATCTTTCTTTTTCATGTCTATAATTTTCATATTCTTTTTTTTGCTTTTCATAGTCTTCTTCTTTTAAACTTATATATTTACTATAATTACCCTTATAGACTTTTAATTTTCCATCTTCTATTTCTACAATCTCATTACATATGTCATCTAGAAACTTTCTATCATGTGAAACTATCAATAGTGCTCCATTATACTTTTTAAACATATTATCTAGACTCTTTATACTTTCCCTATCTAAATTTGAGGTAGGTTCATCAGCAATAATAAGGCTTGCATTTTCTTCTAAGGCACTTACTACTCTCATTTTTACCTTTTCCCCTCCTGATAAATAATCCTCATATTCATCAGGAACATTAAAGATTTTTTTAATCTTACTATTCTCACACATTCTATATCCATCATCTAATTGACTTATATAAGAATAACTATCTGTCAAAGTTATTGAGCCTTCATCAGCCTTTATTTCCCCAAGTAAAATCTTTAATAATGTTGTTTTTCCTACTCCATTTTCACCAACAATTCCCATTTTATCTTTTTCTTCTATCTCAAACTTATCTATATCTAATATTAATCTATCGCCATAATACTTTTTTAGATTTTTAATTGTTGCAAGCTTCATTTCACACCTCCAAGTACTTCTATAAAAAGTTTGTGCAAAATCTTTATTAATAATCTTTAATTTTATTTATTACGAACTAAGGAGCTGTATCAGATTGAATTAATAAATTCAGTCTGAATACAACTCCTTTTTAATTGTTCAAAATTTTATACACTAATTTTTATGTAAATATTGCTATTAATTTTGTTTTTACATGACAAAAAGAAGGTTAGATGCCTTCTGATATAATTTTCATATATAGTTTTTATTATGCACCTTCAACTTGAATAGATCTATTTATTCTTAAACATATACCTTCTTTGGTTGTTATATTAGCTGAAATATAATGTTCTTACTGAATCATCTTTTGGTATAATAATTTCTAAATTAATTGGGAATCCTAATTGATGGATGTGTATAATATTTTTTTTGCACACATTATTTTTCATGAAAATATTATGTGCAAAAAGGAGGATTCGAATTCGAACCCTCCTTTTTTTTATCGGCTAGTATCAAAATTTATTTTGATACAGCCCCATTTTTTTATTAAATTTAAAAATATATCTCTACTTAACTCTCATTAAATAATTTTTTATTAAAATTAAAATCGTACTTAATGTAGCCATTACTAAAAACACTGTTAATTCTTGCATACCTAACTTACTTAAATGCAATAAATTTCTAAATAAAATTGTTGCTACGAAAAATCCTATAGCAGTTGTTGTACATAAAAATACACGCATTTTATTAAATGGTCTACATACTCTTATTACTGCTAAAATACTAGTAAATCCAATCATATAATACATTAATGTTGTCATTTTGGCCTCTGCTATATCTAAAGCTGGAGCTAAGAAATATAGTACAATAATATTTATTATTATAACTACAGAATAAGGAAATGAATTTTTTAATACACTTTTTAAGAATTTTTCTTTTATTTGTTTTCCATTAGGTTCAAAAGATATAAAGAATGATGTATATCCCTCAATGGCAAGATCCACTAATGTAATTTGTATTGGAATAAATGGGAATGCTGTACAAGTTATAATATTTAATATTGATAACATTACTGAATATAATGTTTTTATAAAGAATATTGTAGCAACATTAGTAATATTATTTACAACTCTTCTTCCCTCCATTAAAACATCTTTTAAAACACTAAAGTCAGAATTTAAAAGCACAATTTGCGAAACTTGCTTTGCCACATCACTTGCTTCTGGTAATGTTATACTACAATCAGCCTGTCTTAATGCAATAACATCATTTACTCCATCACCTGTCATTGCAACAGTATGCCCTTTTGCTTGTAATGCTTGCACTAACAAACTCTTCTGATTTGGAGATACTCTTGCAAATATACTATATTCCTCTACTAAATCTATTATTTCCTCATCACTTTCTATAGTAGATAAATCAATATATGATTCATAATCCTCTAAGCCTGCTTCCTTAGCTATACTAGAAACAGTCAATGGATTATCACCTGAAATTATTTTTACAGTTACACCTTCTCCTTTAAAGAATCCAAGCATTTCTTTTGCATTTTTTCTTAAAAGATCTGATAATTCTATTGCAGCAATAATCTCTATATCTGGTAATACATCTTCTACTACATATTTAGAAAACCCTACAAGAAGTACTCTTTTTCCTTGTCTTTGTGCCTCTATTATATTCTCTTTAATTTCAAAGTTACTTTTAGCTGTTAATCTTTCAGGTGCTCCAACTATTATAGATCCTATATCCTTAAATGAAATAGAACTCCATTTTCTCTCAGATGAAAATGAATTTTTATAGTCAACTTCAAAGGTATCATTTTCTTTAAAATACTCCTTTAAAGCCTGAAAAGTACCGTTGTTATCTCCTATTTCATTAACAAATGCACTTAAGGCCTGATTTACTGAAATAGGCATTACATCTTCATTAAATATTTCAACATTTGAAACTTTCATCTTACCTTCAGTAATAGTACCAGTCTTATCAAGACATAATGTATCTACATGTGCTAATGTCTCAACACTATATAAGTCTTGAACTAATACTTTTTTCTTTGCAAGCTTAATTACTCCAGCTGCTAGGGATATACTAATTAATAAAACTAATCCCTTTGGTAGCATTCCTAGTAACGCTGCTGCTGTTGATACTACAGAACTTTTTATTACTTGATCTCTAAAGAAGAACGCCTGTACAAATAATAGTAGTCCTACTGGTATTATTATAAAACTTGTAAGTCTTGTAACTTTTCTCATAGAGTTTAGTAATTCTGAGTTTACCTTTTTATGCTTTTTACTCTTTAATGTAATTTCTGTTGCTAAGTTATCCTTACCTACTTTTTCAACCTTAGCATAACATTTTCCACTAACAACATAACTTCCTGAAAATAGTTTATCTCCAGGCATTTTTACTATTGTATCTGATTCTCCAGTAAGAAGAGATTCATTTACTTCTACTTTTCCGTCAATAACAACCGAATCTGAACAAATTTGATTTCCCATGTTTAGTATAGTTATATCATCTAAAACTACTTCATCAACATGAATAGTTTTCTCTCTTCCATCCCTTATTACATCAACCTTTGATACTGTAAGTACTGATAGCTTAGCTACCATATTTTTTGCATGTATTTCTTGAAAACTTCCAATACATATATTTAAAATAATTATTAACATAAAAGCTAAATTAGAATATGCTCCAACTGACATTAAAGCAATAGCAATAAGAAAATTGTACAAATTAAATAATGTAAATACATTACTTGATATAATCTCCCAATTAGATTTCACAGTTTTTTCTTCTACAATATTAATTTCTCCTCTTTCTTTTCTCTCTAATACTTCCGCTTCTGTTAATCCTAATATAGTTTGCTGCTCTTCCATAATAAACACACTCCATATCAATTTCTCTTATAATTACATTCACCATATACTTACATATCAATTAATAATAACATTTATTATATATCTTAAATGTAAAATCTATGTTAAATATTATTGATAATATATTATTAAAGGAACTATTGCATTGAAGAATTTGTGCAACAGTTCCTTTAATTCTACTTTATTGTGTAATTACTTTTTTCAACAACTTTAATATTTTGATTTTTTAAGAAATAATTAATTATAAGTTCACTTATATCAACATTAATTTCTCGAATAACTTCAGCGCCTTCATAAGATGGATAAATTGAAGTATTAGTAGCACGATAATTATTCATAACAACATTATAATACTTATCTAAATCAATATTCTTACCATCCTTTTTCATAGAAACTACTCTATCTCCAAAATTTCTTGATAAGTCAATTTCATAATCAAGTCCTCCAAAAGTATCATAATTATAGTTTTGAACCTTTGGAACTAAGAACCCATCACTAATTTTTACTTTTCCGTTATCAATGACAAAATAAGTCGCAGCCTTTTCAATAGCTTCCTTTAACTTATCTCCCCTAACTCTTAAAACCATTAAGGTATTAGGGTAAGGATAATTTATTAATACATCTCTAATAGATACATTTTTCTTAAATCCAATTGCACTATCAAATAATGATAAAGCTGAAAAATCTGCATCCGAAGCTTCTAATTGTACTTGATGTAAGAAATTAATAAATGGATGTCCATTTAATCTTGCTTCAAAAATATCATTCATAAGTATATCCTTATCAAATTCACCAATTTCTTTATCTAAGTAGTCTTTTAACTTTAACTCAACATTATTAAATATTTTTTCCATATCTTTATTAATCTCATCATTTAATAAAGAAACATCAACTAACTCATAATTTGCTTCTTTAGTTTCTGTATCTAGTATAATTTTACTGAACTTTTGTCCATTATGAAGTGGTTGTGCACAAACTACTCCATTTATTTTAGTTATAAATGCCCTATGCTGATGTCCACTTAAAACCATATTAATTGAATCATATTTTTCTAATAACTCACTTCCTTGGTTTTCCTTAGTAAGCTTTTCTGTAGGTATATTACTTCCATCTAAACTCTTTTCAAATCCTCCATGGTAACAAACTATAATGTAATCTGCCTTTTCCTTTAATTCCTTTTCATATTTCCCATACATATCAACTGGATCTAAAAATTCTAAATTAGTAATATTTTTTTCATGTTCCCAATTAGGTATAAAGGATGTTGTAAGTCCAATACATGCTATTTTGAATCCCTTAAAATCAAATATTTTATAGGGCTTAGTTTTAAGATCTAAACCTTCAATATTAGCATTTATTATTTTATCCTCAACAAGTTTATATGAATTATTTAAATAATCCAATCCATAATTAAATTCATGATTTCCTATAACATAAGCATCATAACCTATAAATTCTAATCCTTCTAATATAGGATTTTTATCTAATTTTTCCTTTGATAAATAATGTGCTAAAGCTGAGCCTTGTATTAAATCCCCACAATCAACTTTTAAAGACGCATCATAATTTTTTTCATCATTTAATATGTAACTTCCTATTTTAAGTATTCCAAGTGGCTGATCTTTTACATAGTTAGTTGGATAAACATATCCATGCAAATCACTTGTTTGATATATGGCTAACTTCATATATTATCTTCCTTCCCATTTAAATAGCTAAGCTGTATTAAATTTATTATTTAATTTTTTACTAAATTTTTAATACAACCTACTACTATATCTTCTCTTTAGTTTAAATATATTATATTGTTTGACCCTTTTTAGGTAATAAAACAGCTCCATTTTCATTATAAAGTTTTTCTGGACGATAAGAGTGAATTGGAACTAATAACTTAGGTTTAATTAGGTTAATTATTTTTATTAAATCATAAGGACGAGCATGACCACTACATGGTATATTCATAAACTCTATATTATACTCCCCGAACTGTTTAATAAATGGTTCATAGGCTGGATCAAACGCTCCTAGTGGTTGAGCATCAGTATGAATATAGATTCCACCACTTTTTAATTTATTTATATGTTCTAAAGCTAAAGTATCTAATTGCCAGAAATACTTACTTTCATCATTTAATAATTCTTCAAAATCCACTTTTAAATTTTCATCTAGCCCATATCCTTTATCATCTAATTGATAATAATAAGTTTCAATTCCAGATGCTTCTTTTACTACATATGAATAATATGCATCTAACACAACAGTTCTTGGATTACTCTTAATTATATTTAAAATTCTTTCTACATTTGATATATAGTAATTAAATGTTATTTGTTTATTAGGATTATTATTAACTACTTCATTAATTTTTTCTATAAGTTCTGGTTCATTCACTGCCTCTGTCTCTCTTATAGGATCTCCAAACTCTTGAAATGAAACACTTACTCCTTCTATTAATAATACATCACAATTTTCACTTGCCTTACAAAAATTTAATGTATCATTTTCTCTATATCCATGAAGTCTAATATCTCCTGTATACGCTATAGTTAAATCTGGTGTTTCTATTACTAATCCACTAGCTCCATAAGCATCATGATCAACAGGCATAACTTTAACTTTTATTTTTCCAACTTCAACAACTTCATTTTCTTTAACTCCAACTACTTCCCTTGTATTAGAAGCTTGTTTTTCATATAGAGGAAAAATAAAATCATTATTAATGTTCAAAGTATTTAGTAATGATTTTGTCCCTTCTAAAGTATATAGCGGTATTTCAGGATTTAAGTAATTAACTATTTTAGAATGGTCTAAATGAATATGAGATAAGAATACAGCAGTATTTTTAAAAGTATTTTCTTTTGATTCATATCCTATTAAAGGTATTTTAGGATCAAATATATTATTTAAATATGGCACTAAATTTTCATCCAATAATCCCTGTAAATCATTGGGTTGCACTTCTGCAGACGGATTATACTCGCTACCAAAATCAAAGAAAATATGACTATCTTCATATGCAATTTCTATTATTGTTCCGCCAATTGTTAAAACACCACTATGAAATGTTATTTTTGTCTTTTTATCCTTAAGCATAATCATAAAACAACTCCTCTTTGTTATATTTTATATCTAGTTATCTTTATAGTTATTAAAATTAATCTTCATTTTAAATAAAAAAATATATAATCAATCCTATTATAACTAATCCTAAAACATTATAAATAGTAAATTTTTTTATATAATCAGCGCCATCTTTTGGGTATTCGTTAATATAGAGTTTATAAGAAATTACGCTAGCAAGTGAAGCTATAATTGTTCCTAGTCCACCTATATTTACTCCTAATAATAGTTCCTTATAATACGGTGTAAATGCTGAAATAAGCATCGTTGCTGGAACATTACTTATAAACTGACTAGATATTATTGATGATATAAATGTGCTCTTTTCTGAAGACAATATATTTACCATAAAATTTTTAATTAAACTCATAGAAGATATATTACCTATAAATATAAAAAAAGCTACAAAAGTAATAAGTAATGAATAATCTACTTTTTTAAATAATCTTTTATTAAAAATCATTATAGCTATTATTGTTATTATAAAAGTAATTCTATAATCAATTAAATGAAATACTGAAAGTATTGTTATGAAAAATAAAACTGAATATATTATTATATCCCTATTATTTTCTATTTTTATATTTTCAACTTGAAAATATAACTTCTCCTTTTTTTCATTCATTGTTATAGCACCTAAAAATACAACTGATAATAAAACTAATGGAAATGTTATCTTAAAAAACTCCATAATATTAACATTGAAATAAGAGTAAATAAAAAGATTTTGTGGATTTCCCATTGGAGTTAACGCACTTCCTAAATTAGCGGCTAATGTCTGAAATACAATAAGCTTTAATGGATTTACATTAACTTTTTTAGCTATAATTAATGTTAATGGTACAAAAGTAATTAAAGCAACATCATTTGTTACTATCATTGCTGAAAAGAAAGTTAAAAATACTAACGTATATGTAATTGCTTTAAAACTTGTACATCTTTTTAATAATGAAGTAGCTATACTATCTAAAAGCTGTAACTCTTTAAATCCTGCTACTACTATCATTAAATTAAATAATAGAATTATTACTTTAAAATCTATATATTCAAACTTAGGTAATGATATAAGTGATGTTCCTATAGCTAATGTTATTGCAATTATTAATACTATTTCCTTTTTTATAAATTCTAAAAATATCCTTTTATCCTTTATTAAATTCAACTCTAAATTCATCTTAAAACCTCTATTCAATTTCTAAATATTTAAAATTAACCTAAAATATCATTTCATAATATCTTTTTATATTTCTTTCAAGCTCAAGTAAATCTACGTTTCTACCAATTCTCAATGTTTCTTTCCCTTCAATAAATAATAAAAATATAGGTAATGAAAATACACCATATTTTGCAGCTAAAGCTAAATTTTCCTCCCCATTAATTTCTCCACTCTTAATTTGTGGTAAACTTTTTAAAATACTTTCAATTTTATATTTTATTGCTTCACAAGCACCACAATCCATTCCTGTAAAATATAGTACAGCTATTTTATTATCATTAACTAAATTTATAATATCATTTTCACTAAATAATGTATTCAAAATATTTTTCACCCCTTTTATAAAAAAATTATATCTTTAATCTTATCTTTGCTCTTAAATTATATACCTATAATCTACAAAAAAATAGCTACTACTTAAATTTATAAGTAATAGCTATTTATCTTCTAATTATTATTTTTATAAAAATATTCTAAAATATCATCAAAAGTTTTAAACTCCAATCCAGCCGATTCACAACATTCAGTTATAGCTTCTTCCATCTCATTTATTGGAATATCCTTTATTGTCTTACACTCTATACCTTCTTTACAATATGATTCACAAATTGCCTTTTCTAATTCCTCTTCTGATACTCCCTCTTCTCTAAACATACTTAAAAATATTTCTCTAATATGATTTTCTCTCTCAATTGTTGTTAATATATTCTCCATATACCCTCCGAAACAAACTTTCAAAAATTATAATCCAATCATATTATATCATAATTTAAGCTTTTATAACCTAACTTAGAATGTAAATACTTAATTATAGTGACATCTCCTTATTATATAAAAAAGTTGTTATTCCATTAAATATTTATCTACTGATAAAGCAGCATTTCTACCTTCTGTAATTCCCCATACAACTAACGATGGTCCTCTTCTTGCATCTCCAGCTACAAATACCTTTTCCTTAGATGTTTTGTAATCTACATCAGTTGCATTAATACTTCCTCTATTGTTTAACTCTACACCTAAGTCATTAGCTATATAATCTTCAACTCCTGTGAATCCCATAGCAATTAAAACTAAATCAGCATTCCAAATCTTTTCAGAACCTTCAATTTCCTTAAGATTCATTCTACCATCTTCACCTTTAACCCACTCTACATCAACAGTTTTAAGAGATTTTACATTTCCATTTTCGTCTCCATAAAACTCTTTAACGCTAGTTAAATATCTTCTCGGATCATGTCCAAACTTTGCAATATACTCTTCTTGACCATAATCAACCTTTAATATTTTTGCATATTCTGGCCAAGGATTATTTTCACCTCTGGTTTTTAAAGGCTCACCCATTATTTCAAATTGATTTACAGATTTACATCCTTGTCTAAGTGCTGTACCAACACAGTCAGTTCCTGTATCTCCTCCACCAATTACTATTACATCTTTATCAGTAGCTAGAATATCTGCTCCTTTATTAAATGCTGAACCAATCACTCTCTTTGTGTTATTAGTTAAATATTTTACTGCAAAATGGATTCCATTAAGCTCTCTTCCAGGCACCTTTAAATCCCTTGGTTTAGATGCACCTATTGTTACAACTATTGCATCATATTCTTTATCTAATTCATCAAAAGTAATATCAATACCAACATTTACACAAGTTTTAAAGGTAATTCCTTCTTCTTTAAGAAGATTAACTCTTCTTTCTATAACAGTTTTTTCAAGCTTCATATTTGGTATACCATACATCATAAGTCCACCAACATGGTCTTCTCTTTCATATACAGTAACACTATGACCTAATTTATTTAAAAAGTCTGAACATGCAAGCCCTGATGGACCTGACCCTATAACAGCAACCTTTTTTCCTGTTCTTATTTGTGGTGGATTAGCTTTAATAACACCTTCACTAAAGCCTTTTTCTATTAAATACTTTTCATTAGCTTTAACTGTAACAGCATCTCCATGTAATCCACAAGTACAAGCATTTTCACATAATGCAGGGCATACTCTTGAAGTAAACTCTGGAAAATTACTAGTTTTTAAAAGTCTTTTTAACCCTAGTTCCCATTTTCCTAAATATACAAAGTTATTCCATTCAGGAATAAGGTTATGCAAAGGACAACCAGTTGCCATTCCATTTAACATTATTCCTGATTGGCAAAATGGAACACCACAGTCCATACATCTTGCCCCTTGATTTTTTCTCTCCTCTTCAGTAAGAGGTGTATCAAATTCATTCCAATGATTTATTCTATTTAGTGCATCCTCTCTACTACAATTCTTTCTACTAAATTCCATAAAACCTGTTGCTTTTCCCATGATACTCCCTCCTTACATTACCTTTCCTGTTTTTTCATAGAAAGCATTAACTAAAGCTTCATCTCTAGTAAATCCTTTTTCTTCATTTATTTTAACAAGCTCTAAAACTTCCTTATAATCCTTAGGAATTACTTTTTTAAATTTAGTTACATATAAATCAAAATTATCTAAAATAGTTTTAGCTTTTACTGATTTTGTAAGATTATAATGTTCAGTAATTATTTCTTTTAAGAAATTAACATCTTCATCATTTGGTTCTTCAATAAGTACCATCTCCTTATTAACTTTAGAAACAAACTTATTATTTTCATCTAGAGCATAAGCAATACCACCACTCATACCAGCAGCAAAATTAACTCCTGTTTCTCCTAATATAACAGCTCTTCCTCCTGTCATATATTCACAACCATGAGCTCCACACCCTTCAATTACAGCTGTTGCTCCTGAATTTCTTACACAGAATCTTTCACCAACAACTCCATTAAAGAATGCCTTACCAGATGTAGCCCCATATAATGCCACATTACCAACTATAATATTTTCAGCTGCAACTATTTTGCTATTCTTAGGTGGATATACAACTATTTTTCCTCCTGATAATCCCTTACCAACATAATCATTACCATCACCTTCAACTTCTAAAGTTAAACCATTTGGTATAAATGCTCCAAAGCTTTGCCCTGCTGCTCCTGTACATTTAATCCATACTGTATCTTCTGGTAACCCTTCTGTCTTATGTCTTCTAGTAATTTCAGACCCTAAGATAGTACCAAACGTTCTATCTGTATTTAAAATATCAAGTTCTATTTTAACTTTTTCTTTATTATCTAAAGCAGGTTTTGCAAGATCTAAAAGTACTGCTGAATCTTTAACTGAATCAAGCTTATGATCATACTTGTTCTCTGAATTGAATCTAACACCATTTTCAGAATCAACTTGTGATTTATCTAATACTAATGATAAATCAACTCTTTCAGCCTTCCAGTTATTAAGATTTTCTTTTTTCTTTAACTTATCTACTCTACCAACCATTTCGTCAATAGTTCTAAATCCAAGTTTAGCCATATATTCTCTTAGTTCTTCTGCAATAAACTCCATAAAGTTTACTACATATTCTGGCTTACCAGTAAATCTCTGTCTAAGTTCTTTATTTTGGGTAGCAATCCCAACTGGACAAGTATCTAAATTACACACTCTCATCATTACACAACCTAAAGTTACAAGTGGTGCAGTTGCAAATCCAAACTCTTCAGCTCCAAGTAATGCTGCTATTGCAACATCCCTACCTGTCATAAGCTTACCATCAGTTTCAACTCTAACTCTATCTCTTAAGTTATTCATAACAAGTGTTTGATGTGCTTCTGCAAGACCTAATTCCCAAGGAAGACCTGCATGTTGAATAGAAGTCTTAGGAGATGCCCCTGTACCTCCATCATAACCTGATACTAATATTACATCAGCACCAGCCTTAGCAACACCTGCTGCAACTGTTCCAACTCCAGCTTCTGCAACTAACTTTACAGAAACATCTGCATATATATTAGAATTCTTCAAATCATATATAAGTTGTGCTAAATCTTCTATTGAATAAATATCATGATGAGGCGGTGGTGAAATAAGTCCAACTGCTGTAGTTGAATGTCTTGTTTTTGCAATCCAAGGATATACCTTTGATGCAGGAAGTTGTCCACCTTCTCCTGGTTTTGCACCTTGAGCCATCTTTATTTGTAATTCATCTGCATTAACTAAATATTCTGAAGTAACACCAAATCTACCTGATGCTATTTGCTTAATTTTAGATCTCTTTGAATCACCATTAGCAAGTGGAATCCATCTTTCTCTATCTTCCCCACCTTCTCCAGTATTAGACTTACCGCCTAATCTATTCATTGCTATAGCAAGTGCTTCATGGGCTTCCTTAGAAATTGATCCATATGACATTGCTCCAGTTTTAAATCTCTTTACAATTGAAGATACTGGCTCCACTTCTTCTAGTGGAATAGGATTTGCTTCAAATTCAAAGTCTAATAATCCTCTTAAAGTTAATCCTTCTTCCTCTTTATTTATTAATGTAGAATATTCTTTAAATTTATTATAATCTCCAGTTTTTGTTGCTTGTTGTAACATGTGAATAGTTGCTGGATTGTATAAATGCTTTTCCCCAGCACTTCTTAATTTATCTCTACCAAAGTTATCTAAATCAAAATTAAGTTGTTTATATCTCTTGTTATAAGCTTTTTCATGCTTAGATAAAGCTTCTTTTTCTATATCTTTTAAAGTTAATCCACCAATTCTACTAGTTGTATTTGTAAAGTATTTGTCTATTACAGATTTATCTATACCTAAAGCTTCAAATATTTGAGCACCTTGATATGATCTAATTGCTGAAATTCCCATCTTTGAAAGTATTTTAGTTATTCCTTTAACGACAGCTGTATCATAATTATTGATAGCTTCTTCATATGAAATTGTAATGATTTCATCTTCAACTAACTCGTGAATACATTGATAAGCTAAATATGGATTAACAGCTGTAGCTCCATATCCTAAAAGTGTTGCAAAATGATGAACTTCTCTAGCTTCTGCAGTTTCTATAATAATATCTGCTAAACTTCTAACACCTTTTTTAATTAAGTAATTATTCATTGCTGCAACTGCTAATAATGAAGGAATTGGTGCATTTGATTCATCAATAAACCTATCACTTAATATAATTACATTTGCACCTTCATTAATAAGCTGAAGTGCTTCCCTACATAAATATTTTAATGATATTTCTAAACTATTTTCTTTAGTTTTATCAAAAGTAATATCTAAGGTTTTAATATTATATCCATGTCCATCCAATGATTTTATTTTTGCTAAATCTTTATCATTAATAATTGGATTTACTATTTCTATTTGTCTACAACTTTCAGGACAATCATCTAATATATTTCCTTTAGAGCCTAAATAAACATTAGTTGATGTCACAACTTCTTCTCTTATTGCATCTATTGGAGGATTAGTTACTTGAGCAAATAATTGCTTAAAGTAATTAAACAATGGTTGCTCTTTTAATGATAATACTGCAAGAGGAGTATCAATCCCCATAGCTGCCATTGGCTCATGGGTATTTTGAGCCATTTCATATATATTAGTTTTTAAATCTTCATATCCATATCCAAAAGCTTTTTGATAGGTTGTTCTTTCTTCTTTATCCATAAACTTTTGTTCATAATTATCTATATTTATACTTTTAAGTGGTGTTAATCTTTCATCTAACCACTCTTTATATGGATTTTCTAAACTATACTTTTTCTTAACCTCTTTATCTTCAATAAGTTCACCCTTAATAGTATCTACTAATAAAATTTTTCCTGGTTCTAATCTATCTTTTCTTACTACTCTTTCTTCATCTATGTATACTGCTCCAGTTTCTGATGAAAGATACAGATATCCATCATCTGTTATATAATATCTTGATGGTCTTAATCCATTTCTATCTAAAACTGCTCCTACTCTATCTCCATCAGTAAATACTATAGATGCTGGTCCATCCCACGGTTCCATTAATGTTGAATTATATTTATAAAAAGCTTTCTTATTTTCATCTATATTTTTAGATTTTTCCCATGGTTCAGGTATTAACATTAATATTGATCTAGCTAAATCCCTTCCACCCATGTATAAAAATTCTAATACATTATCAAAAGTTGCAGAATCTGACCCTTCTTTATTTATTATAGGTAATACTTCAGGAAGCTTATCTCCAAATACCTCTGAAGTAATAGAGCCTTCTCTTGAATAAATCTTATTAACATTACCTCTTAAAGTATTTATCTCTCCATTATGAACCATCATTCTGTTAGGGTGTGCTCTTTCCCAGCTTGGGAATGTATTCGTTGAGTATCTTGAATGAACTAAGGCTATAGCTGATTCAACATCTTTATCTAACAAATCATGATAAAATTCTCTTACTTGTGTTGATAACAACATACCTTTATAAACTATTGTTTTTGAAGAAAGTGATGCTATATAAGCACTACAATTATTTAATTCTTCTTCTGCATTAAAAGCTTTTTCAATATTTCTTCTTAATATATATAATTCTCTTTCAAACTCTCTTGTATCTTCTATATTATTAGGCTTATCTAATACAATCTGCATAATATTAGGCATAGACTCTAAAGCTGCTTTTCCAAGTCCACTATAATCTACAGGTACATCTCTTAATAATAAAGTTTTATAATCCTTGTCCACTAAAACTTTATTAATTATATCTAATGCTAATTCTTTTTTCTTTTCTTCAGTTGGAAGAAATAATACACCTACTGCATATTCTCCACTCTCTGGCAAATTAACATTAGATTCTTTACATACTTTCTTAAAAAAGTTATGAGGTATTTGAATTAAAATACCAGCTCCATCACCAGTATTTTCATCTGCTCCAGTTCCACCTCTATGCTTTAAATTTTCTAAAATATCTAAAGCATCATTTATAACTTTATTAGATTTTTTTCCTTTAATATTTACTACAGCCCCTATTCCACATGCGTCATGTTCAAAACTGCTGTTATACAGACCCCAATTTTCTTTCATATATAACGCTCCTTTTTTATAGTATATTTTTATGTCTGAAAACCGAATATGAAATTATATCTTTCAAAAAAATCTCATTTTTCAATTTTAATCCAATTATTGTATTATTAACATTATATACAAATTTATATGTAATTTCAAACTTTTATTATTATTTTTATATACTTTTCTTAAAAAAATTAATTATTATGTTCCTTAAACTTATTTTTATTAATAATTTATTATTTTAATCCTGTAATTTTTTTAATAATTTATAAGTATTTATTTTAAAATTTATGAATGTTATATTTTTTCTTCTGTCATTTTCTCGGAAAATTTTATTAAATTTTTATATAAAAATATTACATTATAATGATAATGTGACATCTCCTTATTTTTCATATTAATAATCTCTTCATAAAATACTTATTTTCTATATAAATACATAAGTTCATTGACATTCTAACCATTGCATAATATTATTAAAAGTCGGTAGTGATACCAACTTGTATACACAAAAGATAAAGTATGTAAAAATACTAACTTACAAAAGAAAGGTGAGATATAATTGAAATTTCTAAAAAATTACGCTTCTTCCTTAATATTACTTATGGCCATACTAATAGGTGGTTTTTTAGGTGTAATACTAGGCGAAAAAGCTATAATCTTTGAACCAATAGGTAATTTATTTTTAAATTTAATTTTTACTCTACTGGTTCCTATAGTTTTCTTTAGCATTTCTTCTTCTATAGCTAATATGGAAAGTTCAAAAAAGCTTGGTAAAATTCTAGGAACAACTATTATAGTTTTTGCTATTACAGCAATTATTTCAGGAATTATAGGTGTTATTAGCTTTAAATTATTTAATCCTACTAATAATTTAGATTCATCTATATTTAATAATCTTCTTAACTCTACAGGTTCTATAGAACAAGAAAATGTTGGCATAATTCAAAAAATAGTTTCAAGTATTACTGTTAATGATTTTTCTGAACTTTTATCTAGAAATAACATGTTAGCTTTAATCTTATTTTCTATTCTTATTGGATTTGCAACTATGCTTTCTAAAGAAGATGGAAAGCCATTTGCGGCATTTTTACAAAGTGGCTCTGTAGTAACTATGAAAATGATGGGATTAATTATGTATATTGCCCCATTAGGACTTGGTTGTTACTTCGCAACAGTTGTTGGACAACTAGGTAGTCAAATACTTGGTGGATATATAAAGGTGTTTATTTTATATATTGTTGTTTCTATCATTTACTTCTTTGGATTCTTTACTATTTATGCTTATATTGCTGGTAAAAAACAAGGTGTAAAAATATTTTGGAAAAATGCTACTCCTCCTGCCGTTACAGCATTAGCAACTTGCTCTAGTGCCGCTTGTATTCCTGTTAATATAGACGCAGCTAAAAAAATGGGGGTTTCAGATACACTTGCAAATATCGTTATGCCACTTGGTGTTAATATTCATAAAGATGGTTCTATAATTGGCGGTATCTTCAAAATAATGTTTTTATTTGGAATCTTTGGAAGAGATACTAACAATATAGAAACTTTACTGTTGATTCTTGGTGTGGGCTTACTTATCGGTGCAGTAGTTGGAGCTGTTCCTGGTGGTGGTGCAATTGGAGAAATGCTTATTTTAAGTATCTTTGGTTTCCCTGCTGAAAGCCTGGCAATAATGCTTGTTATAGCTACAATAATAGATGCACCAGCAACATTATTAAATTCATCTGGTAATACAGTTTGTACTATGATGATTTCTAAATTCATGAAAGAAAATTCTAATAAGTAATTCTTTTAAATTATATATGAAATAACTTTTACTAAAATAAAAAGTTATTTCATATATTACTATTGAAACAATTTTTTCAGGAGTTTTTATGAGAGATATATTTAGTAAAATAAATGATTTAGAAAAACTTATAGGTAATACTCCTTTAGTAGAAATTTTATTCAAATATAAAGAAAAAAATATGAAAGTTTATGCTAAACTTGAGTATTACAATTTAACTGGAAGCATTAAAGACAGAGTTGCTATATATATGTTAAAACATGCTTATATAAGTAAAAAAATTAACGAAAATGATCTTATTTTAGAAGCTACTAGCGGTAATACTGGTATATCCTTTGCAGCCATTGGAACTTATTTAGGTCATAATGTTCATATCTATATGCCAAATTGGATGAGCTCTGAAAGAATCAAATTACTAGAAAGCTATAATGCTAAACTACATTTAGTATCAAAGGATGATGGTGGATTTCTTAAATGCATATCTTTAACTGAACAATGTAAAGCCAATTGTCCTGATATTTTTTTACCTCAACAGTTTTCAAATACTGATAATATACATTCTCATTATCACTCTACAGCTCCTGAAATATACTCAACATTAAAAAGACATCATATATCACCTTCAATCTTTGTTGCTGGAGTAGGTACTGGTGGGACAATAATGGGTATATCTAAATTTTTAAAAGAAAAAAATCGCCATTTAAAGGCTTATCCTATTGAACCTGCTTCATCACCAACGCTTTCAACAGGTACTCATTCAGGTTATCATCGCATTCAAGGAATTTCAGATGAATTCATTCCTTCAATAGTAAATTTACATGAATTAGATGATATTATAAGTGTTGATGATGGTGACGCTATAATTATGGCTCAAATGCTTTCTAAAGAATTAGGACTTGGTGTTGGAATCTCCTCTGGTGCTAATTTTATAGGTGCTATTAAAGCTTTAGATATTAACAAATCTGTTTCAGGTGCTATAACTATTTTTGCTGATGATAATAAAAAGTACATCTCTACTGATTTAATGAACAAGGAACCTGTTAAAGATGGATTTATTTCTTCTGACGTTAAATTCCTTGACTTTAGAGTTTTATAGCTTGAATGCCGTGATTACGAAAATTAATGATATTACCTCCATGAATTGTGTAATTTGCGTTAAGAATTTATATTGTTTTTTTCGGGAAAAGTGCTAAAGCTTCGAAAGTCACCTTTGTTCCCTCATCTTCTTAACGCTCTTTTTCCTCCAAAAACAATTAAATTCTAAAACTTAATTACAATATTCACTCCGATAATATCATTAATTTTTCTCTATCACTGGCTTTTAGGCTAAATATACAATTTTCTGCATAACCACTTAGAAGATAACGACTTCTGCTATATTTACTCTGAAAAATTATTAATTAAAAATACTTTAACTTTGATGAAATACATTTAATTAAAAAGATAACTATAATATCAGAATAATTTATAGTATAAATCATGAATACAAACATCTATCTTAAGCAAACTATAAGTATAAAAGAAAATTTAAGGAGATGTTTGAAATGAGAAAAAGATTTAAAATCTTATCTTTATTACTATTATCTTTATTATTATTTGGGTTAGTTGGATGTGGTAATAATAATACTAATAATAGTACAACTAATGATTCTACTAAGAAAAATCCACCTACCAATCAAGAATATTATGACTACTTAACAGAAAGATATAATCATTATTTTAATAATGATGCTCTTGACACTACATATGATATTTATGTAGATGATTTTACATATGATAATACATATGATGAATTTATAACTGAATATAATGATTCTTATGATCAATTAAAAACAAACTTAGAGGATTTTAAGAATGACTTGGAAAATAATGTTGTAAAAGGAAACGATGAGGTTGATAAATATAATCAAGAAGTAATAACAGCTACTGATAAAGCTATTATTGCAGTTGATGATTATACTGGAACCTTTGGTGAAAAAACAAAAGATTATGCTACTTTATCTAAAGATGAAGTAATAAAAGGTTTAAGATCATTAACATTAGGTGCACATGATGCTAGAGTAGATTTAAAAAACTTAATTGATGATGCTAAAAATAAACTAGGAATAAAATAAAACAAAGTTAGCCCCGGTTTTTAAGTAAATCGAGGCTACTTTTATTTTACTATATATAAGAAATATATTTTCATTATTTCTTATAATAAATAACAAACGATACAATTAAGAGGTATATACTAATGAAAAAAAGCATTAAACTTTTCTTTATTTTTTTATTAACAGCTATAATTTTATTATCATCAATTTCATATCCAGTTAAATCTTTATCTGATGTTAATATTATTCAAGATTCAGATAGAACTAATTCGCTACCAAGTCATTTTCGTAAGACAACTGACATATCAAAAGCTACCGCACTTAAATCAATAAATACAAAAGGATTAGATAAATTAAATATATCCGGCAGTGGTCAATTTACTATATCTAACCTTCCTTTATTGATTGAAAATATTGATAGCAATCTTTCTATAATTGTTGTTGATTTAAGGGAAGAATCACATGGCTTTATAAACAACACCGCCATTAGCTTTTCAAACTTAAATAATAATGCAAATTTCGGACTTTCCTTAGAAGAAGTTATAAAAAAAGAAAATCAAGATTTATCTTCTATTAAATTAAATGAACCTTTAACTTTACATAATAACAATATTACTATTACACCAAATATAGTAACAAATGAGCGTACTGTAGCCGAATCTAATAATATATCATATCTTAGAATTCCTGTAACTGATGGAAATTTACCTAATGATGATATGGTTGATTACTTTATTAAGTTTGTAAAAAATCAACCTGAAAATACTTGGCTTCATTTTCACTGTAAAGCTGGTGCAGGTAGAACTACAACCTTTATGATAATGTATGACATTATTAAAAATGGCAATGATGTCAGCTTGCATGACATTATTGGGCGTCAATTATTATTATCAGATATTACACCAAAAAGCTTCGTAGATTTTTATGTAGGTAAAAGATATGATTTCTTAAATAAATTTTATAATAAATATAAAACTTGCAAACTTTCAATTTCTACAAGTAATTTAACTAATAATATAAATTCTATAAATAAAAATATCAACTTAGTAAATTGTAGTTGTAATACTTCTATTGAATCTAATGATTCTTACATTAAAGGTAATATAATTCCTAAATTTCTTTATGTTATATCTGATAGTAATATGACTAAAGCAGAAAAAACAATGATTGTAACTCTTCAAGGACTTATAGCATCAAAATCAGAAAATCAAATATATATTCTAAGTTCTAGTGAGCCTGATTATAAAATATGGCTTGAGGATTTAAATAAAAATTATAATGTAAAATATAAAATAATTAAAGACCCTTGGAAACTTATAGATAAATTTAAGTCTCAAATTAATGGATATGTTTTATATAGTACTGTAAAAGAGCCTTCAATAAATAACGCTTGCACCTTTGCATCTCTGAAAGACTCCATAGCCATTGATGAATCTATAGAATCTACACTAAATGATCATGGCATAACAACTTTAATTAAAGATTGTAGAGATACGGATAAATATTGGGCATTTAATAATCTTTGGAATTCTGGATTAAATCATTCTACTGTAATAGAATTGCCTAGTGACAAATACATGTCATTACGTGACTATGCAATTCTTTCAAAATCATTGATTTTTTACGAAAATGATGTAAATGATAGTTCTTTAAGAGAAGCTATTTTTAGCTCTATGGATGATGGTGGTAGAATATTAGGCTGGGGACCTGATGAACATACTAATGTTTCTATTGCTTCTAGTTTTGGAATTGATATGATTGCTGCAGATTGGTCTTATAACCTTTCAGTATTAAGCTCATATCCATCAATACCTAAGAATCAAAAAACTAGTGAAGATATGATTCAAGAAGATGGAATTCATTATGTTACTTTTATAATGTCTGATGGTGATAATCAACAATGGCTTCTAGGCAGTAATTATAATACTAAAGACTGGTTTGGTTCTCCTTATAGAGGTAATTTCAATTTAGGCTGGTCTTTAAGTCCTTCATTATATTATTTAGCTCCTACAGTTTTTAATAAATATTATGAAGCTGCAAGCTCATCAAAATTTAATGATAATTATGTAGTTGCTGCTTCTGGTAATGGATATATATATCCTAGTAAATATCCTAATGATAAACTAACTAGCTATACTAAACGACTTAATGACTACATGGAAAATGTTGATCAACATAGTGTATTAATTCTTGATGATGAAACTTTTTATAAAAAAGATTTATGGGATAAGTATACTTGTAATTCTAATATAGATGGTCTTCTTTACTTGAATTATGATATAAACAATGCCTATAAAGGTAAAATAATTTGGTCTAACAATAAGCCTATCATTTCTTGCCGCGACTTACTTTTGGGTGGTATAGAAGATTAAAATCAGTTGCTTTCTAACATTAACAATAGAATTAATTTAGGCTATACAAACATTAAAGATCCAAACTCTTATACCTTTGTATATGTTCATGTTTGGAGTAATACAATGGATAATGTTAATGATGTTATAACTAAATTAAATAAAAACCCTAAAGTTAGAATTGTAACTCCTGATACCTTCGTTAAGTTAATCCAAAACAATATTTCACATAATCTATAAAATAAAAATCTCATAGATAATTATAAAGTTTCTATGAGATTTCCTTTAAAAATCCTCTATTACAATACGGAAGATAAAGATATATTACTATTAATTAACTTAAATGTTAGTTGTTAAATTAAAGTCTTAAAAATATTAAGGGAATAGGTTCCTCTCTTTTTATACATAAGATAAAGCTTAATATATATTACGTAAATATACTTAATTATGTTACATATTCAATCATTTATTTTTACTATACGCTTATAAACTTTTAGTTATAAGACCCTATTTACTTTTATATAACAGTACACACTTTATTGTTATCTCATAAAAATAAAAGGCCTTATTAACCTTCATTAACAAAACCTTACAGACTTTATTATTATCTTATACCAAATACAGGTTGATTATTATCTCTAGCTAGTATTTCTTCTGCCGCCTTAATATAATAAATAGATGATATTAACTCTAATAAATTAGCATTATTTATTAATATATTAGGTTCTAAAGAATATGGAAATTCTCCCTTAAGTTTTTTATTATAAACGGTATTATACCTGGTAAATGCTATTTGTATAAATAAAATTTTCATTAAGAAAAAAATATATGTTGCTTCTAAAACAGTCTTATCTGGAGTAACTTGTGACATCGTATCGCTATTGTTATTATTACTATTATTTATATCATTATTGTCTTTATATTTACTATAAATAACTTCCCTTCCTTGGAAATTAGCTTGTATTAATAATAACTGTCCATATATAATAGTTAATGTTCCCTTTAATTGTATCTCCAATAAAAGTAATGACTCTATATCTTCCTCGCTAAACTCTTCAGTATTATATGTTGAACTATTATTACTATTATAATAATTAGCATCTTTACTTGAATTACTTTTTCTATTATAAGAATTTTTATATTTATATGATTTATTTTTTCTCTTATTTTTAGCCATTTTTATATTTCCTATAATTAATATTCACACTTTATCATATTATAAAAATTTTATTTTGTTATTTAAATTCATTGCAAAAAAATTTACTACATCCTTATATAAATTATCTATGTCTAAAAAATATAATAGATGTAGTAGCTAAATTTTATTTTCTATCTGTTATTTGAATAGCCTTAGCTAATACTTGAGGTGGATTTGATTTTGTCATAGCTTCACTTAAAACAAGGAATATAACATCACCTTTTTCTACCTTAAATGTCTTAGGATCAACTTTTTTAATATCTATTTCTTCCCCTTCCTTTGGACATTCATTTGGAAGTATTAATGTCTCATTATTTACAACTGCTATTAATTCTTGACTATTTACAGTAAGCCCTTTAAGATATCCCTTAACCTTTATGTTTAAAGTATTGTCTTTTTCATTTTTTTGAACTTCTTCTACCTCTCCCATAAAAATCATATTAGGTTCTGGTCTCTTACTTGCAAAAACATTACAACTACATATTAATAAAAATAATAATGTTAATACCAATACTCTCTTGTGTTTCATAATATCCTCCTTAGTTAAATTTAGTCAATAATATTATTATTCTTCTAAAAAATGATAAGTATACATTATTAATTTCTAATTCTTAATTTCCACTTTTCTCTATCCCAGGGGAGCCGTAAACTGGGCCCCTGGGGTATAGCTATTTACCATAACTATTTTTGAACTTTACTATAATCGCTTATAAATCTTTCAATTCCAGCTGTAGTTAATGGATGCTTAGCCATATCTTCAATTTGTGCATATGGTATTGTTGCAATATCTACACCTGCTAATATACATTGAAGAATGTGTTCTTTTGTTCTTATACTTGCAGCTATTATTTCTGTTTCAAAACCATAGTTTTCTTTAGCTATAATTAAATCATTTATTAAATCCATTCCATCTAGTCCGATATCATCTAGTCTTCCAACAAAAGGACTAATATAAGTTGCCCCAGCTTTAGCTGCTAAAACTCCTTGATGAACACTAAATATTAAAGTAACGTTAGTTTTTATTCCTTCTTTAGATAAAACTCTAACTGCACTCAACCCATCTAAAGTCATTGGTATTTTAACAACTATATTTGGGCTTATCTTTGCTAATTCTCTTGCTTCTCTAATCATTCCTTCAGTATCTAAACTCATAACTTCTGCACTTATTGGTCCATCTACTATTTTACAAATCTCTGGAATCACTTCTGCCATTGTTTTATTTTCTTTTGAAACTAATGATGGATTTGTTGTAACTCCATCAATTAACCCCATATCATTTGCCTTTTTAATTTGTTCAACATTAGCTGTATCTATAAATATTTTCATAACTTTCTTTCCTCCCATAAATTCACTATTATATTTAATAAAATTTTTAACATTATATTAATTTAATTTTTCAACTATATTTTATATTTAAAACCTAAGCTTTATTCCCTAAATAATTTACTGCTTCTTTTTTAACATTTAATTCCTTTTTATTAATATTTTATATTAATTTTACATATTTCTCAACTTTTCCCATATGAATTTTAAAATTATTACAAAAAATAAAGGGAGCATTTTTTTATTTTTTTATAGTATATACACTTTCTAATTATCCTTCACATAATAAGAATATATTCCACTGCGGAATATATTTAATTATAAATTGAATTGCTTATACCTTAATAATAAATTTAAAATTATATAGATGAATATTATTGAGAGGAGTTATACATAATGAATTATGATCTAAAATTTGATGATAAAAAATATACTATACAAACAATTACCCTAGACGATAAAACACTCGAATATCGTGCTTTCGAAAATATAATATATGTTAAAAATCCAGTAGATACTAACTTTCAAAAACTAAGCATATTTGTACCTGAAACTTATTATGAAGAAAATTCAATAGGTATCTATAACTTAAAAACTGCACCTATTTTCTTTCCAAATACAGTAGGTGGTTATATGCCTGGCTCTCCTGAAAGACCTGGTATTAATAAATTTTCTAATAAACCAAATGCTACTTTCTATGCACTTTTAAATGGATATATTGTTGTTTCTCCTGGTGCTCGTGGCAGAGGGCTAAGAGATGAAAATGGTAAATTTACAGGAACCGCTCCTGCTTGCATTGTTGATTTAAAGGCAGCAGTACGCTACCTTCGTCATAATAAAGAAATTATTCCAGGTGATGTAGATAAAATAATATCTAATGGTACTAGTGCTGGTGGTGCTTTATCATCACTTCTTGGTTCAACAGGAAATCATTCTGACTATGAACCTTATTTAAAAGAATTAGGAGCTGCTGATGAAAGAGATGATATCTTTGCAGCATCTTGTTACTGTCCAATAACTAATTTAGAAAATGCAGATAAAGCTTATGAATGGGAATTCTGTGGTTTAAATGATTATCATAAAGTGAAATTTGAAAGAGTAGAAGGTTCTTCAAATCCTAAAATTGCTCCTATTAATGGAGAAATGTCAAAATTACAAATAGATCTTTCTACAAAATTAAAAGCGTTATTCCCTAAATACTTAAATAAATTAAATTTAAAATCATCAACCGGTATACCATTAACAATTGATGACGAAGGAAATGGAGCATTTAAAGATTATATTAAATCTTTTGTTATTAAATCTGCTCAACTGGAATTAGATAACGGTAGTAACTTATCCGACTTAGAGTGGATTACTATAGTAAACAATGAAATAATTGATATAGATTTTGATAAGTATATAAAATTCCGTACTAGAATGAAAGATACACCTGCATTTGATAATATTGCTATGGGAACTCCAGAAAATGAGTTATTTGGTACACCTGAAATTCAATATCGTCACTTTACTGAATTTAGTAAAAATTATTCAACAGTAAATGGTGAATTAGCGGAAGAACACCAAGTTAAATTAATGAATCCTATGAATTATATTTCAGATAAATCTTGCAATACAGCTAAGAATTTTAGAATTCGTCATGGAGCTATTGACCGTGATACTTCACTTGCAATTTCAGCTATTTTGGCAATAACTTTAGAAATGAATGGAATAAATGTAGATTATCATCTTCCATGGGGAATTCCTCATGCAGGCGATTATGATTTAACTGAACTATTTGCTTGGATAGATGAAATAGTATCAAAATAAATTATAATCCAATTAAATAAATATATATTTTTACATCAATAGCCTAATAATAGGAAGAGTAGATATATGGTTATTATAAGTAACTCTACTCTTCTTACTATTCATTCACTAATTAATATTTTTCTTAATCTAACTTTTTAATTCTTACATCTTGCCAATTATCTGTGTTCTGCAATATTTCTGGTGAATCTCCACCAAAAATTCCACTTGCCTCTTTGTCATTCATCAAAGTATATCTAAACCAAGCAGTCATATAGCTATCAGCATAAATTAGCATATCTCCATGATCAACATTTTTTCTTCTTGCCATAATTGATTTTATATTATCACTTAAATTTTCATAGTTTTTTATTAAAGAATCTAATGGAGCTATGGTTTCTGAATCACTCTTACCAGTGCCTGCAACCATAAAATAAGGTATGCTTATCTTACTTACATCATAATTCCATTTAAGTGCATTAGCTAATTCTAAAGATGTTGTACTTGCTGTATAAATTGACGTAAATCTAGTACTATTTTCAAAATTACTTACAGCATTTATTGCACCTACTCCACCTTGCGAATGTCCCGATATTCCTATATTTTCTATATCTAACTTATTATAAAATATACTTTCCTTATTATCATTTAATGATAATATATAATTCAAAGTAATAGAAGAAGATTCACCAGTTGCAGTGTTTGCATCATCATTTCCTATAACAATAAATCCCCAGGAAGCTAAGTGTTCAAAGGTTGCTCCATATTTAGAGTATGGTACACCTGTACCATTTACAAATAATACAACTGGATATTTCTTATCACTTTTTTCTTCAACTTCTTCAGGATACCATATCTTATATTTATTAAATAATTCTTCATTACTATCAATTTCTAGAGAATTAACAGTATATTCTCCATAACCTGTATATTTATTTTCTAATACTCCACTTGTTATAATCTTATTGAAATACGTACTACTAATAGGCTTTGATGCCAAGTATTTTAACATCATTAAAAGAATACATATTAATAAAAAAATAATTACAAGCATAATTAAAATAATCTTTATAAACTTTTTCATCTTACACCTTCCCCCTTTACAATTTTATGATACAGTTGTATCCTCAAACTTGAGACAAGTGTATCATACACTTTATTTTAAAACCATATTTTTTAAAAAATGAGACAAATTAAGAGGTTTTGTATCAGATGAAAATAAACGAAAATACTACATATGTAAAAAAACAAATTACTCAGGCGCTTTTAACATTAATGGAAACTACAGCTTTTGAAGAAATAAAAATAACTGATATTGCTAAGTTAGCTATGGTTGGTAGAGCATCATTTTATAGAAATTTTGCTAATAAAGAAGATGTAATTCAACAATATCTTATACATCTCATTAAAGAGTGGGAAGCAAAGGTTAAACTTGAAAAAAGAGAAAATGCAGATTGGATAGAAAACTTATTCGGCCTTTATAAAAACTACAGTGAAGTTTACACATTGCTATATAAGTCTAATTTGTCACATTTAGTTTTAGACAATATCAAAGCTGTTTGTGGTCCAAAAACTGAACAAGATAATTTGCAAGCTTATTTTAATTCATGGCTTGCTTATGGTTTATTTGGTTGGATTAACGAATGGATAGCAAGGGGAATGAAAGAATCTCCGGAAAAAATGGCAAAACTAATTAAAGAGGCAAATCAACCTTCTTAATTTAATAAGGACATCAAAAATTATTCTGATGTCCCTTAATTACTCTTAATTATAATCTTCTATTTTAAACTTCTCTAAATCAACTTCAGTAAATTTAGCTCTCTTAAACTTATTCTTTAATTCATAAGGTACTGTACAATCAAATATAGTTTTGCAAGCTATTCCCCTATCTCTAATAGTCCAGCTATATTCAGGACTTTGTGAAGGATCTAATGGATGACATCTTACCCCTGGAATAAATATTGTATCAATATCTCCTTGATACCTAGTATTTAATGCCCATAAAACATCATTACTATCAAATGGATCTACATCTTCATCAACTAATATTACAGTCTTTAATTCTGAAAATGCTGATAATGCTAATAGTGCTGCTTGCCTTTCTCTTCCTTGATCACTAGCCATACTCTTTTTAATTTGTAAAATAGCCATATACTTTCCACCACCAGCTGGATGAGCATATACATTTACTAGTCTACCTGGCATTGCTTTTTCGACCATTTGAATTATACTTGCTTCTGTTGGAATCCCTGCCATTCAAACCCTTCATCAGTTGCATAATGTACAACTTCTTGACATGGAGCATTTTTATTGTCTATTATAATTGGATTTATTGGATTTTTTACCGCTTCATTTAATAAAAAACCTAACTTCTTCGGTTCACAATCTAGAAGCATTCCAACTCTTTCTCTGCTAGCTAGAAGCCCTATTATAACTTTAGCATCCTTATGTCCTTTTATATTATTAAATATCATTGCAGGCCCTATTTGGGTTGGTCTTTTTACAGTTCCACCAGCTCCAATGTATCTGTATACCCCTGCTAATTCCCCGTGTGGATTTACTTCTACATCACTTTTCACTAATTGACCCTTAATATTTTTTAAATATTCAATAGCACTTCTTAAATCATTGATTTCTACCTTATTCATACTTATTATCCTTCCATCTTAAATCATTGCCTATATTTATATTAAATTGATCTAATATTTTCATAACATGATGATTTATAATATCATCTAAAGATTTAGTATTTGAATAAAATCCTGGCATAGGAGGCACTATTCTAACCCCTATTCTTGAAAGCTTTAACATATTTTCTAAATGTATTGGACTTAAAGGAGTTTCTCTTGGTGAAATAACCAACTTTCTTCCTTCTTTAATCATTACATCTGCTGCTCTATCAATTAAATTATTTGAAAATCCATTACTTATACTGCTTAATGTTTTCATACTACAAGGAAGTATAATCATACCATCTGTTATAAATGAACCACTAGCAATACAAGCCCCTAAATTATCGTTATTATGTACAAAATCTGCTAAACTATAAACATAATCTAATGAATAATCTGTTTCAACTTCTAAATTATTAATTGCCCATTTACTCATTATTAAGTGAGTTTTTATTTCCTCTATATCCTTTAAATATTCAAGCAACCTAACTGCATATACAGTACCTGTTGCTCCTGTTACTCCTATAATTAAATTCATTTTTCCACCTCAATTAATTTAGTAGTAACCTTTAAAAATTCTTCTTTTGAATATACAGATATTTCTCTAACAATTAGTATAATATTGTTTCTAATCTTATATTTATATTTTTATAATTACGTTTTATTTTTATCATATTTAGCAAAGTATTTTTAAAGTTGCTACTATATACTGAAATTATATTTAACATTCAAACCTGGAACAATTCTTTAATTAATATGTTTTTATTCCAATTTGGAATAATTTCTAAGTATCTGTATATAAATGAATTATTATCATGATATAATATAGATATATTAAAGAAATTATGGTGATTAACTTATGAATATAGAAAGTCTAAAATACTTCTTAACTGTAGAAAAATATAACAGTTTTTCCTTAGCAGCTGAAGAATTATGTATATCTCAATCTTCATTATCTAAACATATAAAAAAGTTAGAAACAGAACTTAACTGCATACTTTTTGAAAGATGTACTAGACATGTTAATTTAACTGATGCTGGAATTTCTCTAAAAAAGTATGCTTCAAATATAATTGCTAACTATGATGAATTATTAATTGATATAAATAAGTTTACTTCTTCTTGCCCTAAACTATCTATTGGATATATTCCAGTAATAACCCAATATAATATTGCTAATCTTATTGGCGACTTTAAGAACAAAGTTACAAACTTACAATTAACTTTTCATGAAGGTGAGCATGTTGAAGTACTTAATTTATTATTATCTCAAAAAATAGATTTTGCATTTTTAAGAAGTGATATATTAGATTATTCGAATTTAGATATTACACCTTTAGCTCAAGATGAACTTGTACTAATTGTTCCTAAATCTCACCAACTTTCAAAAAGGAAGTATGTTTCTATTTCTGAATTATCAAATGAAAGTTTTATCTCTTTAGGAAGAAACTCTGGGGTTTATGATTTCTTTGTTAGTGAATGTAATAAAGCTTCATTTGAACCTAATATAGTTTGTTTTAATAGTAGAATAGAAAACATAATAGGTCTTGTTTCTGCAGGTATGGGTATTTCTCCTCTTATGAGAAAAACCGTAGAATGTTTTGATAAAAAAAATATTTCACTTGTTCTTTTAAAAGAAAAAATATATAGCAATTTATGTTTAGTTCATTTAAAAGATAAGAAATTATCTAAAACTGAAAATGAATTTAAAAACTCTTTAATTAAAAACACGCCTCTGAGATAAATCCATATATTGGATTGACCTCAGAGGCGCGCGCTTTATGTCGAATAGTTAATTTTTAAGAATTTCTAATTCTCCTTCATCCATTTTAATATTAATCTTCATCATCTATCAAATTACTATAATACTTAGTCTTTCCTGATAGCACATCATCATAAAACTGTTGTTTCCAGTTTATATACTCTACACACTCTTGTAATTCATTAATTCTATCTAATAGTTCATCCTTTTGCTTATCAAGCATTATTTTACGCTCAGGAATACTAGATTCACCTTCTAGACATAACTTAATATAAATTTTCATATCCTGAATACTCATACCACACTTTTTAAGGCAGGTTAAATTTCTTATCCACTCTATATCATTTTCATCAAAAACTCTATAATTATTTTTATCCCTTTTTACATTTGGAATTAGCCCTTCATTGCAATAATATTTTAATGTTTCATAAGTCATTCCTACTGCTTGACATGTTTGCTTCATAGTATACATAAAAATCCTCCTAAAAAAATTTTAAACTCCCCCTTGCCCGGTTGTTACTACCGAGGTATACAATCGCATTGTAAAATTAATTTATAGATAAATCAAGGAGGGTTTATTATGGAATATGTAACTTTAAATAACGGTGTAAAAATGCCACTTTTAGGCTATGGGGTTTATCAAGTAACAAAAGAGGAATGTGAAGCTTGCGTGCTTGATGCAATAAAAATAGGATATCGTTTAATTGATACTGCCCAAAGCTATTTCAATGAAGAAGCTGTTGGAAACGCAATAGAAAAATGTGGAGTTCCACGTGAAGAATTATTTATCACAACTAAAGTATTGATTAGTAACTACGGGTATGATAAAATTAGAGAATCTGTACTTAATTCTATGAAAAAATTAAAAGTAGATTATCTTGATTTAGTTTTACTACATCAGCCATTTAGTGATTATTATGGAGCTTATCACGCTCTAGAAGATTTATATAAAGAAGGAAAATTACGTTCAATTGGTGTAAGTAATTTTTATCCTGATAGATTATCTGATATATGTGCTTTTAATGAAATTATCCCTCAGATAAATCAAGTTGAAACAAATCCATTTAATCAACAAATTGAAGCACAAGAAAATATGATTAAAAATAAGGTTCAAATTGAAGCATGGGCTCCATTCGGTGAAGGAAGAAACAACATGTTCAATAATCCAGTTTTAAAGAAAATATCTGATAAATATCAAAAAAGTGTTGCTCAGGTAATTTTAAGATGGTTAACTCAAAGAGGTGTTGTTGCATTGGCTAAATCTGTTAATCTAAATAGAATTCAAGAAAATTTCACAATATTTGACTTTAAGCTATCTGATGATGATATGAATACAATAAAAGAGTTAGATACTAAAAATAGTTTATTCTTTAACCATCAAGATCCAAATACAGTTGATATGTTCGTAGAGCTTATAAAGCAAAGAGCTGATATGGAATAATCAATACTATATATTAATTACTTACTCATAAAAATAGGTAGTGATATCTACTACCTATTTTTTTATTTTATGTTAAGAAAATCTCCATAAGTTATTCTTAGTATTAACTTATGGAGATTTCATTTAGTTTGGATATTGTGGTAACACCATTCCTTCTTCCCAAATTAATAATTTATCACTTTGATTTTTTCCTATATAATAAATATTTTTTATATTCTTATTTACACCAGTATTTTCAATTTTCAATTCATTTACTAATGATTCTAAATTTTCTTTTCTCTTTTCTTCATTATTATATGAATCATCTTCATCATTATAAAATTCAACATTTCCATTTTCAATATTTACTATAAAAGTCGTGCTCTTATCATCATCAATATTAGCCCTTTTAGGTACAATTGTTCTACTTAATCCGACTGATGCACTTATTCCTTCTGTATCATGAGTAATAAATTTAGCACTTCCAACAAAATACGGTTCATTTGATTTTACAGTAAAATATATAATATTATTATCTAATTGATATAACTCAGTTATTTCTATATCTTCACTTTTTATTTCATAATTAGTTATAGTAAATAATTGTTGATAAACCCAATTTCCTCCATACGCTGTAATAACTGCAATTATAATTCCTAAAAATAAATTTACTAATTTAATTTTTTCATATACCATTTTAATTTTTTTGCCTCATTTTTATTTTCATTTTTTAATAAATCTGATTCCAAATTATAATTGCATGATACTTCAAACGCAACTTCATCATATGATTCAAACTCATTTTTTTACTTTTCTCTAAATGCTTGTACCATAAATGTTTAGCAATCTGACAAAGCCAAACAGATACTCTACACTCCCCCTTGAAGTTCTTTATAGTCTTCGAGGCTTGATAAAAAGTTTCTTGAGTTAAATCTTCAGCTACATCTTTATCCTTAGTTAAACATAATAAATACTTATAAACAGTCTTTGCATAATTAAGATATAGCTCTTCAATTTGCTTCATTTCATCACCTCCACTATATATGTACTAACTTTTAACATTTCGTTACATAAATTATAAAATTTTTTATAAAAAAATAGCTATTAAAAATAATTAAAATTTAATAGCTATCATTTTATTAAGTTTATATTTATTATAAACACTCTATATAAGCTTATTTATTATTTACTTCTTCGTCTAAGAACTTTTCAATTCTCTTAAGTGCTTCAATTATGTTTTCCATAGAAGATGCGTAACATGCTCTAATAAAACCTTCTCCACATTCACCAAATGCATTTCCTGGAACTGCTAGTACCTTTTCTTTTAATAAAAGTTTTTCACAGAATTCATCAGATGTCATTCCTGTAGATTTAATACATGGAAATACGTAGAAAGCTCCAAGTGGCTCAAAACAATCTAATCCAAGTTTCCTAAATCCATCAACAAGAACTCTTCTTCTTCTATTATATTCCTTAACCATCTTAGTAACACTTTCATCACCATTCTTTAAAGCTTCAATTGCTGCAAATTGTGCTGTTGTTGGTGAACACATTATTGCATATTGATGAATCTTTTTCATAGCATCTAAAAGTATTGGATGTCCACATACATAACCTAATCTCCATCCTGTCATTGCATAAGATTTTGAAAATCCATTTATAACAAGAGTCTTTTCCTTAATCTCTGGAAAACTTGCTATAGATACATGTGGTTTATCATAAGATAATTCTGCATAAATTTCATCTGAAATAACAATTATATCCTTGTCCTTTAATACTTCAACAAGTGGAGCTAATTCTTCTCTTGTCATTATTGCACCTGTTGGGTTATTAGGGAATGGTATTATAACCACTTTTGTTTTCTCAGTAATTGCTTCTTCTAATTCTTGTGCAGTTAATTTAAAGTCATTTTCTGCTTTAAGATTTATTATTTTTGCTGTTGCACCAGTAAATGCTGTACATCCTTTATATGCAACAAAACTTGGCTCTGGAATAATAACTTCGTCCCCAGGCCCTGTTAATGCTCTTAATGCAATATCTATACCTTCACTTCCACCAACAGTAACTAAAATCTCATCCTTTGGATTATACTTTAAATCAAATTTTCTATATAAATACTTAGCTATTTCCTCTCTAAGTTCTATAAATCCAGCATTAGAAGAATAGTGAGTATCCCCTTGCTCTAATGAATATATTCCGGCTTCTCTAACATTCCAAGGAGTAACAAAGTCTGGTTCTCCTACCCCTAAAGATATTACGCCGTCCATCTCATTTACTATATCAAAATATTTTCTTATACCTGAAGGAGGCATTTCTCTAACTTCTTTTCTTATCATCTTCTCTAGTATCATATAAATATTACCTCCCTATTTGAAGTTTTCTTCTCTTTAAATATAGTTCCATGATCTTTATATTTCTTTAATACAAAATGTGTTGCTGTTCCAATTACATTATCTTGTACTGCTAACTTTTCTGATACAAACATAGCAACTTCCTTCATTGTTTTTCCTTCTACTATAACAGTAAGGTCAAAACCTCCTGAAGACATTAAGTAACATGCTTTAACTTGATCAAAATTATATATTCTTTCTGCTACCTTATCAAAACCTTCACCTCTTTGAGGTGTTATTTTAACTTCAATAAGAGCAGTAACTGTTTCTTTACCTGTATTTTCCCAATTTATAAGAGTAGTATATCCAGCTATTATACTTTTTTCTTCATAGTCTCTAATAGCTTCTCTAACTTCCTCTACAGTTTTCCCCGCCATTACGGCTATTTGCTCATCACTATATCTACTATTTTCTTCTAAAATCTCTAAAATTTCTTCCATAACTAGCCCTCCTTAATAATAAAAAAGCCTCATCCCTCTATAAAAAAGGGACGAAGCTATAAAATTCCGCGGTACCACCCTCATAAGTAAATTTCTTTACTCACTCAGTAAGAATACTTCTATAACAACTCTTTATTTAATAACTAAAGTTGCAAATTAGTATTCTATTCCTTATAACGTTAGGATATACGTCTTTGCCTACATTAAGAATACTTCTTAGTTCTCAGCAAGCGATTCAAAGGCTGCTTCATAAAAGTATTATTACTAAGTTACACCTACCCTTAGCTCTCTAAAAATAATTACTTAGATTACTCTTCCTTATCATAATCTTTAATTTTTATTTTCTAATTAGTTAATTGAACTTTCATCTTCGATTGTTAATGAGAATATGTTTCCTAAAGTGAAATTCCAAATTTACAATTTGGTTAATTAAACTTTCATCTTCGATTGTTAATGAGAAGATGTTTCCTAAAGTGAAATTCCAAATTTACAATTTGGTTAATTAAACTTTCATCTTCGATTGTTAATGAGAAGATGTTTCCTAAAGTGAAATTCCAAATTTACAATTTGGTTAATTAAACTTTCATCTTCGATTGTTAATGAGAAGATGTTTCCTTTATAATATTATCTATTATATCCATTTTTAAGTCAATAAAAAATAATTTATTTCTTTATTATAATTCTGTCCATTTATAATAATTTACACCTTCAACTGTTAACCTTTTTTCTTGTGAAGCTAATCTTACCTTATACTCATCCCAATTCCTATTAGCTTTAGCTGTCCATCCTATTTCAGCATATCCTGGCAATCTTGGATATATCATATAATCCATTTGATCTTGTGTTGATATTGTTTCTGTCCATAATGGTGCTTCTAACCCTAAAACTAAATTTTTTGGTGCATAATCTGTTGGATCCCATTTATATGCTACATCAACTGGAATATATCCTGCCCAATCAAGACCATAAGGTGTTTCTTTATTATATTTCATATCTAAATAAGTTTTACCTGCAATTGATACAATTATTTTCATATTCTTTTTTACAGCCTCTTCATTTGAATCTTTCCAATTTTGAAGTATTACACTTGAATTTATTTCTGGAGAAGTATCTATTGGATCCCAACCTATTGGTGTCTTTCCATACTTCTCCGCTATTTTAGCTACTCTTCCTACAAAATAATCATAATCTTCCTTTTTAGTATTAAGTGCTTCATCTCCACCAATTTGAAGATATTTTGATGGTGATATTTGTGAAACCTCCTTAAATACATCATCTATAAATTCATAAGTCTTTTCACTATGGGCCATAAAAGAACTAAATCCAACTTCTGTTCCCCTATATAAAGCTGCTCTTTTACCATCTGGATTCAAGAATCCATAAGAAGCTAATGCTGCATTTGTATGACCTGGCATATCAAACTCTGGAACTATTTCTACATATCTTTGCATTGCAAAGTTTACTATATCTTTAAACTGCTCTTGGGTATAGTATCCACCTGGTCCTCCACTGACTTCAGTGCTTCCACCTATAAGTGTTAAGTCCGGATATTTCTTTATTTCAAGACGCCATCCTTGATCATCACTTAAATGTAAATGAACCCTATTTATCTTATATTGAGCCGCTAGGTCTATTTGTCTTTTTATTTCATCAACAGTAAAGAAATGTCTTGCAACATCTATCATTAATCCTCTATAACTATACTCTGGTTTATCTTTAATTACTGATGCTGGTACAATCCATTCTATATTATCAACAACTTTGTTACTATCAATTTCTGGAGGTAACATTTGTCTTAATGTTTGAACCCCTCTTGATATTCCTTCTGGTTTGTAAGCTGTAATTTTAATAACTTTTGGAGTTGTATTCATTTCATATCCTTCATTACCTAATTCTTTACTTGAATTAATAGTTGTTAAATAAATACTTCCATCAACGGGCTTATCACTTACAATAATTTGCAAATCAAATCCCGTTGATGCATTTAGTTTTTCTCTTATAAATTCTGCAATCCACCTAATTTGTTCTGTTTCTTCATCAGTATTACCTTTTATATAAATTATACTATCTTTTGTTAAGATAAATCTTCCTTCTTTACTTTGGTAACTCATTGGTTTTGGAATAATATTAATTTTACTACTACTCCCTTCTTCATTGAAAACCTCTCTTACATAGTAACTATCTCTAATATATATTTTAAAACATATCATAGATATAATTACTATTCCCATTACTATTAATAGAAGTTTTACTTTATTCCATCTAACTATATTTTTCATATGTACACGTCCTTAAAATTTATATTTTTTAATAGTTGAATTTATTAAGTTTTACAATTTTTATTATTTGTCTTTATTATCATAATAATACAAAATCATTTACATATTTTATATAAAAAAAGCTACTAATATTGATTTTATATACCTCAATATTAGTAGCCTTAAACTTATAAAATATTCTTTGCAAACTCCATATTATCAAATTCTTTTCTCTTAATATAATGTAATGAATCTATTAAATAACTTTTATGATGCTCAATAGTTTTTGAGAATACTTGTATAAAATTAACTATTCTTTCATAGCTTTCAGCTTTGTTATCTAAGTATAGTCCAACTAAATAAAATCTTATGAAACTAAATCTTATTATAAGCATCATATAACTATCAAAAAATGACATAACTTCATTAAACGGGAACATATTATTATAAATAAAATTAACTAAATAATTTTCTAAAATGTAACTATATTTATCAAAATACTTTTCATTATATTCTTCAAAAGCTTTTATATAAAATCCTGATTTACCTTGTAAATTTTCTTCTTCATCAAAATTATATCCATTTAGCATTTTACTTGTATATTCCTTAAATCTAACACTTTCAACATCCTTGTCTACTCTTAATATCTTAAGCATCTTTCTAAATAAATCTATTTGTATAATATGATTCATGTTACTATTTCCTAATAACAGGCTAAGATCATCATCTAGATATGATTTAGCAACTAACTCAACGTTATAATTCTCTATAAATTTATTAATATTCTTAATTTCAACTTCTTCAAGCTGCTCTATAAAACATCCCAATGAATATAGTCTCTCACTTATAGTAAATCTCCTATCTTGAATAATTTTTATACAAAACTCTCTTATTTCTTTAAAATATTTTAAAGGTGTATTTTTTACTTCTTTTAAATTTGTATTTATTTGTGCAGATATTATATGTTTTCCTAGCTCTTCTTCTCTATTTAAAAATTTTATTCCTTCTTCTTTTAATAAAATAAGCCTTGCTGCTTCTGGGCATGCCACATCTAATGACATTTCATAAGTTTCATCTATTTTATTAGTTACTCTTGGAAAGCATGTACAAACATTTGAAAGATAATCTTCACCTAGATTTGAATGAATAACACAATAATTTTCTTCATCTAAGAAAGGACATCTTTTCTCTTTTTTTAATTTAACTATTCCATAGTCAATATCTTCACTACTATATCTTTCGTTATTTTGAATATTTTTTTGAAACATTCTCTTCATTTCTGGATCTTGAACTTTAAAATATCTTTTAAATGTTACTTTATCTATATCTATATTCCATCCAATGCAGCAGCTATCTTCACATTTTCCACCTATGCATTTAAAGTTTTCAAAATATACTGGATATCTTTTGTTAATCTTTTTAGCCATTGTTTACTTCCTCTAATTATACTGATATTTAAATTAAATTATATCATATATAAAATATTATTTAATATTGTTAACACAACACTTATCTTCTAATTAAATTAATATAAACTTATTAATTTTTAGGTAATAATAATGTAAATTCACTTCCTTGTCCTTCTACAGACTTAACCATAATACTTCCACCTTGGTCTTCTAAGATCTTTCTAGTTAAATACAATCCTACTCCACTACCCTCAATATGGTCTTGCTCTACATTTTTACACCTGTAAAATCTTTTAAATATATTATTAAACTCTTTTTTATTTATTCCTCTTCCATTATCTTTTATAAGTATCTTAATATAATTTAAGCTTTCTTCAATATCTAAATATATTTTTCCACCTTCATTAGTATATTTTATTCCATTTTCTAAAACATTAAAAATAGCTTCTTCAGTCCACTTAGTATCGTGTTTAACTACTATATCTTCTTTTATTTCTCCTAATTTAATATTTATTTTTTTATTATTAGCCTTAATATAAGCACTATTATAGGCTCTTATAATAGTATTAGTTAAGTTATTATATTCAGGCTTTAACCTTATCATTGCAACTTCTAATCTAGATATATTAACTAATGAGTCTATTAGAGAGTGTAACTTATTTATATTTTTATTGCTCATCTCGAAAAATTCTTTTTTCTCCTCTAAAGTTAATTCATCCTCCTCTAATATAGAATTACACATACTTATTGATGCTAATGGAGTTTTTAATTGATGTGATATATCTGTTACTAAAGCCTTCGAACTTTCTTTTTCCTCTTCTAACTTGGCATAGTTAAAACTTATATTTCTTCCTAATTGACCTAGTTGTGAACTAATTACACTTACAATTCCTTCATCATTAAATTCATCTTTATAATCAAGATTACCACTTATAAAATTATCTAATATATTTGATATTCTTCCTAAGTAACCAAATATGTATTTAATAAAAAATATCATAATAGAAGCAATTATTACTACAATAATAGCTACTGTAATTATGTTGTTAATCATATATGAATTTTTATATGATATAAAAGTAGGATCCTCACTCATTTTAACCTTCAAATTATACCCATATTTATTTAATATCTCTTCACCTGTTTTCTCTGAATCATTACTACTGTCATTAAATAATAATGCATTTACTATGTTAGACTCTTCATCTGGATATTCCTTAACTAAATTTCCTACTACTCTTTGGAAAGATTTTATTTGAGTATTATGAATAAGATTAAATTGTTTATACTGAAAATTTAAAAATCCACCTATTAAAAATAAAGTTATTATAAACATTACTATATATACTCTTTTTATTTTTGGTTCAAATATAACTTTATTCATCATATCTTATTGCACTCCTCATTCCACCTATAACCTACTCCCCTTATATTCTTAATAAACATAGGATCTGATGGAATAGGTTCTATTTTTTCCCTTAACCTTCTTATGTTAACTGCAACAGTATTTTCATCTACAAATATTCCATCCTTATCCCATAATGATTCTAACAATTGCTCTTTAGTAACAACTTGTAATGGATTATTTATAAGACAATTTAATAGCTTGTACTCATTTTTGCTTAAAATAATTTCTTCCTCATTATTAATTAACTTCATTTCATCAGCATAAAACTTTAAGTGCTTACATTGAATACCTCTTTTATTAGTAGTTTCATTTGATACTCTTCTCATTAAAGCATTTACTTTTGATATTAAAACCATAAGACTAAAAGGCTTAGTTATATAGTCATCAGCTCCTAAGTCATATCCTGTAACCATATCAACTTCTTGATCTAAAGCTGTTAAAAATATTAAAAGTACATTGCTTTTCTTTCTTATTTCTTGACAAAGTTCAAATCCATCCCCCTCTTCTAACCCTACATCACTTATAACTAAATCTATTTTATTATTATTAAATATTTCTAAAGCCTCACTAACTTTAGCTGCTGTAAAAACTTCATATCCTTCTTTTTTTAGCCTGAAACTAACCCCTCTACTTAAAGATAAATCATCTTCAACCAATAGTATCTTTTGCATATAATACTCTCCCCTTTATAAAACATTTATTCTAAATTATACCATAAAAAAAAAGAAGGTGTTTAAATAAATACCTTCTTTTTAAAACTACTATTCACTATATCTTACTCTATCTACTAATGATTCTTTTCTAAAATTGCTAGCTATTAAATAAGTTATTAAAATTTGAGCAACCGTAACTGCTGCTACCATTATTATAGTTTGTACTAATGGATAATGATATGTTGCATATGATGCCCCTGAATTTTTAAATATTAGAAATGCAATATACCCAATAACATTTCCTAAAGTTAATATTATTCCTAAAGAACCAAATGTATAAAATAATCCTTCCATTTGTAGCATTTTTACTAATTGACTATCTGAAAGTCCTATAGCTTGTAACATTCCAAGCTCCTTCTTTCTTGTAATTATACTAGTTACCATTGTATTTATAAGATTTACAAATCCTATAACCCCTAATATTATTACTAACGAATACCCCAAAGTTTTTGTTACACCTAATACCATTTCATTTAGTTTTATACTTTCTTCTAATGAACTCATAATTATAAATCCATTGCTCTTTGTTATTTCTTCTAAATAACTTTCTACTTCATCTAATTTATTACTTGAAACTTTAATCCCAACCATTGAAGTTATGTCTGTTTTTATTAAATCTTTTCCAACAGAATACGGAATTAAGAAATCCTCTCCTGAAAGGTCTGAAATTGCAACAATTTCAAACTCCTTATTTATCTCTTCAGTTCCATCCTTTATAGTTATATTAATTTTATTTCCAACCTTAATCCCCATTTCAGCTGCATATCCTGGATTAGTATAAATTAAACCTTTACCACAATTTAAAATTTCATTATTAACTTCACCATCAATTAAGTTTTCTTCTATTTTTTTAATATAATCCTCATCATATGAACCAATGGTAGTATATTGTTTTTCACCTAAAGCCATATATGATCCTTGAATAGTTTCTTCTGTTGTTATTTCTTTAACTCCATCTAATTCTAATAACTCTTTTCTTAATTTTTCTCCTAAAGGATTATCTACTTGTAATTCTGCTAATGTCATTTCTGAATCATCACTTAATTCAAAATTTGTTAAGTTTAATGTAAAATCCTCATCTCCATGTTGCGTTGCCATTGCTCTTGCATCCATACTAGCCATTATTGTAGACATTGTTATATATAATATTCCACTTAAAGAAAGTGATATTAATGTAATTGCTGTTTTCTTTTTATTTCTTGCAATATTAGCAAATGTTAATCTTTTTAAAGTAACCTCTTCATATCCCTCTCTATTGTTTTTACCATTATTCTCTCCATTATATCTCATTGCCTCAACTGGTGAAACTTTTGATGCTATTTTCATAGGCTTTATTAATGATAAAAATACTGTTAAGTAACATAAAATAAATACTGCTATTATAACTGGTAAATTAAGTCCACCTACACCATACTTACTAAATCCAATAAGTTTAACTATAATAAAATCACTTATTAAATAGCCAATTAATATTCCAACTGGAATTGATATAGTTGCTAATACTAAACCTTCTCTTAGTATAAGATTCTTTATTTGTCTTTTAGTAGCTCCAATAGCTCTAAGTTTTCCATACTCTTGTACTTTATTTATTACTGACACATAAAAAATACTGTAAATAACTAATATACTTGAAAGTATAACTATTAATGCAATTACAATTCCCCCAACTATAATTTCTGGTTCTGGATTCATAGCTTCTATATAATCATCATTCATTCTTACATCATATTCTTGTATTCCAATATCTGCTGCAACTTGTTTAACCTTATCTTTTATTTCAGTTGCAGATAACTTACCATCACCAACTACTCTTATATAAGTACTAAAAGTTATATCATCTGAATACTCCATATTTTTTAAAAACTCTTCTGAAATTATTGAAGTATAATTTTTATTTGCTTTATTAAATTCTGAAGTTTCAATTATACCACTTAATATAAAATCGTAACTTTTAGCTTCTTCATCTTTCCTTGATTCATATTTAAGTGTTAATTTTTCTCCAACCTTTGCCTCAATACCTATAGCTTTTAAAAATCCATCTTGAACTGCTATTTCATTTTCCTTTATAGGCATTTTACCTTCTATAAATTTTACATTTCCCATTTCTGCACTATCTTCATCTGTATAAATAATTGATAAAGTATTTTCATTTTCTTCTGCTACGCCTACTGTTCTAAGAACTCCGAACTTTTCTATATCTATATTATTTTTTATTATATCTAACTCTTTTATAGTTATATTTTTATATGTTGAATGATATGAACCTGCTCTTTCAATAGTTATTTCTTTATTAGCTTTTACCCAATTTAAACAAGTTAACCCTACAGAAGTTAAAAGAATTGTTGTTAGCATTATTGTAAAAGCTATTAAAATACTTTTTGACTTATTATTTTTTAAATTACCCTTTGCTAAGCTTGATAATGTACTCATTAGCTCACCACCTTACCATCTTCAATATTTATAACTCTATCTGCCATTTGAGCTATTCCTTCATCATGAGTGATCATTACAATTGTTTGATTATACTTTTTAGCACTCATTTTTAATAAAGTTAATACTTCTTCTTCAGTTTTAGAATCTAAATTACCTGTTGGCTCATCTGCTAATATTATTGCTGGTTTAGATGCTATTGCTCTTGCAATTGCTACTCTTTGTTGTTGTCCACCTGATAATGTATTAGGCATGCTTTTTTTCTTATTATCTAAACCTAAAGTCTTTAATATATCATTTGTAAATTCAACATCAACTTTTCTTCCATCTAGTCCTATTGGTAATACTATATTTTCCCAAACATTAACTGAAGGTATTAAATTATAGTATTGAAATATAAACCCTATTTTTCTTCTTCTAAATACAGCAAGCTGCTCTTCTTTCATATTTGAAATATCATTGTTATCTATTAAAACTTTACCTGAAGTTGGCCTATCTAAAGCTCCAAGCATATGAAGTAATGTACTTTTTCCTGAACCTGATTTACCTACTATTGCAACAAATTCTCCCTCTTTTATTTTTATATTTGTATTATCAATTGCTTTAACTAAGCTCTCACCTTTTCCATAATGCTTATTTAAATTTATTGTTTCTAATATATTTTTCATTTATAAAACCTCCGTAAATTTCTCCTAATTTCTAATCTATAATTAAAGTATAAAGCTTATCTCTTTCAATAATCTTTCAATAAAACTTACAGTTTTGTAAGTCTTTAAAAAAACTGTCTGCAGAGTTAATCTACTATATAGATTAGCCTTGCAGACAGTTTTATTTTAATTATATATACCTTAATTCAGAAAAACTTTTATTTATTAATTAATTCCAATATTTAGCTGCACCTCGGAGGCGCTTACATTATTTGGTTGTTCCTTATTTTTACATGTACTGTAGTTCCTTTATCTTTTCCACTAACAATTTCAATATTTCCATTATGCATTTCAACAATATATTTAGCTATTGATAATCCTAATCCTGATCCTGGTATGTTTTGATTTCTATGTTTTTCACTTCTATAAAACTTACTAAATACTAATTTTAGCTCATCTTGTGCAATTCCTATACCATTATCTCTACATATAATTTCTAATCCATCACTAATTTTACTAAAGCTAATACTGATCACTCCATCATTATCAGTATACTTTATAGAATTACTAACTATATTATTAATAACTTGTGTAATTTTTTCTTCATCTAAGTTAATTAATAAGTTAGGTATATCACCATTTACTTCAAATCTTCTTCCACTAGAAGCTACATCCATGGAAACCTCTTCTAATAATTCTTCAAAAAACTCTTTAGAATAAACCTCTTTTTTATTAATTGTCATTTGATTTATTTCTGCTTTAGAAAGCTCTAATATATCATCCAAAAGCTTATTTAATACTCTAGATTTTTTTAATATTATTCCTATATATCTCTTTATATCCTTTTCTTCTTTAACTACTCCATCTATTATCCCTTCACAATATCCTGAGATATTTGCAATTGGTGTCTTTAAATCATGAGATATACAGGCTAAAAGTTCTTTTTCTGCCCTTTTAATATTTTCCTCTTTTTCTCTGGCAACTACTAATGAATCTCTCATTGCTTCAAAGTCATGAGAAAATTCTCCTATTTCACCATGATAATCATAGTTAACATATTCTAAATAATTTCCCTTTAAAATTTCCCTAGCAGATTTATGCATTTGCTTTATTGGATTTAATACATCTTTGCTAATGATACTATATATCTTATAAAGTATAAAAATAATTGTACCCAAAATACCAAATGATATAAATCCATAAATTGACTTATAATTAATATCATTTCTAATTGCTAATATATCTTCTTTAGGTATTGTAAATATAACTATATTTTCAATTTTTCCATCTATTATTAAGGATGTAGAATACCTAATTTCATTACTATCCTTTATTTCATACCAACTATCAAAGGAAAGGCTATTTAAAGAAATCTCTTTTTCTTTAATATTTTCTGTTGATTTAATTACTTTTCCATCAAGTGAAATAATAGTATATTTATATAGCTCATTATTATCTTCATGACCATTTAAAATATTATTTAGTTGATTTGAAACTAATATTCTACAACTTTTGTTAATATCATTAAAATAATCTTCTATGTATAAGAACTTTAAGCTAATACATAAAACTACTATTAAAAATATAAGTATTGCTAAAAACTTTATTAATTTGTTTCTTATATAATTATTCATTGCAATACTCCCACTTGTAACCTACACCCCATACAGTTTTAATGGAGTTCTTACCAATATCTCCAAGCTTTGAGCGTAATCTCTTTACATATACTGCAATTGTGTTTTCATCCATAAACTCACTACATCCCCAAATTCCATCATATAGTTGTTCCTTAGTAAATACTTGTCCTGAATGTTTACAAAAATAATCTAAGATTTGAAACTCTTTTGTAGTTAAATCAACTTCTTTATTATTCAGCGTAACCTTGTAACTTTTTGAGTATATTTTCAAATTACCATAATCTATAATATCTTCCTCTATTATCTTATTTTCAACTAAACTAGCCCTTCTTATCTGAGCTTTTATCCTTGCTAATAATTCCATTGGTGAAAATGGCTTAGTTATATAATCATCAGCTCCTACTCCTAATGATAATATCTTGTCCATTTCTCCTGATTTTGCAGATAACATAATTATTGGAACATTTGAACTTTCTCTTATCTTCCTACAAACTGTTATTCCATCTAATTCTGGTAACATTATATCTAATACAACTAATTCAACTTTTTCACTAGTTGCTATATTAAGACCTTTAGCTCCATTTTCTGCAATTACTCCTGTATAACCTTCAATTCTTAAATAATCAGTAATAAGATTTGCTAAATCATTATCATCTTCAACTATTAATATTTTTCCCTTTTCCATTCTCTAATTCCCCTAAATAAATTTTAAGCTCAGCAAAATTATATTTACTGAGCTATTAATTACATTTTAACTTTTATAACATAAAATTACAATATTCTACCAAGACTTTTCTTCTAAAAATTCTTGAACCCTTTCTCTTCTTTCTCTAGCATTTTCTTCAGTATACTTTCCTAAATTTAATTCCCCATCAATTCTACCATCTTTAATATAAAGAATTCTATTTGCTCTTAAAGCTGTTTTAATATCATGAGTTACCATTACTATAGATTGACCTTTATCATTAATTTCACTTAGCATATCTAACACTACTTTTCCTGTAGATGAATTTAACGCACCTGTTGGCTCATCTCCAAATATTACTTTAGGATTATTTATAATAGATCTTGCAATTGCAACTCTTTGTTGCATTCCTCCTGAAACTTCTGATGGATACTTATCTTTATGCTCATATAATTCTAAATCCTTTAATAATTTATTTGCTCTTTCTATAATATCTTTTTTATTTTTTCTATTATAAATTGCTGCATAAGTTACATTTTCAAAAATAGTTAGATCTGGTAGTAAATTTATTCCCTGAAATATGAAACTTATATCTTTATTTCTTATTTCTGCTGCCTTTTCTTCATTTATTTTTGAAATATCTCTTCCAAGTAATTCAACTCTGCCTGATGTAGGATTATCCATAGTGCTTAAAGAATATAGTAATGTTGACTTTCCTGAACCTGAACTTCCCATAATTACTGTAAAGTCACCTTTGTATATCTCCATATTTAAATTTTTTAATACATTATTTCCATTTTTCCCTATAATAAAAGATTTACATAAATCCTCTGTTTTTATTATTACATCTCTCATAATTAATTCTCTCCTATTCCCTAATTAACTCTACTGTTGAAATTTTCTTAATTGATCTGTTACAAACATATAATGTTATCATTATTAATACAAATGTTATTAATACTAATCCACTTGTCATTACTAAATTTAATTTAAATACATCAAACCCCATGGCTAATTGAATAACCTTACTTGATGTTGTAATAGCAACTAATATTCCTATTATTGCTCCTAAAATTGCTAAAATCATTATCCTGTAGTTATTTCTTGCTCTAATATATTTTGAAGTAAATCCTAAACTTTTCATTACTCCATAATTTTTTCTATTATCTAAATTGTTTATTAACAATACATTTACTATATTAAATATTCCAAATACTAATACTCCAACTAATAATACTATTGATATTGGTACTGATATCTCTACAACTTGTGAAGCTGCTTCTTTTAATGGTGAATAAATTTTTTCTACTTTTACTCCATCAAACTTTGCTTTTATATCATTCTTTAAAGCTTCATAATCATCTATATTTTTTAAATTAACAAAAGCTACATTTCCAATTGAATTATCACTTATTACATCACTTGTTAATCTCATAGATTGTCCACCACTCATCATAGAAGCAAAACTTCCAACTATTAAAAATTCTTTTTCTTCATCTCCTACTTTTATTTTTATATAGTCACCTAAATCTAAATTATTATTTTTCATTAAATCTACGCTTAAGGATACTTCATTTTTATTTCTTGGATTTATACCTTTTATTATAGAAAAATCCTCTTCATTAAACTTATTGTACATAGTTGCCATTAATGTTCCACCAACAACTTCATATTTTGAAACATCAAGCCCAACTTTACCTTGATCTACAGTATTCCAAATATAATAATCATCAACTCTACTATCTAAATCAATATACTCTTTAACTTCACTTATTGAATTTTCTATATCACTAGGTGCTGATATAATTAAATCTGAATTTGCAGTTCCAAATATCTTATATAAATTATCGTCTAAACTGCTCATTGAATATGCAATGTTTAAAAAGAATATAGATATATAAAATACTAATATAAAAACTATTAAACTTATAAAATTACTTTTCTTATATTTAAAAATATCATTTATAGCCATACAAAAACTTGAACTATTATTTTTAATTAAAGATTTTTTTAACTTTTCTTTTGAAGATGTTACTCCTATATTAATTGCCTCTACCGGCTTTATTTTATTTATACATCTTAATACTGAATACACAGTTATATATACTATTAAATTAAATATTAAAAAAGTCATTAACATTATTCCTACTGAAATTCCATCAAAGCTGTAAGTACCTATATTTTTAAATGCAATATTACAAATATAAGTAATCATTGGAATTGATATTATTATCCCTATTAAAGATGATATTATTGAAACTAGTCCATATCCATATAAATAAATTCTTCTTATTTTCTTTGATGAATATCCCATTGATTTATAAATTCCTATTGATTTATATTCTCTTAATATATTATTTTTTATATTGGATTTTAAAATTAACATTAACATAATTATCAATATAATTCCTGTTATTAAACCAATTCCCCCAATTATACATGATGTCATTGTTGCTGATACTATAAAAAGACTTTTATCAACTATAGCTCCTCCTATTGGTTCATTTATATACTGAACTAATTCATTTGACATTTTACTAGTATCACCATCACAATTAAATGTAACCATATTTGCTTTTGGTAATGATTCTAGCTTCTCTCTATCTGCTTCATTTACATATACAATTAAAATTCCTATAGCAGTTGATGATTGATTTGAATCATTTACTATTGCTGAAATTTTATACTCTAAACTTTTTCCATCTCCATCAATTATTTTAGCTTTATCGCCAACTTTAATATCTCTAGTATTAGCTGTTGTTGATGAAATCCACATTTCCCCACTTTTAGGAGCTTCTGATTTTTTATCTCCTTCTTTAATTTCTATTTTATTGCTTAACTCCTTTTTATTTTCCATTGGTACAACATAGCTCATTAATGTAGTATTATTTTTATTATTAAAAGTTAAGTTAGTTGAAATTGAAAATATATCATATTTATTATAATTTCTTACTTTATCATCTTTATCTTTATAAAAATTATGAATTTTATTTACCACCGATTCATTAGTTGTAATAGTTAAAATATCTGGTGTACTATCTCCTTCATAATATTTTGTTGCAAAGTTTGCTGATACTACAGTAAGTACTGTACTAACACATATCATAGCAATTGATATTGCAAATATTATCCCTAGTAAAAAATTTTGCATTTTTTTCTTTTTTAATTTAGCTAACCACATGTTTTATTCCTCCTATAATTTATTTTTCATATTCTTTATCTTTAATTTCTCTTGTCTATGTTTTTAATTATAGAAAGTGAATCTTTAATGGTTATTTTCTAATTCTTAATAAATTCTTACATCTTTGTATAAAAAAGATAGGTTCAATTCCTATGCCTATCATCTTACTTGCAATAACTATTTTTATATAAAATAATTCATATTTTTAATTATTTTTTATTAAGTTAAACTTTTTTTTCTCTCTTTATATGGTATATTATATTTAGTAATATTTTTGAAAGGAAGTAATTTTATGTTAATAAAGAGAAATTTTGTTATTTTATTCGCCTCCATTGCTTTTATAATTCTTATTTTTATATGTTGTAGCTCTTCATTTAATAGTTCATCTTCATTATCTGCTATAAAATATAATTTTTCACAAGAAAATGATATTAATACTATAACATTCAAAAAACTAAATGGAACTCAAACTATTATTAAAATATCTAATAAAGATGATGTAACATATACATTATCATATTCTATTAATACAACTAAAGGTAAAATTAAACTATATCTTGTTGATTCAAATGATAATATTATTAGTGAATATGATGATAAATCTCAAGAATTATCAATTAATACTAAATCTAATAGTGATATTTTTGTAAAAATTAGTGCTAAGAATGCAAGTGGAAATATTCAATATCAAATTTCACCTAATGATAATACTGTAACTCTTTCTAAAAGTCTTTTTGATTAGAATATTTTAAGTGGGATATTATTATGTCAAAGAAATTATCTAAAAAAAGCTGAAGATACTATAATAATAGAAAAATAGTTTAATTATTTATTAAAAATAACTATTAGAACATTACAAAATGATTTTTTAAATTTTGTAGCGATATACTCTTTGACTTTAAAAAGATTTGTTTCAGGATTAATTTTGAAAATATACTAGAAGCAGAAATTGATGAGTATCTTGGAAGAGATAAGTATCAACATCAAAGTAACATCGAATCACAAAAAGTAAATTATATAAATAGTTATAGTCAAAAGAACCTAATAAGTTTATTTGTAAATGTCTAGCTCGATATACCAAGATATAGAAAGATTCAATTCGAACCTCATATAATAAAAAATATTACTGGAAATTTTGATTTCCAGTAATATTTTTTTATAAGAAACTATATTACACAAAATTATCTACAGTCTCTATTAACCAATTATTTTCCCTACTAAACTCTTTTTTTCTTATCACTAAGTATTCCATAAAATGATAATGCTATTCCTACTATTCCCAATATTAAAGTTAATGCATGTGGCATTATATTAGTTATATTAAACAATGAAGATATTGTCGAAATAACAATTCCTATTCTTAAAAATATATTTAACTCACTTTTCTTCCTCATACTTCTCTCTCCTTTTATTAACTCTCGTAATTTTATATAACTAATTCTTGATTATATAATACTCTAGAATAATCCTCTTAACTATTACTATAAGTCACTATTACAATTACTTAAGTCATTTTTCAATAAATAAAAGGAGAAAGTACATTTTTTTCTTAAGCATTTTTACTACTTATGCATGAGATAATGTAGGAAACATTATGTTTTCATTATTAAAAATACTTTCATTCTTACTCTTAATATATAGAGCATCATTGTCATCATTTAATAATTCTTTATTATATCCTTCAATATTTATAGGGGTAAACCCTAATCTAATAACCTTAGTTTCTTTACTTATTAATGAATTAATAATTATATTCAAGTCTATTTCTTTATCCATAAATACATCTTGAATAAATAATTCTTCCCCATTATACTCACAAATTGCTATTGCATTATAATTTTCAATATAATAAATATTATCCTTCAAGAAATCTAAGCAATAAAACATAATTAAATTTTTATTCTCTTTAACATAAAGCTTTGAAATTTGAATACTATTACTAATTATATTTTCTAAAAACCCCTTGTCATTATTATCATCAATATTTATTTTTCTAACTTTTTCACTATCTTTTTCTTTATTCTTTTTTATAGAGTATTGGTGTTCATAAACTCTTTCAAATCCAAACTTAGGATAAAAATCTAATACAGTATCATTTGCAAAAAGATATATACAATCACATTTATTTTCCCATTCATGTAAAACTTCTTCCATAAGAAATCTTGATAAACCTTGATTTCTATATTCTTCATCAGTCATTACAGTCCCTATTTGGATATAATTTTTTTCTTCTCCTAAAATATTTATTTTCATAATACTTACTGATACATTAGCCACTAATTTGTCATCATCTAATAATGAATATGGAATATATTCTTTTCCCCAGTAACCAGATTCATACCACCTTCTAAAATTAAACCCATAAGTTTTTTCTGTTAAATTATTAAGTCCTTCCCTTAACCTTTCGTTATCTCTATAATCCTTTACATATATATATTCATCACCATCAATTAATACTTTTTCACTCATTTTAAACCCCTCATTTATTTACTCTTTATTTCCTTATCTAAGTTTTTAACTTCTCTCATCGCTTCTTCATATTTCTTCGCTCTTGCATTTGGATTTCTTCGTAATATATTTATAGAATTTATATAAACCTTATTTTCAGTATTATTAATTTTTAATTCATGTGCTTTTAGTCTTGATAAATACTCTGAAAACTCGGCCTTTAATTTACCTGGCTCATCTATAGCTTTTGATGATAGCTCATCAAATTTATCAACATATCTTGATACCTTTTCAACAAACCCCTTCATTGCTTCTTCTTTTAATTCTAAATTTTTTCTAATAATTACTTCAATAGATTGCTTTCTTGTATTCTTCTTAAGTAGCACTTTTTCTTGCTTAATAGCTACTTTTTTAACTAATTTTTCTTGAATAGATTTTATATCTTCGTTAACAAAAGCTTCTACTATCTCTATTCTCTTCTTTACATTAATAAGAGCATCATTTCTTTCAGTAAACTTAATTAAAAGATTCTTTAAGTCCATAGCTTCATTGAATGATTGTACGCCATCAATTGTAATAAAAACAGTTATAATATATGAAATTATTTCTGATATCCTCTCAGGTATGATTATAACTAAGCTTTCTATATTAGGATTAACAAATCTAACTAAAAGTACAGAAAAAACTCCCCAAGCTAAAGACGATATTAAACAAATGTGTCCATTAATATTAAAAGGATCTTTAGTATAATCCCAGTACCTAACATGAAATAATTTCTCCATTACTACCCCAGTTATATATTCTAATATTGTTGCAGAAATCATTCCTATGATAAATACTAATACAAGATTATTCTCAACTTTTAACGTAGAAATTAATACTACTATAGCCCCTGATCCATAAATAGGTAATAATGGCCCTTTTAAAAATCCTCTATTTACCCACTTATGCTTTTTTAAAGATACATAACATGACTCCCATATCCATCCTATAAAACAATAAAGATAAAATAAAAGAAGCCATTGATGTAAGGTATATATGTGCATTCTCTACCCTCATTTCTTAATAATTACTTTATAGTATATTGGTAAATTTTTTTAAAATAAAAATACCTCAAAAAAAAGTTATCTATAATAAGCTTTCTTCTGAGGTCAATTTAGATATATATTAATAATTATATATTTCCTTATATTTCTTATCTAAGTATTCAATAAAATATTTTGCTTGAAGTTCCTCTCCTGTAATTTTCTTTATTAAGTCACTTGGATCATAAAGATTAGCACATTTATGGACATTTTCCCTTAACCATTCATATACTGAAGATAAATTTCCTGTAGCGATTTTATCGTATATACTAGGAACATCTTTAACCATTTTATTTAACATTTGTGCTCCATAAAGATTTCCTAATGCATAACTTGGAAAATATCCAAATGATCCATCTGACCAATGCATATCTTGAAGCACTCCAACCTTATCACTTGTAGGTTCTACCCCTAAATATTCTTTATATTTTTCATTCCAAACTCTTGGCAAATCACTTACTTGAATTTTATCATTTATAAGTAATTTTTCTATTTCATATCTTATAATTACATGAATACTATAAGTTAATTCATCTGCTTCAGTTCTTATTAATGAAGGTTGTACCTTATTTATTGTATTATAAAATTCTTCTTCACTAACGCACTCAAATTGATTAGGAAATTCCTTTTTAGCTTCTTCATATAAATATCCACAAAATGCTTTATTTCTTCCTATTATATTTTCATAAAATCTTGATTGTGATTCATGAATGGCCATAGATGCTGCAACATTTAATCCAGTCCCTTCTAGTGAGTCAGGTATATTTTGTTCATATATTCCATGTCCACCTTCATGTATTGCTGAAAACATTGCTGATGTAAAATCATTTAAGTAGTAATGATTTGTTATTCTAACATCCTTATTACTCATATCTAAAGTATATGGATGTTCAGTTTCATCCATTCTTCCTGATTTAAAATCAAATCCTATAGTCTTTAAAATTTTAATACAAAATCTTTTTTGATTTTCCTTAGGAAATTCTTTTCCCTCAAAGACATTAGAAATTTCTGTTCCACTATTATTTATCTTTTTTAATATAGTAACAATTCCATCTCTTAACTCATCAAAAACCTTATCTAATTTTTCAACAGTAAGTCCCGGCTCATAATCATCTAGTAAGGCATTATACTTGTTACCTTTATAACCTTTATATTTTATCGATTTCTTTGTAAGTTCTACTATTTTTTCTAAAGCAGGTTTAAATATTTCAAAATTATCTTCATTCTTAGCTTTCTCCCAAGCTAATTGTCCTCTAGATGCTGCTAAAGAAAATTCCTTTACAAATTCTTCAGGGAATATTTTTTCCTTTTCATAATTCTTCTTAAGCTCATGTAACATTCTTTTCTGAACAAAATTTAATTTTTCTTCGTTCTTCTCAAAGAATTTAATAAAATCATGAATTTCTTTTGAAACAGATAAATTATGTGCTTGCATTTGCATGAAAGACATAGTTTCTGCTCTTCCCTCTGCCGCATTTTCTGGTATTCCTGTTGTCATGTCCCAATACATGAGACTTCCTACATTTCTATAATGTTCAATAGTTTTTAAATATGTTGAAAGTTCTTTTAACTTCTTCTCTAATTTATCCAAAAATTTGGCCTCCATTCTAATATTTTCTATTCATTTAATTATATACTTTATTTTTAATTAAATGAATAGTCCATTATTACTAGAAAAAAAATGTAATAACCTCCGGTGTCAATCCATATTTTGGATAGACCCCGGAGGTTGATACATTATTTTACAATTCAATACTATTTAACTCTAAACATTATAGCTTCATATGGTCTTAAACTTAATCTCTCAATTAACGTACTAGAATCCTTATAATTACTTAATAAAATATCAGCATGATTGAAATAACCGTCAAAACTAAAAGTAACTTCCTTATCATAGAAATTACAAACTACTAATATCTTATCCCCATTTAACTCTCTAGTATAAGCAAAGATATTTTTATCTTCAGGACATAATAAAGTATAATCACCATAAATTATAGTATCATTATTTTTTCTTATATCTATTAACTTTCTATAATGATGGAAAACTGAATTTTCATCTTCTAAACATTGCTTTGCATTTATCTCATTATAATTTTCATTTACAGCAATCCAAGGAGTTCCTGTTGTAAATCCAGCATTTTCAGAATTATCCCATTGCATTGGAGTTCTTCCATTATCTCTTCCTTTAGCATAAATAGATTCCATTATTTCTTCATGAGTATATCCCTTAGAAAGTCTATCTTTATACATATTTAAAGATTCAATATCTTTATAATCATCTATATCTTCAAATCTTATATTTGTCATTCCAAGTTCTTCACCTTGATAAATATAAGGAGTTCCTTTCATTCCATGAAGAAGCGTTGCAAACATTTTTGCACTTTCTATTCTATATTCCTTATCATTTCCCCATCTTGAAACTATTCTTGGTAAATCATGATTATTCCAGAAAAGACTGTTCCAGCCTTGTCCTTCAAGCTCTGTTTGCCACTTAGATAAAACTTCCTTTAAAGCAAGTAATTCTAATGGCTTAAGGTCCCATTTTTCTTTTCCTTCAATTTGATCTAATCCTATATGTTCAAATTGGAATACCATACTTAATTCTTTTCTTTCTGGATTTGAATAAAGCTTGGCTACCTCTGGAGTTGCTCCCCATGTTTCCCCTACTGTTAATAAGTCATTTCCTTCTAATGCTGCCTTATTCATTTCTTGTAGATATTCATGTAATTTAGGTCCATTTCCTGTTATCATTTCATCTGGAACTTTACCAATAAGGTCAATAACATCCATTCTAAATCCACCAATACCTTTATCTACCCAGAAATTCATCATCTTATAAACTTCATTTCTAACCTTTTCATTTTCCCAATTTAAATCAGGTTGTTTTTTACTAAATAAATGTAAATAGTATTGACCTGTCGTTTCATCATATTGCCATGCACTACCACTAAAGCATGATCCTAAATCATTTGGTTCATGTCCATCTACTGGATCTCTCCATATATAGTAATCTCTATATTCATTATCTTTAGATTTTTTAGCTTCAATAAACCATTTATGTTCATCAGAAGTATGGTTAACAACTAAATCCATAAGAATCTTAATTCCTCTCTCATTAGCTTCCTTTAAAAGATTATCCATATCTTCCATTGTTCCAAATTCATCCATGATATCACAGTAATCACTTATATCATATCCATTATCATCATTTGGAGATTTATAAACTGGGCTAAGCCAAATAACATCTATCCCAAGCTCTTTTAGATAATCTAACTTTTCCCTAATTCCGTTAATATCACCTATTCCATCACCATTACTATCATTAAAGCTTCTTGGGTATATTTGATATACTACTGAGCTATGCCACCATTGTCTTTCCATATTTGTTACCTCCACATTATAAAAACTCAATTTATCTTTTTATTACAATTAATGATTTATAATGTGATTATACATAATATTATCATTACCTTACTTGCAAAATATAGGCTTTTTTTAACACAATAATGCTATTTTTTATTTTATTTTCTTAATAATGTTAATGCCTCCTAGGAATATCCATTATATGGGTGTTCCCCGGAGGCACTGACATTATATGGATTTTATTAATAATAATAATGTTCCAACTACAATTAAAATTAATCCTAATAATGATTTTTTTGATAATTTTTCTTTTAAAAATATATAAGCAAATAATACAGTTACTAAAATACTAAGCTTATCTATTGGAACAACTATGGAAGCTAGTCCATCTTGTAAAGCCTTATAATAGCAAAGCCATGACGCACCGGTTGCTATTCCAGAGAAAATTAAAAATATTAAACTATTCTTATCAATCTTCTTAACATCACCTTGTTTTTTAGTAGCAAAAACTATAACCCAAGCCATTACAAGTACAACTATTGTTCTAATTGCTGTTCCTAAGTTTGATTCAATATTTTCTATACCAACCTTACCTAATATAGATGTCAATGAGGCAAATAGAGCTGATAATAAAGCATATATTAACCATGCTTTTCCCTTAACTACCTTTTCTACTTCTTCTTTCTTTTGAATCATTAAGTATGTTCCAATAGCTATTCCTATAATTCCAATTACCATATTTATAGTTATCTTTTCATTTAAGAAAATAAAAGCTAAAATCATAGTTAATATTGTACTACTTTTATCAATAGGTACTACTTTATTAACATCTCCTAGTTGTAAAGCCTTAAAATAACATAGCCAAGATCCTCCTGTTGATAAACCTGATAAAATTAAGAATAAAAAAGTTTTTCCATCAATATTTACTATTGTACTTTGTGATCCAATTAAAAATACCATTATCCATGAAAAAATTAAGACTATAATAGTTCTTATAGCTGTAGCTAAATGAGAATCAACGTCTTTTATCCCTACCTTAGCTAAAATAGATGTAATCCCCGCAAAAAATGCAGATCCAAAAGCATAAATCAACCACATATACATTCTCCTTTTGTTTTAATAAGTAAAGAGGTTGCCTTATACAACCTCTTTACTTATTTTACATTATTTATATTATTACATTATAACTTTAATAAATTATTTTATATTATTTTCAACTAATTCTATATTCTTAATGTCTTCAACTCTTAATATCTTTATTTGAGTATCGCCTTTTTTATTAGTATTCCGAAATTTTATCCATTCATTATAAAATACTCCCCTAGTTAAAGGCAACTATTTCCTTTCTCTAGGGGAAATTTTTATTATTCTATATTTTCATTTAATATACTTAAGATATCTTTTTTATTGGTTATTACTCTTGGTATCTTAATTTGACTCTTTGAAACTCCTTTAGATATTAAAAACTTCTTTATATTATCAAAAGTATTTTTTCTGATAACAATAACTCCTATACATGCTAACTTATTACTCTTTCTAAATCTTCCATAAGCTAAATTAGCCTTCTGCAATTCTAAATCAAGAGTCTTTTCCAATAATTTTAACCTACTCTTTGGTAACTCATTATTAAACTCAAAATAAAAAATATATCTTCCTGGTGTTATTGAATTATCCTCTAATGTTGTATAATCAACTAAAGATAAATCAAGCTTACTCATAGTATTACTTATTGCTACTTTTAAGTGCTCTTCTGTAGTTTTTTCAGCATACATATTTAAAACCTGATTTTTCCTATATAAAAACTCTACCTCTGGTGAATTATTATAATAATCAACTACTTTAACAACATCACCTAATCTATATCTATAAAATCCAGCATAACTAGTTATTATAATTTCATATTCCTCTCCTACCTTTAATTCATCTATACAATAAGTCTCTGGATTTTTCTTATTACTTTCTTCTATTGGAATAAATTCATAAAATGCAGTATCAGGAATTATAACATATCTTATTTTCTCTGCATATGGATTAATTCCCATCATTGCTTCAGTTGCTGCATAAGCCGGTGAGTATATAGGCAAAGATTCAGTATAATAATTAACCATATCATCATATATAGAAAAATTAGCTCCTGTTACTGATGCAATATAAATTAATTTAGGCCATATTCTTCTACATATTCCTTCAAACCCTTTAGTAAATTCTAATTCTATTTCATCAGCTCGTCCTGCATTAGGCCTTAAATATTTATTTAGCTTTTTTCTTGTATCTTCATCAATATTTAAATTCCTGTTTATGCTACCTCTCCTAATATCTCTTACTAATAAATCTGCATTGTCTTCTAATACTCTTAATGCATCTAAAACATTAGATATAAAAACGCCACTTATATAAGTTAAATTTTTGTCTTCAAGAGCAAATAACAAATGCAAATATAATGCTGTATTTTTATCTTTAATTTTCATTACTTCATATGGTGAAGTATATATCTTAGGCAATATTAATTTTATAGAATCCATTCCCCCGGATGTAGCAGAACATATAGGTACCCCACCTTGGGAATAAGTTGTCATTACAGTATCTGCTAACATCAATCCTCTCCCATAATTCCATTGTTCCTTAAAATTATTATAAGCAAACCTTTCAAGTAATAATGCCATATACTTACTTCCAACTTCTCTAGACTTTTTAGTTACTGGGACTAATTTTTGCTTACCTGTAGTTCCTGAAGTATGTCCAAAGTATTCAACATCTTCAGTAAACAAAATATTTTTTTCTCCTATTAACATTTCTTCTATATACTTTTCATAAGATGCATAATTGGTAATTGGAACCTTACTTTTATATTCATTTATTGATTTTATAGAGTTAAATTTATATTCTTTACCATACTTACATTTCTTATTTTTATTTAATATCTTAAATAAAACCTGTTCATTTACTTTTTTAGAATTTATCGTATATTGATTAAAATATTTTTCTAGCACTCCTCCTGCTATAATCATACTACAATATACTGCTTTACTTATTATGCTCGTTTTAAAGCACTTCCTATATATTTTTGTCACAATATTATATGATATAAAAAAATATGTGTGTATTCTACATTTAGTTGCATCTTGAATACACACATATTATTTATTTATGTTTATGTTGTAGCCTTTCACCTATAGATGTCAATATACTAGCTAATATTATTGAGATAACAGCAGCTATTAATACTGAAATTTTTGATACACTAAGCTCAATTTTCTCACCTGCAAATGCAAGTTCTGATACAAATAGTGACATTGTAAATCCTATTCCTGCTAAAATTGATACTTCTAAAACATCATACCATGATGTATCCTTAGGCCTTTTAGTTATTCCTATCAAGCTTCCTAAATATCCAAAAAGCATAATTCCAAGTGGTTTTCCTATAACTAATCCTAATATTATTCCTATCATTAATGGATAATCTCTTGTTAAATTTAAACTTCCACCTAAGGCTATTCCTGTATTAGCAAAAGCAAACAAAGGAAGTATTACATAATTAGATAATTCAGTATTTGCTAATATTAAAGCTAATACTGTAGTTGCTAATAATAATATTCCTGGAAAGGCCTCTGAATTTAATATACTTTTTTTATTATTGTTTCCCATAACACTCCTCCTGCTATGAAATTAATCATTTCTATAATAGTAGTATTGTGTAAATCTTAAAATTGTATGTGATTTAAAATATAAAAAATAAAGCACTAAAATCTTTTACGATTTTTAGCGCTTTATTTTTTACCTATATATCAACTTATTCTGATACTTTCTTCTTTAATAATGCTAACATTGCCATTCCTACTACAGAACCTATAACAACTGCAGCTAAGAATCCAAATGGATTTCCTATTACAGGTAATACAAATATTCCACCATGAGGAGCTCTTAATTGACAGTTAAATAACATTGTAAGTGCTCCAGCTGTTGCAGAACCTAATACACATGAAGGTATAACTCTTAATGGATCTGCTGCTGCAAAAGGAATTGCTCCTTCTGTTATAAATGATAATCCCATAATGTAATTTGTAAGTGCTGATTGTCTTTCTCTCTTTGTAAACTTATTTTTAAAGAATGTTGATGCTAAAGCTATTGCAAGTGGTGGAACCATACCACCAGCCATTACTGCTGCCATTACTTCATAGTTACCAGATGCAAGTGATGCTGTACCAAATACGTATGCTGCTTTATTGAAAGGACCACCCATATCAATTGACATCATACCCGCAACAACAATTCCTAATAATACCTTACTTGTTCCACCCATTGAGTTAAGGAAATGTGTAATTGCTTCATTTATTCCACCAAAGAATGGATTTACAAATATCATTATTACACCAATTAATCCAATACCAAAGAAAGGATATAATAATGTTGGTTTTAAACCTTCTAATGCTTGTGGTAATTTATCAAATATCTTCTTTAATCCTAATACTAAGTAACCACCTAGGAATCCTGCAAATAATGCTCCTAAGAATCCTCCACTGATAACTGATACTGAAGAATCAAATGCACTTGCATAAGTTGTTCCTAAATTAGCTAACATACCACCAACAAAACCAACAGCAAGACCTGGTCTATCTGCAATACTCATTGAAATATATCCTGCTAATACAGGTAGCATAAATCCAAATGCAGTTTCACCTATAGTTTTTATTAATGCAGCTATTGGCGTATTTTTACCAAAGTTAGCTGGGTTAATACTGTAATTGTCTAATAAGAATGCTAAAGCTATTAATATACCTCCACCAATAACAAATGGTAACATATGAGATACACCATTCATTAAGTGTTTATATATTTGTCTTCCAAAGCTTTCTCCTTCTTCTGATGATGAACCTTCGCTATCACTTCCACCTGCATGATGGTAAACTGGCGCATCTCCACTAGTAGCTCTATTTAATAATTCTTCTGTTTTATGAATTCCATTTGCAACCTTAGTTTGAATAACTCTTTTTCCTTCAAATCTAGCCATCTCAACCTTTTTATCAGCTGCAACTATTATACACTCCGCATTAGCTATTTCTTCATCAGTTAAAACATTTTTAGCTCCTCCTGAACCATTAGTTTCAACCTTTATTGAAATTCCCATATCTTTAGCTTTATTTTCTAAAGCTTCAGCTGCCATAAATGTATGAGCTATACCTGTTGGACATGCAGTAACGGCTAATACTCTATATCCATTAGATTGTGCCTTTTGAGCTTCTTCTTTATCATTTTCTGCTTTTAATTTATCATTTTCCTTAGAATCTATAAGTGATAAGAATTCATCAACACTTTTAGCATTTATTAATTGTTCTTTAAAATCTGGATCCATTAGCATCATTGATAATCTTGCTAATACATCTAAGTGAAGGTTGTTTTCTCCTTCTGGTGCTGCTATCATAAAGAATAATTTTGCTGGTTCACCATCTAATGAATCATAATCAACTCCATTAGTAAGTACCATTGCACTAAGACCTGCTTCTTTTACTGCACTTGTCTTAGCATGTGGAATTGCTATATTATCACCAATTCCTGTTGTACTTAAGCTTTCTCTTTCTAAAACAGCATTTTTATATGCTGCTTTATCTCTTAATCTTCCTGTAGCATCCATTAAATCAACTAATTTATTTATTGCTGCTTCTTTTGAATCTACTTTAGGATTAAGGGCTATACCATTCTTTTTTAATAAATCAGTAATTTTCACTTTTTCTTCCTCCTTAGTTCTCTATCTTACTTGTTCTAATAATTCATAAACATAATCTTTTGTAGCCAATCCTTCTGAAAATGCTGATGCACTTCCTGTTGCTACACCTAACTTAAATCCATCTTCAATTTTTTCTGAATTTAAATATCCAGCTATAAATCCAGCAACCATTGAATCTCCTGCTCCAACTGAGTTTTTTACTACCCCTTTTGGTACATTACTTGTTGTAACTCCACCATTAGAATCTATTAATACTGCTCCATCTCCAGCCATAGATATAATTACATTTTGTGCTCCCATATCTTTAAGCTTCTTTGCATACTCTATAACTTCTTCTTTACTATTAAGCTTTACCCCAAATAATTCTCCAAGTTCATGATGATTTGGCTTTATTAAAAATGGATTATACTTTAATACTTTTAGTAATGATTCACCAGTTGTATCAACTATAAATTTAACATCTTTCTCTTGAAGTCTTTCCATTATTCTTTCATAAATATCTGTTGGCATTGTTTTTGGAATACTACCTGCTAAAACTAATATATCTCCAGTTGTTAATGTATCTAACTTTGCATAAAGTTTCTCTAATGCTTCTGATGATATATCAGGCCCACCACCATTTATCTCACTTTCAACATCAGCCTTTATTTTTACGTTTATTCTAGACATGCCTTCTTTTAACTTTATGAATTCTGTATCACATCCGAATTCCCTAACTCTTCTTTCTATTTCATCACCAGTAAAACCAGCTATAAATCCAAGTGCTTTGCTTTTAACTCCTAAATTATTTAATACGATTGATACATTAATCCCTTTACCACCAGCATAAACAAATTCATTATTACTTCTATTAACATTTCCTAGATTGAATTCATCCATTTTAACAATATAATCTAAAGCTGGATTAAATGTAATTGTATATATCATTAACTTTCTACCTCCAAAATTTCTGTTTGATGTTTATATCTATTATTCTCTAAATTTGTTGTTATTATTTTAGCATCTTTAATATCTGCAAAAGTTATTGAACTTATTTCATCAAACTTAGATTGATCACATAAAACAAACCTTTTTCTACTTCTATGCAATGCCTCTTCCTTTACCATAGCCTCTTTAACATCAGGTGTTGTAAATCCCCTGTCAATATCAACTCCATTTGTTCCAAAAAAGCCCTTTGTAAAATTATACTTTCTTAAACTATTTACTGTTTCAGCTCCAACTATGGCTTCTGTTGTAAGTTTCAGCTCACCACCTAATATATAAGTTGTACAATTTTTTTTAATAAGTTTTCTTGCATGAACGATTCCATTTGTAACAAATACGGCTTTTGTATTGCTTATAAAATTAATCATAAGCTCTGTAGTTGTTCCTGCATCTATATATACTAAATCATTATCTTCTATTAATGATGCAGCATATTCTGCAATTTTTAACTTTTCATCTATATTTAAAGACTGTCTATTCTCAACAATATCATCAGTTGTATTTATACTTATTTCTTTTAATGATGTAGCTCCTCCATGAACCTTCTTTAATAATCCTGCTTTATCAAGAGCAGTTAAATCTCTTCTAATAGTGGATTCTGAAGTGTTTAAATATTTAACTAAATCATTTAAATAAACTACTGATTCTCTTTCTAACTTTTCTAAAATAAGCTTATGTCTCTCTTCTGATAACATTTACACCACTTCCTTGACTTCATAATACTCTTATTTCAATCATAAGTCAATCATTTTTAATCTTTTTCACGCAAAAACTTTCATTTTCGCTCAAAATCGTTCATTTTTATTCCACCTGTAGATTCTTTTGGAAATAATAGATTTTTTTACACAACAAATAGTTGTAACACCAACTTTTAGTTGCATTTGCAACTATTTTCACAGTATAATGTATTAGGCAGTTCAATACTACTTTTTTTGTATTTATAAACCAACCAGTGACTATCACTTATATTTAAGGAAGGATTTGTTAAAATGAACTCTAACAATGAATATTTAAGTAAATATATCTCCCTTATTCACAGACAAGCAAATGTTTTTTTTACAAAAGAATTTAGCAAGTTTGGATTTGGTAGTGGACAATATATGTTCATGATTCATTTATATAAAAATGATGGAATCAGTCAAGAAGCTTTATCTGAATTAGTAAACATTGATAAAGGTACTACTGCTAAAGCAATAAAAAAGTTAGAAGAATTAGATTTTATAACTCGCTCTAAGGACTCAAATGATAAAAGAATTAATCGAATTTATCTAACTTCTAAATCTATTGATATTAAGAGTGACTTTTTTTCTATTTTAACTAAATGGGAAGCTATGCTTACTAATGAATTAAGTTCTGAGGAAATATCTATTTGCTTAAATATATTAAATAAACTTTCAAAAAATATAACAAATAATGCTTAATTATATAGGAGGACAAAAAATATGAGACATCAAAATCAGTTAGGTGAAGAATCTATTGGAAAATTATTATTAAAATATTCTATTCCAGCAATAATCGGTATGATGGTTAATGCTTTATATAATATTGTAGATAGAATGTTTATTGGACGTATACCAGATGTTGGATCTCTTGCTTTAACAGGAGTTGGAATAACTATGCCTATAATGTCTATTCTTTTAGCATTTGGTATGCTTATTGGAATTGGAACAACTGCAAATATTTCATTAAATCTTGGCCGTGGTAAAAGAGATGATGCTGAGAAACTAATTGGTAGTGCGCTAACATTAAGTTTAATAGTCGGTATTACCATTACAATTATAGGACTTCTTTTCTTAGATCCAATATTAAACATCTTTGGAGCAAGCGAAAATACTTTATTTTATGCTAAACAATATATTACTGTAATTTTAAGCGGATGTACTTTTAATATTCTTTCTTTTGCATTAAATAGTACTGTAAGAGCTGACGGTAATCCTAAACTAGCATCAATAACAATGGTTATTGGATGTGGTACTAATATAGTATTAGACTATTTATTTGTTTTTGTATTAAACATAGGAATTAAAGGGGCAGCCTTTGCAACTGTTATTTCTCAAGCTCTTACATTCTTTATAATACTTTATTACTATACTAAGGGAAATTCTAACTTAAAATTTAAATTTGAAAATTTGAAATTAAAGAAAAATTTAGTTCTGATCACATTTGCTATTGGTATTGCTCCTTTTGCAACTCAAATTGCCAATAGTTTAGTACAAGTTGTTGCTAATAACTCTTTAAAGACCTATGGTAATGATTTATCTATAGGAGCTATGACTATAATAGGATCAATTAACATGGTATTCATGATGCCTATCTTTGGTATTAACCAAGGTTGTCAGCCCATTATTGGATTTAACTATGGTGCTAAAAAATATGATAGAGCTAAAAAGACCTTTGCAATTGCTACTATTGCAGCTACAGTTATTTGTACAATCGGTGGAATTCTAATTCAAGCTTTTCCCGAATTTGCAATAAGCTTATTTAATAATGATCCTAATCTTACTGCTGTTGCTGTAAAAGGGGTTAGAATGTATTTATTAATGATGCCTATAGTTGGAATAAATATTGTTTCAACTAGTTACTTCCAATCAATAGGTAAAGCTAAAATGTCTATGTTTGTTAGTTTACTTAGACAAGTTATATTATTAATTCCATTTACTTTAATACTACCTTTATTTATGGGATTAGATGGAGTTTGGGCTGCAGGTGCTTGTGCCGATTTCTTCTCAATAGTAATAACAATAGTATTAATTTTTAAAGAATTTAAGTGCTTAAATACACTACATCAAGCTGAAATTATTGAAAATGCTTTCTAATTATTAAAAATAAGACTCTACTAGATATCTTTTTCTTATCTAGTGGAGCCCTTACTTTAATATATAGTATTTTATTTATAATATATCCTTTAATGTATATTTAGACATTTCACTTACAAATCCATTTAAAGATTTACAAATAATACCCTTAAGCTTACATTTGTCACTAATCAGAGGACATGTTCCTGCTTCATTCATACATTCAACCAAACTTAAATTTTCTTCTGTTAATAGTAAAACTTTTCCTAAATTAATCTCCTCCGGACTTAATCCCAACTTCAAGCCACCATTTCTTCCCTTAGTTGATATTATATATTCTGTCTTTGCTAATTTATTAATTACCTTCTTTAAATGATGTGTTGATATATCTAATTCTTCAGCCAACTTATCTACTATTGCATTCTCATTAGGATTTTTAGCTAAATATATTAATGCTCTAAATGCATAATCAGTAAACTTTGATAACTGCATAAACAATACTTCCTTTCTTCTAATGTAAAGAAATTATACCATAAATTTAAATGTGTATTTTACTTGCACATTTAAATTGTATATGATATATTAATAACATAGATATAAATAATAATTATTAATTAATAACTTTTATACAAAGGAGATAAATTATGTTAGATCAAAAAACAATAGATATAATAAAGAGTACAGTTCCAGTTTTAAAGGAGCACGGATTAGAAATAACTACTACTTTCTATAAGAATATGTTTGCAAATAATCCTGAAGTAAAGCCATTATTTAATATGGATAAACAAGCTTCAGGGGAACAACCAAAGGCATTAGCTATGACTATATTAGCAGCTGCACAAAATATAGATAACCTTCCAGCAATTTTACCTGTAGTAAAAAAAATCGGAGAAGTACATTGTGATCGTCAAATCACTGAAGGACACTATCCAATAGTTGGTTCAAATTTATTAACTTCAATTAAAGAAGTTCTAGGAGATGCAGCAACTGATGAAGTTATTGAAGCTTGGGGTAAAGCTTATGAGGTTATTGCTAAAATATTTATTAATGTTGAAAAGGAAATTTACGAATCAAGAAAATAATAAAAAAGAGTAGATAGATTTGTTTATTACACAAACCTATCATAAAAAAAATAAGCATAGATGTCTATCACTAAAGTGATTTTCATCTATGCTTATATTGTACAAAATCTATCTACTCTTCTATATATTCTTTTATTTTTTATTTATGAATCTTATTAATTAAATTAATGCTTTTAGTACTTAGTTTCTAACTCTTCTAAAATTAATATATATTTATTCTTTATTTTTTCATTATTAATCTCATAATTTTCACATTCTGTATCTATAAACTTCATCACTTCATAGTCTAAGTTTCTTTCTGCAAATTTATAAATAACTCTATCTTCCTTATCTATATGTCTTGTTAATAAATGTGTATATGAAATTGCATTTGCTATAACATCTAGCTTTGCGTCTTCTTCTCCAGCCTTTACCCTTTCTAAAGCAGTGATTAACTCCCTAACATGTAACCTTCCTAAATCATGCTCTACAAGCATTCCTTGATTAACGGCCTTCTCTGCAGCTTCCCCTAAATATTCTACCATTTTAACAAAAAGTATCTTTTCTTCTTTTTTATGATGATGATTATCTGCATAATTTCTAATAAAATCTATTATCTTATCAAAATCTTCATATACGATCTCTTCACCTTGCAATATTCTAAAACAGCACTTTCTAACTACCTTTAACATTCTTAAAATATACTTATGTTCTTCATTCATTATTTCTATAGCTTTCATACATTTTACTCCTTTTATGCCTTTTTCTAATTGCTTGTAAATTTTCATATAATTTAACATACTAATAATTGCTATTCATTTTGCTAACAAAAGCTTTTATCCATTCACTTCTTAAACTATATTATTAATATACATCAACTTTAACTTTTTCTAAGTAACAATTGTTACAAATAATAAATTAATCTCTATTCACTTCCTATTTATCCTATATTTAAATAAAAAATACTTAAATAATAAATTAATATCATTTAAGTATTTTTATTTGCTCATTTATTATATTTAATATTATTCTGTCAAGCTTTCTGATATAGTTACTAATACTTTACTTTTAACTTTTGCAATTACATTATGCTCTACTCTTGCATCAAATGGCATGAAATCCCCTTTATTTAATTCATATTTTTCACCATTTATAAATTCCATTGACACACTTCCATCATAAACTAAAATACTTGCATATCCATTATGAGTATGGTTAGGCAATCCCTTACCTACATCAAAAACAAAGCAAATAGTTTTAAATTTTTTATTCATAGCTATAATTTCTTTGCCTTCATTAATCTTATCAATATTAGCAACTTTTATAATATCATTATTATTTAAATTCATTTTTTCTCCTTATACATAATATAATTATTCTTCTATATTTATATCAGATGATGATTAATTACTTATTACTACTAATTATATTTTCTTTTATACCTCTTGTTGTAAGCAAGTCTTTAAGTCATCTTCTGGAGTACTTATAGCTCTTAAATCAAAAGTATCAACTAAATATTGAAGTACATTAGGGCTTAAAAATGCTGGAAGTGTTGGACCTAAGAATATTCCTTTTATTCCAAGTGACAATAATGCTAATAAATCAGCTACAGCCTTTTGCTCATACCAAGATATAATTAATGATAATGGTAATCCATTTACATCTGTACCAAAAGCATCTGCAAGTGCTGTTGCAATTCTAACTGCAGAATATGCATCATTACATTGCCCTACATCTAAAAGTCTTGGTAGTCCTGCCACTTCTCCAAACTCTAATTTATTAAATCTGTATTTACCACATGCTAAAGTAAGTATAATACAATCATCTGGTACCATTTTGGCAAATTCAGTATAATAATTTCTTCCTGGTCTTGCTCCATCACAGCCACCAATTAAGAAGAAATGTCTTATCTTACCATCCTTAACTGCATTAACTATTGTTTCTGCATTGCTTAAGGTTGCATGGTGGACAAATCCAACTAATATTTCATGTGGTTCTTGATCTTCTTCATAGCCCCCAAGCTCTAAGGCTTTATTTATTATTTCAGAAAAATCTTTTTTACCATCTTTACCTTTAGCTATATGTTTAACTCCATCCCATCCAACTACACTAGTTGTAAATATTCTATCCTTATATGTTTCTCTTGGTCTCATAAGACAATTTGTAGTCATTAAAATACAACCTGGTATATCATCAAATTCCTTTTGTTGATCTTGCCAAGCACCACCAAAATTACCTACAAGCTGAGAATATTTTTTTAATCCTGGATATCCATGACTTGGTATCATTTCTCCATGAGTATAAATATTTATTCCCTTACCTTCAGTTTGCTCTAATAACATTTCAAGATCTTTTAAATCATGACCTGATACTATAATAAATGGGCCTTTTTTAATATGTACATTTACCTTATGAGGTGATGGATTCTCATAAACTGTAGTATTGGCTTCATCTAATTTCTTCATTACAGCAACACTCATATCTCCAGTTCTCATAGTCCATCTTATCAATTCTTCTACAGATAAATTATCATCGGTTATTGCCTCTAATGCTCTTACATAAAAATTATCGACTTGATCATCATAATACCCAAGTTCTCTTGCTTGATGTCCATATGCACTTATACCATTTAATCCATATAATATTGTTTGTCTTAATGAACGTATATCTGGATCGAGTTCTTGATCATACATTATTCCAGCTTTTTTAGCATCCTTTAACATCTCTGCTTTGCTTTCACTTAAATTATAAGTAGCATGCTCCGTATCATTTTTAATCTTTCCAACTTTTTTTCTCAAAGATTCTTTTATTTTTTGTGACTCTCTTAGCATCTCAACATGTACATCTGCATCAAAGTTTACATTTGTTAATGTTGTAAATAATGAATTTTCAATAAAGCTTACTATACTTTTATCTACATTTTCACCTTTTTCAACTATTTCTTTTGCATAGCAGCTTATACCTTTTATTTGATATATAAGTAAATCTTGAAGTGCTGCTATTTCTGGAGTCTTACCGCATACCCCCATTTTAGTACATCCTTTTCCACAGCTGTTTGTTCACATTGATAACAAAACATAGGATATTCCATTGCCATGTTATTTTCCATGTTAAAACCTCCTTATAATCTTTTAACTTCCCTTATATATTTTTCTAAATTGACCAAAAATATAATTACTTATATAACATATTGGAGGTTTTTTATGAAAATATGCAATTAAGGCTGAGTTTAAATAATTACTAAACTATTCAAACTCAGCCTTTCTTTATAATTGCCCTTTAAGCATTTAGCTTATTCATAACTTCTTCTAACTCTAACCCATGAATGTAACAAGCTTGTTCTAAAGTTTCCATTGTTGCAGATGGACATCCTAAACATCCCATTCCAAATTCACTTAGTATATCAACTGCCTTTGGATTCATTTCTAATATTTCACCGATTGTATTATCCTTATTTATCATAATCAAAATCTCTCCTTTGTATATTATGTAATAACTTTTTCATAATTTTAATTTATTTATTTTAGATTATACACTAAATATTAAATTATATCTGTAACATAAGTTACTATATTTTATCTAAACTTTCTTTTATATTATCCAATAAGCCCATTTTAACATTTATATGCCTTTTTAAGCAATATTGGAGTAACTATAGTTGTAATAATCACCATAATTATTACAGAGGGTAAAAAGTAACTATTCATAATTCCTAATTTCATTCCTTTATTTGCAACAATAAGTGCAACTTCTCCCCTAGATATCATCCCAATTCCTATCTGTATAACTTCACAATTTGAATATCCACATAATTTAGCTCCAAGTCCACAACCAATAACTTTAGTTAACATAGCTACAAATATTAAAACAATGGTCATAATTACAACTGATATACTCATTTTAGGAATGGTCATGTTTATCCCTATACTTGCAAAAAATATAGGTGATAATAACATATAAGACACTATATCAAACCTTTTAGCTATATATTGTGTTTCTCTATTTTTTGATAATACTAACCCTGCAATGAATGCCCCTGTTATATCTGCTACTCCAAAAAAGGCTTCTGCTGAAAATGATAATAATAAACAAATTACAAATGCACCAATAACAAACCTTCTCTTATCAATATCATATTTACTTATCCATTTATCAAAAAATACATATACCAAGTATCCAATAATAAGTGAAAATATAAAAAATCCCATAATTTTTAAAATTACTATCCAAATATTAATTGAACTATCCGCTAGACTACTTACTAGCGTTAAAACTAGAATGCCTAAAATATCATCTATTACAGCAGCGCCTAATATTATATTGGCCGATTTTTCTGACATTTTTCCAAGTTCCTTTAATGTTTCAACCGTTATACTAACTGATGTAGCAGTTAAAATTGTACCTATAAATATATTTTGTAATAATTCACTTACAGTAGTTAAGCTTCCATCATTAAAAATATATGCAACTATAGTTCCACCTATTAATGGAATTATAACTCCTAATAAAGCCACTATAAATGAATGCTTCCCTGTACTTCTTAATCGGCTTATGTCACTTTCTAATCCTGCTGTAAACATCAATACTATTACCCCGAGCTCTGCCATCCTACTTATAAAATCTGTTTCTTGCAATATATTAAGAACTGATGGTCCTAATATTACTCCTGCAAGTAATGCTCCAACAACTTGCGGTAAATTAAATCTTCTTGTCATTAGCCCTAAAAGCTTTGTGCTTAGTAATATTAATGCAATATCTAATAAATATTTATATGACATAATCTCCGCTCCTTTCAGTATAGGAATTTATTTAACTTACTATGTATATAGCATATTTATATATATTTATTTATTAACTTCAAAATTTATACTTCTTTTATAAATAGAAAAACCCTATAGAGTAGACTTTTTTATACTGTCCACTCTATAGGGCAAATCTTAATTTCCTAGTATATCTTTTACAATTTTTAAGTTAATTCAATCTGATACATCCCCTTTTCATTTTACAATATATGTCTGTTCCCCGGAGGTCATACCTTTATTTTACAAATGTTATTTTTACTTTAAATAAATCTCCATCTACACTGATGTTAAAAGTTCCACCTTGAAGTTCAACAAAGCTTTTAGCAATTGCAAGTCCTAATCCAGAACCTTCAGTATTTCTTGATTCATCTCCTCTTATAAATCTTTCTGCTATTGTATCTACATTAAATGTTATTTCTTCTGCAGCCATATTTTTCATTATTATCTCAACATTATTTTTATTTTCAATAATATCAATAAATACTCTTGTATTAGGCATTGCATATTTAGTCATATTAATTACTAAATTTTCAAATACTCTAAATGTACGTTGACTATCTAAAGGTAATATAACTTTTCCTTCTGGCATATTATTTCTAACTGATAAATTTGCTTCTTCAAGTTTATCCTCTAATTCTAATAATGTTTGTTTCATTAAAGATACAACATCAATATTTTCTATATTTAATGCAATATTTCCACTAGTTGCTTTACTCATTTCAAATAAATCTTCTATTAAAACTTGAAGCCTTTGAGACTTTCTATCTAAAGTTTCAATGTATTGTTTACGTTTCTCCTCTGATAGATTTTCATCTTTTAAAAGATCTACATAAGTAATTATTGCTGTTAAAGGAGTTTTTAAATCATGTGATACATTTGATATTAAATCAGTTTTCATTTTTTGACTTTTAATCTCTTCATCAACAGCCTTTTTAAATCCACATTGAATCTTTTCTAAGTCATTCTTAAATCCTTCAAATAACCATAAGTCTTCCTCTATCTTTACATCTAAATTGCCTTCTGCAATTTTACTTGTTGCTTCTCTAAGCTTGCTATATTTTTCACTTATTCTATCAACATATTTTCTTATAACAAAAAATAAAATAATTGAATAAATTATAGCCACAGGAATTCCAAAGAACCAAATAGAAGCTATTATTAACAATATTATTAAGTTTATTATTAATATCTTTATTATTAGTTTATTATTTTTCTCTCTTAAATCAACCTTAGTTACTTCATCTAATATTCCTTTAATAATTCTAATAAAATACATTAATATCATTCCAACTATTGTTCTTCTTTTTATATATTCAATAATTCTAATATTAAACATATATTTAATAACTAATATAAAGAAAAATACTGATGCATAGCTAAATACCCATATTATAAAATTAAATGCCCATATTACTATTTGGGGAATAATTAAATTTGATATCATTTTTGTAAATAACGCTTGGAAATCTCCATTTAAAGTATCGCTTATAAGTCGACCTGATAAAGGACCTAAAGCAGCTATAGCAAATCCAATAATAACTATCCAAATTTCAAATGGAATTTTACTTATTTCCTTAAATAAAACTGCAGATTTAGCCTTTCTAATAGGGAATATTAAAGCTATTAATGCAACAATACTAGCTATTATAAATGCTATACTAGGTCCTATAGTCATATATCCTCTCATATCTGCATTTCGTATTCCCCAACTAATACCATCATATGAAGTTAAAATTTTAGGTATAGCATATACAAATGTAACATTTTTAATTGGATTCATAGTTATATTATAATATCCATTTTCATAATCATTATAATCATTTCTAATAACTGTTAAACTTCTTTCTATATTAGATTTTAGATATTCTTTATCCGCCCCCATACATTCCTTAATATCTATATTTCCATCTGAATCAAAATCAATAATAGCGTAAAATTGATATTCATCTTTATTTACTTCAGATAAATCAATATTATTATTTTCAAATTTCACATTTCCATTTAATTTAGTATTAGTTTTATTATTTGAATTATTATAATACCAATATCTTAAGTTTCCAAACTCCGTAATATTTTTCCAACGCAATACTTTATTATTAAATGCATTCAATCGATTATTTACTTCATTTGCTACATAATTCTCATATTCATCTGAATTTGTAGATAAATTCTTTTTTATGTCTAATAAATATTCACTTGGATTTTCACTTTCCTTAATGGAATCATAATATAATGCATAACTAGACTCTGCTATAGTATTGGCAAATCCATATTCATTAAAATAATCTACCTTTACACTTTTAGCTAATTTATCTATTGTTTTATATGAACTACACATTCCTAAAGCAGCTATAACTATGATTCCTATCATTATTAATGTAGATATAAGCCCTCTACTCTTATATACTTCTTTATTGCTTTTCAATTTTATATCCAACTCCCCACACCACCTTCAAATATTTTGGATTTTTAGGATTAATCTCAATCTTTTCTCTTATCTTTCTTATATGAACCATTATAGTATCAGTATTTATCGCTTGTTCATTCCATACTCTTTCATATATTTCCTCAGCAGCAAATACCCTTCCTGGATTTTTTATAAGTAATGCTAATATTTTAAACTCAATGGGTGTTAGCTTAACTGGCTTTTCATCAACAGTCACTTCTTTAGTATCAAAGTTTAATTCCAATCCACCAACACTATAGATATTTTCTTTAACTTCGGGTTGTTTTACCATATTTAAAAATTTTGAATATCTTCTAAGCTGAGAGTTAACTCTTGCTAATAATTCAAGTGGTCTAAATGGCTTAGTGACATAATCATCTGCTCCTACATTAAGTCCCATTATCTTATCTACTTCTTCTGATTTTGCGGATAACATTATTACAGGAAAATTATGATTTTCTCTAAGTTTCATAACAAAAGTTATACCATCCATTTTAGGCATCATTACATCAACTATTGCTAAATGAATAACTTCTTTTTTTAATACTTCCAAACCTTCTATTCCATTATTTGCTATAAAAACATTATATCCTTGATTTGTTAGATATGCTTCTAGAGCAATTGCTATATCATTTTCATCTTCAACAATTAAAACATTGTATGAGCTCATTTTATCCATTATTGTTTATCCCTCCTTTTTTATTTTACAAACATGTTTACTTACTATATTATCAATAATAATTCTAAAAACTAAACAACAACCATATATAATTCTAAAGATTTTCTAAAAAAATTCCTCAGAAGAAATAAACAAATTTTCTTTCTTCTGAGGAACTATATATCTAACTAAGTTATATACTTTAAAATACTTTCACCTAAAATATATCCTGTTAAAATAAATACACTATTCCATATTAATATTCCAAGAGCTGAATATACTGTATATTTAAAAAAATTCATTTTAAGTACTCCTGCTGGTATTGCAATTATAGTTCTTGCAACTGGAATAAGTCTACTTAAAAATACACCAATATGTCCTTTACTTCTTAAATACTCTAACTTTTCATCTATATACTTCTTTTGCTTTGGAAATTTCTTAGTATATTTGTCTAATAAAAAATTTCCTCCATAAAACCCTAAAAAGTATAAAACCCAACTTCCAATCACTCCAGCAATAACTGATAATATTAGTACAAAAGGAAAATTCATTTCTCCTCTTGATATCCATAATCCTGCTAATGGCATTATTATCCCTGCTGGAAGCCCTGGTAAATTTAAATATTCTAAAAATACAATTATAAATATAAATAATACACCATACTGCGACAAATAATTTAAAATACTATTAGCATCCACATTTTCCCCTCCAATTTTATCCTTTTCCCCCTTATTATAATTCTATAATATATCTAATAAATAAGGAAGATATTATACTAAATCTAAAGAAATTCTTAAAATTTAATATAATAAAAGACTATTACAATTCAATTTGCAATAGTCTTTCTAACCATACCAATTATTAAATTACTTTTTAACTTAAAACTTATTCTACAATTAAAGGCAATTCTACAATGAAAGAGAAAATATATTAGCTAATGACATTCGCACTATTATTTAGTGCGCAATTTAGTTATTTTACACTTTTCACTTCGAACTCTTGGAATCTATACTTTTGACCTGTTGGATTAATCTTCCCCTCTGGAACTTCTTCAATAAACATCTCATAAGGTCTTACAAAAAGTCCACAATCCCCATATAAGGCTCTATAAAGAACCATGGTTTCTTGAGTTTCTGAATGCTTAACAAAGTCTTCAACTAAATATAAATCTCCTTTAAAATGTCTGAAAATCTTTCCCTTAGAATTAGATATATCTCTCATAATTTTTCCTCCGTTAATAATATTTTGTATTTGAAATAAAAGAAACAGTCTGCTATTAACAAACTGCTTCATCTATTATATCATTATTTTCCACTTCAGTATTTACTTCTTCTTCATAAATTAAATACTTTTCATGAACCGTTATAAAGTAATTTCCACAAAGATATAAAGGGTATATTAACCATATCATAGTTATGTTTACATCAAAACTATATTTAGACCAAATCATTAATATAGCAACAAATGAAGAAAGTATTGAAATTCCATTATTAATTATTAATGTTTTAATATCATTTATATTTATAATCTTTAAGTTAATGACAAATAATATTATTGTAAATATTGAGTATAATACTGATTTTAATAAGTTTTCTATATTATAAATATCAACTCCATATTTTTTCATATAAAGTACATATTCAAGCTTTTCCTTGTATTCTTTCCCCATCTTACTCCAAAAATCAAAATCAGACCACTTATTTGGAATCATATCTAACGGAATTGAAATTTTAATGTTTGTAACCTTAAAGAATATAAATACAGAAGCAATAGACATTAAAATATATAGAATCACTAAAACTGGTTTATTTCTTGATTTAAATAAACTAGCTATTATCTTAGTTAAAATCAATACTAAAGCAATAATTGGGAATATTAATGCTATAAACTTAGCTAACATATAATATATATTCCCGCTAATAGCCATTTCATTAATTCCAAACATCATTTTAAAATCTTCGATCTTATTTAATGTTAAATCTGTACCATCTATTGTTAAGCCATCTAAAACCTGTGAAGGATCTTCTGATGCTTGAATCATAATATTAGCTTTAGAACCTTTTAAAATTCCCCTTACAATTAAAGTTCTATCATTATAAACGATCTCTCTACCTACACAGTTACTACTTCCAAACAACTTATAAGATGTATCACTATCTATTAAACATCCCTCTAAATCATCAGTAAATAAGTTTGACCCCTTAACTAATAAATTAGATGAGCCCTTTATAGTTAAAACATCTAAATCACTTGCAGTCTTCCCTAAATCAGGATTATTAGCAGATTGTAATGCTTCTTCCGCCCAGCCTACTATAGCTAACTCTGGATCTGCTTCTTTTATACTCTTAATTATCTCTGTATTATAATTTTCATTTTCAAAATAGAAATTTAAAGTTTTATTTTCACTTCCTATATTATTTGCATAACCTAAAGATATTCCCCAGCACATAATTAAAGCAAATATAAGAATTATTCTAACTATGTGCTTTAAATACCTTATCATTCCGTCTCCAGGCGAACTCTATCGCCATCTTCTACTGCTTTATTGCTATCAATAATTATTTTATCATTTCTTCCTAATACGCCTTCAGTTACCGCTGCATATTCACCATCTCTTTTTTCAACTTTTACATCAACTCTTTTGGCTGTTAACTCTTCACCTAATACAGTTTCTTTTTCAGTAACAACTAATACATAATAATCAGTACCATCACCTTGTCTTAATGCTGCTAAAGGAACACATGTACCATATTTCTTTGATTTACTTGAAACTACAATTTCTCCACTATCATCAATTTCTCCTATTCCTACTGGTAAAACAACTGTTACATTTAAAATATCAGCATTATCTTGATTTCTAGAAATAGAGTCAATAGTTAAATTTTCAATAATACCATAAGTACCTAAATTTAAAGCAACAGTTTGCCCTTGTTTTATTGAGGTTCTATTTTCCTTATCAATTTCTCCAACAAATTTATATCCTTCATTCTTATCTGCAATTGATGCTATAGTATCAGTTGTAACTCCACCATTTTCTGCAACGACACTAGTAACTATCCCTTCTTTTTCTGAAATAATTTTTCCACTAGCATCTAATAAAGGTTGAAGTTTTGCAAGTTCTTTATTATATTCATCAGTTTTAAGAGAGTCCTTTGTATCTTGAAGCGCTCTATCTAAATCTACAGTATCATTTGACTCAACAACAGCTGCATCATACATAGACTTCTTTGATTGATAATCAGAATATAAACTTTCTTCTGTTCCTGGATCCTTTTCTTCATCACTTAACTTTGAATAATTATCTAACGCTTGCTTTGCTGCATTCATTTCATTTAAAGCACTTTGTACAGCTTGCTTTTTTACATTTATAGCCTTATTATAATCTTCTGTAGCACGTGTTAAAGTCTTTTGCTCTTGTGCTATATTTTCTTTAATTTCATTAACCTTTTTCTCTAAGTCTTCAGTATCAAGTTCAACTAAGGTATCTCCAACTTTAATAATTGAACCTTCACTTATATTTACATAATTAATCTTAAGACCTTCAACTACAGAAATTTTTTCTTCTCTATTTTTTACAACTACACCCTTAGCAGTAATTTCATCTACTATTGTTTTAGTCTTTGGCTTATCAACTTTAACTCTTGGTATAGTCATAGAATCTGCTGCCCTAGATAACATTGTACATCCTATCATTAATATTAAAAAAGTAAACAACGCTTTTACAGCTTTTTTCTGTAAAGTATCCTTTCCTTTTTTTATATATTTAAAATTTATAACTTTTTTAATTTTTGCTTTTTTACTCATAAATTATCATTCCTTTACTGCTGATGCTGCAATACCTTGCTCTAAATAGCTTTGTCCTGCGAAAAATACTATTATAGCTGCTATTAATGTTACAGCAGATGCTGTAAATGCTATATCAGCATTTTCTAAAGTAATATTTGGTAAATAAATTGATAATGGCCATAATGTTTTATCTTTTAAAAATGTTAACGGTTGCTCTATTAAGTTCCAATATTCTAAGAATTGTAATACAACTGCAGACATTATTCCTGGCATCCCTAATGGAATACCTATCTTAGCAAAAATAACAAGTTCACTAGCACCATCTACTCTCGCTGATTCAATAATTGACTTTGGTATATTACAGAAAAATCTATACATTATAAATACTGAAAATGTTGAAAATATAGCAGGTAATATTATGCTTCCATGGGTATTAAGAAGATGTAACTTATCTAATACCAAGTAATTTGATAACATTGTAACTTGGAAAGGCATTAACATTACTACTATATAAATGGTAAATAGCACTTTCTTAAAGGGAAACTTATATCTTGCAAATCCCCAAGCTGCTGGAATACCAACTATAAGTTGTCCAGCTACTGATAAAAATACTATTTTTACAGAGTTCCAAAACATTACAAAAAACTCAGGGGTATCAAATAATAATTCAACATATGCCCTTAATGTAGGGTAACTAGGCAATAATCCCCAACTTACATACTCTTTAGACTTTTCAGCAAATATTGGCGCAAGATAAGTATTTAATTCATCTACACTCATAAAAGATCCTGCCAATAAAAATATAACTGGGAAACACATAAATATAGATATTGCAACTAATATAATAAATACTATCCTTTTCTTCATTGTATAAATCACCTCACTCTAATCCTGCTTTTCCCATGTTCTTTGTAATAGCATAATCAATATAAATATTATTATTGCCATAAGTACAGATGCAGCTGCCATTTTACTAAAATCCAATTCTCTAAACCAATTATTAAATAAGTGTTGTAGTAAATACATGCTCTTATCTGGATAATCACCTGCAACTAAATATGCTTCTCTAAATACTTTAAATGAATTAAGAAGGGATAATACTGCTACCGTATATAATGTAGGCTTTAAGCATGGTATTGTTATCTTAGTAAAGCACTGAAAATCACTTGCCCCATCTACCTTAGCTGATTCATATATCTCTTTAGATATAGAATTTAATCCAGCTAACCATAAAATAATATTGTAGCCTAAGTTCTTCCATATATAACTAAATACTAATATCCAAAAAGCCCACCCTGTACTCATCCAATCTTGACCTATCATATTAAACTTATCAAGCATAGCACTTAAAAATCCTTGTTCATGAAAAACAATATTCCATATTAATACTACCGAAGCTATAGGCACTGCCATTGGTATTAAAAATGCCGTTCTTAATACCTTTGATGATTCTGTAAATTTATTTAATACTACAGCTATTATTAATGATGATGATAATAATAATGGTATACATACAAGAACAAATTTTATAGTATTGCTAGCTGCTAGTTTAAAAGCTGAATTATTGAATACTTCAGTATAATTTTGAAATCCTATAAATTCCCTTGAAATTGCACTTTGAAAAGATCTTAAAATTACATCTAAGAAGGGAAGCAGTGTAAATACTGCTACCCCTATTAAACTTGGCAATACAAAATATAAACCAGTATATTTAGTTTTCTTCTTTACTTTTTCTTTTTCAATTTTCTCTGTTTTTGCTTTTCTTATTTCTTTTAATTTGTTTACTTTTAACTCTTCCATATTACTCCGATAAGTATAAATCCAAGTTATCTACAACTGTATTTATAGCATCCTCTAAAGATATTTCACCTTCTGCATATGAAGCAAATTGCTTTGCAACTTCTGTTAATAATTCAATATTTACTGTTGCACCAACATTTAAGCTTTCTATTTCACCTTTTAATCTATTTACATCTTCATCATTAGGGAAAAATTGTGTTATTTCAATTATATTTCCAAACTGATCACTAGATCCCATTGTACCATTAGTATAATGATTTGTTGCTTCATCAAATTCTAATTCATATCCTTCTTCTTTCATTTTTTCTATAGAAAAATTATTTTCAAACTCTTTTGCATTTATACTAAATCCTCCATCAGAATACATTACATTAGAATTAGTATTTATTAATGATGCTATGATTTCCCTAGCTTGCTCTTTATTTTTTCCCTTTGCATTAATTCCAACTATGTTAGATGGAATAAATATATTTTCTTCACCTCTAGTTAAAACCTTATAATCCATTTCAGGTAAATTATTCAAAAGCATAATCATATCCATATAATCATAAGTTCCATCAATTCCACCTAAAGCTAATAATGAATCTTTGTCAAACAAAAATGAAGCTGGAAAAACAGATGGATTTAAATAATGTTGTAAATCATATACTGCATATAACTCCTCATAATCTTCTTCACTATCTGCATCATAAATATACTCTTCATTATCAACACCTATAGAAACCTCTTCATCATATCCTTCTAGTTGAGAATATTTATCTTCCATAGTTGCCATATATGCCTCTTCATTAGCTTGAAGTGCCACATACATTTCATTAGCTTTTTCAAAGAAGTTTCTTAAGGCATCTTCATTTATAGTATTATCTTCATTCAACCAGTCATCTCCATATAAATAATATAATGAATAAACTAAAGACCTTGCATTAAAGTAATCATTAAATATTCTTTTTTCACTTTGTGTAGATAATTTTTTTGTTAACTCAACTAATGAATCTAAATCTGAAACTGAATCAATATCCTCTTTATTTCCTAATAATATTGGATATTTAAATGATGTTGGCATTTGATATATCTTTCCATCATTAGTGTATACATCTGCAATATTCTTGAATATTGTTCCATCCTCTACTAAAGGATTTATAACATCGCTTATATCTTCTAATAATCCTTTTTCAATATATGATTCTGCTGATAAACCATCTAGTATTATTACATCTGGTCCATTTCCAGCCATTATTTCAGTATTCAAAGTTTTAAGTGCATCTGATTGAGTTGTTCCATCATCATAATTTAAGCCAATTTCATATTTAACATAAGTATCTGGATGTTCTTTTGCATATCTTGAAATAGCTTGTCTAATTGAATAATTTTCTAATAATGAATATACTACAAGTTGATTTTCTGGAACTGATGGTATATTTGCATCATAAGCAAAATTAATAATTTCAGATCCTGATCCACCATTAGACCAATTACCAAATACAGTTAAAAATTCGCCATTACTTTTTTCAATAAATGATTGTATATACATTTCTCCATCACCAAAAGATGAAATTGCAGAATCAACTAATTGATTTACCTTTTTACTTTTCATATCATACTCATATAAACCTAAAGTATTATAATAATATATTTTATCCTTACTTCCTGAATTAAGGAAAGTTGGATAGTAATTAGAATTTTCATCTAATGTTGCTTTTTCTAAGGCTTTTAAATTTCCTTTTTCTTTTCCATTAGTAGTATCATATTCTACTATTGAATCAAATTCATATATAAATAATGAATCACCAACTAAGAAAAAGTCATTTATCCATTCTCCTCCTTCATATATATTCTTTTCTTCAAAAGTTTCACCATCAAATTGAACTACTTTTTCATTATTACTACCTGCAGTAAAGAATACGTCTCCATTTGAATTACATTTAAAATTGCTATAACCCATTCCCATTGAGTCATAATCATCATCATTATATATTGAAAGATCTAAATCAATATCAGTTAAATTACCATCTGCATCTACTGTAGCATACTTATATTCAGGTTCTTCATAAATAAATTCATCTCCTACTAATCCATCTTGCTCTTCACCTTCGGCAACCATAGAATCAACAATTACTTCACCTTCACCGACCATAGAATCATTAATTATTCCATCTTCCACTTCTGTAAAAGGCTCTTGAAAATAATAAGATAATAGCATTCTTCCATTACTTAGATATTGTAGATCGCCATATAATTCTTTACCTTCTTCCTTTGGTAACTCTATAGGATTCTCAACCCATGTTTTACCTCCATCTTCAGAGATAAAAGCTACTGGATTACCATCCTCCATTGAATATCCAGTCATACCGATCTTATCCTTGTCCAATAAAGTTAAATTTTGTACGCCAACTCCTTCTGGTACTTCATATCGCTCCTCAACATATCTTCCCATTGAAGATTTTCCTTTACCTTGATTTGAACATCCAACAACGCTTACCATACATGTTGCGGCTAAGGTTATTGAAAGTAATCTTTTAAAACTTATTCCCATATTCCCCTCCATAATATTTAATATTTATAATTTATTTACATCTTATTTCATAATACCATTTATTATAATATTTTTCCACAGAAATACTTTTGTAAATTTCCACAAAATTTTCACAATTTTTTTACAGAAACAAAAAGCTAATAAATTATAAAATAGTATTTTTCTTCACTAATTAGACATATTGTTCACCTAAAAAGTTCCATGTTTTATATTTTTAACTATTTTATATGTAAATTTTACATTATATTCATTAAATTCACATTAATATATTATTAATATTATCTTACAAAATAAAAAAGGAGCTATATAATTCTTAGCTCATCTTAAATACTTATCATTTAATTCATATTTTTTTGATTTTACAATATAATATTAAACTAAAAAAAGTCAGCTATTGCTGACTTTTATATTGCCCACTTTTTGTTTCCTGTAAAGGATACATTCAACCACTTTTTATAATCAATATGCTTAATTGCATCATTTATTTCTTCTCTTACATTATCCATTTGATCTAATGTTTTAAGCTTACTATCTTTATTATAAATAAAATCAATTTCAATTCTAAGTTCACGTCCAACCTTAGATACCCTTGTTATTGATTCTTCAAAATTATACTCTTCTTCAATTTCTTTAACCAATACATAAATATCATCATTTATTTCATCATCTGCTTTTACACATATTACTTCTTTAAAACTTTCTATAAAACTCCTTATAGGTATTCTAATACATAATATAGATACTATTAATGTCATAAATGGATCAACATATGAATTTAAAAAGTTTAATTTAGTATTTTCCAATAACATTGCTATTAAAAAAGCAACTAATACTGCTGCACTTAATGCTGTATCCATAAACCATTGAGTTGATTCAGCCTTGATAAGCTCTGATGACAACTTTTTCTCCTTAATTTTCATATAAAAAGAAATTGCTCCACAACCTATTACTGACACAATTGAATATATAAGTGCTAAACCAATCTCTAAATTATTTCCACCACTAGCTATTGTTTTTACTGCTCCTATTAATGAATATAAACACATAATTGCTATTATTAATGATTTTATTGAAATAACTATTGGTTCTAAAATATGTTTACCAAAAGGAAATTTTTCAAAATCTCTCTTAGCCATATAATTATTAATATAAAGAGATAACATTGATAATATTACACTGATAAATGAGTATAATCCATCGAATATAATCATATCAGAATCTATCGCTCAACCCCATGCAATACCAAATAGTGCAAAGAATAACGCACCTACTACAGATATTTTTAATATTTTATTCTCTAGTTTCATTATTCTCACCTCTATTCTTATTTTTTAAATTTTCTAAACTAGATATTTATATAATATACCAATAAATTAATTTTTGTAATGATTAAAATGCTGAGAAATTGCAACTAATATATCCATTTATCCATATGTAAAATTTTGAAAATAGCTTAAATGTACCTATTTTTATTTAAAATGTACCTATTTAAATATTTTTTTAACATTTTATTTTCAATTTAATGACTTACTAAATATTTATAGCTATTAAATATTGCATTTTTTTATTAGAAAACTTTAACTATATGTTGTTAGAAAATAAGTATATAATATCAAGTGGAACTTATTTTTATAAAGGAGATTATTCACAAATGAAAGAATTATTTGATTTATTTTGGACTTTTTGCAAAATTGGAGCCCTTACCTTTGGTGGCGGCTATGCAATGCTTCCTTTAATACAAAGGGAAATTGTTGAAAATAAAAAGTGGTCGACAGAAAAAGAAATTTTAGATTATTATGCTGTTGGTCAATGTACCCCTGGGGTAATTGCTGTTAACACGGCTACATTTATAGGTTTTAAACTTAAAGGTATTGTTGGAGGAATAGTTGCTACTTTAGGTGTGATTTTTCCATCACTAATCATAATATTAATTATTGCTTCTTTCCTTCAAAGCTTTGCTGATCTGGCTATAGTACAAAGTGCTTTTGCAGGAATAAGAGTTGCTGTAGTTGCCTTAATAATTACTACGGTAATTAAATTATTAAAATCATCTATTAAAGATTATTTAGGAGCTATAATTGCTATCATTACTTTTATAATATCTGCATTCATAGGTTTATCTCCTGTTTACGTAGTAATAGCAGCTGGATTAACTGGATTTATTTCTAAGTCTATAGGAGGTAAAAAGTAATGATATACTTAACTTTATTTTTAGAATTTTTTAAGGTTGGTTTATTTTCTGTTGGTGGTGGACTTTCTACTATTCCATTTTTATATGAACTAGCTGATAAATATAATTGGTTTGATCAAAAAATGTTAATGGATATGATTGCTGTATCACAATCAACTCCTGGTGCTATTGGTGTTAATATGGCCACTTTTGCTGGCTTCCGTGCCTCTGGAATATTAGGTGGAATAATTGCTACATTAGGTTTAGTTACCCCATCTGTCATAGTTATTATTATAATTGCTCATTTCTTAAACAAATTCAAAGAAAGTAGTGCAGTTGAATCAATATTTTATGGCTTAAGACCTGCTGTTGCTGCTCTTATTGCCGCTGCCGGTTATCAAGTATTTAAAGTTTCAATATTAGCTTTAGATAAATTTAATGTTACTCATAAACTGTTAGATTTAATTAATATTAAATCTACTGTGTTATTAATAATACTTATATTTGCTATATCAAAATTCAAAAAGCATCCTATCGTTTATATAGCAAGTGCTGCTATTATAGGAATACTATTTAAATTTTAATAAACAGTGTATTATATATTTTCAGTATTATAATACCAATTATTATTTAAATCATATAATATATTAGTTTTAATATATTAGGTGGTGAATAAATGAAAGCTGATATAGTTTGTGAAGGTGGTGGAGTAAAAGGAATTGCACTCTTAGGCGCAATTTATTATCTAGAAGAACAAGGGTATACCTTTGAAAGATTTGCTGGCACATCAGCTGGTGCTATAGTAACTTCCTTATTAGCAGTAGGATATACAGGAAAAGATCTAAAAAATATGCTTTTGAATCTAGATTTTAAAGACTTTTATGTAAAAAACAAATTAAATTTATTGCCTCTTATAGGCCCAACTGTAAGTCTATTTAAGAATAAAGGGTTATTTTCTGGTAACAACATAGAAGAATACTTAAATAAATTGTATAAAGCTAAAGGGAAAACTAAATTTAAAGATATATCTATAAATGGAATTAGTCCTCTTAAGGTAATTGCTTCTGATATTACAAATAAAAGATTACTTATTCTTCCTGATGATTTAGTAAAATATGATATTGATCCATTAGAATTTAGTATTGCTAAAGCTGTAAGAATGAGTATTAGCATTCCCTTTTATTTTAATCCTGTAATTCTTAAGAATGGTAAAAATTCAAGTTTTATAGTTGACGGTGGATTACTAAGTAACTTTCCAATTTGGCTTTTTGATGTTGAAAACAATCCTCGTTGGCCAACCTTTGGGCTAAAGCTAATTAGTAATAATAATTTAAAAACAGTTAGCCCAAGTAAAAGTAACTTAATAACTTACTCTTGTGATGTAATTGACACTATTCTTACTAAAGATGATGAAGCCTTTTTAAATAACAAAGATTCAGTAAGAACTATAAAAATTAGGACCTATGATGTTGGTACTGTAGACTTTAACATTTCTAAAGATGAATATATAAAACTATTTAATTCTGGCTATGATTGTGCAAAAAATTTTCTTGCTAAATGGAATTTTAAATCTTATATTTCTAGATGTAGAAATATTGATACTTACCATCAAATCTTCGGTTAAATCAATTAACTTCAACTTTAAATAGCGACGTATATAAAAACTTTTAAATACGTTGCTATTATTTTTATATATAATTCACATTATTTTTTCCTAAATCATAAAATATAACTAAAGTATTTTTAGGAGTATTTTATGACCTCAATTATCTTATATAGCCTAGCAATAATTTTGCTAATTGTTTCATTTATAAAAGATAAAGGCAAAACAAAAAAAGCTATTATATTGGGATTGAAATCATTTGAAAATATACTTCCCCAATTTCTTTGCATAATAATAACTGTAGGAATATTACTTTCATTTTTTAATACAGATACAATTTCTAAAATATTAGGTAACAGTTCAGGTTTTTGGGGTATCATACTTGCTGATATTATAGGTTCAATTACAATGATGCCTACTTTCGTTGCTTTTTCACTTGGTAATACATTGCTTTTAAATGGTGCTGGCTATTCACAAGTTGGTGCACTAGTCTCTTCTTTAGTACTAATTGGCCTCATGACATTTCCACTTGAAGCTAAGTATATCGGTAAAAGAGCCGCATTCTTAAGAAATTTAATTGCATTTCTATTTTCAATTATTGTAGGAATTATTCTTGGAAGGATCATGGTGTTTATATGAATACTGTAATAAAAATTTTAAAAAGATATAAATCCTTTTTAATCTCTCTATTTGTACTTATAATATTATCTTTTTTTAGCAAATCTATATTTACTGAAACTATTAATACTGCTGGTTCTAGCATACTACAAATGTTATCTGTTCTTCCTCCTATTATGATTATGTTAGGATTAATGGATTTATGGATTCCACGAGAACAACTAATGAAATATATGGGAAATAAATCAGGAATAATTGGTGTTCTTTTCTCTATGCTAATTGGCTCAGTGGCTGCTGGCCCCATGTATGCCGCCTTTCCTTTTACTGCTGTTTTAATAAAAAAAGGTGCAAAATTTTCAAATATAATTATATTCATGAACTCTTGGTGCTTAATTAAAATCTCAACACTATTATTTGAATTTTCAGCACTTGGTTATAAATTTACTTTAGTTAGATTATTAATAGATATTCCTGGTGTTTTAATAATGAGCTATTTAGTTAATTTATTAATGTCAAAAGATTCTTTAAATGAACTTTATAATAAATATAATTAAAACTTGAACCTCTCTCTACTTTATTTAACAGAGCGAGGTTCAAGTTTTAATTATATATATCTGAAAATTCAATACTACACTTTTCAACTTTTGATTTAGTTAAACTAGTATTTTTTTTATTCTTACTTTGAACTTGTCTTATAGGAAGTCTTATAGTAAACTTACTTCCTTCATTAACTTTGCTCTCCACATATATATCTCCTTGATGCATTTTAACAAGTGACTTTACAAGTGATAAGCCTATTCCGCTCCCATTAAATCTTCTAGTTAATTTATTATCAAGTTGTGCATACCTTTCAAATATTGTATTAAGTTTTTTTTCTGGTATCCCTATACCATTATCTGTTACGGATATATAAATATTTTTATCATCTTTTCCTATATTAACATATATTTTTCCACTATCTTTTGTATACTTAATTGCATTAGATAACAAATTTAGTATTATTCTCTCTATTTTATCTGGATCACATGCAATTATCTCTTCTTCAACTTCAGTATCAAAAATAAGCTCTATCCCCTTATTATTCACATACTCTAAAATAGACATGGTAATATCTTCAACAACACTTACAATATTATAATTACCTAGTTCAATATCATAATATCCATAATCCATTTTACTAATATCAATTATGTTATTAACTAATCTAAGAAGCCTATAGCAATTTTGTCTAATTGAATTCATATATTTATTTAAATTTTCTTCATCAGTTGCTCTGATATTTTTATTTTCTATATTTTTATTTATAACTTGCATAGTTGCTAATATTATGTTTAAAGGTGTTTTAAATTCATGTGATATATTAGAAAAGAATTCATTTTTCATACCTTCCAATTCAATTGCTTTTTCATAAGCGATTTTTTCTTCCTTTATCTTCTTTTTCTCTGTTATATCCCTAGCCATTAAAATATATATCTTATTTTCTTCTATAAACCTACAACTGCATTCAATCCATCTATAATAATTATCTTTACATTTAAATCTAAATTCTAATCCTCTAACTCCCTCATTTATAGATTCGCCTGATATAGCATTTAGAATAATTTTCAAGTCATCTACATGAACAAAATTATGCCATTCATGTTCAAGTAATTCACTTTCACTCCACCCTAATACTTTACTACAACATTTGCTTATCTTTTTAGGTTTACCATCACTCCCTATGATAGCCATAAGGTCTAATGAAATTTCAAAAAAATATTCTAAATCACTTTTCCTATCACCACTTATAGCTAGTTCCATTTTTATACTTCACCCCTTAAAAACTCAACTCCACATCTTTAAATATAAAGTATCAATTCAAAATTATACCATTATTTACATCTTACTATTTTTAAGTTATTTATTCAACCTTTTTTTTCCATAATTTCATAAATTTTTACATTTGTTTTTTAAATATATTAATTTAAAATTATTTCTATTATGTTATTTTTAGATTGAACATTTTAGCTATATTCTCATATTTATTGCATATACATTCTTCCTTATAAAACGTTGGAAACTTTTTATTGTAATTTCCCCATATAGTAAAAGGCTCTTTTACAAAATATATAGTAGAAAATAACACTTCTTGAGTTGTTATCCTAGTTATAAAAGGAATACTTTCTAAAGTTAGATTATAATAAATTCCACCTTCACTATTCTCATATTCAAATTTTTTTATAAATTCTTTATCTTCACAGTTTAAAAGTTCTTTAAAACGCCTCTTCTCATCTTCTTCTAATGTATTATAGTAAAAATCAACATAAGAATTTTCTACTCCATTTAACTTTACTGCTTCTTGCAAAAAACCAATTATACTTTTCTCAAAATCATCAGACTTATCAGATTCTAAAATTTTCTTTTCAAACCTATTAACCCCTTCCGTAATATTATTAAATCTAATACTAACTTTATCCTTAAAGTCATTTTCATTAATTGAAATTAGCATATAATCACTCCTATATTTGAATTTAAGCTGTTTTTTATATTAATAAATTTAATATTTTTCTCGACTACTCTAATTATACAGAAACCGCATCTTAAAAGTATCTCAAATTTTATAATAAAAAAACAGCAGATAGATTAATAAAAATCTCTCTGCTGCCTTCAAGTTAATTTTCATATGTTCGTAATATTCCTTCTGCAATAACCCTTTTTGTAGATCTCATATCCATAGCCTGTTTTTCTATATATCTATGTGCCTCAGCTTCAGTCATATTTAAATATTGTATTAAAATACACTTAGCTCTATCTATCATTCTAATATCTTCAATTTTTTGTAACAACTTATTATTTTCTTTCTTTAATTGGCACATTTTATTATAAGTTGCACTAGCTAATTTTAGTGCGCTCCAAAATATAGTTCTATTCATAGGTTTTGCTATAGTAATTACACCATTACCTTCTACTTTTTCGCTTACCTCATCATATATATCAGCTTTAACAATTAAGATAGCTTGACCTATTCCCGTTGATACTATATTTTTGGCAAACTCCTCCCCAGACTCATCTACTAATGGTGCATTTATAATACATAAATCAAAATCTCGTTCTATTAAAAGCCTTCTAGCTTCTCCACCATTTGTTGCTGTAACAATATCTCCATAGGAGTTTTGAGAGAGCACCTCAGTAAAAAAAGCCATTCCCTTTTTACTGCTCGATACTATTAAAATGTTATCCAATAAATCGCCCCCATTATTATAGCTGTAAGTTAGAAATTATTATTAAAACTCATATAAACTCCCATCTATTTAACTTTAAATTTATAAACTATATTTCCTAACTAAACCATACTTCTTCTAAATATTTTATATATATTCAAAATATTTTCTTTTTATTATTTCTTTATCATCAGCATTTAAATTCTCTCTAAGCTCACTCTCTTTTAATTCAATATATCTATCTAACACTTCTTGTCCTATTATTTCTTTTATGAAATCACTATTTTTAGCAATACTTAATGCCTCTTCAAGACTTTCTGGTAATGTATCTATATTTTTTAGTATTTCATCACTTGCAGTATATAAATTTTCATTTATTGCTTCTGGCAATTTAATTGAATTTTCAATTCCATAAAGTCCAGCTCCTATAATTAAAGAAAAAGCAATATATGGATTTATAGCTGAATCTGGAGATCTTAATTCTATTCTTGTCTTTTCTCCAGTTGCCGCTGGTATTCTAATTAATTGAGATCGATTTTGATGAGACCATGATATATATTTAGGCGCTTCAAATTTTCCAAATCTCTCATATGAATTAACTAAAGGATTTAAAAATGCAGTTATTTCTTTTGCTTTGCTTAGTATTCCTGCTATAAAGCCTTGAACATTTTCTTGCTCCCACTTATTATTATTTTCAAATATATTAGTACCATTTTTTGATAATGATAAATTTATATGAAGTCCATTTCCACTATTATCTGCTATTGGCTTTGGCATAAAAGAAGCAAAAAGACCATTTCTTGCAGCTATAGCCTTTACAACTGATTTGAATGTTATAAAATTATCAGCTGCTGTAAGAGAATCACTATATTTAAAATCTATTTCATTTTGCCCTGGTCCTTGTTCATGGTGAGAACTTTCCGGGCTTATTCCCATTTCCTCTAGGCATAGACATATCTCTCTTCTTATATTTTCACCCTTATCTATAGGTGCTATATCAAAGTATCCACCTTTATCATGAGTTACCATAGTAGGTTCACCTTCTTCATCAGTTTTAAATAAATAAAACTCACATTCAGTTCCTATATAAGGAGTATATCCCTTTGCTATACACTTTTTAATGGTATTTCTTAATATATCTCTACTATCATAAATAAACTTTTCTTTTTCTGGTGTCCTTATATCGCAAAAAAATCTAACAACTCTTCCTTGTTGTGGTCTCCAAGGCAATACGCTCAATGTAGTTGGATCTGGAAATAGTAATAAATCTGATTTAGAAACATCTGCAAATCCTTTAATTACTGATGCATCAAAAGAAACGCCTTCTTTAAAAGCTCTCTCCAATTCATTTGGCATAATTGAAATATTCTTTTGCGTTCCAAAAAGATCACAAAAAGCTAAGCGTATAAACTTAACATCATTTTCTTTAATAAACTGTAATACTTCTCTAACTGCATATGTCATATCTCTTCCCCCTGTTAATTAAAATATATAATATTTTGTAATGTTTTTTTGCATTTGCATTAATAACATAATTCTTATTTTATATATATTCCAATTATATTAAAAATATCTTAATATCTTAAAAAGGCGCTCATCAAATAATTTTTTGAGTCTATAGCTAATCATAAGAACATTTTATCTTATGATTAATCGATACTTCTAAAAAACATTTGATGAACGCCTTTGTTCATTTTTAATATTATACAACACAATTATCTTTTTATCAATATTTAACATTTTAAAGTATTTTTACTTTTTTTAAAAAAACTATTTACATTTTCAAATTTTAGGCATATAATACTTACATAAACAGCAAAGGCGCTGTGGACTATTAAAATGTCCACGGTGCCTTTTTTCATTTTAAGGGGGGTTATTAATTATGAAAGATATACCAAATCTATTTGGAAGTTTAGTTTTTAATGATAGTGTTATGAAGGCAAGATTACCTAAAGAGACTTATAAAGCTTTGAGAAATACTATTCAAGCTGGTAAACATCTTGATTTAGAAGTTGCCAATGTTGTTGCAAATGCAATGAAAGATTGGGCTATAGAAAAAGGGGCAACTCATTATACTCACTGGTTTCAACCTATGACTGGTGTTACTGCTGAAAAACATGATAGCTTTATTTCACCTGATAAAGATGGAAATATAATAATGGAGTTTTCAGGTAAGGAGCTTGTTCAAGGCGAACCTGATGCTTCAAGTTTTCCATCTGGAGGTCTTAGAGCTACCTTTGAAGCTAGAGGATATACAGCTTGGGATCCAACCTCTTATGCATTTATAAAGGATGGAACTTTATGTATACCTACTGCTTTCTGTTCATATAGTGGAGAAGCATTGGATAAGAAAACTCCTGTTTTACGTTCAATGCAAGCTTTAAATAAACAAGCATTACGTATATTAAAGCTTTTTGGAAAAGATGACGTTAAAAAAGTTATAACTACTGTAGGTCCTGAACAAGAATATTTCCTTGTTGATAAAGAAATGTATGAAAAGAGACCTGATTTAGTTTTCTGTGGTAGAACTTTATTTGGTGCAAGACCTCCAAAAGGTCAAGAAATGGAAGATCATTACTTTGGTACTATTAAACCTAGAGTTTCAGCTTATATGAAAGAACTTGAAGAAGAACTTTGGAAGCTTGGTGTACTAGCTAAAACTAAGCATAACGAAGTTGCTCCAGCACAACATGAACTTGCACCTATATTTACTACAACTAATATAGCTACAGATCATAACCAACTTACAATGGAACTTATGAAATCTATTGCTAACAAACATGGTTTAGCATGCTTACTTCATGAAAAGCCATTTGCTGGCGTAAATGGTAGCGGTAAGCATAACAACTGGTCAATTTCTACAGATACAGGAGTCAACCTTTTAGAACCTGGTGATACTCCATCTGAAAATGCACAATTTTTATTATTCTTAGCGGCAGTTATTAAAGCTGTTGATGATTATCAAGATTTACTACGTGTTTCTGTTGCAAGTGCAGGAAATGACCATAGACTAGGTGCTAATGAAGCTCCACCTGCTATAGTTTCTATGTTCCTTGGAGATGAATTAACAGATATAATTACAGCAATAGAAAATGGTACAAACTATATAGATAAAGGTAAGAGTGAAATGGAAATTGGTGTTCGTGTATTACCTAAGTTCTTTAAAGATACTACTGATAGAAATAGGACTTCACCATTTGCCTTTACTGGAAATAAATTTGAGTTTAGAATGCTAGGATCTACATTCTCAATTGCAGGTCCAAATATTGTTTTAAATACCATAGTTGCTGAAGAATTAAGACAATTTGCAGATACTTTAGAAAAGAGTAATAACTTTGATGAAGATTTAAATACTCTTATTAAAAATACAATAAGAGATCATAAGAGAATTATATTTAATGGAAATAACTACTCAGATGATTGGATAGAAGAAGCAGAAAAAAGAGGTCTATTAAATCTAAAAACTACTCCAGATGCTCTTCCTTATTTCATCCATAGTAAAAACATTGAATTATTTACTAAACACCATGTATTCTCTGAAAGCGAATTATATTCAAGATATGAAATTTTAATGGAAAATTACTGTAAAACTATTCATATAGAAGCTTTAACTATGATTGATATGGTTAAAAAATATATAATTCCTTCTGTTTTAAGCTATCAAGGTGAAATTGCAGGAATAGCAAATAGTAAAAAGCAACTTAATCCTACACTTCAATGTGAGTTAGAAGAAAAATTGCTTCATGACTTATCAAGACTAGGCAATTATCTTTATGCAAAACTTGATACTTTAGAAACATCTGTATTAAATGCAAAGAATCATTCTGATTTACTTGAAAGTGCAAAATACTATAGAGAATCAATATTTATCAATATGCAACACTTACGTGGAGTAGTTGATGAACTTGAAACATTAATAGGTAAGGATCACTGGCCTCTTCCTACCTATGGAGAACTTTTATTTAGTGTCAATTAAATAGTCTACTACACAATGGCGTGTACTTTACATTAGAGATTCATACTCTCTAGTAATGTATACGCCTATTGTTTTATAAAAATATAAATTAATAAAGTTATAAGTTTTAAAAGTATATTCGGAATTATAAATAACAATATATTATTAATTTAATTCCTAACTCTTAACTTCTAACTATTTTAAGGGGGTATATTTATGTATTCAGCATTAGACACAATTTGGACATTACTTGGAGCCGCACTAGTATTTTTTATGCAAGCAGGATTTGCAATGGTAGAAACAGGATTTACAAGAGCCAAAAATGCCGGAAATATAATAATGAAAAATTTAATGGATTTTGCCATAGGTACTGTAGTATTTTGGTTTATAGGTTTTGGGCTTATGTTTGCAGGTGATGGCTCTATCATCGGAGGAATAGACCTTTTTATACAAGGTGATTATAGTAGTTCAATTCCAACATTTGCTTTTGTAATATTCCAAACAGTTTTCTGTGCCACTGCTGCTACCATAGTTTCTGGAGCTATGGCAGAAAGAACTAAATTTTCAGCTTATTGCTTGTACAGTTTAATAATTAGTGCCTTTATTTATCCTATTTCTGGTCATTGGATTTGGGGCGGTGGTTTCTTATCTCAAATGGGATTCCATGATTTTGCTGGTTCTACTGCAGTTCATATGGTTGGTGGTATTGCTGCTTTAATTGGTGCTAAAATTCTAGGTCCTCGTATTGGAAAGTATTCCAATGATGGAAGTGCTCATGCTATACCTGGACATAGCTTAACTTTAGGTGCCTTAGGCGTATTTATTCTTTGGTTTGCTTGGTTTGGATTTAATGGTTGTTCTACTGTTTCAATGACAGGTGATGCTTCAATATTATCTGCAAGTACTATTTTTATGACTACTAACATAGCTGCAGCAACATCTACTGTAACAGTTATGATAATAACTTGGCTTAGATATAAAAAACCTGATGTTTCTATGACCTTAAATGGTTCATTAGCAGGCCTTGTCGCTATTACAGCTGGTTGTGATATGGTTAATCCTTTTGGTGCTTTCTTTATAGGCCTTATAGCTGGTATTGCTGTTGTATTTGCTGTTGAATTTATAGAAAAGAAACTTAAAATAGATGATCCTGTTGGTGCAGTCTCTGTACATGGTGTATGTGGCGCCCTTGGTACTATATTAACTGGATTCTTTGCTATTGATGGTGGATTATTTTATGGTGGTGGATTTAAATTCTTAGGCACTCAAATATTTGGTGTTTTATGTGTTATTGCTTGGGTTGCTATTACTATGACTATTATATTCTTAGCAATTAAACACACCGTTGGTCTTCGTGTTTCTACTGAAGAAGAAATTGAAGGTCTTGATAAAAAAGAACATGGCCTTGAAAGTAGTTATGCTGACTTTATGCCTATAACATCACCTTTTGCTAATATGGCATTAGCTGAAGGTTCTGCATCTACTGTACCTGATACTATTCCATCTGATAATACAGATACAATACCAGTAGTTTACAATACATCTAAATCAGATGCTAAATTTACTAAAGTTGTTGTATTAACTAAACAAGATAGATTTGAAAGATTAAAGGTAGCTTTAGATAAACTAGGTATTACTGGTATGACTGTAACTAACGTTTTAGGATATGGCATGCAAAAAGGTTCTACCGATTTCTATAGAGGTGTTCCTTTAGAAGTTACTTTGTTACCTCAACTAAAAGTAGAAATTGTTGTATGTAAGATTCCTGTAGATACATTGGTTAAGGTTATTAAGAAAGCTTTATATACCGGTAAAATTGGTGACGGTAAAATCTTTGTTGAGGATGTAGAAAATGTAATAAAAATTAGAACTAACGAAGAAGGATATGATGCTCTTCAAGATGAAGAATAAAAATAATGCCTGTATCACATAAGATACAGGCATTATTTTTATATAAACACTAATAATATAATAACTTTTCTATCCTTTAAGCTATCTGTACTTATTTTATTAATTTTAATAAATTTTATTCTTTATCTTTTTCATCATCTTCTTCATTTTGTTGCTGTAATTTAACATCTTCATATAATTTATTAAAGGCTTCAAATCTTAGTATATTAGCAAATACACTTATTAAGTATGAATGAGCAACATTTTGATATGCAGCCAAATCGTTATTTTCCCCTCTATAAATATTACTTACATCCTTTATATTTACTCTTCCTGATGCAACTATCCATAGCAATATATATCCTAACAAAACTAGTTTCTGGCTAAATAAGAATGCTTCTTCAGAAGTCTCACCTGTGTTATTTCTATCTTGTGCATCCAATATATCTAAATTAGCAGCATAGATATAATTTGAATAACCAGCTACTAAAAAAGCCACTCCTACCTTCTCCATATTTCCTAAACTAACTTCAACACTTGTAATATATTTATCTATGTTTTCTTTTTCATCATTATCTTTTCCGTCATAGCTCTTACTATTCATTTTAACTCCTAAAAAAGCAATTCATAATATAGTATGAGTTTTAAATTTTATTGGTCAATATTATAAATAAAAGCTTTTTTAGATTAATTATTTTTAAGTAAAATAAAAAAAGAAACTCTTTTGAGTTTCTTTTTTTGGTGGCTTACCGGGGAATCGAACCCCGGACACCTTGATTAAAAGTCAAGTGCTCTACCGACTGAGCTAGTAAACCAAATATGGTGCGTGTTAAGAGATTCGAACTCCTGGCCCACGCCTTAGAAGGGCGTTGCTCTATCCAGCTGAGCTAAACACGCAAAAATGAAAATCTAAATCTTAGATTTAGTTATTTGAATTTTCTCAGCATAGCTGAGTTTCTTATTCAAATAAAATGGAGCGGGTAGTGGGAATCGAACCCACCTTTCCAGCTTGGAAGGCTGGAGTATTACCGATATACGATACCCGCAAATGGTGACCCCTAGGGGAATCGAACCCCTGTTACCACCGTGAAAGGGTGGTGTCTTGACCGCTTGACCAAGGGGCCTTGCGTATGTCTTACTGACTACTTTTTGTATATTACAGTGTTTTTAGACAAAAGTCAACACTATTTTTAAATTTTTTTATGAAATTTTAAAAAAATTTTATGTAAACATTTAATGTTGAGCTATTTTTACAAATTCTTCCTGAGTATCTATATCAACTAACTCAATTCTATTATTAATATTTACTATTTTTAAATCATTTAAATTTCCCTTGATTATTACCTTTCCACCATTATCCCCTTCTAATGATAATAATTCATTAATATATTTTTTTGAAAATATAACTGGATTACCTTTATTATTTCCACACCCAACACAAACTATACCTTTATCTCCTTTAATAAAATTATCTATTACTGAATTTAATGTCTGTATGGATATAAAAGGCTGATCACAAACCATAAACATATATCCATCAGCATTTTTATCAAAATTTATACCTATTTTTATAGAACTAGAAATCCCTAAATTACTATTATTATTCATAACAACATTAATATTAGTATTCAATAAGGCCTCTTTTATCTCTTCATATTGAGTCACGCATATTATTTTATTTATTTTCAAATTAACTACTTTTTCAACTATATACATATATATTGGCTTATTTTTATATATTGCCAATAATTTATTTCCATTAAACCTTTTACTATTTCCTGCAGCTAGAAGTATTAAATTAATCGCCATCACTCATCCCTCTATATCTAAATTGTTCGTTAGGTAAGAGTGAAAAAATGAAATATTTATTTTCCAGAAAACGTGAAATTTTCACCTAGAATTAATATTTCATTTTTTCTTTTTTCACATAACTACTTATAACATTGCACCTTGCAATTTATGTGTTTTGCTACATATTGTATGAGAAGTCATTAACTTTTAAGGTTGTATTCCGGTTCATCAAGTGGAAGAGAAAATATTAATGATATTACCAGAAAGAATATTGTAATTAAGTTTTAGAATTTAATTGTTTTTGGAGGAAAAAGAGCGTTAAGTGAAGCTCTAAATTTTAATTTAGTTAGCTGAACTTACTCCTCTGAACGATAGTGAAGAGTGAGTTTCCTTTTAAAAGGAAGCACCTTCTCCTTACGTCGAATGTGTAAGTTCGATTAACAAAATTAAAATTTTTAATCTCACTTAAGGGAACAAAGTGACTTTCGAAGCTTTAGCTCTTTTTCTAGAAAAAACAATATAAATTCTTAACGCAAATCACATAAATTCTTGGAGGTTATATCATTAATTTTTCAGTTCCATGTGACGAACATTCTTTCTAATCATCCCCATAACTATTTTTTCTGATGTTATCGGTAATGTTCTTATATTAACCTTAGTTGCATTATATACAGCATGAGCTAACGCTGGAGATGGTGTATTAATAACAATCTCTCCTATAGACTTAGCTCCAAATGGTCCTGTTTGTTCAAAGCTTGATTCAAATTCGACTCTAATATTACCAACATCAAGTCTTGTAGGTATCTTATATTGAAGGAATGAATCATTTCTCATCTTTCCTTTTTCAGTATAAGTTATATCTTCATAAAGTGCCATTCCTATACCTTGAGCTATTCCACCTTCTGCCTGAATTCTTGCCAAATTAGGATTAACAACAGTTCCACAGTCTACAACTGCAACATAATCAATTATATCCACTTTACCTGTTAACTTATCCACTTCTGTTTCCACAATTCCTACCATAAATGGTGGAGGTGAAACTTCTGAATAATGTGACTCACTTTCGCTTATAGTTCTAAATCCACCAACTAAAGTGTTATTAGCTATATCAACTAATGTTATTTCTTTCTCATCAATTACTGAAAATACCTTTTTACCATCAAACTCTAAATTTTCAATTGGACAATTTAATGATTTTGCAGCCTCTTCAATAATTCTCTTTCTCATTTTTTCACAAGTTTTAATAACAGCTCCTCCTGTTATATAAGTTGTACTAGATGCATATGAACCTGTATCATATGGACTTTGATCTGTATCAACACCATGCACAATAATATTATCTATATCACAATCTAAACAATCAGCTGCCATTTGTGCTAATATTGTATCACATCCTGTTCCCATATCAGCAGCACCAATCATTAATGTATAGAATCCATCATCATTAAGCTTTATTTCAACTGCAGCTGTATCCACTGATGATATACCTGACCCTTGCATAGCCATAGCTACACCAACAGATCTTACTTTTCCATTTCCCATATCTCTACATGGATATTTATTATCCCAATCAATCATTTCCTTAGCTCTCGATAAACATCTATCTAAAGCACAGCTATTTGCTTGTTCGTTATAATATGCAGGCATTATTTGTCCTTCAGCAACCATATTCATTTCTCTTAACTTAATAGGATCAATATTAAGCTTGTCTGCTAATTCATTTACAGCTGATTCTAATGCAAATAACCCTTGAGTAGCTCCATATCCTCTATAAGCTCCAGCGCCCATAGTATTAGAATAAACAACATCATATTCAAATTTATATGCTTTTGCTCCATTATAAAGAGGCATTGATTTATGTCCAGATAGCCCAACAGTAGTTGGTCCATGATCTCCATATGCTCCAGCATTAGATAAAGTATACATATAAATAGCCTTAATTATACCATTTTCATCTGCACCTAATTTAACTTTAATCTCCATTTCGTGTCTTGGACTACCATTTGTCATACTTTCTTCACGAGTATAAACCATTTTAGCAGGCTTTCCAGTTTTCATTGTAACTATAGCTGGGAATATTTCTGCAACAACACTTTGCTTTGCCCCAAATCCCCCACCTATTCTTGGCTTAATTACCCTTATCTTAGACTTCGGAATATCTAAAGCATTAGCTAATATACGTCTTACATGGAAAGGAACTTGAGTTGCACTTGTTATATTTAACCTTCCATATGTATCAAGCTCAGTAAATGCTCTGAAAGTTTCCATCATAGCTTGGCTATTAGCTTTAGTATGATAAGTTTGTTCTATTATATGAGCACATTTACTTAATTCTTCGTCCACATCACCATAAGTAAAATCGCCTTTTGAGCATATATTTCTATTTTTATCTGCATTAACCCAATCATTTAAAACAACAAAATTTTCTTCTGGATGAACTATAACTTTATTATCTAAAGATTCTCTAAAATCTAAAACTGCTTCTAAAACTTCATATTTAACTTTAATTAAATTTAATGCTTTATTAACAGCCTTTTCATTTTCACCAGCAACTATAGCAACTGGATCTCCAACACATCTAAGTCTTTTATCTAAAATTAATCTATCATATGGACTTGGTTCTGGATAAGATTGTCCTGCAGTTGTAAATCTCTTTTGTGGAACATCCTTATATGTTAATATACATTCTATTCCTGGTACTTTACTTGCTATAGTTGTATTTATATCTTCTATTAAAGCATGTGCATGAGGACTTCTAAGCACTTTAACTATTAAACAATTACTTGGTGCTATATCATCTGTATAAACTGGCTTACCAGTAAGTAATGACATAGCGTCCTTTTTTCTTATCCCCTTATTAACGTATTTCATCTTTAGTCCTCCTTTTTAGCTGCCAAGAAATTTTTAATTGCTCTTAATTGACTCATATAGCCTGTACATCTACAAAGATTACCTGCTAAATAATGTTTAATTTCATCTTCAGTAGGATTCTCCAACTCTTTCTTCATAGCTAATACATTCATCACAAACCCCGGGCTACAGAATCCGCATTGCTCTGCACCTTGGTCTGCCATAAAAGCTCCAAATTCTTCTGCTTCTTCTTTTAACCCTTCAAGAGTAGTTACTTTCTTGCCATTTGCCTTCATCACAAGAGTACTACATGATAAAACAGGCTTTCCATCTAAATGAACAGTACATAACCCACAATTGGCAGTTTCACAACCTCTTTTTACACTTAAAAAGCCTTTACTTCTTACATAATCAATTAATAACGTATCTGCTTCTACATTATCTTGAAAAAGTTTATTATTTATCCATAGTTTAATTTCCATAGCTTCCCCCTGTAATTTCACTTATTGCTCTATTTATAAATACTTTAGCAAGTATTTGTCTATATTCTTTACTTCCTCTCATGTTACCATCAAATTTAACATTTTTCATAACATATTCAACTACTTCATCAACTTCATTTTGAGTTGGAATCTCACTTAAAAGCTCTGCTGCATTTACATTCATAGCCTTTTGTGGTCTAGCTCCAATTACTATATTCCATCTATTATTTAACCTTGATACTGCAACTGCTAAAGTAGGAATATCAGTTGCACTATTTCTATGAGTTAAATATGCAGTTTTTCTATTATCTTTCTTTATTATAATTCTTACTAAAATATCATTATCATAATGCATATCTCTATATTCAGAAAGTGGAATAATTCCTCCATTAAATAGTTCTACATATGTCTCTAATGATAAAAGTGCTGTTAATATATCTGAAAATCCAAATCTTGAATAAACACTTCCACCAATAGTTGCGCAATTTCTAAATTGAACACCCACTATATGTATAACTGATTTTGCTATTATTCCATTAAAATAAGAATTCAAAGATTCATTAGTTTCTAATTGTCTTAATGTGCACATACACCCTATCTTAAAGCATTCTTCATCTTCTTCAATTTTATCTAAACCTAATGCTGATAAATCGATAGCAGTTTGGATATTTCTTCCTCCCATTTTTAGCCAACCTATTCCACCTAATACAACATTATTCTTTTTTTGATTTAATTCATAAGCTTGCTCTAAACTCTCTGCTACTACATAATTTCTAATCGTAAACAACTTTCTTTCCTCCTATAAACATAACAAAGAGGCTATATCCAATCATCCGATATACGCCCTCTTCATAAAAATTTTATGCATTTACTGCTTCAATTTTCTCTTTATCTTTTGGTAATACTAAATTTAATATAGTTGCTATAACGAAGGTCATTATTATACCATTTTGTGCAAATATATTACTAACCCAAGTTGGTAATTCTCCTAAAGCCTCTGGAACATTTCCTATTCCAACACCTATACCTATAGCTAATGCAACTATTAAACTATTTCTACCATCTAATTTTTCTCTAAATAATGACTGTAATCCACTTACAAATATCATAGCAAACATTATAACTGCTGCTCCACCAAGTACTGATTGTGGCATTACTGAAAGTATTGCACTTAATTTTGGAAAAAATCCTGCTAAAATTAAGAATACAGCACCTGTCATAATAACAAATTTATTTACAACTTTAGTTACAGCAACAAGTCCAACATTCTGACTAAATGAAGTATTTGGAGCAACTCCAAATATAGCTGCTATAAAGCTTGAAACACCATCTGCAACAACTCCACCTGATAGCTCTTTGTCAGTTGCTTCTCTATCAAGTCCCCCCACTGCTATTGCAGAAATATCTCCAATTGTTTCTACTGTAGTTGCAATATACATTATTGCCATTGAAATAATTGCATCTAATCTAAATTCGAATCCCATAGCAAATGGTCTAGGTAAACTTATCCATGCAGCTTCTTTTACAGCTGTAAAATCAACCATTCCCATTACTATTGATAATATGTATCCAATTATTATTCCTATTAAAATAGCTGATGTTTTTATAAATCCCTTAGTAAAATTTTGTAATATTATTATTACTAAAATTACTACTGTTCCAACTATCAAATGTTTTGGTGAACCAAAATCACCTGAACCAGATCCACCAGCAAAATATTTAATCCCTACTGGAAGTAATGAAAGTCCTATTGAAATAACAACTAAACTTGTTACTATAGGCGGAAATAATTTTCTTAACGGCTTAATGAAGAATCCTAAAACCATCTCTAACAATGCTCCAACTAACGAAGCTCCCATTATTGCTGAATATCCATAAGTTGTACCTATAGCATTTTGAGTTCCTATAAATCCTGAACTTGTCCCCATAACCACAGGCAATCCACTTCCTACTTTAAAGAATGGATATAATTGAATTAATGTTGCAACACCTGCCACAAACATTGAATTTTGAATTAACATTGATTTTGTTTCTAAAGGAATATCTAAAAGTCCGCATACTATAATTAACGGTGATACATTTCCTAAAAACATTGCTAATACATGTTGAATCCCCAATGGAATAGCTTGTTTTAAAGGTACCCTTCCTTCTAACTCATAAATACTTCCAACTTTCATTACATGTCCCCCCTAAAATAATAAACTTCATACGAATAATATTTGTTTTATTTAATTTAATATACGTGTTTTTATATGATGATTTTATCATATATTTCATATTTTGTGAACATTTTTATTTATATTTTTACATATTTTTCGTATTTTTATTATTATAAGCTTCATACCATACAAAAAAACAAAAAGAAAAGGTAAAATTTCTAAAAACTACTTACCCTTTCCTTTTATAATAAATCATTATAATTTACAATATAATTTTCGTATTTACTCTATATATTCAAAAAGAACTTTTATTGTTCCTCCACATGCCATTCCTAATTTTGCAGCTACTGTATTAGATAAATCATAAGTTTCAATATGTGAACTTTTTTCTTTTATTAATTCTATTGCTTTTTCATATACTGCATTTTCTACACTACCTCCACCAATAGTTCCAGTGAATGTTCCATCCTCCATTACAAGCATTTTTGCATCAATACCTCTTGGTGACGATCCTCTCTTATCTAAAATACTAACTAAAACCTTGCCATCTTTATCACAAACAATCTCTTTTAATATTTCTTCATCAATACTTGATACATTATCATTATTCTTTTCTTGAATAATTTGTGCCATAATACTTACTGCTATTTCAGCAGGAGTCTTAGCACCTATATTAATACCAATTGGAGCATTAACCTTATTTATATCCTCTGTATTATATCCCTTCTCCAATAATTGTCTTATAGAATTGGCCACTTTTGCTTTACTCCCTATCATTCCTAAATATCTAAATTCATTTTTTAATATTTTTTCAACACATTCTTGATCGGCTCTATGACCTCGTGTAACAACAACAAAATACGAATTCTTATTAAAATCTATATTTTCTAATGCATTAGTAAAACTGTCACATATTATATTATCAACCGCTGGAAATCTTTCTTTATTTGCAAACTCTTCCCTATCATCTATAACAGTTGTATTAAAATCTAACATTTTAGCCATACTTGCTAATGATAAAGCTATATGTCCCCCTCCACAAATTATAAGGCTAGGTTTTGATATAAGTTGCTCTATACTAATCTCAATATCATCATTTATTTTTACTATTTTCCCAAACTCATTAAAATTAATTTTATCTATAACTGCTTTGTAAAACTCCATATTTTCTTGTTCTTCAATTATTATTTCGTTATCAACTTTTAATATCTTTTTTCCCAGATGCTTGTCCTTTTTATCTTTAACAATAGTTGCTATATAGATATTTTTATTATTATCTAACTCTTCTTTTACCCTTTTATAAAATTCCCTATTCATATTTTCACCTCTTGTAAATTTTGTATATATTTATATTTTATATAAATTTCAATTTATTTCTATAAAAAATAGTATATTGATTTTTTGCTAAATTAACTTCCCATTTCTCTAACTATAAGTAACTTGTTATTTAAATTAGTCATATAATAATATAGCTTATATCAATTATTCACCTTTAAACAAACATATTCATAAATTAAAATGTATGAAACTTTATATATTATTTCAAGGGAGGTTTACTATGAGAGAATTGTCATTATCATATACAGATGCCAACTCTGGCAATAATGCTAGTACTATAGGTTGGATTAATTTTGGTAATATTTTTTTAAATCCTGGTGAAATCTTGACAGGATTGTATGTAAGACTTTTTGATGGGTCTATCTTATCATTTGATTTGAAAAATGATTCTAATACTGATACTGGATTTGCCTTAAGATCTACTTCAGTTCCAGTAACATCAGATAGTAATTTTGGAGTATTGGGTTATACAAATATTTCTGGAAATATTGCACTAATAAAAACACCTTTACCTACTAGTGTAGAAGGTGAAGACTCCGCTTTATTTACATTATCAAATATATCATATTTAAGTTCTTCCGGTACTCCTATCTCTAGGTTTACATTAAATGTTGTAGATTTATATAATTTAAATTCATCTGAGGATCCAAGCGGGGACTTCCAACAATATATTACTAATGGTACACAATGGAATTTAGTAGAACTAATAGGTAGAGGTCCTGCACCAATTATTGATATTACTAACGAAAGCTCAACCCCAATAACAATATCAACCCTTACAAATGGAATAACTCCATTAGCTGTTGAAGATTCCATAAGTGTAGCTGATATCACATATCCTACTGCCGATACTAGAACACCTATTTTATCAACTGAGTCACCTAGCTTTATTCAATCACATTTTATAGCTACTACAACTAATCCAATTCAAGGTTTTGCAATTGGAATATCAACCCCAAATCCTAATGCAATCTGTCGTTCAAGAGGTGTAAATTTATTTAGATAAAATAGAAGTTTCCCCAAAAGTATGTTGGGGAAACTTCTTTTATATTATATATTTTAATTACTATTCTTAATATAATAGTTAAATATTTGTTCTGCCCTATTTCTATCATAATAATTATCTTTCATAGATTTCTCATCATGAATTGATGCACAATATGGAGTTCTCTTACCTTCCTCTATTTCTTGATAGTATTTTATAACTAATTCCTTTGATTTTTTTTCAAATATTTCATTTTGATATTTATTATCTCTAATTTTAAAACAAGTTATATTATTATTTTTCACTTTACACATATTACTCATAATACATTCACTACACTCTATTTTTTGCTTTTGATCTATTACTATGCTTTTTACAAGTGCCATTTTGTAATTTGTAAATTTATTTATTCTAATAGAATAATCTGAATCACATCTCCCAGTTTCCTCATTAAAATATCCCAATATATCTATTACTTCTGGTCTAATACATAAGCAATTTCCTATTAAGGCATCAATCACTCCTACTTCTACCCCATGTTTATTTAACTTCTTAGAATATATAGAATAATATCTAAGTATACTTGGTTTAACAGTAGATGCAGCCCCAATCTCTGGATATTCATTCATAACCTCCATAAACTTTGTTATCCAATCCGATGTCATCATACAAGTATCACTATCTAAATGAAAAAAGAATTGTTCTTTTTTCCTCTTTGACATAACATAATTTATTGCATATGCACACCCCCTATTTAAATTTAATTTCTTCTTTTCTTTAATTCTTTCATCCTTTAATGTTTTTATAAACTCCCATGTGTCATCAGCTGAGTTACTATCTACAATATATAACTCAAAGTCATCTGTTGTTTTTAATAACGCCGTTAAATTTCTAGCCGTTAGACCTGCTCTGTTCCAACAAATAAAACTTACAATAGGTTTATTCACAGAAAAATCCTCCTATAAAACTCATAAAGTATATTTATCTATAATTAATTTATTTTGTAAATATACATTTTATAATATAAAGCAAAAACAGCTAAATCTTAATTTCAGCTGTTTTTTTAAATTTATACTTCTCCTTTATTTTCATTATAAAGTTCCATTAAAACAATTTCTCTATTATTTAGATTCTTTTCCTTTATTATCTTAAATCCTATCTTTTTATATAAATTCATTGCTTTTATATTATCCTTATAAACTTCAAGTATAATCTTATTTAACCCTAATTTATTAAATCCATATTCACATAAAAGTTTAGTTGCTATAAAAGCAATCCCCTTACATCTACTATTTAAATCGCCTATTAAAAGTCTACCAAATTCCGCAGTACTGTTACTATAATCGATATTGTATAATGCTACAGTTCCTACTGGATTATTCTTATAATTTATTATAAACATTTTATCATTTATATTGCTTTTATATTTATCATACCATCTTATCTGATCTTCCCTTGTGATAATTCTATTATCAATAAAAACTCCCAGGGTACTTGCTGAATTTCTCCATAATCGAATTCTTTCAATATCAGTTTTCTTTATAGGATTTAAATTTACATCATTTTTAATTATATAATCATCATGTATATCTTGTGGATTTAGATCTTCTATATCCTTACTCATAATCACCTCTAACACTATCTTTTATAATTATCTAAATATATAAATATTAATTTTCACATTCTATATATAAATAAAATTAATTAGAATTCTCCTCAAAAAATTTAAAATTCTCCTCTGCTGCTTTCATATCATAATAATTATTTTTTAATGACTCCTTATCATGGATTGAAGCACAATAAATTCCCCTTTTTCCAGATTGTATCTCATGTAAATATTTAGTATGCTTATTCATATAACCTTTAGCAAATTCTCTGTGAGCATATCTTTTTTTATATACACCATAACAGGTGCCATCAGTAATTGTACATTTATCCTTTATTAGGCATTCATCACATGTAATCCTTTGTTGCTGATTTATAGCTATTTCTGGTATAATTGCAATTTTAAAAGGTGTATATGTTACTGTTCTAGCACATATATCTAAATCCGCTCCGTATGTTTCTTCATTAAAATATCCTAACAAATCTAAAAGCTTAGGACTAATACACATACAGCACCCTATTGCAAAATTTGTTTTTACAACTTCAAATCCCTCTCTAACTTCTGGTTTGTATGCTACTTTTTTTTCTTGAAAGTAAGTTTTCCTTTCTGCTGCAGCTATTCCTAATTCATCAAATAATTGAAAGCTTCTCATAAACTTTGATATCCAATCTTTACTTTCAATATATACATCACTGTCCATAGTTATAAAATATTGGTCTTTTTTTCTGTTACTAAGAACATAATTTAATGCATATACAAGTCCTCTATTAACATTAAATCTTTTTTTACATACTATTCTTTCATCATTAAGATCTTGTATAAATTTCCACGTATCATCTACAGAGTTGTTATCAATTATATATAACTCAAAATCATCATTAGTGTTTAGTAAAGCAGTCAAATTTCTAGCATTTAATCCCGCATGATTAAATGTAACAAAACTAACTATTGGAACCATATAAACACTTCCCTTAAACTTATATAATATATTCATATTCATATATACCTTTTATGTTCCAATCCTAAACAATATATATAAACATGTTAATACTTGTAAAATATTCATTATTTTAAGTATAATTTCATAATCTATTATGGTAGTTATTATTTTTCACAAATAGGATGGTGAATTTTTATGAAAATCGGGTTTTCTCAAAATTATGATGGCCCTGGTGGTGCCCGTAGTTGGATTAAGTCTTTTAGTAAATATTGCATTAATAATGGGCATACTGTAAGTTATGGATTTGATGATACAGTAGATGTATTTTGCTCTGTAGCTAATCTTTCTACAATTAAACAGCTTAAGTTATTAAAAGAAAAAAATATAAAAATACTTCAAAGATTGGGTGCTATATATCTTCCTTATAATCATCCAAATCCCATACTAATAAAAAATAAAAATACAGAACTTAAAAACATTACTTCTTTTTCTAATACAATAGTGTATCAAAGTCATTTTTCGAAAGAAACTTTATTTAGAAGTATTTACGATGGAGTTGAGCCAGATGGTGACATTATTTATAACTCTGCTGATTCTAATCTATTTAATCCTATAGGACCTAAACTTCCCCGTTCAAAAGACAAAAAAATAATTCTAGCAGCTGCATATTGGGGAACCCCTCATACTGCAACTCAATCATTAAAGCTCCTATGTGATGTAATTAATCATTATGTGTCTAGAGATGATATTGAATTTTGGGTTCTAGGTAGAGCCTTTGAGAACAATCAAAGAACATTATCTAATTTTAACTTTAGAAATGTTTCCAAACTCGATTTATTAAATCCAATATCTCATAGTGAAATGCCTAACTTATTACGTACTGTAGATATGGTACTACATCTTAAGGCTCATGAAGGTTGTTCTAATATGGTAATAGAAACAATGTTGTCTGGTACTCCTCTTGTTGGTATTAATTCAGGAAGTATACCAGAACTTGTTAAAGATAGTGCTCTATTAGCCAAATGTGATAGCACACTTGAACATTTTCCTAAAGTAGATTTGAATGATTTAATATGTAAAATAGATAAAACCCTTGATAATTTAGACTATTATTCAAATAAAGTTTTAAATGAATCTAAAAGTTTTTCTTATGACTTAACTTATAAATTATATTTAGAAAAACTTATAAACTTGAGTATTCAAAGTTAAAAGGAGGTTTAACTTATGAAAGGTTATTTTTTTTTACTTGATAAAAAAAATTCTACAACTACCTTTTCAGATTTGCTCTTTGCTAAATCGCTTATTAAATTAGGATATAATATTGATATAGTTTATAATTTAGATGAGAAGTTATCTATTTTGAATAACTGCGATGCAGATATAATATTTTTTCAAAAAACTATTCAATGTCCTGCTCATACATCAAAATATATTTCTAAATTAAAAAACAAAGTATTTCTATGTCATATAGATGATGATTTTCAAGATATGAAAAGCATTGAACACATTAATACCTTAAAAATTTCAGACTTAATCTTAGTTGGAACAGAATTGCACAAAAAATCACTTCAAAGCTATGTTTCTACTCCTATTGAAACTATTTCTTGTTTATTAGATGATAAAAATTATCCTTATACTTCACCAAGAGAAAACTTAACTCCCGTGCCAATAATAAGTTGGCAACAAAGTTGTGCTGATGCTTACGTAAATGATTTATTATCAATTTCCTCTTCTCTAATTAAATTACATGAAAAATATAATTATACTTTAAATTTATACGGTTGGCATATGGGAATTGATTATCCTGATTTAAGCAAACCAGTAAGAGAAACCTTTCCATGGGCAAATTTAATTCCATATGAACCAATGGAGAAATATTTGATAAATATTGTGCCTAAAATCAGTAAGTCTGATATTTTTATATTACCTTATATCAATATTCCTGACCGTATTGGTAAAAGTGGTTTTTCACTTAAAAGAATTATGCTTTTAGGAATTCCTGTAGTTGCTTCATGCACTGATCATAATAAAAGCATTATTAATGATGGAATAGATGGCTTTTTAGCTTCATCTGAAACTGAATGGTATAATAAAATAGAAGCCCTTATTTTAGATAAAAATTTAAGATTTAACTTTTCTAAATTAGCAAACTTAAAAATGAACACTGACTATAATGAAGATATTATAATAGATAAATTTATTAATAACGTAAAAAAATATTTTAATAAATTTAATAATAAATAGTAAGAATTTTAAATAACTTAACTCTAAAATATTAATCAAAAAATATAACTAGAAAATATATTTCTAGTTATATTTTTTTATGCAATTTTTTCGATAAATTTACAATTTATATAACAAAGATAAATTATTATGAATATTATAATAATGAATATAAGGAGGACCTTTTTATGGATTTATATGAATTATTAAAATTGAAAAAAGAAAAGTTATCAGTCATAGGACTTGGATACGTTGGAATAGGTCTTGCTATTGCCTTTTCTAAAAAATTAGATACTATTGGCTTTGATATAAATAAAAATAAAATAGATAAATATTTAAATGGAATTGACCCTACAAATGAAGTTGGAAGTGATGAGTTAAAAAAAACAACTCTCAAATTTTCTAGTGATCCATCTTCACTTAAAGATGCAAAATTCCATATAATAGCTGTTCCAACGCCTATAAATAAGGATTGTACCCCTGATATTACACCTATTATAAAAGCTTCTGAAACAGTAGGTAGATTTTTAACACCTAATTCAATAGTAGTGTATGAATCTACTGTATATCCAGGATTAACTGAGGAAATATGTATTCCAATTTTAGAAAAAATGTCCGGATTAACTTGTGGAAAAGATTTTAAGGTAGGATATTCTCCTGAACGTATTAATCCTGGCGATAAAGTTCATACCTTACAAAAAACAGTAAAAATAGTTTCTGGAATTGATTCTCAAACCTTAGATATAATAGCTAAAGTATATGAATTAATAATAGAGGCTGGTGTCTATAAAGCTGAAAGTATTAAAATTGCTGAAGCAGCAAAAGTTATTGAAAATTCACAGAGAGATATTAACATTGCTTTTATAAATGAATTATCTTTAATTTTTGATAAAATGAATTTAGATACCTTAGATGTATTAAAAGCCGCATCAACTAAGTGGAATTTTTTAAATTTTTCTCCCGGTCTTGTTGGTGGTCATTGCATTGGTGTTGACCCTTATTATCTAACTTATAAAGCAAAACTGCTTGAATATAATTCACAAGTAATTTTAGCTGGAAGAACTATAAATGACAGTATGGGAAAATATATTGCCGAAAAAACAATAAAATATTTAATAGAAGCTGGTGCCTCAATCAAAAATAGTAATGTAGCTATATTGGGGATTACCTTTAAAGAAAATTGTCCCGATATCCGTAATTCAAAAGTTTTTGATATTATTAAAGAACTTAAAGAATATGGTATTAATATATTAATTACAGATCCAATAGCTTCTAAAGATGATGTACTAAAAGAATACAACTTAAATCTTATTGATATAAAAAATATTAAAAACGTAGATGCTGTAATAATTGCAGTTTCTCACGATTTTTACAAAACCCTATCGTTTGATTTTTTTAATAATATTTTTAATCCTAACACAACTCACGTACTAATTGACGTAAAAGGTATTTTAAATAAAAATAAAGCTAAAGATTTAGGTTATTTATATTGGAGGTTATAAAATGGGATATGAAAATATAAAGTTCCCACCTAACACAAGATTTTTAGTCACAGGCGGAGCAGGTTTCATAGGCTCTAATTTAGTAGAAGCACTTCTAAATAAAAATTGTTTTGTACGAGTCTTAGACAACTTTTCAACTGGTAAGCAAAAAAATATAGAACCATTTTTAAAAAACAAAAACTTTCAATTTATTAAAGGTGATATAAGAGATTTTAATGTATGCAATACTGCTTGTTACAATATAGATTATATTCTTCATGAAGCAGCCCTTGGCTCTGTTCCAAAGTCTATTAAATTTCCACAACTTTACGAAGATGTTAATATAAATGGAACTCTTAATATCTTTGTAGCAGCTCGTGATAATAATGTAAAAAAAGTAGTATATGCTTCATCATCTTCAGTTTATGGTGATAACTACTCACTACCTAAAAAAGAAGATTTTATAGGTATGCCTCTTTCACCATATGCTCTAACTAAAAGAGTTAATGAATTATATTCTTCTCTCTTTAGCTCAATTTATAATTTACAAACTATCGGACTAAGATATTTTAATGTATTTGGTAAAAATCAAGATCCAGATTCCCAATATTCTGCTGTAATCCCTAAATTCATTAAATCATTTCTTAATGGGATTACACCAACAATAAATGGAGATGGACATTATTCACGGGATTTTACCTATGTTGAAAATATAATAGAAGCTAATCTTAAAGCTTGTATTTCAGATGAAAGCTTATCTGGAGAAGTTTTTAATATAGGTTGTGGTGATACTATAACTTTAAATAAACTTTATTCTATATTAGCTTCTTCATTAAACTTTAATTTACCACCTATATATGGACCTACTAGGCCTGGAGATATTCCTCATAGTAATGCTGATATTAGTAAGGCAAAAAAACTTTTAGGTTATTCCCCTAGTTACTCCTTTGAAGATGGTATTAAATTAACTTTAAATTGGTATAAAAAAAATCTCTATATTTAGAGATTTTTTTTAGTTTTATTTACTATATAATATTACTTTTTCACAAATATATTTAACATCATCTTTAGTTAGTCTTAAATGAAGTGGCAATGAAATTATTCTTTCACTCATATATTTTGAATATGGGCAACATCCATTTTCACAAGGATATATATTATACTCTGTATTATCCCTATAATGAACCCCTGGAAAAATTTCATTTTCATTTAATTTAGTAATTAATTCATCTCTATTATTAACTGATATAATATAAAGATGTCTACTACTTTCACATCCCTTTGTAATAGGTACTCTTTCTATTTTCTTTTCACTTTTATCAAAGTATTCATCATACCACATTGCTACTTGTCTACGATATCTATTATCTTCATCTAAATACTTCAATTGAACAAGAGCAATCGCTGCCATAATAGAATTACCATTATATTTATATCCTAAATAATTCACTTCATATTTCCACTTATAATTTCCCTTATCCCTTGTATAAGTATCTTTATCAATACCTAACCAACTAAGCTTCCTTACTAGTTCATCATCTTCCTTTTTCTTAAAACAAATTATTCCTGAATCTGCAGTAGGTAAATTTTTTACTGCTTGAAAAGAATAACATACTGCATCAGCTTCTTTTCCTACTATTTCTCCATCTAATCTTGTACCAGCCATATGTGCTGCATCTAATATAAGCTTTAAATTGTACTTTTCACAAAGTTTTACTATTTCTTTATATCTTCCTACATTTCCGCCTAATCCTACAAACATAATAGCTCTTGTTTTCTCGGTAATTTTTTTCTCAACATCCCTTGGATCTAAACATAGATATTCGTCTACATCAGCAAATACTACCTTCAAGTTTTCATACATAATAGCATGATTAGTTGATACAAATGTTAATGGTGTAGAAATAATTTCATCTCCATCATTCCATTTATTTTGTATTTTAAAAACCTTAACTGCCAAATGAAGAGCTGCTGTATCAGAATTTAGAAAATGAGCATTGTTTAGCCCTGTATATGCTTTCCACTTTTCTTCAAATTCAACTGTTTTATATCCTATCCCTGTCCATCCCTTTTCAAGACATTCTTTAATTTCAGCTAGACATTCATCTATTCTAAAGGTAGGAACAAATAATTGTATTGCCATATCTACTCCTTATTTTTATTCATTCGAAATATTAAATTATAAAATATTACATTTAATATCATTTTATGCTAATATTTTTTATATAGTTCCCAATAATCAAAAAAACTCCGTCCTAAAATATAGGACGAAGTATATCTATAAATAGTTATATATCTTTATTATAAATTTATTTATCTAAAACATATCCATAAGCTCTTACTTTACCATCTTCCTTTTCAAGATAAACACCTTGAATTTCTGGAGCAAACCCTGGGAATTTATTAATTCCCTCTTCTAAAATAGAGAAATACTTTTGAGCTACAGTATTCCATCTCTCACCCGGTACTACACAAAATACTCCTGGTGGATAAGGAAGCGCTCCTTCTAATGCAATTTCTCCAACTATATCACTTAGAGGAACTAACTTAGCATTATTTCTCTTAAGCTCAACATTAGCTTCATTAGGATTCATAACATACTCTGGAAGTGAGTCTCTTCTAAATAGTAACTTTTGATAAGTCTTTGCATCATTTTTCTTATAGAAGTCATGCATTTCTTGGCATAATCTTCTTATTGTATAACCTTTATAGCGTTCTTCATATTTAGCATAAAGCTTAGGTAAAACTTCACTTAATGGAGCATCCTCATTTATAAGATTTTCAAATCTTACTAAGTGATCTACAAGACCTTTCATTTTTGAAGTGCTTTCTGCTGGTGTTAGTAAGAATAATATTGAATTTAAATCACTCTTCTCTGGTACAACTCTATGATCTCTTAAATAATTTGCTAAAATAGTTGCCGGTATACCGAAATCTTCATATTCACCAGTTTCTACATTTATACCTGGAGTTGTTAACATAAATTTATTAGGATCTACAAAATATTGATTTTCTCCATATCCTTCAAATGAATGCCACTTTTCTCCTGGATAGAACTTAAAGAATTCTATATTATTTGCTATTTCTTCTGTAGGATAGTCCTGCCATGGCTTTCCGTTAACTACAGGAGGAATAAATGGTTTTAATAATTCACATCTTTCTAAAACATCTTTTCTTGCTTCAATTCCAACTTTTATACAATCTGCCCAAAGCTTTCTTCCAGCTTCCCCATCTTGCATTCTTGCATTAACATCTAAGGCTGCAAATAAAGGATAAAATGGACTTGTTGATGCATATAGCATATACGCATTGTTAAATCTCTTATGATCTACATAGCGCTTTTGCCCTCTAAGGTGACTATCTTTCTTATGAATTTGAGATGTTTGTGAAAATCCTGCTTGTTGTTTATGTATAGATTGCGTAACTAATATTCCAGGATCCTCAGGTTTTAAATCTAATAATAATGGTGAACAATCTCTCATCATTGGTATAAATTGCTCATATCCAACCCATGCTGAATCAAATAAAATATAATCGCAAAGATGACCTATTTTATCAACTACTTGCCTTGCATTATATATAGTTCCATCATAAGTCCCAAGTTGAATAACAGCTAATCTAAATGGTCTCTTTTCTCTTGCCTTTTTACTATCAACTTTAGATGCCTCACTCCTTAAATAATCTTCATTAAAACAATGAGCATCTATTCCACCGATAAACCCAAATGGATTACGTGAAGTTTCTAAATATACTGGTTTTCCAGCTGATGAAACTAAAGCTGAATTATATATTGATTTATGATTATTTCTATCAAATAAAACTAAATCTCCAGGAGAAACTATAGCATTTATAACTACAGAATTAGATGTACTTGTTCCATTCATTACAAAGTATGTCTTATCTGCATTATATACCTTTGCTGCATAAGCTTGAGCTGACATTGCAGGACCCTCATGTATTAATAAATCTCCTAAATCAACATCTGCATTACATATATCTGATTTAAATATGTTTTCCCCAAAGAATTCATACATAGCTCTTCCTGCTGGATGTTTAACAAAATATTGCCCACCTTGATGGCCTGGACATGCAAACTGTAAATTACCTCTTCTTGAATATTCACTTAAAACATCAAAGAATGGTGGTAACATTTCTTCTTCATATTTATCAGCAGCCTTATTTAACTCTTTGCTAAACTCCTCTTCATTTAATTCATTAATATGTATTATCTTATGTACCTTATTTTTAATTTCATCATTAATCTCATCAGTTTCTGCTAAAACAAATATTGATATTCCAAACCTTGTGTCGTATATATCATTTATACTTTCTATATCACTTTCATTAACTACAGCTGCAGCTACATCAGTATAATCTGTTGTACCAACTTCTATAGTTTCTCTATCTGTAAAAAAGTAGTTTCTAGTTCTTTCGGTACAAGCAATCTTTAATGATTTCATGCCTATTCCCCCAATCTTTTTAGTTTATATATTTATAATTTACATAACTTTAAAAATATATTATAAATATATTTTATTAATTAACATCATAATTATATAGTCAGCATATTTTAAAGTAAATGATATAAGAATAATATAGTAAAAAAAGTTCATATTAATTCTATAAAAACATTACCTTTATAAATAAAAATAGATAGGTGATTTCTTAAACTACTCCTGTAAATTATAAAAGGATAGTTAAAATCATCTATCTATTTTATATTAATTATTCACATATTGTCTTTTTATCTTTTTAGATGTTGTCTTATCAAATTCAGTGTCTCTTATACTAACTTTACTAATTCTTTTGTAGCTTGGTAATTCAGAATTATATACATCAATAATATTTTGAATTTCCTCTTCAATATTTTTAACTTTTCTTTTACTTAAATAATCGTAATCTGGAAATATTTCAGCTTTAATCACATTTTTATCTTCACTAACAACTATTTCTTTTACCATTCTATTAATTGCCAATCCATTTTCAAGTTCTTCAGGAGATACATTTTCGCCGTTAGATAAAATTATAAGATTTTTTCTTCTACCAGTTATATATAGATAATTATCTTCATCTATATACCCCAAATCTCCTGTTTTTAGATATCCATTAACTAATGTTTCTTCTGTCTCCTTAGGCATTTTATAATATCCCATCATAACACTAGGACCTTTAATGCAAATTTCACCATCTACAACTTTAACTTCACAACTGGATATTAATTGTCCTACAGATTCTCTCCTTACTTTTCCTGGTAAATTTGTACTTATTACCGGTGAACACTCTGTCATACCATAACCTTGTATTATATCTATTCCAAATTCCTTAAATCCATCAATATACTTTGGATTTAAATATGCTCCTCCACTATAAATAGTTCTTAAATTTCCTCCTAAGACCTCTTTTGCAACAAGCTTTTTAGGTAATATTGCACTTCCATCTATTAGTTTATTGTATAATCCCTCTATTACCATAGGTACAAGACACATAACTTCTGGCTTAAATAGTTTTAAATTTTTAGAGAATCTTATTACTGAATCATTTATACAAATGCAAAGACCACAGTGTATTCCCTTTAAAATATCCATTGTAAAACAAAAAACATGATTTATAGGTAATACTGTCATAGAAACTGTTCCTGGCTTAAGCTTCATATCAAAAGCAGTTGCATTATCAGTAAGGTTTTTATGATTAAGCATTACACCTTTACTTTTTCCTGTAGTTCCTGACGTAAATAGTATTGTACAAAGCTTTTCATTATCAATATCTACTTCAAAGTTTCCTCTGTTAGCAGCCATTAATTCATTTAATGATAAAGTAAAATCAGTATGAAGTTTTTCTGACATTGAAATTATATACTTTACTTTAGGACACTTTTCTTTAATCACATTAGCTACATCAACACTATTATTATCATATATCAATATTTCAGAATCCGATCTTTCTATAAGCTCACATACATCATTTACTGGCAACTTATCATCTATAGGAACAATTACTCCTCCTGAGTTTACAACTCCAAAATAACTAACAATCCAGGCATAAGAAGTAGATCCTATTATTGCTACATGCTTACCTAACATATTTAAGGATTTTAATCCGTTGCTTACTGTTTCACTATCATTTTTTAAATCGTTATAGCTTCTTGTTTCTACTTGATTTTTACTTATTTTATATTTAAATGCTACACTATCACCATAATTTTCGGCTGCATAATTAATTATGTCTTTCATATTTTTAATATTATTCATAATTATCCTCCCAAGCTACAGATATTATATATTCTTTATCATCTATCTTTATTTTTTCTTGGTTAAAACTAAATCCATTTAAATTACAACTTATATTTTCTTCTCTTTTATTATTACTTAGAATCTTATCATTTATATAAAACTCTATATTTTTCATTCCATAAGATAAGCCAAATCCCTTAACCTTTAATAAAGCTTCTTTTAACGTCCATATTCTAAAAAAATACTCTTCTTTATTATTTAAAGATAGTAATTTTAATAATTCTAATTCTGTTAATGATTTTTTCACTACAAACTTATTAACTTGTTTTATATCTTCAATATCTATACCGACATTTCTTTTACTTATTATGCAAACCACGATATTATTGCAATGACTAATACTAAAATAAAAAGGACTATTTTCTAAATAAGGCTTTCCATTTAAGCCATATTTATATTTCAAGTCCTCTTTCTTAAAATGAAATTTTTCTATTAAGTTTTCTTCTAATAAACTGAATGCAGCATCATGAAGTTCTTTATTCTGCTCAGATTTTGAGATATTTTTATCTATGGAAATTTTTTTATATAAGTACATTTTCTTCAGTAAAATTACTTATATAATCTAATAAATCTGCAATTGAAACAAGTTTAAGTACTTCTTTTTCATCCACTTCTAAATCAAATTCTTCTTCTATTTCACCAATAATACTCATAAGCTCATAAGAATTTAATCCTAAATCTTCAGCTAATCTTGTTTCTAATGTAACTTCCTCCAAGTTTGTATCTATATATTTACTTAATATTTCTTTTATCTTATCAAATACCATAATACCCCCTAAGATTAAACACTTTCTATTATTTCCCCAACACTCTTATATGGATTATTAATACCTTCAAACAATATTTTACAGATATAATAATACATATACTCTAATTTCTCTGGTGTAACTTTTCCTGTTTTATACTCAAAATTAAAACTTAATCCATTATCATTAGCTCTATGCATTACTGTCAAATACAATGTATGAGCACAAACACCATTTGAATACCACTTAGTTTTATAATCAATATTGCTGAAATCTATAGTTTGTCCTGACTTCAGTTTTGTATCTTTCATAGTTAATGGTTGATATGTTAAACTAAATGGCTCATAAGTTTGCCCAGGTTGATTATTATAAAATTCAGTTCTATATGTTAAATAATCAACAGGATTAAAATCAGCGTGACGGAATAAATTATTTTGAGCTTCCCTTATTTTTTCTATACCATCCATAAAAGTTTCATTTTTATTAACAATAGTTCTACAAGGGAAGCAATGAATTCTTGTACCTCCACTTCTTTTTTCAGATATTGTAGCTCTTCTTGCAATTGCACTCATTATTGAAACATCATCTTGATAATTAAACTTTTGAAGGTATGTTCTAAGCCCCATAATTAGTAAACATACCATAGGAACTTTATTTTTTTCACAGAACTCTAATAATCTATGTGATGGATACTCCTCTAAATTAAATACTGTAATATTAGCATCAACATTATTACTAACATTAGTAACATTTCTTATATTATCATTGCCTCTTTTACGCCTTTCTTCTAATAATCTTTCTATTCCATTAATATCATTATAAATAGGTTCTGATTCCTCAATTAAGTTTTTAAAAAATTGTATATCTCTTTCCTTAGCTTTTGAATTTGCTTCATACTCTAAATCTTTTTCTAACTGCTTTATATATGAATACATTTCTTTTGGATACTCTACGCCTTCATATCTCTTATTACAGTAAATTTCAATTATATCTCTGAAAAATACTATTATAGATTGTGCATCCATAGTCATATGATCAACTAATAAATAAATACCTTTATAGTTATCTGGCGTAACAATCATTACTACTCTATTTAATGGTGAATCTTCTCTATCAAAAGGGGTTTCCGTCCATTCTCTCATTTTAGCTTCAGCATCTTCCATTCTCCAATTAGAGAAATCAAAAAACTCAATATCCCTTTCTTCTCGCTCTGCTACATATTGCATTACATTACCTTCTAAATCTGTAACAAGTCTAAGTCGCATAGATTCACATCTTGAATAAGCTTCATATATTGATTCTTTTAAAATTCTAAAGTCAATATCTTCTTTTATAGTTAAACTTGTACCTATATTTAAAACTTGCTTTTTAGGACAATATTTTAACGTATAAAAGTGTAATTTTTGAGCTGCTGTTAATGGATATAATTTCTTATTATTAACTTCCTTAAACATTAATTTTCACTTCCTTATCAGATAGATATCTTTTTATAAAATCATCAACTTTTCTTTCATACTGTTGTTTCTCCTTATAGTAAGATTCGGCATGACCTGCTCCCTTTACTATAAATATGGCCTTTGGCGATGCACAATTTTCATATATTCTTTCACTCATACTACAAGGAACAAATGTATCATTATCTCCATGTATTAACAATATTGGTACTTTTGCCTTCCTTACTTCTTCAGCTGCATTGCATTGATCTAAACTATATCCAGCTAACCTTTTAGTCATTCTGCTGGCTATATTAATAATAGGAAATGGTGGCATATGATACATACTTTTTAATACTTCACTAAATACTTCTGCTGGTGAGGTAAATGCACAATCTGAAATTATGCCTTTTACATTAGTAGGAAGTTCTAATCCTGATGCCATTAATACTGTAGCTCCTCCCATAGATGTTCCATGTAATAATATTTCACAGTCATCACCTAATAAAGAAATGACATATTCAATCCATCTCATAAGGTCATTTCTATCTAAGCATCCAAACCCAATATATTTACCTTCACTTTCTCCATGTGCCCTAGCATCTATCATGAGAATATTAAAATCTCTCTCTAAATAAAATCTAGATATTGCAGCATAATCACTTATCCCAGCAGTGCTTGAATATCCATGCAAACAAATAACTATCTTTTTAGAATTTTCTTTAGGAAATAATATACCATGTAATTTTAAGTTATCATCAGACTTTATATAAACATCATTATGCTCTTGATTGATAAGCCAATCCTTCTTCTTCTTAATTTCAGGAATATATTTAACCCAGTCTGTCCCTGACATCTTTTTAGTTCTTTCAACATCAGCCTTGTTCCTTATTAAAGTTCTTTTTAACAAATATGATGCTATTGTTACTTCTGCTGCTGCAAAACATAATATTCCACCAATTATTAATTTTTTACTCAATTTACACCTCTCAATTAGTGAAATTTTGGCCAAAATTTACTTATATTTTTTATTAATTTGAAACATATTTTCATCATCTAATATATCTGCTACGGCATAATCATATTGCCTTAATTTTTGAGTTGCCATTTCTAAACTATTTATTGTATCTTTAATCTTCTTTTTTATATACTCTCTATATTTGCACATTAACTCTCTTCTTTCAGCTATAGTTTCATCACCCTTTAAATACAAAGCGATATATTCCTTTATATTCGAAATTGGCATATCAATATCTCTAAGATTTATAAGCATTCTTATCCATTCTAAATCTTCTTCTGTATATCTTCTTACCCCATTTTCATCTTTTCTAACAAATGGTGTTAATCCTTCTTTGTCATAATATCTAAGAGTGTATATTGAAATATTAAGTTTTTTAGATGCATCTTTTATTAAATATTCCATTTTATCCCTCCTGTAAATTTATTATAAATGCTAGAGTACACTCTATGTCAAACATGATATTATTACATAGTTTTCCAATAAATTTATTAATTTTATATATTTCCTCGGAAATATATATATTTTTTTATTATATTATGTCATTTAAACCTTTACTTTTATTTCCAATTTTTTTTATGTTTAATATATATTTTTTGCTTTATATTATTTTTGTAAAATTAACCTCATGACTATTCAAATTAATCAACATTTTCTGGTACATATATTGAATTAGTTTATTTTTAATTTATAAAAGTAGTATAATATAGATAAAATTGCCAAAATAAATACAACTATTATTCCAAATCTAAAAGAAGGAGTGAACATAACATGCTTCAAATTCAGAAAATATATAAAAAATACGTTACTGGCGATTTAGAACAAACTGCTCTAGATGGAGTCTCTTTAAATCTAAGAGATAATGAATTCGTTGCAATCTTAGGTCCTAGTGGCTCAGGAAAAACAACATTATTAAACGTCATTGGAGGGCTCGACCGTTATGACAGCGGTGATCTAATTATCAATGGAATTTCTACTAAAAAATATAAAGATAGAGATTGGGATTCTTATAGAAATCATACTATCGGATTTGTATTTCAAAGCTATAACCTAATTCCCCATCAAACTGTTCTTTCAAATGTTGAGTTAGCTTTAACTATTTCTGGTATATCCAAGTCAGAAAGAAAAAGACGAGCAACAGAAGCTCTAGAAAAAGTAGGTCTTGGAAAACAACTTCATAAAAAACCTAATCAAATGTCTGGTGGTCAAATGCAACGTGTTGCTATTGCAAGAGCATTAGTAAATGATCCAGAAATATTATTAGCTGATGAACCAACTGGAGCACTTGATAGTGAAACTAGTATTCAAGTTATGGATTTATTAAAAGAAGTAGCTAAAGACAGATTAGTTGTTATGGTAACTCATAATCCTGAATTAGCAGAACAATATGCTAATCGTATTGTTAGAGTAAAAGATGGACATATTATAGATGATTCTAATCCTTATGAAGTAGATACCAAAAATATGGCTCCACCTAAACATGAAAATATGGGTAAAGCTTCAATGTCATTACTAACTTCATTATCTCTAAGCTTTAACAATTTAAAAACAAAGAAGGGAAGAACTCTTTTAACTTCATTTGCAGGATCAATAGGTATTATTGGAATTGCCTTAATTTTGTCCCTTAGTAATGGAGTTAATACTTATATTGATAATATTCAAAAAGAGACTATGACATCATATCCAATATCTATTGAGGCTGAAACAATTGACCTTAGTAGTATAATGTCTTCAGGTGGACCTACAGCTGGACAAACTAACGATGCTAATCACGATTTAGATGCAATTTATTCAAATGGATCAGGCCTTGAAATGGCATCTACTATGACAAGTAGTTTTACTGAAAATAATTTAACTGCATTTAAAAAATATTTAGATAATCCTGATAGTGAAATAAATAAATATGTAGGTGAAAATGGTATAATATACTCTTATAATACAAAATTTGGTGTTTATACAAAAGATCCAGATGGGACTTTTGTAAATACAGATGGAAGCACACTAACAGATAAAAATAGTTCTATAAGTACAATGATGGGAATGTCTAATATGTCTCCAATGTCAAACATGTCTGGACTTCCTGGAATGACATCAAGTTCAAGCAACTTTAGTGAATTACTTCCTGGTAAAGATGGTGAATCAGTAAGTGAAGCCGTTAAGGAAAGCTATGACTTGCTATATGGTAGTTGGCCTACTGATTATGATGAAGTTATACTTGCATTAGATGCTAACAATGAAATTTCTAGTACTACACTTTATCAATTAGGTATTTTGCCAAGCTCTGAATATAAGGAGTTAATTAATAAAATAGAAAACGGTGAAGAAATTAAACTAGAAAGTAAAAGCTGGAATTATGAAGATATATGTAATAAAGAATTCTATATGATTCCTGAATGCAATACTTATATAGCAAATGGCGATGGTACATTTAAATCTATAAAAGAAGATACAGCTGAAATGGAAAAATTAATGAATAACGCTATAAAATTAAAAATAACAGGTGTTGTTCGTCCACAAGAAAATGCTAAAAATGCCTCAATTTCTACTGCACTAGGATATACAAGAGCACTTACTAATTATATTATCCAATATACAGATGATAGTGAAGTTGTTAAAGCTCAAAAAGAAAATCCAACTATTAATGTATTAAATGGTATGGAATTTTCTCCATCTACTGATGATGAAAAAATAGCAGATGCAAAGAAATATTTAGGAAGTCTTGGAGTTTCTGATAAAGCAAGTCTCTTTAAGACAATGATGTACTCTATGCAAACTACAAATGACGGAATGTCAAATATGGACAATCCATCAATGCAAGCTGGAACACCAGATATATCAACTATGAGTGAAGAACAACTTGCTGCTATGTTAGATGAATATCTAAAATCACCAGATAATGATACATTACTTAAAATTTATGATGCATATATTTCTACAGGAACTTATGATGATAATATGACTACTTTTGGTGTAGTAAGCTTAGATGCCCCTTCTTCTATTAACATATATACAGATAGCTTCGAAAACAAAGAATCTATTTCTGATTGTATTGAAGATTATAATTCAACTGCAAGTGAAGAAGATCAAATTAGCTATACAGATTATATTGGAATACTATTATCTTCTGTTACTACAATAATTAATGTTATATCATATGTACTAATTGCATTTGTAGCAGTTTCCCTTGTTGTTTCTTCTATTATGATTGGAATTATTACATTCATATCTGTAATGGAGCGTACTAAAGAAATTGGTATTTTACGTGCTATTGGTGCATCAAAACATAATATATCTCAAGTATTTAATGCTGAAACATTTATTATTGGACTTTGCTCTGGATTATTAGGGGTTGGAATTTCATTGTTATTATTAATTCCTATAAATTCTATTATTCATTCATTATTAGGTATGGATACTGTTAATGCTTCATTACCTATATCTAGTGCAATAATATTAATTATACTTAGCATGATTCTTACTATTATTGGTGGATTTATACCATCAAAGAAGGCTGCTAAAAAAGATCCTGTTACAGCACTTAGAACAGAATAATTTTTAAAATATAATTTCAAATATCATTAATAAAATAAGCGATATCAAAGTATCATTCGATATCGCTTATTTTCATTTTATATTATTTATTATCAGTTTTCTTTTGAAAATCTTCATTATCAATTATAAAACGCTCATGTATTCCTTCACCAATTTTTCCACGTTCATCGAATGCTTCAACTTTGAATACAAGTCTTCTTCTATCTACTTCAATTAACTCACTTTTTGCAGTTACTTCCATCCCTATAGGTGTACTAGATAAATGTTTTACATTCATAACTGTTCCAACGCTACCTTTTCCATCTTCTAATTCACTTTGAACACTTTTATAAGCAGCTTCTTCCATAAGTGCAACCATAGAAGGTGTTGCATATACATTTAACTCTCCACTTCTTAAAGTCTTTGCAATATTATTTTCATTTACAGTATCCTTAGCTTCACCACTTATTCCTATATTAATCATTTTATTTCCTCCTACTGCTGTAAAATAACTTAACTGTTAAACTTAAGTAACATCATATATACTCTCTATTATATCATTACTTAAAATATGTAAATATAATAAATATCCTCTATATTAAGTCTTATTTTAAAAGTTTTTGTATTCATTTGTTTTAACTAATTTCATGATTTTTTTCCATATTAAGAAGTTTTTCTTTTACATCTAATCCTCCTGCATAGCCAACTAATTTTCCATTAACTCCAATTACCCTATGGCAAGGAATTATAATCATAATGGGATTTTTATTATTGGCCATTCCAACTGCTCTTGATGCTTTTTCATTCCCAATTAATTTTGCAATTTCTCCATAACTTCTTGTTTCTCCATATGGAATTTCCCTCAAAACATTCCACACCATTTTTTGAAATTCAGTTCCTTCTGGTTCTAATGGTAAATCAAAAGAATTACGTTTTCCTTCTAAATACTCTTTAATTTCTTTAATAGCCTTTTTCATTAATGCTGTTTCTTCTTTTATTTCTACTTCTTTTTCTAAATCCTTATTTACAAAATATAATCTAGTGATTGCCACACCATTTTCCTCTATAGCAATTTCTCCGATCTTCGTATTATAATAGAATGTATTTTTCATCTTTTCTCCTTAAATATTAATAAAAAATTTTATTATGTTACTTCTATTTTACAAGAAAATCCTCAGTAATATTACTTTGTAATTTTATTAATAAAATATTTAAGGAACCACAAGATTAACTTGCAGTTCCTATTAATTTATTATTTTTTTATTAATCTAACAACCCTCTCAAGCAGTAGGCTGCCTCCAATCATCTCTCGTTTCACTCGGATTCTTGGGCATCCCTTGCATGGATGGAAGTAAGGACTTACTACATTCATTTCAAAGGAACACCTTTCTCCGTTACACTCCGAAATGCGAGCTAAAATTCTAAGCTCGCTCTGCGTTTCCCTTGAGTTTACTAAGAATTTTATGCCTTCGTAAGCCTAACAACTGTCTCAGCATGTGGAGTATTTGGGAACATATCCTTAACCGTGCTCTTATCAACTTTATAGCCATGAGCCAATAACACATCTAAGTTTTCAACCATTGTCTTAGGATTACATGAAACATAGATTATTTCAGGTGCATTAAATCTAATTACATAATCTAAAGCCTTTGGAGAAACACCACTTCTTGGTGGATCTAAGATGATTATATCTGGTTTATCCTTAACTTTCTTAATAGTTTCAGCAACATCTCCAGCTATAAACTCACAGTTATTTAATCCGTTAAGCTTAGCATTTTCTTTTGCTGCTTCAACAGCTTCTTCAATAAGTTCAAGTCCAACAACCTTCTTGGCATTAGGTGCAGCTATTTGACCAATTGTACCAGTTCCACAATAAAGGTCAAATACAACTTTATTTTCACCATCTCCCATAAAATCTCTAACTAAGCTATAAAGAGATTCTGCGCCCTTAGAGTTAGTTTGGAAGAATGAAAATGGTGATATTTTAAATTTAAGTCCAAGTAAAGTTTCAACTATGTAATCTCTACCAAATAATACATTTACCTTTTCAGGTACAACTGCATCAGATAAAGAATTATTTTCAGTATGTAGTATAGATACTAATTCGCCCTTATAATTTTGAGCTTTAAGTAATTCAGTATATTCTGTTAAATCAAAATCAATTTGAGTTGTAGTTACTAAGTTAACCATAAGCTCACCAGTATTAGTAGCTTTTCTAATAACTAAATGTCTTAAATAACCTTCTCTTCTCATTACTCTATAATATGGTAATCCAGTTTTTCTAAAGTAATCTACAGTTGTCTTAAGAACAGTTCTAAAATCTTCATCAACTATCATACAGCTATCAACAGTTAATACACCAAAAGACTTTCCTTTCATGTGCATTCCTAAAGTAAGTTCTCCACCTTTTTCTAAATCTCCAAAAGTGAACTCCATTTTATTTCTATATTCCCAGCAATTTTCACTGCCTTTTACTCCAAGGTACATTCCCATAGGTAAGTCCTTTTCTTCAAAAAGATCACAAATTTCATCACTTAATAATTCTAATTGCTTTTCATAAGTTAAATTTTGAGAGCTACATCCTCCACATACTCCAAAATGAGGACATGGTGCTTCTATTTCATATCCAGCTTTTTCAATAACCTCTACAAGCTTAGCTTCTGCATATCCTTCTCTATTTTTCTTAACTGTAGCTTTTACTGTTTGCCCAGGGAAAGCACCCTTTACATAAATCTTCTTTCCCTCACACTCCGAAACCCCTGTTGACGGAAATTTTATACTGTTTATTTTTAATGTTAATTGACTTCCTCTTTTCATCTTACGCTCCAATCTAAAAAATTAATTATTTATTATATTTAAAAAATCATAACTTTTAACTTCTAACTATTAGTATTATACATTAAAACAAAAATAAAAACACCTCTATAAATTATTATAAAGGTGTCTTATAAAGTTATCTAAAGATGAATTTTTTTCCTAAAGTCTTTCCATGTAAAAGTTCTTGTAAAATTGGATAGTATAGTATATTACTTATTACATAAATAATCATAAATACTTCTTCTCTTAAAGCTACTCTATATCCAAAAACTCTTAAAACTAAATCAAATATTCCAAATACTATTAATGCTAAACCTATAGCAAATATTTGATCTAATATTCCACTTAAAATAACTTTTGTATAGTGAAGAAATTTACCATCAGCCTTTATTTCTTCATCCCTTATAAATTCTCTAGCTTCTGCTGCCTTCTCCTCAGCTAAATATACTTCTGCCTCCTCTAAAACATCTGGTGATATGAAATAATCATCATTGTTTTCAGATGGATTAGCTTCGTTTCCTAGCTTTTCTTCATTGTTATCTACCATTTCTACCTCCATAGAATTTATATTTATATAATTAAAGCTTATTATTTACTTAAAGTTATATACTCTACTTTCTAATTTATAAAGTAAAAAGTCTTCTGTAATTGTTATTGTCTCTTTTAAACCATCAACATTATTTGTTATAGTTTCTATACCCTCACCTGTACCATTTTTAATTGCATCATATATTTGTTTATCTAATTCAGTATAATCTCTTTCATAATCACCAGTAAATGCTTGTGAAAAAGCTGATAATGATAAGTTTTCAAATTCAAATTTTCCTGCTTCTAATATAGTCTTTTTATCTAATTTATATCCTAATTTCATTTCTAATTTTCCATTAGCTAAATCTGAACCATATTGTTTAAAACCGAAATATAAACTTTCTAATCTTTCAGCGTCTGGAATATCAAAATATACATAAGTATCATTAACTGATTCGCCATTCTCTTCTTTTATTTCTTCTTCTGTAATATCATAATCTAATGAATATCCTTTAGCTGTTGATTCTACACTTGCTAATGACTTTTCATATAACTCTTTAACTTCTTCTCTAGTATAATCTTCTGACCATTTTCCTGGAAGTATATCTACATTTTCAACTGCTGTCTTTTGATTATTCTCTGTTGTCTTTCCCTCATCGTTGTTACTTGAGCACCCTACTGCACTAATAGCTAACATTGCAACTAATGCTAAAGATATTGCCTTCTTCTTCATGTTCTTACCCCCTACACTATTATTTAACTTAATAATATGTTTTCCTAAATCTTATTAATTATAACATTAATCTCCTCTATTTTAAAAGCATTTGGTAACATATTTATGTAAAATTCACATTATAAGCTACAACTTAATACTATCCTTTATTTTTTCAAAGGTCTTTTCTCCTATTCCATCAACATTCTTTAATTCCTCAATAGATTTGAATCCATTATTTTTTTCTCTATATGAAATTATAGAATTAGCTTTTACTTCTCCTATTCCAGGAATTTCTTTTAACTTACTTAAATCAGAGTCATTTATACTGATCTTTCCATCATCACTTTCTTCATTTATTTCTTTATCTTCCGTTGCATATTCCTCTTCTATATTAAGATCATTTATATTTCTAATTATTATTAATTCGTGATTTTTTATTTCTTTAGCTCTATTTATATTTGAAATATCTGCCTCTTGTGTTAACCCTCCTGCTGCTTCAATTAAATCTTTAATTATACTTCCTTCATTTAAAGTATAAACATCTGGATTCATTACTTCCCCTTTAATTTCAACTACTATTGTATTATTAGAAACTGTTTCTAAATTAGTATCCGCTACCTTATTTTCAATAGTCAGATTATTATTTTCTTCCCGAAAATTTTGTAAATAATCTGTATTCATATTTTCTTCCTCAGTACTAATACTATCTTCATCTATAAAAATATTTTGCATATATTCATCTTTAAAAACATTATTTCTATTCTTTCCATATGTTAATAATGATACACTTACTGCTATAAATAAGAATATCATTATTCCTATTACTTTTTTATTTTTTAATTTTTTCATTATATTACCTCCTTATATACTTAATTATAATTATTAACATAAATTCCACATCTAAACTTTTATAATCAATTTATCTATAGAATTCTTCTTATTTTTTTGCTAAACTTATAACGTACAAAATATAACTTAAGGGAGAAATTTATGAAAAATTTATTATGCAAAACCTTTGCTTTAGTGTTTTTACTTACAAGCATACTAACTAATTTAACAACAATAAGCTCTTTTGCACTGCCTAATTTATATTCTGAAGGTGTTTACCTTATGGATGCAACTACAGGAAAAGTACTTTACGAAAAAAATTCCAACGTCCAATATATGCCTGCTTCAACTACTAAAGTAATGACAGCAATACTTGCATTAGAAAATTGCAAATTAGATGAAAAAGTAACTATAGGAGAAAATCCACCATTAGCAGATGGGTCTGCAATTGGACTTGCTCAAGGCGAAGTTTATACAATGGAAGAATTACTTTTAGGATTACTTCTTGAATCTGGAAACGATTGTGCTGAAGCTATTGCTGAACATATATCTGGTTCAAATGAAGAATTTGCAAAATTAATGAATAAAAAAGCTATAGAACTTGGTGCAACTAATACTAATTTTAAAAATCCAAGTGGATTAACTGAAGAAGGTCACTTAACTACAGCTCATGACTTAGCTTTAATAATGGCATATGCATCTCAAAATGAAGATTTTGTTAGAATAGCTAGAACTCCATCTTATTTTTATGAAACTCATCCATTTTCAGATGGCAGTGAAAAGTGGGCAACTAATAAAAATCCTCTACTTAAAGAAAATTCAAACTACAAATATCAATATGCTTATTGTGGTAAAACTGGCTATACTGTAGCTGCAAATCATTCATATACAGCTGTAGCTAAAAAAGATAATCAAACTATAGTTGGTGCATTCTTAAATGCAACTGATAAAGATGGCTTATATACAAGTGTAGGTCAATTATTTGATTGGGGATTTGAAAACTTTAAAACAGAAAAGGTTATTTCTAAAGGTGATAAATTAGATGATTATTCTCTAGATAATTCTACATCTATCCCTTTATTATCAACTGAAGACTTTTATTATACTTTTAATCTAAGTGAAGGTGAAAATATAACTAATCCTAACATATCTGTGGAATATGATAATAAAGATTTGACAACTACCTCAATTAAAGAAGGCGATATTTTATTTGATGCTTCTCTTTTAATTAATGGTAATAAAGTCTCTGATATTAAATTAGCTAGTGGTGTAGATAGAGAATATACAACTGAAGTTATGGTAAAGAACACCATAAAAAAAATTACTTCAAGTAAATATTTTATTTTAGGAATAATTGCTATTGTTATTATAATTATATTATTTTTAATACTAATATCAGTAATACGTAATAAAAGACGTAGAAAAAAATTTTTAGCAAGACGTTCTTATATAAGAAATAAACATAATTTTTAATTAAGAATTATGAGTTAGAAATAATCTACTTTTAGTAAGGTTATCTCTAACTCTTTTATTTTAACCTCTTAACTTTTCTAGTAGTTCTTTTATGTCATTTGGTAATTCAGCTCTTAATTCAAGTGGTTTTTTAGTTCTTGGTGATTTAAAATTCAAACCGTATGCATGAAGTGCTTGCCTTGGCATAATTTCAGAATCTGATTCATCTCCATATAAAGTATCTCCATAAATCGGATGACCTAATGAAGATAAATGTACTCTAATTTGATGTGTTCTACCTGTTTCTAGTAAACATTCCACTAAATCTGCATCTTTTAATCTTTCAATAACTTTATAGTGAGTAATACTTCTTTGTCCTCTTTCATCTACAACTCTTTTCATATTTCCTTCAAGTTCTGGTCTATATATTGGTTTATCTATTGTTCCTTCCATTTGTTCCATATGACCATGAACTAAAGCTAGATATCTTTTGTCTATTTCATTTTGTTGCATATTATTAGACAATTCCATATGAGCATACTGATTTTTAGCTATTATTATCAAGCCTGACGTATCCATATCAAGCCTACTAACTAATCTTACTATACAATCTTGATTAGTTTCTTTAAAATAATACAATAGTGCATTTGCTAATGTCCCTGATTGATACCTTTTAGTTGGGTGAACCACCATATTAGGTCCCTTGTTTACAACTATAATTTCACTATCTTCATAAACTATATCTATATCTATTTTTTCTGGCTCAATATTTTGACTTTCTTTTTTATTTAAATTAATTACTATATTATCATTTTCTTTTAAAATATAATTCATTCTTACAGGAGTATTATTTACTGATATTCTTTTATCCATAGCAGCTCCTCTTATAAGTCTTGATGATAATCCCATCTCTTCTTTTAGGTATTCTCTTATCTTTCTTCCTTCAAAGCTTTTTTCTACGCTTTTTTCTAAAGTACTCATACTTTTATCCTCCCTTAAATAATTAAGAGTTAAGAATTAAGAATTAAGAATTGCTGCTTAAACTGCTAATTACAATTTGTAACATATTATTTTTAAAGTCCATATAGACCTTAAATAAAACTCTTAACTCTACATTCTTAACTCTAAACTAAAAATGTATTTTATTCAAACTCTAAATAATCTTCACCAATTATTATTATTGCATCATAATCTTCATATTCTGAGTCTTTATTCTTTGAAAGATTTTTAATTCCTGTATCATCACTTAATAATTTTTTTAAGTCCTTATTATTTGATAATATACTTGATTTCTTACTTTTATCAAAATTTCCAGTACTTATATTAGCATATCCTAATTTCTCTAGTTCTGTTTTTAAATTTCCTGCTAAACCATTTACTCTAGTTGCATTTAAAACCATAATAGAAGAGTTCTTTTTTGCCTCACTATTATCTGCCTCACTAGTAATCTTTAATGATTCTATTAAGCTTTGATTATATGAAGGATCTGCAACTAAAAAATCTTGTCCATATATTTTTTCGTTATATCCTTGTAATGTATTCATAGATATTCCTGAATTGCTTATCATCTTCAATCCATACTTTATCATATCTGTACCTGACATATTAGTTACTACATTTTCTTTTATAGACTTTAAAATATCTGGAACCTGAGTAATTATCATAGGATTAGTACATTTCTCAATTACTGCAGATATAAACTTTTGTTGATTTTTAATTCTTCCTAAGTCTCCATCTGCAAGACCTGTACCATCATTATTCTTTCTCCATCTAAAGAACTCTTCTGCTTTTTGTCCATCCAATAATACTGTTTCGCCTTTATTAAAATGTATATGTAAATCTTGAGCATCATCATCATAATACATATCTCTATCTATATACATTTCTACTCCACCAACAGCATCAATTAAATTTCTAAATGCAGCATAATCAATCTCTACAAGATAATTAACTGTTATATCTAATAGGCTCTCAACTTGTTCTATAACTTCTTGCTCTCCACCTAAAACATAAGCAGCATTTATCTTCCAGTACGGAATATAATTTCCGTTACCATCATGTGCATTTTCAACCTCAATTAAAGTATCTCTTGGAATTGAAACTACTTTTATATTATCAGTACGCGGATTATAATTTAACAACATCATAGTATCAGTTCTTCTAGCAGAAGTATTTGAAGCATTCTCTGCATCTCCTATATCCATACCTAATAATAATATATTTACAGTTTCATTTGCTTTTGGCTTAACTCCAGCTATTACATCACTATTATTCAGAGATGTAATAAAAGAAAATAAATATATTCCACATAGTGATATTAATATTACTATTGTTAAAAATGCAGCCGTAATGGCTCTTTTTATAACTGTAGATTTTTTCTCTTTTCTTCTTAATCTCTTTTTTATCTCTAATTTTTCTCTAGGGCTTAACTCCCTATTATTCTTTTTATTAGAGACTCTTCTACTATTATTTCCTCTGTTATACTTTTCACCTGACATTGTCCCGTCCCTCACCTTATATATACTAAAAAAATTAATAATTATTAAAATCTATTTAGTCTTAGTATTATATACTAAATAATTTCTTGCTTTAACAGAGTTTATATCTACTGCACAACCTTGAGTTAATAAATATATAGTTGTATGAGTTAATGCCTTTAGCATAGCTAAGTCTAAATCCTTATAAGCTACTTCTCTAATTTCATCTACACCATCAAATCTTCTAGAAGGCTCTATTAAGTCCGCTAGGTATATTATCTTTTCAAGATTAGTCATATTTTCTTTACCTGTAGTATGCCATCTCATAGCATTTAAAATTTCTTCATCTTCTATTCCAAAAACTTTTCTAGCTATTACAGGTGCAATTATAGAATGCCATAATTCTTGTGTATTTTCTTCATCAATTGATAAAATAATATTCTCATCATCTATTACTTTTCTCAATTCTTCATTGCTCATATTTTTTGCAACATCATGACAAAGTGCTGCTATTTCAGCTTTATTTTTATCTTCTCCATAAATTTCGGCAAGCTTAATAGCAGTATTAACAACACCTAAAGTATGCCCATACCTAGATGGTTTTAAATTATTCTTTAAATAATCCTTTATTTCCTCTAATCCCCACATTTTAATCTCCCCTATATAAATTATTATCTTTTATATATTCCAATACTTCCTTAGGCATAAAGAAATCTACTCTTTTTCCATCTATCATTCTCTCTCTAATCATAGATGAAGAAATATCCAAATTAATTACATCTAATAAAACTATATTAGATTTATATTTATCTTGTAATTTTTTCTTTTGCTCTTCAAGAGTTTCTTTTGTGTATTCTCCTCTATTAAAAGCTACAAATGTACAATTACTTAATACTAATTCCGGATTTTTCCACTTTTCTATATCCATTAAAGAATCAGCTCCAGCAATGAAGAAAACTTCAACATCTTCTTCATTGCCTTTTAAATATTTTAAGGTTTCATAAGTGTAACTATATCCCTGCTTTTGTATTTCATAATCACTAATTTCAAAGCCTGAATAATTTTTTATAGCCATTTTAACCATATCATATCTATAATTAGAATCTATTACTGGACTTTCTTTTTTATGTGGTGGATTTCCTGCAACCATAAATATAACTTTATCTAAATTTAAAGTTTCTTTAGCTTCATATGCAATATATAAATGTGCTAAATGTATGGGGTTAAATGTTCCACCCATCATACCATATCGTTTCATAATTATTTATTTTTTCCTTGAGGTAATTCTATTTTAGGTTTCTTTTCAGATTTCTTGTATAATACAATTTTACTTCCTATAGCCTGAACTCCTTCACATCCTATAAGCTTACATATTTCATCTGAAACCTCTCTAGCTGCTAATCCGCTATTTTCTAAAACTTTTATTTTTATAAGTTCTCTAGCTTCTAGAGCTTCTTCTAATTGTCTTAAAAATGTTTCTTCAACACCATTTTTACCTATTTGGAATATTGGTGTCATTGTATTTGCAAGCCCTCTTAAATAAGCTCTTTGTTTTCCTGTTATCATGTACCTTACTCCTCCTATAATATGTACTCGAACTCGAAGTCATTTAATCTAACCATGTCTCCGTCTTGTACACCCATCTCTCTAATTTGTTGTAATACTCCCTTGTTATTAAGTACCTTGTGGAAGTATCTTAATGAATCTGCATCATGGATGTTTACAGATGCAAGTAATCTATCAACAAATGATCCTGTAACAACATATGTGTTATATTCTTCGCCTTCTTCAACGTTAATTTCATACGTAAATCTCTTTTCTTCTTCAACGTATCTTTCTTCTTCTGGTATTTCTAATTCCATTACTGGAATTTCTGTTAACATCTTACCTGCTTCTTTAATAACCTCATCAACACCAGCTTTAGTTGCTGCTGACATCTTAAATACTTTATCGAATCCTAATTCGTTAACTTTCTTCTTAAAATCTTCAAATACTTCTTCATCATAAAGCATATCTGCTTTGTTAGCTACAACGATTTGTGGTCTATCCCAAAGCTTTACAGAGTATTTTTTAAGCTCTTCGTTTATCTTAACAAAATCTTCGAAAGCATCTCTTCCTTCAACTCCTGATATATCAACAACATGTATTAATAATCTAGTTCTTTCTATATGTCTTAAGAAATCAAGACCTAATCCTACACCTTCTGCTGCCCCTTCAATTATTCCTGGAATATCAGCCATAACAAATGAATTAATTCCTTCTGCTTTAACAACTCCTAAATTTGGTTTTAAAGTTGTAAAGTGATAGTTTGCTATTTTAGGTTTAGCTGCTGTAACTGTTGATAATAAAGTTGACTTTCCTACATTAGGGAATCCAACTAATCCAACGTCTGCAAGTAATTTTAATTCAAGCATTAAAGTTCTTTCTTCTGCTGGCATACCTGGTTCTGCAAAATGTGGCGCCTGTCTTGTTGGCGTACAGAACTTACAATTTCCTTTACCACCTTTACCACCTCTAGCAATAACATATGTGTCATCCTTATGAGAAAGGTCAGCAATAACTTTATTACTTTCAAAATCTCTAATAATAGTTCCCATTGGAACTCTTATGTATAAATCTTCTCCATCTTTACCATAACATTTAGAACCTGAACCATTTCCTCCAGATTCAGCTATAAATTTTTTCTTATATTTGAAGTCTAAAAGTGTTGTTAATCCAGTATCTACTGTAAATATAACACTACCACCTTTTCCTCCATCTCCACCATCTGGACCTCCTAGTGGAACGTACTTTTCTCTTCTAAATGTAACAGCACCATTTCCACCGGCACCTGATCTAACTAATATCTTGGCTCTATCTATAAACATAGTTACTATCCTCCTTGTAACTTCTTAATGTTAAACGTAACAATTCATCTTTATTATTCCATAACATATATATTTTATAATAGTATATATAAAAAAGATATTTATTACAAGAATAAAAGCACCCTTACGGGTGCTTTTACCTATATAAAATATAATTATTCAGCTATTTCTTCAACGCTTACTGGGTAAACAGAAACTCTTTTCTTGTCTCTTCCCATTCTTTCGAATTTTACGATTCCGTCTTCCTTAGCAAATAAAGTGTCATCTCCACCCTTACCAACGTTTAGACCTGGGTGAATCTTAGTTCCTCTTTGTCTGTAAAGGATGTTTCCAGCTAAAACGAATTCTCCGTCTGCAGCCTTAGCACCTAATCTCTTAGATTCAGAATCTCTACCATTCTTTGAACTACCTACCCCTTTCTTGTGGGCAAATAATTGAAGGTTCATCATTAACATACTCATTACACCTCCTCGAATTTTATTTTTATATATTTATTCCGTCTATTTTTACCAAAACTAGCTTCAAGGGACATCATTAAACTTTCTAAACTTTTTTCAAAGGTTAAAAGCAATACTTGCCCTCTCTCAATATCTTCTTTTTTAAGATTAGTTAAATCTAAGGATAAAAATCCATCATTTATTTCATACCTTATTGGGAGTTTTAAAACTTCCTGCATGCCTATTACAGCACTTTGAGACAACACTGAAACACTATTACAGATCATATCATATGCATCACCTGTAGTACTTTCAATTTCCTCTCTTGATAAAGCATGACCTTCTATCTTAAATCCGACAGATATATGTTTTTGCTTAAATATAATAACCTTAATCATAACTTAAAATTAAGCTTCGATCTTTTCGATTACTAATTTAGTGTAAGGTTGTCTGTGACCAGTCTTCTTTCTGTAGTCCTTCTTTGGCTTATACTTGAAAACTGTGATTTTCTTAGCTTTTCCTTGAGCTGCTACCTTAGCAACAACTTTAGCTCCAGCAACTACTGGTGCACCAACTGTTAAAGTTTCTCCGTTAGAAACAGCTAAAACCTCTGTTAATTCTACTGTTGATTCAACTTCAGCGTTTAATTTTTCAACGTATATTACGTCTCCTTCTTGAACTCTGTATTGTTTTCCTCCAGTTAATACTACTGCGTACATTAAAACACCTCCTCTTAAACGGTCTCGCCAATGTAGGTACAAAGATTTAACTTTGTTTTTATTAAAACCCGTTATGTGCGGTTTACATATGACATTTTATCATATAAAAATACATTTTGTAAAGAAATTTATTATACTTTTTCAATTGTTTTTATCTTGTACTTTTGGTAATTCTCTTTTTGATTAGAGAATATAAGAGGTTCAACCTTATACCCCTCTATATCATCAACAAAATTCAAATAAATTTCTTTATCTAATCCATCAATATTTTTCAAAAATTTAAATAAATCTCCCTTTATATCCTCTTCATAATTTTTATCTATTTCAACATAAAAATCATTTATAGAGTTCTCATTTGAACATTTTATAATTTCATTTCTAATAAGAGTCTCTATATAAGATATCCTTAAAAGGAATCCATTACTTTTACACTTTCTACAAGGCTCTTCTAAATATTCATAAATAGATTTACCTCTTCTCTTTCTACTTATTTGGATTAAATCAAGCTCTGTAAAAGGAAAAATTTTAACATTTCCCTTATCCGCTTCTAAAGCCTTTTTAAGTTCTTTAAATACTGGTATTTTTTGTTTTTCATCTCTAATATCAATGAAATCAACAACTATTATTCCACTTAAATTCCTTAATCTAATTTGTCTTCCAACTTCTCTTGCAGCTTCTAAGTTAGTTTGCATTATAGTTTTATTAAAATCTCTGCCTTTTGTGTTTTTTCCACTATTAACATCTATTACATACATAGCCTCTGTTTTGTCTATTACAATATATCCACCACAAGGTATATTAACCTTTTTATGTCTTAATTTAATTATTTCTTTTTCTATACCACTATAATCAAATAAAGTTCTTGTACCTTCATATAGTTTAAACTCAACATTACTCTGATTATTAATTAGATTCTTTATCATTTCTAGAAATTCTAAATTGTCTACAACAATTTTAGTTTTTCTATTATCAAGTTCCTCAAAAAATCTTGTAATTAAACTGTTTGATTTAATCTTCCCTATATTCTTAGAGTATTTAAGCTTTCTTTCCATTTCATCTTTTTTATTTAAAAGATAATTTAGCTCTTCATTTAACTCTTCATCCGTTGCATTTTCAGCATCTGTTCTAAACACAATACCAATGCCTCTAATTGGATTTATAAGAGTAGTTAATCTTCTCTTTTGCTCTACATCAGAAATTCGTTTTGATAAAGTTATTCCCTCATCTCCTACTGTTAAAACAATAAATTTACCTAGTATGGTCACTTTATTACTAACTTTAGCACCTTTGTTACCTAAAGGCTCCTTTAAGACTTCCACTAATAACTCTTGACCTTTTTTTATCCCAACTCTTTTTAACTCTTCACTATAATACATATAAGCTTCTTTTTCTAAACCTATATCTAAAAATACAGAATTAATTCCTGGAATTATGTTCTTAACTCTAGCTTTATAAACTTCTCCAATTTGTGGATTAATGGAGTCCTCTTCTACGAGGCACTCCATTAATTGATCCTGTTCTTTTACGGCAATTCTAATTAAGTTTTCTCTTTTTTCAATGAAAATTTCTCTCATATTAAAACTACCTTAAATCCCCTTATATAAAGGAACATATTTATTATTTTTTAATATATACATTTCTTCTCTCTTTATATTTACAAAAGAGTCCATATTAACTTCTGATATTTTACCTTTTAAGTATGTTACTAAAAGGTCCGCAGAAAGATTCTCTCTACTTCCAGTTGCTATTAGAGTATTTAAAACTAATTCATTGTCTTTTACCCAATACTTAAATTCTTTAACAAAAGGCTTTATATCAGTAAGTTTTTCACCTTTTTTAGTTTTCTTAACTATTTCCCATTTACTTTCATTTAGAGTCTTCATCATTTCTTCTTCAACTTTAGAAGTTCCATTAAGTTTTACCTTAATTATATATCTAGCTCCATCTAAAAGTGCCATAGCTTGTGGTAATCTCTTAACATTTTCTACTATTTTAACAGGGATTGCATGTAAAAATTTAATTGTCGGAGGAGCACTTTCGTTTAATTTTTCTATAACTTCTCCTACTCCAAGAGATTTTGTTAAAACTAAATCTAAATATTCACCATCAGAGTAAACTCCAACTGAAAGTGGTTGTGCTATTGATAAAGACATATGAGGATTAAACCCCTTTGAATATTCAACTGGTAATCCTGATCTTTTTATTATTCTTTGAATAGTTCTCATTAAATCTAAGTGACCAATAAATTTAATATTCTCGCCTTTAGTAAATTTAATTACGTATCGCACCTTCAAAACACTTCCCTTCTTTAAAGTTTACGTTTATTCCACATCCTGTACAACCTTCTAAACAATTCTTAGTAAGCTCTGCTTTTTTAGCCTTTTCATTTTCTCTTTCAAGATACTTTCTATTAACTCCAATATCTATGAAATCCCATGGAAGTATTTCTTCATAACTTCTATCTCTATATACATAGAAATCTGGATCTAAATTACATTCAGACATAGCTTCATTCCATATATCCATATTGAAGTATTCTGACCAACCATCAAATTTAGCACCTTTTTCAAATGCTTTCATTAAAACATCACAAGTTCTTCTATCACCTCTTGCAAATACAGCTTCCATAAATGAAGTTTCTTGCTCATGATAGTTATAAACTATGCTTCTTGATTTTATAGCACCTCTAACAGCTTTGATTCTTTCATCAACTATTTCTGGTCTTGCCATTGGAGCCCATTGGAATGGAGTAAATGGCTTTGGAACTAATATAGATGTACTTACTGTAATCTTTAATCCTTTATTTCTAACATTCTTCGGAATTCCAAAATAAACATCAGCCATTTTTTCTGCTAATTCACCAATTCCTGCTGCATCCTCTGTTGTTTCATAAGGTAATCCTAATATGAAGTATAATTTAATAGTACTCCACCCTGATTCAAAAGCACTCTTAGCAGCTTCTAAAATTCTTTCCTCAGTTAACCCCTTATTTATTATGTCTCTCATTCTTTGAGAACCAGCTTCAGGAGCAAAAGTTAATCCAGTTTTTCTAACTTTTTGAATTTCTTTAATTAGATCTACTGAAAAAGCATCAACTCTTATTGATGGAAGGGCTATACCTACTTTATCTCCTTCATGCTCTAAAATTAAACTAGATATTAAATTTTGAATATTAGAGTAGTCACAAATACTTAAAGAAGCTAATGACACTTCATTATATCCAGTGGCTTTAAGCGCCTTCCTAGCTTGTTCTAATAAAGTATTTGTAGTCTTTTCTCTAACAGGTCTATAAATCATTCCTGCTTGACAGAATCTACAACCATTAGTACATCCTCTAGCTGTTTCTAATACAACTCTATCATGAACTATTTCAGTATAAGGAACTATCATTTCATCTGGGAATGCTACTGAATCAAAGTTATTAACTATTCTCTTTTTAACTTTAGCTGGAACATCTTCATATTTAGGCTTAAATTCTTTTATAGTTCCGTCATCATTGTATGTAACATCATAAAGACTTGGAACATAAATTCCACCTATCTTTGATATTTCTCTTAGGAATTCCTTTTTATTAACTTTTCCATTAGCTTTATGTCTTGCATAAACCTCTAAAACATCATTCATCATTTCTTCACCTTCACCAATTTCGAAGAAATCTACGATATCATATAAAGGCTCTGGATTATATGCACAAGGTCCTCCTGCCATAATTATTGGCTCATCTTCGCCTCTTTCACTTGATCTTATAGTTATCCCTGACATATCAAGCATATTTAATATATTTGTATAACTCATTTCATATTGAAGAGTAAATCCTAACATATCAAATTTATCTAATGAAGTTTTAGTTTCTAAAGAAAATAACTTTATATCATTTTCTCTCATTAATGCTTCCATATCTGGCCATGGTGTAAATACTCTTTCACAATATGTATCTTTTCTTTCATTTATAGTATGATATAAAATTCTTGTTCCTAAGTGAGACATCCCCACTTCATATACATCAGGAAAACAAAATGCAAATCTTATATTAACATCTTCTGGATTTTTTATAACTTGATTTAATTCTCCACCTACATATCTAGATGGCTTTTCTACTTTACATAAAATATCATCAGTTATTCTATTCATAAGCACCCTCCTCTAATTTAGTGATAAGTGACAAGTGACAAGTTCTGAGTTTAGGAAAAAATTCAGCTTAAGCTGAATTTTTAAAATTATATTTTAGAAACTCCAATTGGAGTTTCATCCTTAACTTGAAACTTGCCACTTGCAACTTGTCATAATTATCTTTACTATTCTAGCATACTAATCATAAAAAAGTAAACTAATTCTAAGCCTTGTCCCTTCTATAAAAATATTCCTCCAATGTAATATTTCCATAAAGTTTTAATGCTTCTATAAGCTCATCCTCGTGCATTATAAACAAAAGCCTTAAATCATCATCTAGGACATAAAAAGAATTAAATCTATTTTTATCTATAATTGCCATAACATTAGCTAAACCTAATTTGTAATATACTGATATACTCTTATTTTCAATATACTTATTTCTTAATAGCTTATTTCTTTTTACAAATATATTTCCCATTAATATATACATAGCTGACTTTTTTTCACTTTTAGTTATTAAATAAATTATTATGGCTGCAATAATTAGACTAATATTTATACCTTTATTATATATAAATATAACTAAAGAAATAGTAATTAGTCCTATTGCTATCATATAACTAATCTTAGAAATTATATCAGTAACCTCTTTATACAATATTTTTCCCGATAATATAATTTCTAATATCCTTGAACCATCTAAAGGATATGCTGGAAGAATATTAAAAAATAATAAATTTAAATTAATATTAATTATTTTATCTACTATGCTATTATTAATTATTAAACCAACAAAAAAAAATATGCATGCAATGGCTAGATTCATACATGGTCCCGCTAAATATATTTGAATTTTTTCCTTCTTAGATAATTCATCAATATTTATAAACTGTGCACTTGTACCATATATATGAATTTTAAAATTATTGAATTTACAGCCATTCCTTTTAGCTACAATTATATGAGATATTTCATGAAGAAATATGCTTATAAATGCTAAAATAATTGATTTGTTTAAACTAAGAAGTATAAAAAATAATATAATTTCAGCTAAAACACTTTTTTCCATCTATCCATTTACAGCTCCTTTATAGACTCACATTATATTAATAACCACCTTTCTCACAGGATTTCTTACTTTTAAAAATCAACTTTTCCTCCATTTAAGCTTGTTTTTATGTAATTATTTATCTTATTTAATATCTCTGAAAAATCAAAGGATTCAATTTTTTCATTTTCAATACTATAGGTAGTATCATTTATTACTGCTTTTACATTTTTATAAGAATCCTGTTCACTTGGAGAATATTTTAAATAAAAAGCTGCCATAAACATAAAGATAACAACAACTAGTTGATAAATAAAAACATTAGCCATACTTGAAAAGAACTCTTCCTTTGGTTTCTTTTTTATTCCACTTCCATATACATCTTCAAAGGAATTACTTCTATAAACTGGCGATGTCCTTTTTGCTGAATTTTTATTTTGTAATTCTTGATAGTATCTTTTATATTGGTAATTATAACTACTCATTATTTCCTCCTAAAAAATTGCTTATTAGATTATATTTTTATAATTAAAAAAATATGCAATATATTGCATTTGCAATATATTGCATATTTTACTTATTTAAAAATTCAATTTTTTTCTTCTCATCCCTATATTAAGAACTAACCCTAATGAAAGAATAGTTGTTGCTAAAGAACTTCCTCCATAGCTAACTAATGGTAATGTTATTCCTGTAATAGGCATTAAACCTATAGTCATTCCAATATTTTGCCACATTGCAAACAAGAAATATGCAATCATTCCTGTTGTCAATATAGTTCCAAATAAATCCTTTGCTGTCCGTGCTATATTAATCATTCTTGATATAAGTATCCCATATAAAATTAATAAACAAATAGCTCCAAAAGTCCCCCATTGTTGACATATTTGACTAAAAATAAAGTCTGTTTGTATTTCTGGAACATATTGAGATGCATATCCACCTGTTCCATCATTAGCTAATGTATTAAGAGTTCCAAAGAATCCCCCAGATCCAATAGCTATCAGAGACTGTCTTAAATGATATCCCGAGCCTGATGTATCAGTTTCAGGATTCCTAAATGATGTTATTCTTCTTTTTTGATAATCTTGTATTAATCCTGAATTCCATACTAATACAATTCCTACTACTAAAGCTCCTAGACCACCTATTATTATTCTTTTATCTAGTCCACCTATAAAGAAAACACCTAAAACCATAAAGAACAATACCATTGTCATTCCCATATCTGGTTGAATTACTATAAGTCCTGCTGGTATTATAGCATAAAAAGTTAGTACAAAGAAATTTTTAAAATTATTTATTTCTCCATCCATGTCTTCTAGTTTTTTACCCATCATCATAACAGTTGCAATCTTTGCTAATTCAGCTGGCTGAAATGATAGTGGTCCTAATCTTATCCATCCTTGGGCACCATTAATAGTTGAACCTATTATTAAAACTAAAACCAACAACGCAATTGATGTCCAATAAAATATTGGTGTAAATGCTTTGATTATTGAATAATCTATTGCTAATACAAAATACAACAATAATATTGATGCTACAAAAAATACTGATTGCTTTATTGGAAATACCATTCCACCTGTAGATGCTTTTTTAGCAAGATATATATTAACTATACCGAATATCGTTATCAATACTATAGATATGAACATCCATATATCTACTTTTTTTAGATTTTTTAAATTCAGTTTAAACTTTGATAAAGGTATCATAATTTTACCTCCTTGAATTTATACCTACTTATTATATCCTATTTCATACTTTTTCTCCATAAATAATTATATTACTACATATAAAATTCATAAACTCTTAAGAATTACTAACTTTTTAATTCATATTTTATATATATATCAAGCTACTTATACTCAACTTAAACTTATTTAAATAATCTATTTTACTATATCCCTATATTCTTTATATAACATTTTTTAATATTAACTTAAATTAAAAGAGACTGTTATTATTTTTAACAGCCTCCCTATCTTATCTATTCCTTATATTTTTTATTGGAATATTGGCAATTAATGCTGGTGAACCTTCTCCTTCAATATCATCACTTCTATTTAATGATATTTCTACATCATTAGCATCAATTTCTATATACTTAGAAATAACCTCTAGTATTTCTTTTCTTATTTTATCTAAAGTTTCAGGAGCTAAATCACCTCTATCATGAATAAGTATTAACTTTAATCTATCTTTAGCAACTTCCTTTGGTGTAGTTTTGTTAGAAAATACCCTTAATAAATCCATACCGCCTTTATCCCCCTAGTTTTTTTTGAAAATCTTTCTTATAGCTGAAAAGAATCCCGTAGATTCTGCTCCTAGTTTCATTAAAGGTACCTCTTCCCCTATAATTCTTTTAGCTATATTTCTAAATGCTTGACCTGAAAGGGCTTTTTCATCTAACACTATAGGTTCTCCCTTATTAGTTGAAACAGTTATACTTCTATCATCAGGTACAACTCCTAATAATTTGACAGATAAAGTTTCTATGATATCTGATACGTCAAGCATATCGCCTCTTTTTGTCATTTCATAATTTAATCTGTTAACTATAACAGTATGATCTTCTAAACCTTTTGCATCTAATTTCCCTATTACTCTATCAGCATCTCTAACTGAAGTAATTTCTGGATTAACCACTACTATAGCCTTATCTGCACCAACAACAGAATTTTCAAATCCTTGTTCAATTCCAGCTGGTGAATCAATTAACACATAGTCAAATTCCTCTTTAAGCTTATTAACTAAATCAAACATATCCTGTGCTCTTATATCATCTTTATCCTTTGTTTGAGCTGTTGGTAGTAAACAAAGATTAGTATATCTCTTATCCTTTATTAATGCTTGTTTTAATCTACACCTATTTTCAATTACATCTATTATTGTATAAACTATTCTATTTTCTAATCCCATTAGTACATCAAGATTTCTTAATCCAGTGTCTCCATCAACTACCACAACCTTTTTTCCTAATGCTGCTAATGCAGTTCCTAAATTTGCCGTTGTTGTAGTCTTTCCAACTCCACCCTTTCCTGATGTAACAACAATCGAAATTCCCATGTAAATCCCTCCACTTTAGTAAATATATTTATTTGGTAAATATGGTTCTACTACTATATAACCATCCTTTATTTTGGCAACCTCTGGATAAGATGGCTTTAATCCATCATCTGGTGATATAGTTAATATATCTGAAATCTGCATTAATTCAGGTTGCATAAAAAATGCAGCTATTATGGATTTCTTATTTCCTCCAGTACCAGCTCGAACATGTCCTTTAATACTTCCAAGAACTATAATATTACCTCCTGCAGAAACTTCGGCTCCACTATTAATATCACCTATTATAATAATATTCCCAGGGTAATCAATAGACTGCCCCCCTCTTATTGTTTTCTTGATAAATTTAGTTTTTCCTTCATTAACTCCATTAAAAAATTTAATTGAATTATTTTCTTTAACTTTATTAATATCATCAAAAATACAATCTTTTATATCTATCTTTTGAAATAATTCTTCTTTTAATCTAATTATTTCAGAGTTATCAATATGTTTAAGATTAGATGTTATTTTTAATATAGAATTTTTATAAAAACCTTTATTTTTTAATAGACTAGATATTAATACTTCTAACATATCATCAAAGCTTATAAATTTCTCCATATCTATTATAACATTTACTCCATCTTTATTGCCTTTTATCTGTATTCTTTCATCCTTCATTGGTTATCCTCCACCAATTAAAAACTCAATTTACTTTTAATTATATCATATAACTACAATTAAAAACATAATCTGATTAAAAGTATTGTAATTTTTCTACAAAATAGCACTTATTTTACTAAATATATGCATTACTAATTGTAATTTAACTCTAATTTTAAGTAAAGCTATAAGAACTTTTTCATTAAAAAAATAAGAGAAGTCATTATTAAACCTCTCTTATTTTCAATATATTTATTCACTTTATTGTTCTTGTTGAACATGTTGATCCTGATTATTTTGCTCCTGTTTAACATCTTGCTCTTGATGTTCATTTTCTTCTAATGCTTCTTGATTGTTATCTGCTGGTGATCCTAAAACATACTTTTGGAATGTTTCTGAAGTTGCTGCATAATTAGGATTAATAGCTAATAATTCATCCTTAAAGAATGCTTCATATATTCCCTTATGAACATAAGCACTATTTGCTCCTCTGTTTCCATCGTAAATAGTTGAGAATATAGCAATCTGAGGATTATCCATTGGCGCAAAGCTTATATAATTTGCATAAGCCTTTCTTCCTTGGAATTCATATTGTTCTGATGTTCCAAAGTCAGCAGTTCCTGTCTTACCACAGACTGCAATAGGGAAGTTAGCAAATAATGCATAATTAGTTGCATTAGATGGTGATGTATTAACTCTTCTCATCCCCTCTTTAATAGCCTGTAATATATCTGCATCAATAGGATTACTTTCTATAACTTCTGGATTAAACTCTTGAATAACCTCACCTGTCGGCGACGTTACTTTATCCACAATAGAAACCTTATAACGAGTACCACCATTTGCTAATGTAGCAACATAGTTAGCCATTTGCAATGGAGTAAATGCATTCATACTTTGCCCGATGGCATCTTGCACTAAATTTATCGGAGATTTTATTTCTGATGTTTGATTTGTTACAGTAAAGTATGCAATTGCATTTGCCACTGTTATTGCCTGAGAATCCACATCTACTTTTTTATTGTTAGCAGCTTCATAATTAGCAACATTCTCTTTATATTTATCTGATATATCCATTATCTTCTTTACAGTATTAAGTATACTTTGAGCGTATTCATCTTGACTAGAAATTTGCTCTTCTGTTCCTACCTTAAGTAATGTCTCTTTTATATTATCTTTTAAACTAGTTTTTAATGCTTTTAACTCATCTGAATCAGTACTTATATCACTAATATCAAATGGCACAAATGAATATCCATAATATACTCCCTCTTCAAGGGCTGGAACTAAACTATATTTTGCATTTGAAGCTAATGTTCTTCTCCATGATACAAAATTATATGTTTGGCCAAAATTCTCATATATTTGAATTCCTGTAGATGCTGTTTTACCTTGTTCTGCTCCTAATCCAAACTTCCATGCATAACGAGCTATAGAGTTAAGCGCATCTATATCGGCACCATTTTTTATATATAATCTAATAGCTGTTTCATAAAAGAAATAGTTAGATGATACTTCAAGTGCTTTTCTTACATCAGTGATTCCATGACCTATCTTTTGGAAATTTTCAAGTACCTGCTTTCCTGTATATTCACTACTCCAAACCCCAACATCATTAACAGTATCATTTTCAGTTATAGCACCATCAGTTAAACCAGCAACTGCTGTTAATGGTTTAAATGTAGATCCTGGTGGAACTAGCCCTTGTGTTGCATAATTAAACATAGCTCTTGGATATAAATCATACTTATCTTCTCTAGCTCCTGTAGTTTCATTTACAGGAAAGAGCTCATCTAGTGTTCCCTTAGCATTACTATTTTGAATATGTTGTGTACCAAATGATTCGTAATCTGGATTAAAATATTCATTATATTTCTCTGTAGTTAATTCACTAGGAATTGCAAAATCATTAGGATCAAAATCTGGATAACTTGCCATAGCAATAACTCTTGCAGTATTTACCTCCACAGCTACAACAGCACCTCTTGTTGCACTTGTTAATCCTTCTGATTGCAATTTAATAATTTGATCTTTTAATGCTTCTTGAGCAGCATATTGTACATCTTTGTTAATTGTTAAATGTACATTATTTCCTGGATAAGACTCTAACTTAAATAGTTCTTCTGTAGTTCTTCCTTGAGAGTTTACCTTTACCGTAGTCCCACCTTTTATTCCCTTTAATTGTTCTTCAAAAGCTGACTCTATTCCAGATACACCAATTAAATCTGTAGATGTATCATATCCTCTTAATTCATAACTTTCTTGTTGAGAGCTACTTATTGATGATACATATCCTACAACTGACGATGCTAAAGTACTATATGGATAGTATCTAACAGGCTTTAAACTAACATTTATTCCAGGCAAATCCGTTAATTGTTGATATACAATAAAAGCAGTATCTCTATTTATATTACTTGCTATTGTTATATTAGAATACCCACTAAAGCTTCCCATTTTTATAGCATCTTTGATGACAATATATCTTCTTATTTGCTGTATAGGATATTCTTTTAATAGATCATCTAATATTTCCTTTCCAGTTGAATTCTTATACTTTTTAGCTAATTCAGTTGCTTGTTCTGAAGTATAGTTTTCTGGTAATAATAACTTATACAAATCATATGATTTTACAAGATAATAAAAAGTATCCTCTGCAGATATTTCCATAAGTGCATCATTAACTTCATTTATCTCTTTATCTGTATAGTCGCCCTCTTTATTTTTAAACTTCTCTTCTTCTATATCTTCATTTAATCCTCTATCTCTTTTAAATCTTATTTCAAGAGCTCTTCTGCTAGATTCATTATCAGTTTTAAAATCAAAATATATATTTCCATTATCATCAACTTTAAGTGCTAAATCATCTTGAAAACTTTCACCATTATCTTCTAATATTTTAAAAACCTTATCCATAGTCTTATAAAATGCTTTAGTTGAATCTACAGTTTCCATATAAGTTAAAGTATAAGTTTGCTTGTTAGTTGCTATAACATTTCCTTCACTATCATATATATTTCCTCTTGGAGCTTCTTCTGAAATAAATTTAGTAGAACTTACATCAGCTTTTTCTTTATAATCATCATATTTGTATACTTGAAGATATAATAGTTTGGCAACAATAGTTCCCATCATTATAAACATAATTATATACAAAACAGAATATCTGGAATTTTCTTTATTTTTTTTAGGTTTATTAACTATCATTTAAACCTCCATGTATTTCTATCTAGATATTTATCTAAAGTTTTTAAAATCAAAGTATAGAAAAGCATCATACAAATAGCATTTAATACACACGAGATTAATGCCACAGGTATATTAATCGTTTGAGAAAATAGCTTAAATATAATTACTACTCCTAAAACTTTCAATATTGAAACACCTAAAGCTGTCAAAGCTGGCACTAGTCTATTTTCCTTAAATATACTTTCCCCTATTTTTGCACATAAAAAACATAAAAGCATATTTAAAAATAAATTTACCCCGAAACCCGCAAAGAAAAATATGTCTTGTAAAAATCCGCTTACTATTCCTATAAAAATAGCCTCTTCTTTGCCTCTTATAATTGAATAAGCCATGGCAAATATAAATAATAAACTTGGAAAAGATCCTTTTATTGAGTAATAAGGCAATAAAGTATTATCAATGATTAATAAAATTATTAATATAATTATTAAATATAATCTCTTCATACTTCTACTCCCCAATATTAATTTCTTCTTTTGGAACTACAACAAATAATTCCTCAAGTTTATTAAAATCTACATATGGCTTAACAATAGCCTTCTTCATAATTCCAACACTATCCACTTCTACTGAAACTACTTCCCCAATCCTAATTTCTTGTGGATACATTCCTCCAAGTCCAGAAGTTAAAATTATATCTCCTTCTTTTATTTCAGAATCAATTGGAATATTTGATAAGATCGTTAAATTCTTATTTTTGCTATCTGTAACTCCTTGCAATATGCCTGTTGTCTCTCTAGTACTTTCTACCATAGAAGCTACTGCAATATTTTCATTTAATATAGTTTGAACTATTGAATAACTACTTTCGGATTTTGTAACTTTTCCAACCAATCCTGCTGGAGTTATTACTACCATGTCCTTTTTTACTCCATCATTAGTTCCTTTATCAATTATATATCCATTTGAAATATTTCCTCCACTATATCCAACTATATTACACCCTAAATAATTATAGTTTTGGTGAGCTTCAGAATAATTAAACATTTCTCTTAATCTTGTATTTTCATCTTTCATTCTATTATATTCAATTAACTGATTTTCTAATTCTGCATTTTTTGCTGCAAGTTCTTTATTTTCTTGCTTCACTTTTGAAAAATTAATAAAAAAATCAAAAGATTCCTTTAGCTTATCGTTTGCATTATAAATTATCTTTTGTAATGGACTAATAACACTACCTACACCACTAGATATAATATTTGAATTATTTTTTAAACTGAAAATAATTATGCCTAAAAAGGCAACTGACAGTACCACTATAGTTACTGCCAGTTTGTTTTTAAAAGGTTTCATTATTGACCTCTTTGAGTCTTGCTTAATTCATCAAAATTCTCTAGTGCTTTTCCTGCTCCTAAAACAACACAATCTAATGGTGTCTCAGCAATATGAACAGGCATGTTTGTTTCGTGGTTTATTAATTTGTCTAGCCCCTTTAGTAAAGCTCCGCCTCCAGCTAACATTATTCCTTTTTCCATTATATCAGCTGATAATTCTGGTGGTGTCTTTTCTAATGTAGTTTTTATTGATTCAATAATTGAATATACCGGCTCTTTTAATGCTTCTCTTATTTGATCTTCTGTTATTGTAACTATCTTTGGAAGACCTGTTATCATATCTCTTCCTTTAATATCCATAGAAGCATTTTCGTCATCTATCTTATATGCTGATCCTAATTCCATTTTTATTTGTTCAGCTGTTCTCTCACCAATCATTAAACTAAACTCTTTTTTAACATATGCTATTATCGCTTGGTCTAACTCATCTCCAGCAACTCTTAATGACTTACTAGTTACTATTCCTCCTAATGAAATAATAGCTACTTCAGTAGTTCCTCCACCAATATCAACTATCATGCTTCCTGTAGGTTCTCCAACTGGAAGTCCTGCTCCAATAGCAGCTGCCATTGGTTCTTCCATTAAAACAACATCTCTTGCTCCAGCGAATTTTGCTGCTTCTTCAATAGCTCTTCTTTCTACTTCTGTTACTCCTGATGGATAACATACTATTATTCTTGGACTAGTAAATGCGCTCTTACTTGTTACCTTTTCTATTAGTTTTTTAAGCATAGTTTGTGCAACATCAAAATCTGCTATAACTCCATCTTTAAGAGGTCTTATTGCAACTATATTCCCTGGTGTTCTACCTATCATTAATTTCGCTTCTTGACCAACTGCTAGAGGCTTTCTTGTATTACTATTTATTGCTACAACTGAAGGCTCACTTAACACTATTCCTTTGCCTTTAACAAAAACAAGCGTGTTAGCTGTTCCTAAATCTATTCCCATATCTTTATTACTACTGAAAAATCCCATATGAATTCCCCTTTCAATTATATAATTCCTTTTTCCTTTAAACTAACATATTTATTATTACCAATTATAATATGATCTAACAATTCAATCCCCATAATTTTTCCACATTCCTTTAATCTAAGAGTTATATTAATATCTTCTTTACTTGGATTAGGATCTCCTGATGGGTGGTTGTGACAAACTATTATACTTGCACTTCCCCTCTGAATTGCCTCTTTAAAAACTTCTCTTGGATGAACTATAGATGAGTTCAATGTTCCTTTAAATACATCCTTAGTTCCTATTACAACGTTCTTAGTATTCAATAGTATTAATTTAAATACTTCTTGTTTGAAATTGCTCATTTCATTAATTAATAATGTTGAAACATCTCTAGGCGACGAAATCTTAAAGCTTTCTCTTTGAGATCTTAAAGTTCTAAACCTATTGAATAACTCCATCATAGCAATTATCTGACAAGCCTTTACTTTCTTAATACCTTTAATTTTACTTGCTTCTTCAAAACTTACATTTAAAAGCCCGTCTAAACCATCTAGCTCAATTAGTAACCTTTTACTTAAAGCTATGACGTTTTCTCCTTTTGTACCTGTTCTTAATAATATAGCTAATAACTCTTCGTTACTTAAACTTTCTACTCCAAACTGAAGTAATTTTTCAACTGGTCTTTCGTTTAATGGTATATCATTTACCCTTATATTTCCTGCCATAAGCACTCCTTTTAAGTAATAATATCCATCCCCCAAATTATAAAATTTCTTTTATCATTTTGTTTAGTAAGTTTAATGGTAATCCAACCACATTATAGTAACATCCATTTATCCTTTTAACAAAAACTCCACCGAAGCCTTGTATTCCGTAGGCACCAGCCTTATCTAAACATTCTTCAGTGTCTATGTACTTCCATATTTCCTCATCTGAAAGCTCTGAAAAATAAACCTCTGTATACAGACATTCACTTTTTATTGCTTTTGTAGTATTATTAATAACTGTAACTCCAGAATATACTCTATGCACATTATTACTTAGCGCCTTAAGCATTCTAAAAGCATCGTTTTTATCTTTTGGTTTTCCAAGAACTTTATTATTTATAACAACTATAGTATCAGCTCCTATTATTATAGAATCTTTACTACAATTTAATGCTACTGACTTAGCTTTCCCTTCAGATAATGTTTTAACATACTTTTCTATGTCATTATTAACTTGTACTGAATCTTCATCAAAATCACTAACTCTAACTTCAAAATCTCTTACTATCCTAGATAATAACTCTTTTCTACGCTCTGAAGCAGATGCCAATATAAACTTCAAAATATCACATCCTACAGTCATTTATTAAATATTATTCCCAATTTAACGTTAGTCTTACACCTGACTTTAAAATTTAATTTAAAACACAATAAAAAAGAGGTAAATTCTTGTCACCTATCTTTATTTCTAATATAGTTTATCACTTAATAGATATTCAAACAAGCATTTTCCTCTTTTTATATATGAATTTTTTGTAGAATATTATATAAATTTTCTTTATTTTTAAGTGTATTTTTTTTACATTTATTGATATATATTTATGCTTTTTTTCTATTTATTAAAGTTTAATAAAACTTTATATAAATATTGCATTTCATTAGAAACATTTTCCTTACTTATTTCAGTTCCTAATTCATTAATATGTTTTTTTAAGTCAGATAAAACTTCATATTTATCTCCCTCTTTTATATCATCTAATTTTCCAACCCATTCTTTAAAATCCGTGGTGTCTACTGATTTTACATCATCTTTAAATGCAGTATTCAATATTTCTAAATATCCATTATATATACCAGCTATTTGACTTTCAACAGTATTGCTACTATTAAGATTAAAGTCAACTTTAACACACTCAATTCCACTTGCCATTAATTTATCAATAATAGATTGACCTTCTTCTGTTGTATAAACTCCTGCTAAAACTTTAAATTTATCTGCATCATTATATATAAAAGCTCCATACCCACTTGATATTTTATTAAATGCTTCTTTTGCATTATCTTCTTGTGCAAAATACCCACATTGAATGGCCATAAAACTAGTATTAATAGTTTCTTGACTAACTTCAGAAGATTGATTATTATTTTCCACTTCAGCATTTACTGGAGTATCTGCATTTCCCTCTGAACCTTCATTACTTACAATTTCAGAATTATCCGTCTGCACTTGTTTACTTTTATTATTAGCATCTGCTGTACTTGCATTATTTAATGGTAAAAAATGAATTATAACATTTGCAAGCAACACTCCAACTATTATTACAAATACACTCATTCCAATAAAAGATAGAATAAATTTTAAAATATCATTATTTTTCTTTTTCTTATAGTTATATCTTGTATACCTCACTTTCTCATCCTCCCCAATCATTAACTTATTATGTTTTTACTTATTACATTACAATATATTCATTAATACCTACTTATATACATAATAAAAACAACTTTTCCTTTTAACAAAAAAAAACGAGACCTAACGGTCTCCGTTTTTTACTAACTATTTAATTTCCTTAAGTATTGCTTTTAAATATTCATAGCAATTTTTTACTGATGAAATACTCATATGCTCATCAGGAGTATGAACATCATAAAGGTTTGGTCCAAAACTTATCATATCAAGATTACCTAACTTCTCATTAAATAACCCACACTCAACACCTGCATGAATTGCTACTATCTTTGCTTCTTTTCCATAAAGATCTTTATGAACCTTTTGGCAAACTTCTCTTATTTTTGAATTAGGATTATATTCCCATGCTGGATAATCTGATGTAGTTGTGAATTCTCCTCCTAAAAGTTCAACTATAGTTTTACTTCTTAAAACTATTTCTTCTTTTAATGATGGTACAGAACTTCTTATTGCTGAGTCAAATTCCACTGTCGTATCATTAGTAGTTAAAACACCTAAGTTAGTTGAGCTTTCTACTAATCCATCTATTTCTACACTTTTTGAATTTATTCCATTTGGATATAAGTATAATAAATTTAAAACTTTACTAGTGCATTCATCTGTAAATTCTCTTTCTACACTATCAGTAGCTACTGAACCTTCTATTTTTAATCCTGGATCTTGAGTTCTTAATTCATTACCTATAATATCATTCCAATTTTTTATTACATTTATAACTGTATTTTCATCACTAGCATTAATAGATATAATAGCTTCAGCTTCCCTTGGAATTGCATTGTTCTTAGAACCACCATTTAAATTAACAAGATTAAACTTAACTTCTCTTGATAATCCTTTAAGAACTCTACCTAGAATTTTATTTGAATTTCCTCTTTCTTTAATTATATCCATACCAGAGTGACCACCTTTAAGTCCTGATATATTTATTTTTACTAGTTTTTTATCTTTAATATCTTGTTTTTCTATATTAATAGTTGCTGTACTTCTTATTCCACCAGCACAACTTACTAAAAGATATCCTTCTTCTTCATTGTCTAAGTTTATTAATATCTTACCATCAATATGTTCTTTATTGATAGCCATTGCTCCAGACATTCCTGTTTCTTCATCTGTAGTAATTAATACTTCTATTGGCGGATGTGGAATATCTTTTGAAGCTAATATTGCCATAGCATAAGCAACTGCAATACCATTATCACCTCCTAATGTTGTATCTGTTGCATATATATAATCATCTACTATTCTTAATTTTAATGGATCCTTTTCAAAGTCATGTTCTACACCATTATTTTTTTCACAAACCATATCCATATGACCTTGAATAATAACAGTTGGAGCATTTTCATACCCTTTAGTTCCTGGTTTTTTAATAATAACATTTAATGCTTTATCTTGAATTGATTCAAGACCTAGGCTCTTACCGAAATTTAATAAATAATCACTTATTCCCTTCTCATTGCCTGATCCTCTTGGAATATTTGAAATCGCTTCAAAATACTCGAAAACCTCTTTCGGTTCTAAATTTTGTAAAATTTTCATATTTAAGTCTCCTCGCTGTTTAATTATGTTAAAATAATTATATATCAATTAGTATATCATATCTATTATAGCAGTTAAATTTATTACCCTATAATTTTTATTTTAATTAAAGTGAGGTGGTTTTATGCAAAAGACTAAAATGATTTTTACAATTAGACCTGCAAGCCATAATGAAACAATGCTGCCTCATTTGTTAGAAAAGCATTCGATATTATTGAAATAAGAACTTTATTAAATTCTCATTCAGCAAAAACAATGTCTAAAATAGCTAAAGAAACCGAGGCGCACCTAGATTATATACAAAAATATAAAAAGTAATGATATTATCACTATAATAATATCATTACTTTTTTATTTACTAAGTTATTTTTTAATTAGTTAAATAATCCTTTGAATAAATCTCCTAATGTAACATCATCATCATTATCATTATATTGCATATATTCATTTGATCTTTCAACTGCATCTTTAATACTTAGAGAAATTCTCTTATTTTCCTTGTTAACATCAAGAACTTTAACTTTAATCATTTGTCCTATTTCAAGAACATCTGAAGGTTTAGCTATGTTTTCATCTGTAATTTCATTTATATGAACTAGCCCTTCAACTCCAGGAAATAATTCTACAAATGCTCCAAATGACATAAACTTAACTACCTTACCTTCTATTACATCACCAGTTTTTATATTATCAGCATGAACTTTCCAAGGTTCCTTATCTACATCTTTTAATATTAGAGATACTCTTTCATGTTCTGTATCTACATCACCTACAAATACAGTAACCTTATCTCCAACATTTACTACATCTTCAACTCTTTTAACTCTTTCCCAAGCTAAATCATTAATATGAATTAATCCAGTAATTCCACCAATATCTACAATAGCCCCAACCTTAATGATCTTCTTAACTGTACCTTCTCTTTTTTCACCACTCTTTACAGTTTTCCAAAGTTCTTTCTTCTTAGCTTGGTAAGCTTCTTCTTCTAATACTCTTCTAGAAGCAACAACTTTTCTATTTCTTAAATCTAATTCTGTTAACTTAACCTCAATTTCTTTTCCTAATAAAGTACTTAACTCTATTCTTTCTCTTGAAGCTAATGAAGCTGGAATAAATACTCTGATTGACCCATAGTAAGCCACTAATCCACCTTTAACTTCTTCTTTTACTAAAACTTTTATAGTTTCTTCATTTTTGAAAGCTCTTTGTAAATCTTCTTTTTCAGTTATCTGTAATGCTCTTAATCTTGAAAGCTGAACATACCCTTCACCATCATTAGGTGAAATAACGTATACATCTAATATATCCCCTGGTTTAACAACTTCTAATGGAGAAACATCACCTACTACTAATTCCTCTTTTGTTATTACACCATCAAATGCATAATTAATATTAACTGCAACTTCCTTTTCATTAACATCTATAACTTGACCTTTTAATATATCTCCTGAATTAATTCTCTTAACATCAAATTCTTTTAAAAGATCTCCCATTGAATTTTCATTTAATTCAACTGACATAGTATCCACTCCTTTGTAAAAACATCTCATAATTAATTTTAAGTCACCAGTAAATTTTATACAAGTAAAAGAATAAAAAAGCTACTTCTCACAAAGTAGCTTTTTTTAAACTCTATAATATTTTTTTATTTTTCTTTATTGCATTGTAACAATAATTTATTATGTCACTACGTTTTATTATTCCTATAAATATACCTTCATCATCAACTACTGGTACAAAATTTTGAGTTGTAGCTAATCTAATAATACTTTCAACATCTGCATTAATAGAAACACTCTTATGCTTTGTTCTTATAGCTATTTCACTTACTTTAACATTTTCCGTATTTTTAAAGTTAAGATTTGCAGTATTTTTTAACTTCCACAATAAATCTCCTTCTGTTAAAGTTCCAACATATCTTCCATGCTTGTCTATTAGTGGTATTGCTGTATAACCATGATGCTCCATTCTCTCAATTACTTGTCTCATTGTTGCATCTATATATTCATAAATAACCTCATTTTTAGGAGTTAAAAGAAATGCAATATTCATATCTTCTTCCTTTCCTTTAAATAATACTTCTTCTCCATTTTATCATATATAAAATATAATTGTTATATTATCTTTAAATTTTAATAATTTATTAATTTAATATAATTTTAATTGTAAACTTTATGCTTTAATTTATTTTCATATCTTAAATAATCATATTCATCTATTATAGTTGCAACTTCTTTATATATCTCCTCACCACATAAACTCTTTCTCACAATAAGTTCATCTAAGATTCTACTGTTACATTTTGTACATGTTCCAAGACATATAAATCTCCATCCCACTACACTAAATGGGTAATCAATTACAATTTTTTTTTGACACTTAGGACATGTTTGATTTATTTTATCATAATTCAGCTCTATTCCCTCTAATGAAGTTACCTCTAAAGCTGGCATTTTATAAACATCTTCTATTATATACCTTTTTATAGCTCTAGCATTATATACATTTTTAAATACATGCGCTGTATATATAGAATCATTTAATGCATCATGTAATGCATCCTCATTTACTTTTATTTTTAATGCCTTAAGTGCATTTTTCAAACTCAATGATTTTCTAAAACCTAATATCTTTGTTACATATTCTTGAATATCTAAATAATTGTTAATCCAACTTAAGTCATTATATCCATAATGATTTGCATTTCTTATTATTTCAGCTATATCATCCTTGGCCCATGAACAAATTATATCACCTTCATTAACCATACTTCTAAGTTTATTAAGACCCTCTATAAAATGAACTCCATTTTCTAAATCTTTTATATCTATTTTTGTTATATCTAATATTTTAGGATTTATTACCGGAATAACCGATGGCTTTATAAACACTTTCAGTTCTTCACAAGGTTGCATATGAGCATCTAATTTAACTGCCCCTATTTCTATTATTTCATTTACTAAATCCAACTTTTTTAAGTTAGGATAATCATTATATACATTTGGAATACACTTATGTATTCCACTTAAATTATTAAATTCTAAATCTACTATTATAAAAGCCAAAATTCTCCCCACCCTTCTACTAATGACAAATTTAAAAAGTCAAATTAGTAAATTAATCTTCAATATCAATGCCAGCCAACTTCATAAGATGCTTTGCATTTTGTGTCTCGCTTTTTCCTCTTCTAAGAACATAATCAAAATTAATCTTATTATCTTTATAATATTCTCTAAAGTTATAATTAACCAACCAACTTTTTTCTTTTTCTAAATTGCATAATTCTAAATCATGAGTAGACACTAACCCAACTCCTTGAAGCTTAACAAGTTGTTCTATTAATATTCTTGCCCCATCATGTCTATCATTTGAATTAGTTCCTTTAAATATTTCATCTAATAAGAAAAATACCTTTTCTCCTGATTTAGCAGCTTCAATAACCAATTTTATTCTTAATATTTCAGCATAAAACGAAGATATATTTTCTTCTAAATTATCTTGTGTTCTCATACAAGTATAAATATTACTTATCCCACATTTAAATTCCTTTGAACAAGTTGGTAATCCTAAATAAGTTAAAATCATATTAAATCCTATAGTCCTTAAAAAAGTACTCTTTCCTGACATATTAGATCCTGTAATTAAAGCTACTTTCTCATTACCATAAAGATTAAAATCATTAGACTTAGCCCTATCCCCTAATAATGGATGTGCTAAAGATTTAGCCTCAATCTCATTTACTCCTGATATAGTAGGATAAACCCACTCTTCATGTTCAAATGCTAAAGTTGATAAACTCACTAATGCTTCTATTTCTCCCATAATCTCAAGCCATTTTTCTAGTTTATAACCATTTCTAATTCTCCATTCTTCTAAATTACAAAGAATAAAAATATCACTCATTAAGAATACATTTATTATAAGATAGTAAGCATTAGATGTACTATCCCCTATCCAATTAACTATATTTTTTAACTTTTTCATCTCAGCCTTACAATTTATATTAGATGCTACTAACTCCTTTTGGAATTCTAACAACTTCTTAGACTCAAACTTTTCATCTTGTATCAATTCTAATAAACTACTATATTTAATTATTTCTCTTTTATTTTTTATAAATATATCTATTACACTACTTAACCTTTTAGTTAATAATTTAATAACTAAATAATTTATCATCAAATCTAATAATAAATATGTTATTGGAATACGTCCTATAATTGCTAGAAATATAATTATTGCAGTTATAGCTATAAAAATATATGATATATACTTTATTGTGAAACTATTTTTTTCTTCACCATTAGCCCATTTCAATAATTCTTCTATATTTTCCTTTTTCTTATTTTCTATACTTGCTGCAAAATATAACCTTTCACAAAATTCTCTTTTATTGGCTAACTCTTTTATAGCTTCTTGATTATCTTGTATTTCATATCTTGTAGGTAAATCATTTAACATCATCTTATATGCTAACTTTTTTCTACCAAATCTAGTTTTGGTTAGATTTATCCATTGAAACAAAGAACTTTTTCCGAATATATCTAAATCACTTGAAAAACTATGATTTCTATTAATAAACTCTTCACCAATATCATCAAATTCCTTCCATGTATTATCTAGTCTCTTTATACCCTTCTCATAATAATTTAACATCGTTAATAATCTTTTTTTAGCATTTATCTTTTCATTATGAAAAAATGCAATTACTAAAAATATAATTAACGTACATAGAAAACTAAATCCCATACCCTCTATACTATTTTGTTTATAGTAATAATACATGGCTATTAATCCAATAATAACAACTATAAAGCGTATAACTGAAAAAGTTATAAGTTTCTTTTCTAACTTTTCTAGTTTACCATTAACTTTGCTTATATTATCTTTATAATAATTTAACGAATTTTTCATCCACTTATTACCTCTTTAAATAAATCTATACTCTTAAGTTTAGACTATTTTTCCCATTTAATCCATATTAAATTATATTTTATGTTATTAATTTAATATATTTATGATCTATATTATTTTTTGAAATTATATTTTCTTCTCTATTATGACAAGTAAATATAATATATTGTTTAAAATTCTGATTAACTAAATACTTAATCGTTTTTTCTACTCTTTTATTATCATATTGAACAAAAGCATCATCTAAATATATTGATACATCTTTGCTTTTAAATATCATATCTATAAATGCTAATCTAAGAGATAAATTTAGTTGATCATTAGCTCCATTGCTTAATATATCTGCTTGCATTATGTTATTTTCATTTCTAACTTTCATTTCATAATTATCATCTACCATAACATCACTATATTTTCCATTTGTAAATCTTCTAAATGATTCTATTACATTTTTATTAAGTATTGGTCCAAAATTACCCCTCAGTTCTTGATATGATTCTTGCAGAATATCTATAGCAAGGTTACTTGCCTTAAATTGCTTTTCTCTTTCCTTTACTTCATCCTCAACCGCCTTAATTTCTTCTTCTATATCTGGTATTGTTCTTTTTCCATTAAATCTATTCTTTATTTCATTTTCAATATCCTTAATACTCTTTTCAACTTCTAATAATCTTAAGTTTTTCTCCTTAATAACAGAATCTATCTCCTCTTCATTTTCATAAGAATACTTAAAATCAACATTAATTACATCGCATAGTTCTTTCTTAATTGAATCTATATTTTTTCCTTTTGTTAAAGCAAAATATGCTTCTTCTACTGATGCTAAATTTCTATTTATTTCATCTCTAAGTTCTAACTTTTCCTCTAACTCCTTCAAAATATCTTCAACTTCTAAAAGATTTACATTTTCAAATCCTATAGAACCTAACTTTCTTCTTATCTTTGTTTCTCTAATTTCTAATTGCTCTTTTGTCTTTTCTAAGCCAATTTTTAAATTTTTTAATTCAATCTCTAGTATATCTAATCCTTTAGATGCTTCTTGATATTTATTAATCTCTGTTATAAGCTCTCCTAAATTATTTACTCCAGAAATTATTAAATATTCTTCTATTTCAGAATTTACAATATCATATTCATCTATTGCTTTTTCTAAAGATAATAATTCCCTTTGAGATAACTTTTCATTAATCTTTTCATTAATTTTAATTTTAAGCTTTGTATAATCATCATATATCTTTAATTTTTTAAATAATTCTTTATAGCTACTAATTTTTAGGATGTTACAATAATAGTCTAAATCCTTTTCTATCTTATTTATCTCTCTTTTTATTGTCTGAATTTTTTTATTTTTTCTACCTCTATTGAAATAAATATTAATTAATAAAAATAAAATTGTTATAGCAAAAATTATATATAATATTACACTTAGTATGTTATTCTTTATAGCAATTGCTAATATTATAGATAATAATGATATTACTAATAAACAAACAAAAAATAGATTATTGTTTTTACTTTCATTATTATTTTCAACTATTTTTTTTAACTCTCTTAACTTTTCTTCATAATTACTAACTGTATTTCCTATTTGTTCCTTAAAATCTTCAATAATTAAAGCATCTCCAATTATTTTTTTTGCTTCTCTTTCTTTAAGATTTAAAAAATGAATTTCATTCTCTATAGATTTATTTATATCAACTTTTTCCTTTAATACTTCTCTTCTAATACTTAATTTTTCTAATAGGTTTAATATATTCTTGGGAAGTTGTTCTATATAATCATACCTATCTAAGGGAGATTTTAATGCTTCTACTCTTTCTTCTTTTTCTCTAATATTTTCTTTTTCTACTTCACTTGTATCTAATACGCTTAAATATAAGGAATATTCTTCTCTTAATTCTTTTATAAACGCATAATTTATAAATTCATCATTATAAGTTAATAACTTATTAATATACCGTTCTTTATTTTTTAATTCCTGCTTCTTTTTAAAGTATTGTGTTATTTCCTCGAATTCCTTTTTAAGCTTTGTCTTCTTTAAAAATTTCTTATATATATCTAAATTATTAATTTCACTATTTAAATTTTTCTTTTCCAAATTTAAATTGATTAATAATTCTTCATTATCTAAATTATGATTTGATAAATTATACGCTTCATATCTTTCACTAAGTAAATTACTATACTTCTCATTTAATATATCTAAACATCCATTTTTCCTAACGTTCGAAATAGACTTTTTATATTTATTTAATTTTGCAATTGCTACGTCTACCGATACTTGTCCATCATCTATTCCTATAGAGTTAGCTATTTTATCTATTATTTCTCCTTCCTTATCTTTTCTTACTCCAACTCCTAATTGACCAATAAATAATGTATTAATAAAAGTAGCTCTGTTTATATTAAAAAAGTATTTTCCTGGCTCATCCTTTGAAATGTAACTTATCTCTTCTCCAGTAATGGCATCTATTATAGAAGATGTATCTTCCTTTTTGCTCTTTCCAAAAGTTCTTCTAATTATATAATCCTTATTTTTAGATTCTACATACAATTCCCCACTAATAGTTTCACCTGTACTTGGCATATATTTTAGTCGTTCATTTTGCTTATAGTCTTTGCCCTTGTAACTTGACATACCATATAACCAGATCTTAATGAATGCTTGAATAGTGCTCTTCCCAGCCTCATTTTCTCCATATATTACATTTATTCCATTATCAAAACTTATTACTTTATCCTTTAAACCACCAAATGCAATAATATTTACTCTTTTAATAATCATTTAAATTCACCTCGTCTTCTGACAGACATTGAATTCCTATCTTTAAAGCTAGCTCTAATATCTCCTTTTCATCATCACTTGCACATTTTAATTTTTCAAATATCTTTGCTATAAACTTTCCTTTTACAGAATAATCCCTACTTAATTCTTCTAAATTTACTTCTATACTTGTATTATTAATTATTTTAATATAATAAAATTTGTCTTTTAATTTCTCTATAAGTAACTTTTCATTTAAATTAAAATGCTCTTTTATTTCACCCTTCAATATAATTTTATAAAAATTCTGGTAGATTTCCTCATTGTTTAATTCTGATAATACTTTAAATACAACTTCATCATAGTTATTAGTATCTGTTATATCAATCTCTCTTGTAATATACTTTCTTTTATACATAGGAAAGAACTTCAAATTAGCTCCACCTTTATATACTTCTCCAACTATAACACCTTTTTCTCCTGCTTCATCAAATCCTCTTCCTTGGGGACATCCACTATATGCATAAGTAGTTATTCCCGCTTTTAATATTCCTGAAAACTTATGTCTGTGACCTAATGCAATATAATCAATATTAGATTCATATATATCACTTATATATATTGGATTATATTCATTCTTACTATTAGCTGATGTAATCTCTCCATGAAGCAACATAATATTTATTTTATCATTATCTACATTAATCTTTCTTAACAAAGTTTCATTTTCATAGTTGTTTCTGAATCCAGCTCCCCAAACAATCAAATTTAGCTCTTTAACTTCTTTAAACTCCATATCACCCTTGAAAATATAAACATTTTCCGGCCAATTTATCATACTATAAAAGGATTTTTCATTATATGGGTCATGATTACCTGGTGAAATAAATACCTTAATATCTTTTATTCTTTTAATTTGATCTGATATAAAAAATAAGGTATTCTTATTTACTGTCAAATTATCAAAAACATCTCCTGCAATAAGTAATACCTCTACATTTTCATTTATAGCTAAATCTATTATATTTTTAAATACCTCTAATAGCTCATTTTTACTAACATCTGAAACTTCTTTACTAAGCTCTTTAAAGGGCGTATCAAAATGTAAATCAGCACAATGTAACACCTTAATTTTATTCATTCTATCACCTACTTCACGAACCTTTGTTCATATTTTAACATAAATTACCTTAGTTATAAAGTCTCTTAACTCTTGCTAATATCTATATACAAAAAGAAAAGAGAGATATTATTATAGATATAATCCACTTTAATATCTCTCTCCTCTTTTTTTCGAATGATAGATTAAATTTCAGGTGGTGCTTCACCCATAACAGTACTCACCCTCTCGAAGTATTGTTTCCTTTAACTCGTCTGATTGTGGCCGTTAATGGTTTCTTACTTTAATCCACTTTCGTATTGTTCTACCATTCTTTTAACCATTTCACCACCTACGGAACCACATTGTCTAGATGTTAAGTTACCATTATAATCTGTAAATGGTACTCCCATTTCTGCTGCAACTTCGTTCTTGAATGCGCTTAATCCTTGTTTTGCTTCTGGAACTAATGTTTTTGACATAATCGATTCCTCCTCTGGTTAGCGGTAATTTTGTAAACTCAACTTAAATATTTGTTTCACATCTAAGTTGTTTCTGTTTACACTATTATATTAACCAGTATAGGTTTTTATATAACAAGTAAATAATACCCACTTTTCATTATTATGGATTATATTAACTAACTTCCTTATTTGTTGCTTTCTTAAACTTTTTAACTATAAAATCTCTAACTATGGCAACTAACATTCCTATTTGAAATGATAAAGAAACTGATATAATTTGTAGATAATTCACTTTACTAGTTTTGTAAATTATTATTGTTTCTATGATCCAAATTGCACTCGCCATTAATGATGCTTTCTTTCCACCAATAATAGAACATATAACGATACTAAGAAAAATTATAGCTTGAATTTGAATAAAACTCATACTTCACCTCTTAAACTTTGATTTAATTTGTTAAATCCTTTTTATAAGTTCTATCCAAATTATATATTTTTAAACACTATCATCATTACATAATATTCTAAACTTACAATTACTACATTTATAATTTTTTAATCTCTTTTGAAATACTTCCTTTTCCTTTGGTTTATTTAAAACTATATCATCTAAATAATAATTTATTATTTTTAAATCATTAGAAACCTTATTTTTTATAAATTCAATATCTTCTTGTTTAAATATTACTTCTTCTGCATGTCCATCTAAAAGATATTCTATCCTACCTTTAATTCTAGAATAATGTACACCATATTCCTCCATTACATACCATGCATATACCAATAACTGCTCCTTATCACTATCAGATGCTTTTCCTGTTTTCCAATCTACAATTACATAGTATCCATCATAATCTTTATATAATAAATCTATTTTAGAATATACTTTTAAACTATCATAATTAATACTACTGAATATATCTTCATCATTTTCTATAATTACTGTTTCTGATTTTAGAATATCTTCAAAACTCTTTGAAACATAAAAACTATTTATACATTGACTTAATCTTTCTTTTAACTCATTTCCAATTTGCTTTGATATCTTATCTCCATAATAATACTCCTGAAGCATTATTCCTTTAGGATATTCATCCCATTCTTTAGTGTTATACTTCTGGATACTTTCTCGTATTATATTTCTAAGCTTATTTAAAGTTACTTCATTAAACCTTGTTGCATTCATAAACCTTGTTTTATCTTTTTTACATATATTTATTATGCCTTTAATTTCTTTATGAACCACTTCACCAAAACACATCCATAAATTAGTTAACTTTTTTAATCTCCATGCCATTTTTTGTTCATCTGTACTTGTATAAATCCAACCATTATGGCTTCCATAGTATGTATAATAATAATCTCTTTCACAATTTTCTAAAGTTTTCATTTTTGATATAGACCACGATTTTTCAGGATATTTTCTTTCTTGATAAGTATCACTCATTATATCTCTCCTAATTTAATTATTATATTAATATTTTTACCATATTTATTTAATGGTATGAATAATGTATTTAATAATTTAGAATAAATTTATTATTTAATACAAAAAATATTAATAAAATAAATAAAATGTTGGAGGTTTTAACTATGAAACAATTTATTTTGAAAACATTTATTTGTATTTCACTATTAGTTTTAAGTATCAATTTAATATCTGCTTCTCCCTTTGATGCTCTATCTAATAAAAAAAATCAAACCTTAATTGTTAGAGATAGCACTTCAACTACTGGATTACCAGATAGGTTTAGAGATATACCTAATTTAAATATTTCTGGTAGCGCTCAATTTACAGCTGAACAAGCAAATAACTTAAAAAATACTATAAACAAACCCAATATATGTATTATAGACTTAAGACAAGAGTCCCATGGATTAGTTAATAATTATGCTATAAGCTTTTTTGATCCTACTAAGGATTTAAATAATGGTTTCACTACAGAGCAAACAATTAAAACAGAAGATTCACTTTTATCTAAAATAAAACTTAATGATGATTTAAATATTTATAGAAGAACAGGTAGACCTTTTAAAGAAATAACTGTGGATTTTGTTAGTAATGAATCATCTGTAGCTAATAAAGCCGGTATGGAATATAAAAGATATGCAGTAAGAGATAATGGTGCTCCTACTCCTGAAATTATTGATCAATTTGTTGAATTTGTTAAAACAAAACCTTCTGATTTACATCTTCATTTTCATTGCGATGCTGGTGAAGGTAGAACAACTACTTTTATGTCAATGTATCAAATTTTAATGAATACTACTAACTTATCATTAGATCAAATAGTCTCATACCAATATAATGTTGGCGGTGTTAATCTTCATGATAACAAACATCAATTTGAATTTTTAGAAGACTTCTATGATTATGTTTCAAAAAATAAATCTGATAATTATACTACATCTTATTCAGAATGGATTAAGCAATCTTAAAAAATAAAACCCTAAGCTTAAGTTAAATTGCTTAGGGTTTTATTTTCTCTCTTTTCTCTTGCTACAGATATAACTCTTTGTATATGCATTGTTAGATATACAAGTTCGTCCTCGTCTACCTCATAATTGTTATTCATTAATATATATTCACCTATCTTTATTGCACATCCATATGCCTCAGGGTATGTAGTTGATATAACTTCTACAAAACTGGAATCTGTACTATTATGTTTATTATTATTAACAATACGCTTTGCGAAATACTTTAAGTGAGTTAACAATCTATCATAATTTAAATCATCTTCATCTAACTCTATAGCAAAATAGTATTTAATGATATTTAATATATCCTTTATTATTTTAGTTGATTCTACTGACTTCATTGTAGTTTCTTTATAACTTGCATTTACAAAATGTAATGCTATAAATCCAGCTTCATCTTCTGGAAGTTGAATATCTAGATTTCTATTTATGTAATCAACAGCCCATAATGAAACTCTAAATTCGTTTCTATGAACCCTTCTTATTTCATTTAACAATTCATTTTTTATAGTAATCCCATTTTTAAATCTTTTTACAGCAAAAGCTATATGATCTGCTAGAGAAACATAAATTTGTTTATCTAATTCAACATTTAACTCAACTATTGCATGAGTTATTATTTCATCTGTTAATTCAAATATCCCCTCTGGTATTTGATTAATTAATTTTTTAATTTTATTTCCTAAATTTTCATCATCCACTATAAATGTTTTTTCTATTCTTTTAACATCTATTAATTGACCAGGCTTTTTATTGAATGCTATACCGTTCCCCATAAGAATTACTTCTTTCCTAGTCGTAGGATCTATTGAAACAACTACATTATTATTTAAAACTTTTTCAACTATCATACATTTGCCCCCTTCCTTATGGTAGTAAAAAGATAGCCCAAACTAGGACTACTCTTAATTTAGGCATACCCCATTTTAACATTATAAATATTTGCTTGTCAATTAAATGAGATGCATGTGTAAACCCTCAAATTAAGGTCGTTTTTCCTATAATTCCATGGTGAATTCACTACCTTCTCCTAAATTACTATTTACTAACTTATTCAATAATAATTACTAATAATCTAAAACTTCTTAATAAATTATAAAATTAAATATTGAGCAAACTCTTCTCATTTTAACAAAAAAGACTTAGCAATTTTGCTAAGTCTTTTGGCAGGGGTACTAGGAATCGAACCTAGCCTAATAGTTTTGGAGACTACTGTACTACCGATATACGATACCCCTTCAACAATGGTTATTCTACCATGTTAACATAATAATTGTCAACTAAATTTTTTCGCTCTCACGTAACGAATAATTTAGTTATTAAGTTCGTTGATAATTTTTTTCAATACCACTGCTCTTATTGTATCATAGCTTATTTTATCTGATACTATTTCTTTTATATCCTTTAACTTACTGTATCCAACTTTATCTATAGCATCTAAAACTATTTTTTCTTCCTCTTCATTAAAGAATTCATCTAAAGGTATTATAAAATCTACCTTATTCCCTTCAGCAATATATTGTTGAATATGACTCATTACAGTAATTAGAGTTAATTCTCTTTCTTTAGCAACTTCTTTTATTGAACTACCTGCTTTAATAAAGTCCATTGTTATTTCATATGATTTTTTCTTCTCTTCGTTATTATTCTTTTCTTTTTTCTTTTTATCTTTTTCTTTATCCAAAACTTCATCAAATGATAAGTTGTTATTTTTCTTACTAATAAAGCTCCAGGTTACTTCAATGTTATTTTCATCAATATAAGTTTTAATTTTTTCCATAAACTTTTCGCCATATTTATTAAGTTTAGAATTACCTACACCACTTATATCTAAGAATTGCTCATCTGTTATTGGCATTCTATTACTAAGTTCTTTTAATGTAGAATCACCAAATACCATGTATGGTGGTATTTTTTCTTCTCTAGAAATATCCATTCTTAATTCTTTTAATATAATAAACAGTTCATTTTCTTCTATTTTAATTTTCTTAACTACTTGTTCTTTAACAAATACTCGTCTTTCTCCCTTTACAATCTCTATAGATTGTTTATTTAATGTTAAAACTGGATATTCTCCTTTATAGTTTAAATATCCATGTGAAATTAACATATTAATAAATTCAGTTAATGCATCCTTAGTATAATTTTTTACTATTCCATAAGTTGATAATTCATCAAATCCTAACTCATATACTTTCTTGTTCTTAGAACCCCTAAGTACATCTACTACCATTCCAATTCCGAATCTTTGATTCATTCTATAAACACATGAAATAACTTTTTGAGCATCGACAGTTCTATCTACTAATTCTCCTGGTGCCTCACAATTACTACAATTATTACACTTCTCATCATATTGTTCACCAAAGTAATTTAATATAAACTTTCTATAACAATCTTGAGTATATATAAGATTTATCATAGTTTGTAGTTTTGAAAGTTCACTTTCTTTTCTTATACTACTTTCTGTAGCAGTCTCTATAATATATTTTTGTGTTTGAACATCTCCAGGTGAAAACAGCATTATACATTCACTTTCTTCACCATCTCTTCCTGCTCTCCCTATCTCTTGATAATATCCCTCAATATTTTTAGGCATATTATAATGTATTACATATCTAACATTTGGTTTATCTATTCCCATACCAAAGGCATTAGTAGCAATTATTATATTACATTTATCATATATAAAATTTTCTTGGGCTGTTTTTCTATAATCGTCACTAAGTCCTGCATGGTATTTTTCAACTTGCAATCCCTTTGAATTCAATAACTCATATAAATTATCTACTTCTTTTCTTGTTGAAGCATATATTATTCCTGATTCATGTCTATTATTATTTATGTAATCTAAAATGTAATTTTTCTTATTTACTCCCTTTTCTATTATTATCTTAAGATTATTTCTATCAAATCCAGATATAAATATTTTGGGATTATTCAATTCAAGTAAATTTATTATATCTTCTCTAACCTCATCTGTAGCTGTTGCTGTAAAGGCTGTAACTATTGGTCTATTTCTTAATAACGAAATTACTCTGCTTATTCTTCTATAACTACTTCTAAAATCATGTCCCCACTGTGACACACAGTGTGCCTCATCTATAGCAACCATGGAAACATTAATACTAGCTATAAGTTCTAAAAAAGCTTGTGATTCTAATCTTTCAGGTGCAACATATAATATTTTTATTTCATTTCTTGCAGCTTCATCTAAAATATTATTTATTTCTATATTACTTAATGATGAATTAATATATGCTGACTTAATTCCTAAGTTATTTATATTATCTACCTGATCTTTCATAAGAGATATTAATGGTGATATAACTATTGTTATACCATCTAGTAATATTGCAGGTACTTGGTAACAAATTGATTTACCTCCACCTGTAGGCATAATAGTTAAAACATCATTTCCATTCAGTATTTCTCTTATTATTTCTTCTTGACCTTCCCTAAATGAACTATATCCGTAATATTGTTTTAAAATATCTAATGCCTTATCCATAAACTCTCCTTACTACTCCCAACTATTTTCTTTTTTAATTATTAACCTTATCATTCAATTTATTCAAACATTTGTTCTTTTTATAAAATGTCACAAATTTATTTTACAGTATTTCTATTAAAGTATAATAAATTATTTTCTAAAAAAATTAATAAAAAAAAGCTAGCAAGAAAATCTTACTAGCTTCTTTGGCAGGGGTACTAGGAATCGAACCTAGCCTAATAGTTTTGGAGACTACTGTACTACCGATATACGATACCCCTAAGTACAAAACTTATTATACATTATGTTAAATATAAAAGCAATATTTTTTTCTACTATTTTTCTATTATTCTTTTCTTTTTCTTACTTTTTGGATAAAATATAAAATAGTTAATTAAAAAAGGGAGGATTTTAACATGATTTTTTCTGTTAATAGCGTGGAGGAAACTACTAACCTTGGAATAGCCCTTGGTAAACTATTAAAATCTGGTGACATAGTTTGTTTAACTGGAGATTTAGGTACTGGTAAAACTCATATAACTAAGGGAATTGCTAAAGGTTTGGAAATAACTGATTATATAACAAGTCCTACTTTTACTATTGTAAATGAATATGATTCTGGTCGTTTAAAATTAAATCATTTTGATGTATATAGAGTTTCAGATCCTGATGAAATATATGCAATAGGATTTGATGATTATATTTTTTCTGATGCAGTTTCAATTATAGAATGGGCAAACTATATAGAAGAAATACTTCCAAAGGATTTTTTACATATTTATATAGAAAAAGATTTAGAAAAAGGCGAAGATTATAGAAAAATTACTATAACTCCATATGGAGAAAGATATGATTATATAAAGGAGTTAAAAATATGATAGTTTTAAGCGTTGACTCTTCATCTTTAGTAACTACAGTTGCTTTACTTAAGGATGAATTTATACTTGGTGAATATACTTTAAACTTTAAAAGAGAGCATTCTGTTATCTTAATGGAAAAAATAGAAATGCTATTAAAAGACTGTCAAGTTGATATAGGTGAAGTTGATGGTTTTGTAGTTTCTAAGGGACCTGGATCATTTACTGGTCTTAGAATCGGAATGGCAACCATTAAAGGATTAAGCATGGGTTCTAACAAACCTTATGTTTCAATTTCAAGTTTAGATGCACTAGCAAACTCTTTAATTACATTTGATGGCATAATATGCCCAATTATGGATGCATTAAGAGATAGCGTATATACAGGTCTTTATAAAAATATAGATGGTAAGTTAGTTAAAGTGCTTGAATGTACTGCTTTAGAATTAACTGAACTTGCAGATATATTAAATGAAAAAGGCGAAAAAGTTATATTCACTGGTGATGGTGTATCTAAACATAAAGAGTTCTTAATCAAAAATGTTAATAACTGTGAATTTGCTCCAAATCATTTAAGTATTATTAGAGCTTCTTCTCTAGGAGAGCTTGGTATGGAAAAAATTAAGATTGGTGAAGTTGATGATATGAATTCTGCTCCACTTTATATTAAAAAACCTCAAGCTGAAAGAGAACTTGAACAAAGGCTGGCTATGAAAAATGAAAATAGATTATAGTCTTATGGATGAAAACCATGCAAATGGTGTATATGAATTAAGTAAAGAATGTTTTGCTATTCCTTGGACTTTAGAATCTATTAATAATGAACTAAATAACCCATTAGCAAAATATGTAATTGCGCAAGATTTATCCACAGGTAAAGTAGTTGGATTTGTTGGAGTGTGGATAATTGCTGGGGAAGGTGATATTACAAATATTGCTGTAAGCTCAAAATATAGGAAACAAGGCATTGCTTCAAATTTGTTGATAAAATTATTTGATGTGTGCAAAACTTTTAATTGTGAAGATATTACTTTAGAAGTTAGAGCTTCAAATATCCCTGCTCAAAATCTTTATAAAAAATTCAACTTTAAAGAAGAAGGTATAAGAAAAGGATATTATTCAGACAATGGTGAAGATGCCATTATAATGTGGAAAAGAGGATAGCATTGCTATCCTCTTTTATTATTAAGCTATCTCTTTTTTTCTTGCTTCAAACTTGTTATCAACATTAAATATTGCACGTGATACTCTTTTATATAGTAAATATGTTGCTATACAAACTATCAATGCCTTTACTCCATTAAAAGGTACTAATCCTAAAAATATATAATTTATTAATGCAGTTCCTTCTAAATGCATTCCATATGCAGGCAATAAGAAATATACATTTGAAATTATCCCTAAAATTTGCATAACTACCGCACCTATAAACATACCTAATATAGCAGTCTTTTTACTTTTCTTTTTATTATATATCCAAGCTGCTGGAACAACTAACGCAAGTCCAACTATAATATTTGCAGTCTCTCCTACAAAACCAGTTTCTGTTCCTTTTATTAAAAATCTTAAAAATACCTTTAATATAACTATTATTCCCCCAGCTACTGGTCCATATGCAAATCCCCCCATTAAAGCCGGAACTTCACTTAAATCAATTTTTAGCCATGGAAATGCAGGTATTATAGGAAAATCAAAATACATTAATACCACTGCAATAGCTGCTAATAAAGAAATTTTAATCATTTTGTTTAAGTTTTTTGATGAATTCATACTCTTTCTCCTCCCAAAAGTTATCCTCTGGGGCATTAGCGTTTAATATTATTTATAGTTTGTACATTTCCTTCATTTCAATTCACCTTTTAACTAAATTGCGAAGCACTTTTTTACGAAAAAAACCCCTGATGTAAAATACATCAGGGCATAAAATACAAATCTATAAATAAATATAACAATAGTTATATTCATTAAATCGCTTTTTACCTTCTTTCATCCAGACTATACTGTCGGCTTCGGAGTTACACCGAATCTGCAAAAATTGCTCGCGGGCTATACCGCCGGTAGGGACTTCCACCCTGCCCTGAAGATATTTATTTATTATTTATTTTTATTATATTACTAAATTTTGTATATTTCAAGTGGTTTATATATACTACCTAATTAAATATTTAAAATGTATCAATCTAATATGTTTATCTTCTCTAAGAAATATCTAAAATAAGAAACTTCCCTATTTATTATTCTAGCTTGTACTAACATTCCAGTCTTTATGTCTATACTAGTACCTTTTTTATTTTGCATTGAAGTTACTGGAATACTACAAACGCCAGTATAGTAACTAGTACCTTGCTCTTCACTTACTTTAGCATCAACACTTATTTTTTCTATATTAGTTGTTACTTTTCCATTTATAGTGGATGATATTTTCGTAATCTCTTCACTAGGCTTAACTACTCCATTTGCTTTAATACTAATCTCTTTAGTGGCAATTAATGACCATAAAACTACTGCACTTAATATAAATATTATTATATACATCATATATTTTGAAAAACCTTGAGGTTTACTTTGCATTATTTCTCTTGAGTCTGTTATATCTTTTAATTCTTCTATTTTATATTTCATTAATTTAAACCTCCTATGAAAGGATTTGCTATAATAGCTGTTTTTTCTTCTAATTTTGTATATGCTGCTTCATTTAATTCTTCTAATGTTTGTCCAGTCCATAATCTATAATAATAACCTTGTTTTCTTAATAATTGTTCATGGTTGCCTTCCTCTATTATTTCACCTTTATCCATAACATATATTCTGTCACATCTCATAATTGTACTTAATCTATGTGCAATTATTATTGTAGTTACATTTTTTGTACATTCTTCAATAGTCTTTTCTATTGCCTTTTCTGTTATAGAATCAAGATTAGATGTAGCTTCATCCATTATTAAAATTTCTGGCTTCTTTAAAAGTGCTCTTGCAATAGCAAGTCTTTGTCTTTGACCACCAGAAAGATTAGTTCCTTTTTCTTCTAAAGGAGTTTCATATCTAAGTGGTAATGAATTTATAAAATCATGTATTTGTGCTTGTTTACAAACTTCTATTATTTCTTCATAAGTAGCCTCTTCATTTGCAAATTGTAAGTTTTCTTTTATACTTCCACTAAAGAAGAAAGAATCTTGCGATATATACGATATTTTATCTCTTAATGCTTCTTTATTAATATCTTTTATATTGTAGTTATTTAATATAATTTCTCCTTTTTCTACACCATAGAAATTCATTAAAAGCTTTGCAATAGTAGTTTTTCCCGAACCACTTCCCCCTACTAATGCAATCTTTTCTCCTGGTTTAATATTCATATTTATATTTTTTAATACTAATTGCCTTGTACCATATCTAAAATCAATATTTTTAATATTTATATCTCCAAGTAATGTTTTAGGATTTATCTTTTTATCTTCATCTTTAGACTTTTCTAATTCTAAATCAAGTATTTCCCCTAATCTATCTGCCGCAACCATTGCGCTTTGTAATTCTGGCTGTAAATTTATCATTCTTTCTATTGGTTCTATAAAATACGCAAGTAATGAATTAAAACTAAGTAATGTACCTACTGTTATATCTCCTTTTAATGCTAAATATCCACCAAGCCATAATATACATATTCCAAATATACCTTTTACAGTATTTTTAAGTGACCCTTGAAGATTATTTACATATCCATACTTAAATACTGATTTTATAAACTTAACAAATTTCTTTTCTGTTTCCAAATTAACCTTTCTTTCACCATTGAAAGCTTTTACAGTTTCTATACCTTCAATGGACTCTACTAAATAAGAAGTTAATCTTGCATTATCTTCCATAACATTTCTATTTACATCTTCAAGTGACTTTTTAAATATAAATACTAATGCCAAGTATAAAATTATAGGTATAATACAAACAAAAAATAATGTTGAACTTTGCATGTAAAGAATGACTCCACCAACAACTGCCATTAATGTATCTATCATTAATGTAAGTGTCGCTGAACTTATTGCATCTCTTATCTTACTTGCATCATTAAATCTAGAAATTATTTCCCCAACTTTTCTTGTTCCAAAAAAGTTCATAGGTAAATCTATAACATGGTTGTAATATCCTAAAAGTAATGGTATATCTATATTCTGCGACATATGAATAAGTAATAGACTTCTGAAGAATTCTGTTATTATCTTAAAAATTGATAGTCCAATCATTGCTATAGATATTACTAATAAACTTTTATTTAAATTATTAGGGAGTATATCATCCATTAAAAATTTAAAATAAAATGAACCTATTATACCTAAAATAGTAATTAATATAGATGATACAAATATATTTCCTAATAGTCCCTTTTGAACTTTTATAAGTCCCCAAAATCTCTCAAATAACCCCTTAGTTTCATCCCCTTTTTCAAAGGCAGGGGCTGGTACCATAATAATTAATACACCTGTCCATATTTTAAAGAAATCTTCTGGCTTATACTTAACTATTCCCTTAGCTGGATCTGCCACTAAAATTTCTTCTTTAGTTACTTTATGTATAACTACATAATGAAGTAATGATCCATCTACAATAACATGAGCTATTGCTGGCTTTGGAAATTCTGAAAATATATCCTCTGGTTTTGATGCCTTAACTCCCTTTGCAGTAAAGCCTAAAGTCTCAGCTGCTTTAACTACTCCATATGCAGAAGTTCCATTCATATCTGTTCCTGCTACTTCTCTTATTTTCGATATTGGTATCTTTAATCCATACTGTTTACTTATAGTAGCTAAACAAGCTGCTCCACAATCTTTTATATCATGTTGTTTTATACAATGATATTTTTTAAATACTCTCATTCTTCTTCTCCTTATTGTTGTATTTATAATATTTTTATCTAAATTTGTAATAATATATTTTTATTGTAAACTATTTACTTTTTTTGTAAACATGTTATTATTTATTTGTGAATTTTTTTGAAACAGTGTGGAATAATTTGTTATAGGAGGATAAAAATGATAGAAATATACCAAGAATTATATTTAAATAATTTATTATCATTTAGAAAAACTTTAACACAAACTGAAGTACAAAAAGAAATGAATGATATTGATTCATTTATTAAAGAAAATGGATTAACTATAGTTGGACCTAAAATATCAACAACTTATTCAATTACACAAGCTATTGTTCCTACTATGGATATTGAAATATTAATTCCAGTAGATAAGGAATTTAATGAAACTGATATGTACAAGTTTAAAAGAACATTTAAACTTACAAACTGCTTAAAGGTTAAGCATAGAGGTAATCCTCAAGGTATGCAACAAAATATATTGTTAATTCAACAATATATAAAAGAAAAATCTCTTATGCCTATAAGTAGTTTATACACAGTAAATCTTAATGAAATAAAAACTCAAGATGAATTAGATAAATATGAAGCTGATATTTATTTATCTATAAGTCCTAACATAATTTAATTTACGTTAATACTCTTCTTAATAGAAGGCGCCAAAATTTAAGAAGTTTATTATAAATATATAAAATAAAATGGAGGATTTTAATTATGGAAATGACTTTAAATAATAGCTTTTTAGCTATTGAAAATAATGATTTAGAATTAATAAATGGTGGTATAAATTGGGATAGAGTTTTCACTGGTATTTCGATTGCTGGTGCTGCTTTACTAGGTATAGCAGGTATTGTTACTACCCCTCTTTGGGTTCCCACATTAGGTTGTTTTTTAATAGGAACTGCTGTAGGTTACTACTTATTTTATTAGATTATTATATATAGGGGTGATTTAATGGAGAATACAAATTTTTATACACTTAATGACTCAGAATTAAATGATATAAACGGTGGCGTTGCTGAATGGGTGATACTTATTGTAGCGCTTGGACTAGGCATAACCCTAGTGGGAGCTGTAAAGCTAATTTCACAAATTGGTGAAAAAGCCGCCTTAAATCGTGCTGGAAGTGGTCCTTGTACTTGTGGATCAATACATTAAAATAACTTATATAAATAGTACAAAAACATATTTTTTGTTATTTATTTTCTTTCACATTTATGTTAAAGGAGACTTAAATGAATAAAAATATAAATTTTACTTTTTTGGCTTTAATGCCTTTATTTTCAATAATAATATTAAATTTTTTAAGTATATATAATATTAATATTAATAAATATCTAAAAATATTTATTTTGCTATTATCAACTTTATGTGCAGTTTATTCAATTTATAAAAAAAAATAATATTTTCATTTTGTTGATTAATATAAAAAATAATAAAAGGAGCTGTCGCACTAAATATTAGTGTACAACTCCTTTTATTATTTTTTATATTTATTAATTAGCAACACATTTTTCTCCACCAAAAACTGTTGTCCATTTCTTTGAATTTTTAATATTCTTAAATCCACTTGAAATTTCATATTGCATTAATTAATTTTTTGCTCATTTAGCTTTTCTTATGTTAATTTTCCCCTATCCTTTCACAATCTTTTTTCTTAATATACTTAAGCTCAAATATTGCAAAATAAGTTGAATTTATTTAAAGATTATCAAAAAAACAACTTAATTATTAAAACAATACTAGTTCAGTTTTATTAATAGCCTTTTACGATCGCATCTATATCTAAAACTGACTCAGCTTTTCATATTGCCTCTAATTGTGGCTTTATTTTAGGATGTTTTGGTACAAATATTGTGCAACAATATTCATATGGTAAAATTGAAGTTTCATATGTTCCTATTTCATTTGCTATACCCATAATATCACCTTTATCCATTATAATTAATGGTCTAAACACTGGTCTATCTGCACAATCAATATTTACTATTAACCATTCTAAATTTTTACTTGCAACTTACCCTATACTTTCTCCACTTGAAATTGATTGTACTCCATTTTTTCAGCTAAACTACAAGCACATCTCATCATAAATCTTCTCATTAATATAATTAATTCATCTTGTCTACATTTCTTTATTATATCTAATTGAATTTCTATAAATGGAACTATAATAAATTAACTCTCTCTGTATAGTTTGAAAGTATTTTTTTAAATATCCTGCTACTTCTCTTATTTTCGATATTGGTATATTCAACCCATATTGTTTACTTTTAGTAGCTAAACAAGCTACTCCACTTTTTTAATGAAACATCTATTCATTCTTCATAGATGAAACTTCAAATTATAAAATTAAAATTTTGATTTTCAGTTTTATTATTTTATACAATAATATTTTTAAACACTCTCATATTCTTCTCCTTTTTATTATATTTATAATATTTTTATTGTAAAATATTTACTTAATCTTATAAACATGTTATTGTATTTTTTGTAAATATTTAAGAAAATCAAATGATTAGTTATAGAGGGATAAAAATTATAAAAATATGCCAAGAATTACATTTAAATAATTTATTATCATTTAGAAAAACTTTAACACAAACTAAAGTACAAAAATAAATGAATAATATTTATTCATTTATTAAAGAAAATGAACTAACTATAGTAGCTCCTAAAATATCTACTACATGTTCAGTTACACAAGCTATGGCTCCTACTATAGATATTAAAATATTAAGGAGGATAATCTATTGAATCCCAAACTTGAAATAATATTAACTTATTTAGTATCAACCTTTGCTTTTATTGCTACTATAAAAGCACTAACTGGTAATGCTCCATTATTTAATATTTCATTTTTAGTAGTAAATACTATACTTTGGTTTATTAGTGCTACAATTAAATTATATAAATATAAAAAAAATAAAAAGATATATTGAATTTAATTCTATTAATAAAGTCAAGAAAAAAATGGAAAGATGGGGATTTTTACCCATCTAACAACATTCTTTATAATAAATAGTATTATTCTATATCCTTCATAGTTAATGAAATTCTCTTTCTCTTTTCATCAACTTCCATAATTCTAACTTTAATTACATCTCCAACCTTAACTATATCAAGTGGATGCTTAACAAACTTATTAGCCATTTGACTCTTATGAACTAATCCGTCTTGGTGAACACCAATATCAACAAAAGCACCAAAGTCTGATACATTTCTTACAGTTCCCATAAGCTCCATTCCTGGTTGTAAATCCTTCAAATCTATAACACCAGTTTTTAAAATTGGCTTAGGCATATCTTCTCTTGGATCTCTTCCTGGTTTTTGTAATTCTTTAATTATATCTTTTAAAGTTAATTCTCCAATTTCAAGCTCACTAACAAGATTATTTAATCCATTTGAGCTAACTCTTTCTTCTATATCATTTAAATTTCTATTTCTTAAATCTTCCTTAGTGTATCCTAAAATCTCAATAAGCTTTCCTGCTACTTCATATGATTCTGGATGAACTGAAGTATTATCTAAAGGCTCCTTACTTTCCATAACTCTTAGGAATCCTGCACATTGTTCATAAGCTTTTTGTCCTAATCTCTTAACCTTTAATAATTCTTTTCTGCTCTTAAATCCTCCAACCTCGTCTCTATATGCAACTATATTATTTGCAATTGATGCATTTATCCCTGCAATATAAGTTAAAAGTGATGGTGTTGCAGTATTTAAATCAACCCCTACCTTATTAACAGAGTCTTCAACTACACCTGCTAATGATTCATCTAATTTCTTTGGAGTAACATCATGTTGATATTGCCCAACCCCAATTGCTTTAGGATCTATCTTTACAAGCTCAGCCATAGGATCTTGAAGTCTTCTTCCAATAGAAATAGCTCCCCTTATAGTAACATCTAAGTCTGGATACTCCTTAGCAGCAAGTTCTGATGCAGAATATACAGATGCCCCTGCTTCTGATACTATTACATAAGCTAGTTCTTTTCCAGTTTCCTTTTTAATTTCACTTATCATTTCAGAAACTACTTCTTCAGATTCCCTAGATGCAGTACCATTTCCTAATGAAATAACATCTACATCATATTTATATATAAGTTCTTTTAATATTTTCTTTGTACCCTCTACATCATTTTTAGGTAAAGTCGGATATACTGTAGCTTTTTCTAAGAATTTACCTGTAGAATCTAAAACTGCAACCTTACATCCAGTTCTAAACCCTGGGTCATACCCCATAACTACCTTTCCCTTTATCGGTGCTTGCATTAAAAGAGCCTTTAAGTTTTCTTTAAATATTAATATTGCTCCTTCTTCACCTTTATCTGTTAATTCACTTCTTATTTCTCTTTCTATTGAAGGATATATTAATCTCTTAAGAGAATCTTTAATTGCTAACTTTAAATATTCATCAGTAACTTCATTATTTTTTAATAATCTATTTTGAAGATAAGTTATTATTTTCTCTTCATTAGCTACTATTTTAACAGATAATACTTTTTCCTTTTCTCCTCTATTTATAGCTAATATTCTATGAGCAGGAATCTTATTAACATCTTCACTATATTCATAGTACATTTCAAAAGGTGTTGGTTCTTCACTTGATCCTTTTGATTCTATTTTTCCCTCCCTCATTACAAGCTCTCTTATCCATTTTCTAAATCCTGCATCATCAGAAATTACCTCAGCTACTATATCTAAAGCTCCATTTATAGCTTCATCTGTAGTGAGTACCTTCTTTTGCTCATCTATATACTTACTAGCTTCCTCTTTTATATCACCTTTAAAAGTTCCTTCTAGAATTAAATCAGCTAATGGCTTTAATCCCTTTTCTAAAGCTATTGTCGCTCTTGTTCTCTTCTTTTGTTTATAAGGTCTATAAATATCTTCAACTTCTGTTAAAGTGTCAGCCTTTTCTAAAGCTTTAACTATATCATCATTTAACTTTCCTTGCTCATCTATTAATCTTAAAACATCTTCTTTTCTTTCCTTTAAATTTCTTAGATAAGTTAATCTTTCAAAGAATTTTCTTAAAACATCATCACTTAATCCACCAGTTTGTTCTTTTCTATATCTAGAGATAAAAGGAACTGTGTTTCCTTCATCTAATAATTTAATTACGTTTTGAACTTGTTTTAAAGTTATTCCTAACTCTTTAACTAGCCTTTCTTCTATATTTACCATACTTTCCTCCTATAAAATTTTATTATAAGTTTAACTCTAATAATTAGTATAACATAATTTTACACTATTGATATTAAGTAAAGCTAATAGTATAATTTAATTGTAAATATTTTCCATTCAGTTGTTAAGGAGGGAGCTTCTTTGAATAAATTTATTAATAGATTTCTAAATATACTACTTATAGTTTTTATTACTCTTTTATTCTTAAATCAACTCTACGTAATTGAATTCTCTACAGATTTAAAGAAAATCTTTATATTTTTAACTTTTATAATGATTTTATTTGTTGCTATTAAAGAAATATTAACTGGTAAATCAAATTTTCTTAAATTTATAAATATAGTTACATTATGTAGCATAATAATTGGTGGTGTGCTTTCTGTTCTTAATAACCAACTTAACGTTTTCATTTATATTTGTATTTTATTTTCATTATTTCAATGTTTATTTGAACTTATTCAAAATAAGGCATGATTTATTATCATAATGTAACACCTCATTTAATAGTATTTAATATAATACTATTAGTGAGGTATTTTTTATGAAGAAAAAAATTATATATTTCCCTCTATTATCAATAATATCCTTTATATTGCTATTTACAATATATCTTAATAATACTTATTCACCATTTGATTCTAGTAATGTTCTAAGTAATATTTATGTTTTATCCTCAGATACACTTGCTGGAAGATTAGCAGGAAGCACAGAAAATTCAATGACAGGAGAAATAATAAAAAATAGGTTTATAGATAGCGGGTTAACTACCTTAAACAATGATGGTAACTATACTCAAACTTTTAATACTATATGTCCTGTTATAACTAATACTTCTCCATATTTAAAAATAGAATCTAATGGAGAAATTGAAGAAGAATTAAAATATGGCGTTGACTTTAAAGAAGATATGATTAATTTTAAAAATAATACATTTAATTTTTCAAATGCAGACAAGGTAAATTCTTATCTAGCATATATGGAAGTGAGTTGTAATGATGGACAATTTTTAATATATGTTCCTAAAAACAATAATTTTTCATTTAGAAGTTCATTTTTTAGCGATTTTGCAAAGGATGCAGTAATAATGGTATCCAATAGTGCATTTGAAAAAATATCTAATAGCTTAAGCCAAGGAAAAGAAATATCAATTCATATTCCATTTGAGGAAGAGGAAAAAACAATATCAAATATTATTGGTGTAATTAAAGGTTCAAACTCAAAGTTAGCTCCTTTTATAATAACTGCTCATTATGATCACCTTGGAAAAGATGGATTAGGAAATACCTACTCAGGAGCATTAGATAACGCTTCTGGTGCTTCTTTCTTATTAGAACTTAGTAGAAGTTTTGCTACTTATGGAAAGCCAAAAAGAGATATAATTTTTGTTGCCTTAAATGCAGAGGAATTTGGATTATTAGGTTCTAAGGCCTTTGCCGAATCTAACTTATTTAATATACAAGATTCAAAAGTAATTAACTTCGATATGATTGGTAGCGTTGATTATCCTATAAGCTTCATGCAAGGAAGTAAATTTAAGAACACAAATTCAGAATTATTAAATTCATTAAAGGAAATTTGTGATTCTAATAATGTAAGTTATGAAGTTCTTTATGAGGATTCTAGTGATCATGCAAGTTTTAATAATTTAAATATAGATGCTGTTAGTTTCTGTCATAGTGACAAAACAAGAATTCATACGCCTAATGATACTATTGATTATATAGATACTAATGCCATTGATACTGTGTATAGTATAGTTGATGAAGAAATTAAAACTTCTTGCTATAGTACATTTACTAGATTTGTATATAGTTCACATTCATTATTATGGATATCTATTATTTTAATTATATTAATTGCTTGGGGATTATTTGATAAGAGTAAAATTATAACTGATAAAAATGGTTCTAGATTTTTCGCATTAATTGCATTAATATCTGTTATAACTTCTTGTATATTTTATGCTAGGGGATATAATGATTCTATTATAGTAACTCTTATATTTGGATTTTCAATAATAATTATTACACTTAAAAATTTTAAACTAATATCAAAATAAAAAAAGTGCAATGCACTTTTTTTATTTTGATATACTCTTTAAATATGTAGTTATAAATTGATCTATTTCTCCATTCATAACAGCATTTAAATTTGATGTTTCTTCATTTGTCCTATGATCCTTAACCATATTATATGGATGGAATACATATGATCTTATTTGACTTCCCCATCCCATATCTTTTAATTCACCTGTTAAATCCTCTATTTTTTCTTTATGGGCTCTTTCCTTAAGTTCTATAAGCTTTGATTTCAACATAGACATTGCTGTATCTTTATTTGAAAACTGACTTCTTTCACTTTGACACTGAACTACAATTCCAGTAGGAATATGAGTAATTCTTATTGCAGATTCTGTTTTGTTTACGTGCTGCCCACCAGCTCCACTTGCTCTGTAAGTGTCTATTTTTAAATCATCAGGTCTAATATCTATATCTTGATCTTTTGTAAGCTCTGGTAATACTTCTATAGAAGCAAATGATGTTTGTCTTTTTCCATTTGCATTAAATGGAGATATTCTTACTAATCTATGAACTCCCTTTTCAGCCTTTAAATATCCATATGCAAATTCGCCTTTTACCCTTAGTGTAGCACTTTTTATTCCAGCTTCATCACCTTCAAGTATATCTAAAGTCTCAACTTTATAACCTTTCTTTTCACACCATCTAGTATACATTCTAAGAAGCATAAGTGTCCAATCATTAGCATCACTTCCACCAACACCAGCATGCAAATTCAATATAGCATCATTTCTGTCATATTCTCCCGATAAAAGAAGCTCTATCTTATATTCCTCTACTAATTTTTCTATATCTCTAATTTCTCTAATAACTTCATTTACAGTTTCCTCATCTTCTTCTGCAAGTTCCGCTAATATTTCAACATCATCTAATCTACTTACTAAACTTTCATATCTATCTATTTTATCTTTAATACTTTTACTTTCTTTAGTAACATCTTCTGCTCTTTTTATATCATCCCAAAATCCTTTTTCTTGCATCTGAAGCTCAAGCTCTTGGAATCTTTTTTCTAGGCCTTCCTTGTCAAAGTGAAGCCCCCATTTCCTTTAATGTTTCTTTTAAACCACTAACCTTAGTTAGCTCTTGTTCTAACTTAATTAACAAAAAAATCACCCCTTCATTCAGTGACAAGTGCCAAATGACAAGTGACAAGTTAGATGTAGTAATATTTATAACTCTCTCCCCCACATTAACTTGCCACTTTTAACTTATCACTTGAAACTATCTATACTTCCCTACCGCAGCAGTTCTTATACTTTTTACCACTTCCGCACGGGCATACATCATTTCTTCCAACTTTGTTATCATTTTTTACAGGTTCTTTCTTTAAACTCTTGTCATCACTTCCATGACTTGCAGACGTTTCTTCAGCAACCTTTTCTCTCTCAACTGGTCTTTCAACTCTTACATGGAATAAGAATTTAACAGTTTCAAGTTTAATTCCTTCAATCATTTCTTCAAACATTGCACTACCTTCCATTTGGTATGCTTGAATTGGATCTTGTTGCTTATATGCTCTTAATCCCATTCCTTGTTTCAAATGATCCATATTATCAATATGTGCCATCCATTTTTGGTCAACAACTCTTAAAAGAACTACTCTTTCAATTTCTCTTAATTGCTCCTCACCAAATTCAAGTTCTTTACCTTTATAGATATTCATAACAATCTCAGTTAGCTTATCTTTTATTTGTTCATTAGATAAATCTGCTAATTCATCAGCAGTTATAACACCATGCGGTAAACAAATTTCTTCTAAGTATTGAAGTAATGTTTTAATTTCAGCTTCTATATCTTGTACTTCTCCACTTAAATGTGAATTTACAGAATCAGAAATAACTTCTTCTATCATTCCTTCAATTTGCTCTTTTAAGTTCTTGCCTTCTAAAACTTCAGTTCTTTGTCTATAAATAACTTCTCTTTGTAGATTCATAACATCATCATATCCAAGAAGATTCTTTCTTATATCAAAGTTATTTCCTTCAACTTTCTTTTGAGCATTTTCTATAGCTTTAGTAACCATTTTACTTTCTATAGCTTCTGTTTCCTCAAGACCTAATTTATCAATAACTCCCTGAATCCTTTCAGAACCAAATATTCTCATTAAATCATCTTCTAATGATATAAAGAATATTGATTCACCTGGATCACCTTGACGTCCTGATCTACCTCTAAGTTGATTATCTATTCTTCTTGATTCATGTCTTTCAGTACCAAGAACTTTTAATCCACCTGCTTCTCTAACTCCTTCTCCAAGCTTAATATCAGTACCTCTACCTGCCATATTAGTAGCAATAGTAACCATACCTAATTCCCCTGCGTGAGAAATTATTTCTGCTTCTTGAGCATGATATTTAGCATTAAGAACTTGATGTTTAATTCCTCTTTTCTTTAATAAAGAAGAAATATATTCCGATTTATCAACACTCGCAGTACCCACAAGTACTGGTTGCCCCTTTTCGTGTGACTTCACAACTTCATCAACTATAGCCTTATATTTTCCAGCAGAATTTTTATAAACCATATCAGATTGGTCAATTCTTTGAACTGGTTTATTAGTTGGTATTACTATAACATCTAAATTATATATTTCTCTAAATTCATTTTCCTCTGTTAATGCAGTACCTGTCATTCCTGATAACTTGGCATACATTCTGAAGTAATTTTGGAATGTTATTGTAGCTAAAGTCTTTGATTCTCTTTGAATTTTAACTCCCTCTTTAGCTTCAATTGCTTGATGAAGTCCATCTGAATATCTTCTACCTTCCATAAGTCTTCCTGTAAATTCATCAATTATAACTATTTCATTATCTTTAACCATGTAGTCTTTATCAGCTCTCATTGTATAGTTAGCTTTTAAAGCTTGTGTAACATAGTGTTGTAATTCTAAGTTTTGAGAATCAGCATAGTTTTCTATACCAAAATATTTCTCAGCTTTAATAATACCATTATCAGTTAATAAAACTGCATTAGCTTTTTCATCTACTGTAAAATCTTTTTCATTTACTAATGTTTTAACAAAATTATCCGCAACATTATAGAATTTAGTAGATTTATCACCCATTCCTGAAATAATAAGTGGTGTTCTAGCTTCATCTATTAAAATAGAGTCAACCTCATCCACTATACAGAAGTTAAGCGCTCTTTGAACTCTTTCTTCCATATGTATTACCATATTATCTCTTAAGTAATCAAATCCAAACTCATTATTAGTTCCATATGTTATATCGCATGCATAAGCAGCTCTTCTTTGATCTGGAGTTATTCCATGAATTATACAACCAGTAGTTAATCCTAAAAAGTTATATAATACCCCCATTTCTTCCATTTGAGTTTTTGCTAAATAATCATTTACTGTTATTACATGAACCCCATTTCCAGTTAATCCATTAAGGTATGCCGGTAATGTTGCAACAAGAGTCTTACCCTCACCTGTTTTCATCTCAGCTATTCTACCTTGATGAAGAACCATTCCTCCTAATAATTGAACTCTGAAATGCTTCATTCCAAGAACTCTACTTGAAGCTTCTCTACAAACAGCAAAGGCTTCTGGTAAGATGCTGTCTAAAGATTCACCTTTTTTTATTCTTTCCTTAAACTCTATAGTCTTAGCTTGAAGCTCCTCATCTGTTAATTTTTGCATAGATTCATCTAAAGATTCTATTTTATCTGCAATTGATTGAAGTTTCTTAACTTCCCTCTCGCTATATGTTCCAAAAAGTTTTTCTAAAAATCCCATAATATAGTTCCTTTCAATATCTACATTCATAAATACTATAAGAATGTACGATTAAATAATTATTTCATCTATTTTATCTAACTTTTATTTACATAGGTTACCCTTTTAATATTTTACTTAATAAATTATACCATTTATAGTATTTATAATTCAACAAAAAACGTATCTACTTAAATTTAAAGTAAATTTTTACTATAACATCCTATTTTATTTCCCCAAAACTTCTACTATGACTATAACTAAATAAAAGTTAAAATCTATATAAAAATAAGGAGAGATGTTAATAACACTCTCCTTACTTATAATCATTAAATATAATCTGGTTCTAAAAGTCCATAATTTCCATCTTTTCTCTTGTATATAACATTAACATTATCAGTATCAGAATCCTTAAATACAAAGAAATTATGTTCAACAAGTTCCATTTGTAATATAGCTTCCTCTGTACTCATTGGTTTTATATTGAACTTTTTAACTTTTACTATTTCTCCTTGATCATCTTCTTCCGATGCAACTTCATCAAAGTTGCTAAACCTTAAAGATTCATTACTTCTTCTTTGTAGCTTAGTTCTTTGTTTTCTAATTTGTCTTTCTAATTTTGTTTCTACTAAATCAATAGACTTGTACATATCATCTGTTGATTCTTCACATCTTAAAATCACACCATTAAAAGGTATTGTCACCTCAAAAATTTGGCTATTCTTTTGAACAGTTAATGTGGCTCTTGCTGCTACGTTAGGTTCAAAATATCTGTCTAATTTTGAAATCTTTCTTTCTACTATTTCCTTTAATGCAGGTGTCACGTCAATGTTCTTTCCTATTACTGTTACTCTCATAAGGTCAGCCCCTCTCTTTAAGTTATAATTATACTACTTAAGACTTCAATATATATTTATTTTATATATATATTTTACCATTTGTAATATTATTCCTCAAAGACTATTTTCTAAATTTACAGAAAATTTAAACTTATTTACTCTACATAACTCATTTTATCTTCAATTATCTCATTATTAAAAATAAAAAAACATCAATTCATATGAATTGATGTTTTTTTATAAAGTTAGCTGACCTGGATTTTGACCCCACACTCGCCTGCTGGAGCTTTCGCTACCCGGAATTAACCTCTCACTACTAACACTCTCAGTATCTCTACTGGCAGGACTTACTTCTATACCGCACCATGCTCATTAAAACTTTGTTTAACTTACGTGGATCGTTTTGCCTGCGACTGGCATCGACTTTCATCCACAGACCTAACTTTACATTAATATTATATATTGCTTTTAGCAATTGTCAATACTATAATTTGTTTTACTCCAGATTTTTTTAATATATATTTACATTCACTAATAGTTGCTCCAGTTGTCATAACATCATCAATTAATATAACATTTTTATTTTTTATATCATTAGCGCTATTAATTTTAAAAACACCTCTTAGATTTGTAATTCTCTCTTCCTTTGTCAATGTTTTTTGTTCCTTAGTATCCTTTATCTTTTTAATACAGTTACTTACCGGTATATTAGTATGATATCCTATATTTCTTGCAATTAATTCACACTGATTGAAACCTCTTTTTTTCTCAGCTTTTTTTGTCATAGGAACATAACAAATAACATCTGCATTAATCTTTTCTTCCTTTATCATCTCTATCAAGAAGTTTGATAATAAGTATCCTGCAGTAAAATTACTCTCATATTTAAACTTTAAAATTAAAGTTTTTATAACTCCTCCATAAAATCCATATGATAAATTATCTTTTTCAACTGCCGCTCTATTAATACTACTTTTACAATATGGACATAATCCTATAAACCCATCTGCACTACAAATTATACACTTTTCTTCTGGCGGATAAATTATATCTAAAACTTCATTATATATTTTCAATATGACCTTATTAAAGGAATCTAAACTTAAAATTTTACTTATGATTTTAAATATTGCTTCTCCCATAATCTCCTATTAAATTCTCTAGTAATACTTTTTGCATTATCCATGTCCTGAGAAATCTCTTTTGAAACCATTATTAGTTCTGACTGAATCTCTCTAGTACTATTAATTGAAGCACACATATAAACTATCCTTTTATATGAATAGTAAATATCATCAGCAAATAATATTATTATATTTACATTTACAATATTATTCATATATTGGCCACAATTATTAGTAACTATAAACAACGAATCACTATATCCATCTATAATTTCTTTTATAAAGCTAAAATCTTGATTCTTAGTATACCTAACTACTCTAATATCTAACTCTCTTAATACCTGGTAATAATGATTATAAACTTTATTTAACTTTTCTTCAGATGGTACAACTACCAGTACTATTCTTTTATTTTCCTTAAACCATTTAAAGTACTCAAATAAAGATAAAGGTATATTTTCCTCTAAACGTATCCTAGTGCTCATTAATCTTGGTTCTACCATAGGCTCTTCTGATAATATATAAGGTAAATCAATTTTCTCTCCTATAGGAAAGATATATTCGATTGAATAAATTATAATTTTATTACTTTTCCAATAAATATTTTCTATAGACTCTCTAATATATTCATTACTTATTTTTGAAAATAAAGTTATATCATCAACTATAACTAAATCATAAGTTTCACTTATACTTCCTATCTCATTTATCCCTATGCAATGTAGATTACTATCTAACTGCTTACTACTTATAGCTTCATCTACAAATTCATATATACAATTAACCTTTTCCTCTATACACTCATTCTCTTCACTACAAAATACATATAAAATATTGCTATTTTCATATAAAGCCTTATTTATTATATTAGAGAAAATTTCCATAGTGTTAAAAGGTCTTGTCTTTAAAGTTAATACCTTAGTTCTTTTTGCATACCATTTATTTATTCTTTTAAAAGCATTTCTCAATTCCTTATAATTCATAGTATTGACTCCATTTATCTATTCTTCACTTATTTTATCATCAGATACAATATCTAAAATTCTCTCCTTCAATGAGGAATATCTCTCCATACTATTTGTATTATCAACCATATATTTTAGTGCTTTTTGATTTCCAACAACTACTACAAGTTCTTTTGCTCTAGTTATTCCTGTATATAATATATTTCTATTCATTAAAAAGGCTGATCCCATAAAAGCTGGTGTGATTACTACTTTAAATTCACTTCCCTGACTTTTATGTATTGTTATGGCATATGCTAACTCTAACTCTTCTACATATACATTATCATATACTATTCTTCTTTCATCATCAAAAACAACAGTAACTGTTCTATTTTCTTCATCAATGGATTCTATAAATCCCATATCTCCGTTAAATACGCCTACACCTTCAGTATCGCCATATCCACCTATTCTATTCCACTTTAAAGAATAATTATTTTTAGTTTGCATTACTTTATCACCAACTCTAAAAATAAAATCCTTAATTTTCTTTTCTTTTTTATATTTATCAGGTGGATTTAAAATAGCTTGAAGTTCATTATTTAAATTTTCTACTCCTAAAATACCTTTTCTAGTAGGTGATAATATTTGAATATCTTTAACCTTATTCCACTTTGAATTAAACATCGGTAATCTTCTATTTACCAAATCTAGTATAGTACTTAAAATACTCTCATTATCTTCCCTATTATCAAAGAAGAAATCTCCACCTTTTTTATTTAAGTACGGTAATTCTCCATTATTTATTCTATGAGCATTTAAAATTATCATGCTCTCTTTTCCTTGCCTAAAAATCTCATTTAATCTTACTACCTTAATAAAATCGCTATTTATTAAGTCTCTTAATACATTTCCTGGCCCTACAGAAGGTAATTGATCTACATCTCCAACTATGATAACCCTAGTTCCTAATTTAATAGCTTTTAATAAACTATTCATAAGCATTATATCAATCATAGATGCTTCATCAATTATTATTACATCACCTTCTAATGGCTCCCCTTCTCCTTTTCCAAAGAACGAGTTTTCATCATCACTTACTCCCATCTCTAATAGTCTATGTATTGTTTTCGCCTCTCGTCCTGTTGATTCTGTCATTCTTTTAGCAGCTCTTCCTGTTGGGGCAGCCAGGAGAACCTTCATTCCATTATTTTCATATATCTCTATTATACACTTAATTATCGTAGTTTTTCCAGTACCTGGGCCTCCAGTTATTATTTCAATTCCATTTTCAAAAGCTCCTATTATAGCATCTTTTTGAGAATCAGCAAATTTAATATTATTTTTACTTTCAAAAGTAGATATCTCAAAAGAAATATCTGAGTTTATAGTTTGAAAATTCTCTATACTTAAAGTAATAATCTTATTTGTAACACCTAATTCACAAAAATAATATGGCAATGAATATACTGCTTCAATATCATTAATTTTTTCTACCTTTATTTTTCCTTCTAAAACACTATTATATATATTAACCTCTATTAACTCTTTATCAACCATCAAAACTTTTTGACATTGCTCAATTAACTTATCTTTAGGCATATATGTATTTCCAAGTCCTGAAAAATTATTTAAAACATATCTTATTCCACTTTGAACTCTAAAATCTGATTGTGGTTCAATCCCTAAACTTTTTGCGATTTTATCAGAAGTTAAAAAACCAATCCCTGATATTTCATCATTTAGTATATATGGATTTTTTGAAACTATATCTATAGAATCTGGTCCAAACTTTTTATAAATTTTTAAGCATTGATTTATTGTAACTCCATGTTTTTGGAAAAACATTATAATATCCTTTAACTCTTTACTTTCAAGATACGATTCATATATTATGTTAAATTTCTTTTCACCTATTCCTTCTACTTCTTTTAATCTTTCAATATTATTATCTAATATATCTAGTGTTTCTACGCCAAATGCCTTAACTATCTTCTTAGCAGTAACTGGCCCTATACCATGAATTATTCCAGTACTTAAATATTTTTCAATTTCTTTTGCTGAAGTTGGAAGAACTTCTTTATACTCTTCTACACTAAATTGCCTTCCAAATTGTTTATGATTTATCCAGTTACCCTTTATTTCTATTTGTTGACCTTCTTTTATTAATGGCATTATTCCAACAATAGTTACTACTTCCTTATTTGCTGTTATTTTTGCCACTATATATCCACTATCATCGCTTTTAAATATTATTGCCTCTACTAAGCCCTCTAATATTTCCATATTATCGCTCCAAACATTTTATTTTACTTACTAATATTATATAATTATATCATAAGTAAAATTTTCATTGTTTAATTTTACTTATTAATTACTATTAACCTATTCTTAAATAGTTAAACATTAAATGCGAGGGAATTTAAATGTTATTAAAAAATTGTAATATAGTCTTTTTAGATAAAATAGAAAAAGGTTCACTATTGATTGAAAACGATATAATAAAAGAAGTTAATCCATCTGAAATTAATGATACAACTTCTATCGATTGTAAAGGTTTATTTGTTTCTCCTGGTTTTATTGATGTCCACATACATGGTGCTGGAGGTCATGATACAATGGATGGTACATTTGAAGCAATTAATGAAATTTCAAAAACTATTTGCAAATATGGTACAACCTCCTTTACTCCTACAACAATGACTATGTCTTCTGATGATATATTAAAATCTATGATATCTATAAAAAAAGCAAAACTTGAAGGAACTGATGGCTCTATTGTTTTAGGTGCTCATTTAGAAGGTCCTTTTATTAGCCCTAGCGCTATAGGTGCACAAAATCAAAATTACTTAATAGCACCTTCATACGAAAACTTTAAAGCAATCACTGGTGATGCTATTGATTCAGTAGTTTCTATTACTATGGCTCCTGAAGTTGATGGTGCTAAAGAACTTGCTTCAATTTTATCATCTAAAGGAATTCGTTGCTCTATAGGGCATACTAAAGCAACTTATGAAGAAGCTATTGATAGTATAAAGTATGGTTTCTGTCACTCTACTCACCTATTTAATGCTATGACAGGATTTACTCATAGAGAACCTGGTGTAGTTGGAGCAACTTTCGATTCAGATATAACTACTGAAACTATCTCTGATGGTATTCATATATCATATCCATCTTTAAGAGTTGCATACAAACAAAAGGGAACTGATAAAACTTTACTTGTAACAGATGCAATGTGTGCTTGTGGAATGCCTGACGGTACATATGCCTTAGGTGGGCAACCTGTAATAGTTAAAAATGGTGCTGCAAGATTAGAAAACGGTACATTAGCAGGTTCAATATTAACATTAAATAAAGCTATTAAAAATATATATGATAATACAGATTATCCATTATATGAAATAGTTAAAATGGCTTCTTATAATGGTGCTAAATACTGTAGAGTCGATGATAGAAAAGGACAAATAAAAGAAAATTTTGATGCTGATTTAACTATTTTTGATGAAAATATAGATATTAAAATTACTATAATCGGTGGAAAAATAGTTTATAATAACCTATAAAAAGAAGTGAAGCGAGATACGGTAGTATCTCGCCTTTTATTATAAATATTTTTTAATTTCTTCTACTTTATTTAACTCTTCCCATGGAAGGTTTAAATCATTTCTTCCGAAATGACCATAAGCAGCTGTTTGTCTGTATAAAGGTCTTCTTAATTCAAGATCTCTTATTATTGCTCCAGGTCTTAAATCAAATACTTTTTCAACAATACTTGTTATTTCTTCATCTGAAATTTTACCTGTTCCAAAAGTATCAACCTCAATAGAAACTGGCTTTGCAACCCCTATAGCATAAGCTAATTGTATTTCTAATTTATCTGCAACTCCTGCTGCAACTAGATTTTTGGCAACCCATCTTGCTGCATATGCTGCTGATCTATCAACCTTTGTTGGATCTTTTCCTGAGAATGCTCCACCACCGTGTCTTCCATATCCTCCATAAGTATCAACTATAATTTTTCTACCTGTTAATCCACTATCACCTTGTGGACCTCCAACAACAAATCTTCCTGTTGGATTTATATAGTACTTAGTTGATTCATCTAATAATTCTGCTGGAATAACGGCCTTTATAACATGTTCCATTAAATCTTCTCTTATTTGTTCTTGGCTTACATGGTCATCATGTTGAGTTGAAATTACTATTGCATCAATTCTAACAACTCTATTATCATCATATTCTACCGTTACTTGAGTTTTTCCATCTGGTCTTAAGTAAGGTAAAGTTTTATTCTTTCTCACTTCTGTTAATCTTCTCGATAATCTATGAGCCATAGCAATTGGTGAAGGCATATATTCTGGTGTTTCATTAGTTGCAAAGCCGAACATCATACCTTGGTCCCCTGCCCCAACAGCTTCAACATTATCTTTTTCACCTGCTCTAGATTCTAATGCCTCATCGACACCCATAGCTATATCACTTGATTGTTCATCAATAGATGTTAAAACTGAACATGTGTCACAATCAAACCCATATTTTGCCCTATCATAACCTATTTCTCTTATTGTCTTTCTAACAATCTTAGGAATATCTACATAACAAGATGTTGATATTTCCCCCATTACTAATACCATTCCAGTTGTTACTGCTGTTTCACAAGCGACTCTTGCCATAGGGTCCTTTTCTAATATATTGTCTAAAACAGCATCTGATATTTGATCACATATTTTATCTGGATGCCCCTCTGTTACTGATTCTGAAGTAAATAATCTTTTCATTTTTTGCTTAGCTCCTTTCATTTTTTGATATTAATTCTAAGCAATAAAAAAAGCCTCTTCAAGATAGAAGAGACTGAAATTATCTAAGGTCTTTCTTATCTTGCAAAATTAAATGTTCTGCAGGAATTTGCACCACGTTTACAAGTTACAGGTGATAAGTCACAGGTAACAAATCATTTAACTTAACTTGTCACTTGTCACTTATCACTTGTCGCTAGCAACAGGTTGCCGGGTTTCATAGGGCCTTTCTCCCTCCACCTCTCTGGATAAGAACTAATATCAAATTTTATTTCTAAAATATTTTAACAATATATACATACTATGTCAATAGCAATTATATACCTTATTTTTAAAATGAAATTTAATTTTTATGAAAATAAAAAAAGCATGGTATTAACCATGCTGTGGTGGGGGAGGACGGATTCGAACCATCGAAGCGAATCGCAACAGATTTACAGTCTGCCCCCTTTGGCCACTCGGGAACTCCCCCTTATTTGGAGCTTCATGTCGGAGTCGAACCAACAACCTGCTGATTACAAGTCAGCTGCTCTGCCATTGAGCCAATGAAGCGTATTTGGTGGAAACAACAGGGATCGAACCTGTGACCCTCTGCTTGTAAGGCAGATGCTCTCCCAGCTGAGCTATGCTTCCATAATAATAAAATTAAATTTTTAAATGGTGGGGGAGGACGGATTCGAACCATCGAAGCGAATCGCAACAGATTTACAGTCTGCCCCCTTTGGCCACTCGGGAACTCCCCCATTTGGAGCTTCATGTCGGAGTCGAACCAACAACCTGCTGATTACAAGTCAGCTGCTCTGCCATTGAGCCAATGAAGCGTATTTTAATTTAATTTTATTTAAGTCAAGTTATTAATGGTGGGGGAGGACGGATTCGAACCATCGAAGCGAATCGCAACAGATTTACAGTCTGCCCCCTTTGGCCACTCGGGAACTCCCCCATATCTTGTATTAATAACTTTACCGCCGTTCGTTATGTTACTTCCGAACTGACAATGACTAGTATATAATTAATGCCTATATAAATCAACACTCATTTTAGGCTTTTTACAGCGATTATTATTAATTATCTTTATTTTTCTTATTTTTTCTTCTTTTTAATACAAATTTCATTATTTATTTAAATAAATAATTAACATATTAATTTAAATAAAACTAACATTTTTTATATGCTTTAGTAACATATCTAGCTCTACGAAAATATATTATAATTACGAAAATACTTTAATTTTAAAGGTTTATTTTTATATAGTTTTTTCTAAAAAAATTATATTATCAAAATTACAATCATATATTTTTATATATGATATTCTTTCATCTATTATCATGATAGGGGTGAATTATTTGATAAAACGAAAATTTAACTATAAATCTAATTTAGCATATTACGAAATTGCTGAATTCATGAGAAAATACATTAACTCTAACACTATAATAGTTTGTATTGGCACTGATAAGTGTGTGGGCGATTGTTTGGGACCGTTAGTTGGAACATTTCTTGAAGAACATAATTTTCCCTTACCTGTATATGGAACATTAAGAGATCCTATTCATGCACTAAATCTTGATAAAAAGTTAATTGAAATAAATAAATTACATCCCAATGCCTCTATAATAGGTATCGATGCATGTTTAGGAGATACAACATCAATAGGTGAAATTCATACTCGCGATTATCCAATTCATCCTGGAAAAGGTGTAGGAAAATCACTTCCTGATGTTGGTGCTACTTCAATAATAGGAATAATTGATTCTAGCGATACTGCTGAATTCTTTACATCTAGAAGTATAAGACTTCATTTAGTATTTGAAATGGCAAAGGTTATTTCTCACGGATTAATTCACGCATATTATCTAAATACTATAATCAATAAATAAAGCTAGAAGTTAATTACTTCTAGCTTTATTATTTAGTAAAAAATATCATAATAACTAATTTATTAATTGTATCTCTCTACTTGAAAAATCATTGTCCAATTTGCTAACATAATTTAAAACTTCACCAGTTCCTATTGCAACAGCTTCAACTGAATTTTCCGCTATTCTAACTTTTATCCCTGTATTTTCTTCAATAAGCCTGTCTAACCCGTCGATTAACGCACCACCACCAGTCATTAATATTCCTTTTTCTATTATATCAGCAGATAACTCTGGTGGAGTTTTTTCCAATACTGATTTTACAGTTTCAACTATTAATGATACAGGCTCAATTAATGCTCCTCTTAACTCTTCAGTAGAAATAACTATTTCATCAGGTAAACCTGTGATTAAATTTCTTCCTTTCATTGTAGTTGTTAAATTTCTAGATCCCTTAAATACTGATCCAATTGTTACTTTTAAATCCTCAGATGTTTTTTCTCCAATTAGAATCTTATATTTATTTCTAACATATCGTGTAATTGCCTCATCAAATTTATCACCAGCGACCTTAATTGACTCTCTTATAACTACTCCACCTAATGAAATTATAGCTATATCAGTTGTCCCTCCTCCAATATCAACTATCATATGCCCATCTGGTTTAGTTATATCTAAGCCGGCACCAATTGCTGCTGCTAATGGTTCTTCTATAAGATGTACTTTTTTAGCTCCTGAATTCATTGTTGCATCTACAACAGCTCTTTTTTCCACCTCAGTTGCTTGAGAAGGTATACAAACCATTACTTTTGGTGCTATAACTCTTCCTTTTCCACATGCTTTTTTTATAAAAGCCTTAAGCATTTTTTCTGTCACATCATAATCTGAAATAACACCATCTCTTAACGGGCGGACTGCAACTATATTTCCTGGCGTTCTACCAATCATTTTTCTAGCCTCTTCACCAACTGCTAGAACTTTATTATTATTTTTATTAATTGCTACAACTGATGGCTCTTTTAATAAAATACCTTTACCCTTAACATATACAAGTACAGTAGCTGTTCCTAAATCTATTCCTAAATCGCTACCACTTCTCCAAAACCACATTTAATTCACTCCTAAATATATAATAATTTCAAAATAATTGTTCTTTCTACAAATTTATCCCTACCACAATTATATATGTAATGAATTTATCATTCAATCTTTTTATACTTCATTTTCCTTGTATTTCATTTTTGTAGCTTCTCCGCCTCTTATATGTCTTTCTGATTTATTTAATTCTAATATTAAATGCGTTTGTTCTGCTATCGCTGGATTAATTTTAGGTAATCTTTCAGTCATATCCTTATGAATAGTGCTTTTACTCACACCAAATACCTTTGCTGTTTTCCTTATTGTAGCCTTTGAGTCAATTATATATTTTGCAACTTCTAAAACTCTCTCTTCAATATAATCTTTCAAGATTCTACCTCCTTAACCTCTATTTATTATTTGCTCAATCTCAAAAAAAAATTCATAAAGTTTACATAAAAATAAAGACTAAATATTTTTTAAGTACCAACCATAAAAATGGTTGATACTTAAAATAATTACTTAAAATCAAAGTATGCACTAGGATCAACATCATTTCCATTTGCATCTTGTACTTGAACATTTAGTACATCACCGCAAACTTTTGATGTAAATATACCTGAAGTGTTACCAACTGTACCTATTTCATCACCAGTACTAACAACATCTCCAACTGCAACTTTAACCTCTTCGCTTAAGTTAGTGTACTTTGTCTTTAATCCATTTGCATGTGCAATAACTACATAAGTACCATCAGTAGTGTTACTTGCTACTTCTTCAACCTTTCCTTCAGCAGCAGCTTTAACTACAGTTCCTACTGAAGCATTAATATCAATACCTCTTCTAGATGTATCTTCACTTCTAGTTTCATCTACATAAGTTCTAATCATTGTTCCAAATTCTCTTGAAATAGCTACATTACCATCTATAGGCAATGATAAAACTACTTCTGTATCTGTTCCTGCAGAAACATCTGCCACTTCTTCTGTAACTTCTGTAGTTTGATTTTCAGCAACTTCCTCTTGATCATTAGTTGCTACTTCATCATCTACGCTTGCAACTTCCGGCTCAGATAAACTTTCCTCATTACTATTAGCTAATTCATCATTATTTTCTACTCTTTCAGCATTTTGCTTATTAAAGTTAGAATCTGTTTCTGAAGAGTTATTATCCTCCACCTCATTTAAAGATAATTCGTTATTTACCTGATTTTGTTCCTTAGCAACAGAGTTTTTTCTAATTGTAAATGCTGCTACAGTTGCAACTATACATAGGCAAACAAATAATACTAAGTAAAAGCCCTCCTTTCTAAAAAAGTCCTTTACTTTATTTTTTTTATTTTGGTCCATTTCAACACCTCCTGTCTTGTATTCTTGCCCGTAAAAGTAAATTAATTCACTTAAAATTCAAATTTTATACGTCAAATTTATACAAAAAAACACAAAAAGAGATTCGTTCGAACAAATCTCTTTTTGTGTTTAAATTGTTATATTAATATATTAGTTAAATTTCAAATATCCTATATTAATTCCAGTATAATAATGCTTCAAAATTTCATCATATGACTTACCTTCTTTAGCCATAATATTAGCACCCCATTGACTCATTCCTACTCCATGTCCATATCCTTTGCATTCAAATACAATTGTATTTTCATTTATTGAATATGTAAAATTAGTTGAATTTAGTCCTGCTATAACCCTAAAATCACTTCCATTTATTTCATTATTTCCAACAGCTAATGTAATTACCCCACCAGCCTCACTTCTCTCAATTACTTGTAGCTCTGAACTTAAATTAGATGTATTTACTCCTGAGGTAGGATACTTAGAATTTATGGCCAAAACTAAATCACTTAAAGCAATTTCTTTTTTACTAGTATATTTAGGGGATACCTCTTCACCTGAGCTTTCAACAGATACAAGATATGGTATATCCCCCAATGATGCATCAACAGCTGACTCAGTCGCCCCAGAGCTTGTAGAAAAAAATAGCGGATATAATACTAATTCTCCTTTATATGTTAAAACCATTCCCTTAGTAGCATCTACTGCTGATTTTATTTTGTTCCAATACTTCTCACCATTTTCTTCTCCCCATTTGCTAATTAATTCTTCTTTAGATGAATATACCTGACAATGTGTAGAATCACATATATCACTTCCATCAGCAATAGGACAACTGTTCATTTTTTTACTTGCTAAATAAGTTCTACTTGCTATAGCTTGTGCCTTTAATGCTTCATCTTCAAAACTTACTTGCATTTCATTAGCAACTACTCCACATATATAATCTTCCAAATCTACTTCCTCTATTTTATCCTGTAAGGTTCTATAAACTTTTACTTTTTCATCCCCATTAATATATATATCATTACTTACTTCCACTGATGTATCTGCAGATATTCCTTCATCTTCTATATATTGATTTTGTTGCGGATTAATTTTACTTTCTATAGAAATCATCGGAATAATTATCATGAATAAAATTATTAATATAGTTGTATATAATAGTGGTTTTATTCTGTTTATACCACCATAACTTATTTTTTTCATAATACCTCCTATCAATAGGTTACATCATATATATATGTTTTAATCTGTAAAACAATACCTTTTATTTAAAATGATTCTCCTAATATGACCTTATTTATTTCTATACAAAAAATTTAGGAGCCTCAAAATGGCTCCTAAGTATTATTTATACGTTCTATATATTTCTGCTCCAAGTTTTCTAAATTTATCTTCTATATTGGTATATCCCCTATCTATATGATATATCTCTCCTATTTCCGTTTCTCCATTTGCAACTAATCCAGCTAAAATCATGGCTGCTCCAGCTCTTAAATCAGTGGCCTTTACTTGACATCCAGTAAGATTATCTACACCCTCAACAATAGCAATTCTTCCATCAATTTTAATGTTTGCTCCCATTCTACCAAGCTCTCCAACATGCATAAACCTATTTTCAAATACGGTTTCAGTTATTACGCTAGCTCCCTTAGTAATTGATAATAATGCCATCATTTGAGCTTGCATATCAGTTGGAAATCCTGGATACGGCATTGTTTTTATATCTACAGGTCTTTTTTCTCCAGTTCCGTCTACTATCATTTTCTCTCCATCCATCTTACAATAGACACCACATTCCTTTAACTTTTCAATAGTTGGCATTAAATGCTCTTCATTAACTCCATTAATAGTTATTTTACTGTTTGTTATTCCAGCTGCAACCATAAATGTTCCAGCTTCAATTCTATCAAAAATAGGTGTAAATGGTTCTGGTTGTTTTAACTCTGATACACCATGTATAGTTATTCTTCCATATCCAGCACCTTCTATTTTAGCTCCCATGCTATTTAAAAATCTTGCTAAATCCCATATTTCTGGTTCCTCAGCTGCATTTTCTATAATTGTAACTCCTGGAGCAAACACAGAAGTCATCATAATATTCTCAGTAGCTCCTACAGATGGAAAATCTAAATATATTCTATTTCCATGCAAGTCTTTTATTTTAGCTTCAACATATCCATATCCTATTTCAGAATCTATTCCTAATACCTTAAATCCTTTTAAATGAAGATCTACAGGCCTACTCCCTATATTACATCCTCCTGGCATTGATATTTTACATCTTCCAAACCTAGCTAACATAGGCCCCATCACTAGAAATGATGCTCTCATCTTACGTATTAATTCATTATTGGGCTCTATTTCTTTTAAATTTAAAGTATTTATTTTTAAATCGCCTGTTATCGGTGAAAATTTTACTTCACAATTCAATTCTCTTAATAAATTTATCAAAACTGTTACATCTTCTAACATAGGTACTTTTCTTAAAATTATTTCTGTTGGATTTAAAATAGTTGCAACTATTATAGGTAATACTGCATTTTTTGCAACACTTATATCAACTTCTCCTTGAAGTTTCCTTCCACCTCTAACTATAATTTTTTCCATATTATCCTCCATATTTATTTTTAGTATGTTACGAAAATTATCGGCGTTCCTATAATTAAATATGAACCTGTATCGTAAGTAATTTGTCCAATGTTTATATTTGTCCCATCCATCATTGTTGCTTTTGCTATACTACCATTGCTTATATTTAAATTTTTACTAACTTTTATTTTTAATTTATTTTCTATATCTTCAAATATATTTTTATCTTCTACTTTTAGCTTCCCCTTTATAAATGAAAAATACCTCTCATCTATAAAATTATTACTTCTAATTTCTTGCACCAATAACTTTAAATAACTTTCAGATATAGTCTTATCATTATTAATAACTATTACTTCAACTTTTGTTAATTCATTGTAATTATACATATTAACACTATATTTAATATTTTCACTCTCTGCAGATATCCAATTTTCACCTTTTGTTACTATCAAAGTATTTTTTGATGCGAAAATTTTATCAATTCTTTTTAATTCATTATTAATATCTGTTTTTATCGTATATTCTAGTTTTATTCCATTACTTATAAACTCATATTCATTTAATATATATCTTTCAACTTCATTAAATGAATCACCCTTTGCTCCACACTCATATTCTTTTCCATTAATAATTAATAGAGAAAAGATTAAAAGAAATACAAAAAATATCTTTTTCATATTGTAATCCCCTGCCCTTCCTCTAAAATTATTGTCCAAACTATATTTTTTTATACAACAAAACTATAAATTTAGTATTGCTCTTCCTTATAAGTGAAGCTCTAAATCTTTGATTTAGCTAACTGAACTTACACCTACGATTGCTAATGAGTAGTGTGTTTCCTTATAAGTGAAGCTCTAAATCTTTGATTTAGCTAACTGAACTTACACCTACGATTGCTAATGAGTAGTGTGTTTCCTTATAAGTGAAGCTCTAAATCTTTGATTTAGCTAACTGAACTTACACCTACGATTGCTAATGAGTAGTGTGTTTCCTTATAATATATATATATTATAAATACCCTAGAATAGTTCGCTTTCATCATAAATTTTTATAAATATCTACTATATTCGTCCATATATAACAGTGTATTTTAAATTTTATACATCTATATAATAAAAAAATAAAGAAGCCACTTATTTGTGACTTCTTTATTTCAGCTCTAATCTAGCTTTAGCTCTTGCTTCTGCTCTCTTAGCTCTTTCAATATCAATATTATTATTTTCTTTATTATTTAATCTCTCTTGAGCTCTCTTAAGAGACTGCTCAGCGCGATCTATATCAATCTCTTCTGGGAAATTAAAAGAATCACAACAAAAATTAATTATATTCTCTTTAATATAAACAATTCCTGATGATGTAAATAATTTTTTCTTATTTCCATCTATAGTAGTATACGTAGTTGTAGTTGGTATAGTTGCTATTATAGTTGGTGCATAATTTGCTAAAATTTCTATTTTACCATCACCTTCAGTTGTTGCTAAACTAACTACTTCCTCAGTTAGTACTTCACGCCCAGGAGCTACAATATTAAGCTTTATTAATTTTCCCATAAATTATATCTCCTATTTCATGCTATTTGCTTTTTCTACAACTTCTTCAATTGTACCTGCAAATAAGAATGCTGATTCAGGTAAGTGATCGTATTTTCCTTGTAATATTTCTTTAAATCCTCTTACTGTTTCTTTTACTGGAACATATCTTCCTTGCATTCCTGTAAATTGTTCAGCAACTGTAAATGGTTGAGATAGGAATCTTTGAATTCTTCTTGCTCTAGCTACTACAGCTTTATCTTCATCTGATAATTCATCAACACCTAAAATTGCAATAATATCTTGTAACTCTGTATATCTTTCAAGTATATTCTTTACTTCTGTTGCCACTTCATAATGCTCTTTTCCAACTATTCTTGGATCAAGAATTCTAGAGGAAGATTCTAGTGGATCAACTGCTGGATATATACCTAATGCTGAAATAGATCTAGATAATACAGTGGTAGCATCTAAATGCGTAAATGTAGTTGCTGGAGCTGGGTCTGTTAAGTCATCGGCTGGAACATAAACAGCTTGAACTGACGTTATAGATCCATTCTTTGTTGAAGTAATTCTTTCTTGAAGAGCACCCATTTCAGTTGCAAGTGTTGGTTGGTAACCAACTGCTGATGGTATTCTTCCTAATAATGCTGATACTTCTGAACCAGCTTGTGTAAATCTAAATATATTATCTATAAATAATAGCACATCTTGACCTTGATCTCTAAAGTATTCAGCCATAGTTAATCCAGTTAATGAAACTCTCATTCTAGCACCTGGAGATTCGTTCATCTGTCCAAATACTAATGCAGTTTTATTAATAACTCCTGAATCCATCATTTCATGATAAAGGTCATTACCTTCTCTTGATCTTTCTCCTACTCCTGTAAATACAGAAAGTCCACCATGCTCTTTTGCAATATTATTGATTAATTCTTGAATTAAAACTGTTTTTCCTACTCCAGCTCCTCCAAATAGACCTATCTTACCACCCTTTTGATATGGTGCAATTAAATCAATAACTTTAATTCCTGTTTCGAACATTTCAGGTTCTAAAGATTGTTCTTTAAAACTTGGTGCAGGTCTATGTATAGGATATGATTCTTCAGCTTCTATAGCTCCTTTATTATCTATAGGAGCTCCTAATACATTAAATAATCTACCTAATACATTCTTTCCTACTGGTACTGATATAGGCTTTCCTGTGTCTAAAGCCTTCATACCTCTCTTTAATCCGTCTGTAGATTCCATTGCTATTGCTCTAACAATATCATCTCCAACGTGTTGCTCAACTTCTACAACTAGCTCTCTATCACCCATATCAATTTTAATCTCATTGTATATGTTTGGTAGAGAGGCTTCATCAAATTTTATATCAACTACTGGTCCAATTACTTGAACTACTTTTCCAATTTTACTTTCAGCCATACTTCTTCCTCCTTGCTACTTTTGAGCTTCGGCTCCCCCAACAATTTCTGAAATTTCCTGTGTTATAATTCCTTGTCTAATTCTATTGAACTTAATATGAAGATTTTGTAGTATGTCATCTGCATTTTCAGTAGCCCCATCCATTGCTGTCATTCTCGCACTATGTTCACTTGCCTTTGCACTAAGCATGCATGTTTTTAGTTGACTTTTTAAATACATATCTATTGCATTCTTAAATACAGCTTCTTCATTTGGCTCAATTATATACTGTCCTGACTGACCAGACTCTTTCTCTATCGGTAATATTTTAACGCTCTTTACCTCTTGTTTAACCGGAGAAATAAACTCTGTATATACTATATTTACTTCAGAAACCTCTCCCTTTTCATATAAATATATAGCATCGTTATATATCTTATTAACATCTTTAGTAGCAGGCATATCTGGTAAACCTACATATTCTGAATATGTATTTATTCCGTATCTAGAAACATATGAAATTCCTTTACTACCTACAAGAATAACTTTTGCTCCACCACTCTTTTCTATTAAATTATTTAAATACACAACCACATTATTGTTATATCCTGCACATAGCCCAGTGTCTGAAGTCAATACAATATATAGTTTATCTCCATTAAAGTTCTTATAATAAATTGAATCAAAATCTTCTGGCATACTAGAGACAACTTCCTTAATAACTTCTTTACACAAATTATTATATTGCTCATTAACTACAAGCTCTTTTCTTGCTTTCCTGAGTTTAGAAGTAGCAACAAGCCCCATAGCCTTAGTTATTTTTCTAGTACTTTCAACTGACTTTATTCTTCTTTTTATCTCTATAAGTCCCGCTGCACCCACTGTTTTACCTCCTAAAGAATTGCATAGCTATATAAAGCTATGCATCTTTTAAAAATTCTTTTTTAAATTCAATTATACATTTTTCAATGCTTTCTTTTAATTCCTTAGTTAATTGTTTTTCAACAATTATTTGCTTTAATACATCCCTTTGATGAGTATCCATATATTCTAAGAACTCTTCCTCAAATTTTCTAATATCCTTAACCTTTATATCTGATAAAAAGTCATTTACAGTTGCATATAATATAACTATTTGCTTTTCAACATCCATAGGCTTATATTGATCTTGCTTTAATATTTCTGTTATTCTCTTACCTTTTTCTAATCTTCTCTTAGAATCAGAGTCTAAATCAGAACCAAATTGAGAGAATGCCGCAAGTTCTGTATATTGCGCAAGTTCTAATCTTAATGTACCAGAAACTTGTTTCATAGCCTTAATTTGAGCATTACCACCAACTCTTGATACTGAAATACCTGCATTTACCGCTGGTCTTTGACCTGCATTGAATAATTCAGTTTCTAAGAATATTTGACCATCTGTAATTGATATTACGTTAGTTGGAATGTATGCTGTTACGTCACCAGCTAATGTTTCTATAATAGGAAGTGCTGTTAATGAACCTCCTCCATTTTCTTTAGATAGCTTTGCAGCTCTTTCTAAAAGTCTTGAATGTATATAGAACACATCCCCTGGATACGCTTCTCTTCCTGGTGGTCTTCTAAGCAATAATGACATTGTTCTATATGCTACCGCATGCTTAGATAAATCATCATATATTATAAGAACATCTTTCCCTTTATGCATGAAGTATTCACCCATACTACATCCTGCATATGGTGCTAAATATTGAAGTGGAGCACTTTCTGATGCTGTTCCTGCAACAACTATTGAATAATCTAAAGCCCCCATTTCTTCTAATGTGTTAACTATATGTGCAACTGTTGATTGCTTTTGACCAATGGCTACATATACACATATAACATCTTTACCTTTTTGATTTAATATAGTGTCTATTGCAATAGCGGTTTTACCTGTCTGTCTATCACCGATAATAAGTTCTCTTTGCCCTTTTCCTATTGGAACCATTGAATCTATTGCTTTAATACCTGTTTGTAATGGTTCATTAACTGAAGATCTATCAATTATACTTGGCGCTGGTACCTCTATAGGTCTAGTACCTGAATAATTTATAGGCCCCTTACCATCAATTTCTTCTCCTAAAGAGTTTACAACTCTTCCTAGAAGACCTTCACCTACAGGAACTTCAACTATTCTATTAGTTCTTTTAACTATATCTCCTTCTTTTATTCCTTCCTCAGAGCCCAACAAAACACATCCAACATTATCTTGCTCTAAATTTAAAGCCATTCCAAATACGCCATTTGGGAACTCTAAAAGTTCACCCTGCATACAATCATCTAATCCATATACTCTAGCAATACCATCACCAATTTGAATTATTGTTCCCGAATCTGAAGTTTGGATTTGATTTTCATATCTTTGTATCTCTTTTTTTATAATAGATGTTATTTCTTCTGGTTTTATATTCATGCAATCACCTCTATTCCGTAGCAAGCATTAGCTTTTCTAAGTCATCTAACCTTGTTTTTACAGTCCCATCTATAACGTCATTTCCTATTCTTACATAAATTCCGCCTAGAATTTCTGGATCAATTTCTTTTTTCAATATAACTTCTTTATTATATTTTTTTTCAAGCTTATCTACTAAGGAGTTATATTCATTTTCTTCTAATGGTACAGTAGTTTTTACAATTCCCTGTAATACATTTAATTTTTCTAAATGAATTTTTTCCATTTCTTTTAATTTTTCTTTTAAAAATAAAATTCTATCCTTCTCTATCAATATTAATAAAAATGATAAAAGTTCTTCATCTATTTTACCTTTAAATATATTAATAAAAGTCTTTTTCTTTTGCTTTGTACCTATTTGTGGATGTTTTATTACTTCAAAGAAATCTTTGTTATTTTCAATTAGTTCACAAATTTCTCTTAAATCTCCTAGATACTCATCAACTTTTCCTTTCTGTTCTGCCACCTCATATAGTGCCAGTGCATATCTTCGGTCTAAGTACTCATACATATTTAATTACCTACCTCAGAAATAAACTCATCAATTAATTGTCTATTTTTTTCTTCATCAATATTTTTTTCTATTACTTTTCTAGAAAGATCTAAAGCTAAATCTATAGCTTCTTTCTTTAATGCATATTCTGCTTTTTCTTTTTCTCTCTCTATTTCTACTTTTGCTCTTTCTATAATTAAATTTGCCTCTGACTTTGCTTCTTCAACAATTTCATCATATATTTTTTCAGCCTTTTTCTTATGTCTTTCTGTAATAGCTTTACCTTCTTCTCTAACTCTTTGTAGTTCTCTTTCATTATTGATTGCTAGAGTTCTTGCTTTTTCAAGCTCTTCATCTGCACTATCTAACTTTTGAGATATTTCATTTTCTCTAGCTTCAACTATTAATTTAACTTTTTCAAAGAAGAAATATTTTAATCCAAAGAATAGAATTAAAAAATTTACTACTGTGGCCAACATAACACCTAGATTAAATTCCATTACTTATTCTACCCCCTTCTGGAGTCATTAAAATATTATGCTACTCCAACAAATATTAATAAGATTGATACTAGTAATCCATAGATAGCAGTTGCTTCAGCAAAAGCAGAACCTATAACTAATGTTGTAGTAATTTTTCCTGTTGCTTCTGGATTTCTTGCAACACCTTCAACAGCCTTTCCTGTAGCATTTCCTATACCAATACCTGCTCCTAACCCTACTAATACCGCAATACCTGCTCCTAATGCTCTCATTCCTATTTCACTCATTTTTTAAATTCCTCCTCTTAATTATGTTCAGATACTATTTTAATATTTATCATTGTTAACATTACAAAAATTACTGCTTGAATACCGCCATCAAATATATCGAAATATAAATGTAATGGAATAGGTATAACAAGTTGTGCAAACCATGCTACTTTCTCTAAGCTCTCATAAACAAGTTCAATTATAAAAGTAGCTGCTAACATATTACCAAAAAGTCTTAATGACAATGATATTGGAAGCATTACCCTCTCTAATATTGTAATAGGCAATATAAAAGATACTGGCTCTAAATATCCTTTAAAATATCCTCCAATGCCATTCTTTTTAATAGCATATCCTTGTACCATTACAAATGATATTAAAGCTAATGTTAATGTAACGCTAAAGTTTTTTGTTGGAGGGGATATTCCCACTAATCCTGTAAAATTCATTACTAGGACAAATATGCCTAAGGCTCCTACAAAAGGAACTATACTTATAAAACTTTCTCCAACATTACTTACTACGGCATTGTTTAGCATATTATAAATCCATTCAACAATAGTTTGTTTTTTAGTTGGTCTTATCTGCATATTTCGTGTAGACCACCATGCCAGTGCTAAAATTAATAAAACAATTACTAATTCAACTATTGCTTCTGGCTTTATATCAATTGCTATTTTACCTAAGTAAAAAGAAAATATAGCTTTTGATGATTCCATCTATTCACTTCCCTTCTGCACTTTTATAGTAGTTATTACTAGTATTATATAATGTATAAAAAATCCTATTAGAAAAGCTAATAAATAACTTATCTTGTTAGAAAAAACTACCGCTATAGCAACTATACTTACTATTCTTATTAAATAACTCACGGGAAATAAAATTGCTTTATTTTTTTGAGGTTTATTTAAAAATTTATTAGTAACTATGGCTGAAACAACAAAGTTTATCATTGAAACTATTGCTCCAACTAATAATATGGCTCCAATCTTATATTGCCCTAATAATACTAATATTAAAAATAAAATAATCCCACTTATTAAATCATTTTTTGCTACAGATTTGACTATTATATTTAAGTCTTTAGTCATTTTCTTCTCCTAGTAAATAACTTATTTGGGACATAGTGATTTTACCTTATTCCTATATAAAAACTAACTATCTTTCTAGTTTGATATGTATCTATTATGTATAAAATAGCTCTTATCTAGGAATACTATTAATTTATCAGTACTTTCTTATCCCTATTGTCAGTAGGATTATATACCTACTTTGAAATTAATAAAAACCTCATTTTTAGTTATTTTTTACAATTTATCGTTAAAATCGCTGATTATTATATATTAATTCGTAAATACTCAGCTAAAATCTTATTTTTGCGCATTTTAATTTTTTTTTGCAATTTACTATTATTTCTTGCATTTATTTAAATTTTCTTAATATTTTTGTTTTTTAGTGTTTTTTAGTGATAACGTTTCATAATTTTATTGTGTTATTTTTTCTTAATAATATTATTATTTTTTAGATTTTTTAGTTTTTTTTTATCATTTTAAAACTCTTATTACACTATAATGTATAAACTTTTTATTGATTTTGAATAATTAAAATCCAATTTATTCATTATTTTTTTCAAATTTATTATTGTTTATTCAAATAATCACCATAAAATTTATTTATAATTGGTTAAATTATAAAAGGAGCCTCTAAAAAGCTCCCTTTCTCTCTCACTTTTGTTATTTTACTAATTAATAAAAACTAAACTCTTTCAACTACTAATGCAGTTCCCATTCCTCCACCTATACATAAAGTAGCTAATCCTTTTTTAGCATCTCTCTTTTCCATTTCGTGAAGTAATGTAACTAATATTCTAGCTCCTGAAGCTCCTACTGGATGTCCAAGTGCAATAGCACCACCATTTACATTAACTTTTTCCATATCAAAATTTAAATCTTTAGCTACTGCTAAACTTTGAGCAGCAAATGCTTCATTTGCTTCAATTAAATCCATATCCTCAACAGTTAATCCAGCTACTTCTAATGCTTTCTTTGTTGCATGGAATGGCCCATATCCCATAATAGAAGGCTCTAATCCCTTACTTCCATAAGAAACTATCTTAGCCATTGGTTTTACCCCTAATTCTTGAGCTTTTTCAGCACTCATAACTACAAATGCTGCAGCCCCATCGTTAATCCCTGATGCATTAGCAGCCGTTACAGTTCCATCTTTAATGAATGATGGTCTTAATTTAGACATCTTTTCTATAGTAGAACCGAATCTTGGGAATTCATCTTGTACAAATACCTTTGGTTCGCCTTTTTTTTGTGGAATAACTACTGGTACTATTTCATCTACAAATTTCCCTTCTTTAATTGCCTTTTCAGCCTTTAATTGAGAATTTAACGCAAATTCATCTTGCATTTCTCTTGTTAATCCCCACTCTTTAGCTATGTTTTCAGCTGTAACTCCCATATGATAATCATTAAATGCATCCCATAAAGCATCTTTAATCATAGTGTCAACCATTTTTCCATCGCCCATTCTTTGACCCCATCTAGCTCCAGGCATAGCATATGGTGCTGCTGACATATTTTCCATGCCTCCAGCAACTACTACATCACAATCACCCGCTTTAATCATTTGAGCTGCTAATGCAACACATCTTAAACCTGATCCACAAACTTTATTTATTGTCATTGCAGGCACCTCTACTGGTAATCCAGCTTTTACAGCAGCTTGTCTAGCCACGTTTTGTCCTTGTCCTGCTTGAATAACATTTCCCATAACCACTTCTTCTACTAATTCTGGTTTAATTCCCGCTCTATTTACAGCTTCTTTAATTACTATTGACCCTAACTCTGCTGCTGGAACATCTTTTAATGATCCACCAAATGACCCAATTGCAGTTCTTACTGCACTAACTATTACTACTTCTCTCATAAAAACTTCCTCCCATTACTATCCCCATAAAATCATAATAGTGTTAATTGTTTAAATTGTTAAACAATTAACACTATTATTATACCACTCCACTTTTTCCAATATCAACTAATTTTGAAAATATTTTACCTTTTATTATATTTTTTTGTACTTTTTACCTTCTATCATTTTTAATGTTATTTTGAATGTATATGTATCTTAAGGAAATTTACCCCTGGATAATTCAAATAAAATACTAGTACTATTTTATAAAAATCTTAAATACTAAATATCATTAACATCAAATGATAATTCTATTTTCTCATGTGTTGCTTCTAATTGAGTTAACTTCACGCCTGCACATTTAAGCATAAGCTTTGATGCCTTTACTGAATCTGTATTTGCATATTTATCGCTTAAATATATAACTTCACTTATTCCTGATTGTATTATTGCTTTTGCACACTCATTGCAAGGGAAAAGTGCAACATATATTCTACACCCTGATAAATCTTTTCCCTTAGAATTTAAAATTGCATTTAATTCAGCATGAACTACAAATGGATATTTTGTTTTTAAAGTTTCTCCTTCCTTATCCCATGGAAATTCATCATCTGAACAACCCTTAGGTAAACCATTATATCCTATACTTTCAATTATATTATTTTTATTTACTATACAAGCTCCAACTTGTGTACTAGGATCCTTACTTCTCTTGCCTGATAATAGTGCTACGGACATAAAATAATCATCCCATGATAAATATCCTTCTCTTTTACCCATATTATCTATCCTCCTATTCATTTTTATTAACTTAAATTTTAACCTACTATTATGTTAATTGTTTCTTATATTAAATATAGCAGAAGTCATTAACTTTTAAGGGAGTATGCATAAAATTGTAGATCTAGGCTTTAAAGCCAGTGATAGAGAAAAATTAATGATATTACCGGAAGGAATTATTATATAATAAGCTTTAGAATTTAATTATTATTGGAATAAAATTAGCGTTAAGAAGCTGAGGCGACGGTTAAGAGCTTCGAAGCTTTAGCTAATTTTATGGAAATAATAATATAAATTCTTAGCGAAATTATATGACTTACTGGAGGTTATATCATTAATTTTCGGCATCACGGCATTAACGCTTTAGTTCGCAATTTAGTTAAAAAGCGAAGACTGAAGTCTTCGCTTTTTATTATTTAGTCCCAAAAAGTCTATCTCCAGCATCTCCAAGACCTGGCACAATATATCCTTTTTCATTTAATTTTTCATCTATAGAAGCAACATATATGTTAACATCTGGATGTTGCTCTTGAACTAATTTAATTCCTTCTGGAGAAGAAATTAAGCACATTAATCTTATTTTCTTAGCTCCTCTTTTCTTTAATAAAGTTATGGCATCAGCTGCTGATCCACCTGTAGCTAACATTGGATCAACTACAATTACATCTCTTTCAGCTATATCTTGTGGTAGTTTACAGAAATATTCTACTGGTTGAAGAGTTTCTTCATCTCTATATAATCCTATATGTCCAACTTTTGCTGCCGGAATTAAGTTTAATATTCCATCAACCATTCCAAGTCCAGCTCTTAATATTGGAACTATAGCCATTTTCTTACCAGCTAACATTTGGCACTTTGTTTTACATATTGGTGTTTCTATCTCAACTTCTTCAGTTTCTAAATCTCTAGTTACTTCATATGCCATTAACATAGATACTTCTTCCACTAATTCTCTAAAATATTTTGATCCAGTATCCTTACTTCTTATGTATGCTAATTTATGTGATATTAAAGGGTGCTTCATTTCTGTTACTTTACTCATTTTCTTATTACTCCTAAGTTACTATTTATTATTTAGAATATTTTTTTTCAATTTCAGTGATTTTATTAATTCTTCTTGCGTGTCTATCGCCTTCAAACTCAGCGCCTAAGAATGCTTTAACTATATCTATTGCTAATCCTTTTCCAACAACTCTTTCTCCCATAGTTAATATATTTGCATCATTATGTTCTCTAGTTGCATGTGCACTAAATGTATCTGAACAAAGTGCTGCCCTTATTCCTGGAACCTTATTTGCAGCAATTCCTATTCCTATTCCTGTACCACAAATTAATATACCAAAATCAAATTCTTTAGCTACTACAGCCTCTGCAACTGGTAATGCTATATCAGCATAATCGCATGATTCTTCAGTATATGTACCAAAATCTTTAAATTCAATATTTTGATTTTTTAGATATTTAGCTATTTCCTCTTTTAAATTTAATCCACCATGGTCACAACCTAACGCAATCTTCATAAAAAACCAACCTTTCTATTATTTAATATACGATAATTATGTTATCGTATTTTTATATTTATAAAAAAAGAAGAATAGGTTCCCCCATCCTCCTTATTTACACATCTATAATATCATATCCAGCAGCCTTACTTAATCTATTCATTATTGCGACTCCAACACCTTTTTCTTCAAATCCCTGACATAAAATATATTGTACACCTATGTCATCACATTTTCTTAAAGCTTCAAAAAGATGTTTGGCAATTTGACTTAAATCTTTCTCGCTACCTAAAGATATCACACTACCTTTATCAAATTTATTTAAGTTTTCATCTGTAGTCAGTATAGCTACATCATTATTTTTTTCTATATAATTCTCTAACATTTCTTTAATAATTTCAATAGTTTTTTCATTTTTACCCCTAATTATTTTTAAATGTGCTTTTGGGGCATAATGCCTATACTTCATTCCTGGTGCTTTAGGTTTTAAATCAGCCCTTGGTTTTGATTTCAATGCTTTATCTATATCAATATTAGAATCTATTTCTTTAAGCATTTCTAAAGTTATCCCACCGGGTCTTAATATCATTGGAGGATTAACTGTACAATCAATAATTGTAGATTCAACTCCAATATCACTACTTTCTCCACCAATTATATAATCTACTCTACCATTTAGATCTTCTACACATCTTTCTACTTCAGTTGGGCTTGGTCTCCCTGATATATTAGCTGATGGTGCAGCAATTGGCCTTTCTGAAAGTTCTATAAGCTTAAGCGCTATTTCAGAATTAGGCATTCTTATACCAATAGTCTCTAGATTTGCACTTGTAACATTGGGTATAATATCCTTTTTTTCTAAAATTATAGTTAATGGACCTGGCCAAAATCTATTAATTAATTCTTGAGCTATAGGAGGAACTTCTTTTACTAAATCAGATACATCTTTAGAACTAACATGAACTATTAATGGATTATCTTGTGGTCTTCCCTTAGCAATAAATATTTTTTTTACAGAATCTTCATTTAGCGCATTTGCACCTAATCCATATACTGTTTCTGTAGGAAAAGCTACTGTCCCGCCATTCCTTATAACTTGTGCAGCTTCCTCTATAAATCTAATGTCTTTTTTAATATCTTTAATTATGGCAACCTTAGTTTCCATAAGGAATTACCTTCTTTCTCTAAATTTCTTTTTGACCTCTCGCTATTTTTATATTATCTATAGCTGATGTCGTATATGTAGCATTAACACAATTTCTATATATATTATCTAGCAAAATATATTTTTTTAATTCACCATTCCTAATAACCTTAAAATAACAAACTATACCTTTATTTATTCTTTTCAAACGTCTATACTCTACCGCTGCTTCTTCATATTTTTTTATAAATTCTTTATTTATTGGCTTCATTTTTTGATTTTTAATTTTTCCTTTTGTAACAATTATAATTTCCATGTTTTCATTACTTTTATTAGTATGCACAATTTCTACCCTATCACATTGAATATATGCATAATTCGAAAATAATCCAGTGCTAAACTTTAATTTATTATTAATACAATCAAATTTTAATGTACAACTATTAATCTTTCTTATAATTGCAATAGAAATAAGAAGCTCTATTAATACTAGGAATGCTACTATAGCAAAACTGTTAACGTATGCTAAATAAGTTATAATTGGAAGTAATATTGCTAAAAAAAACATAAAAACAATAAATAATTTATTATATTTTTTTTGTTTCTTTAATGCTTTTTCAATCTTCATATTATCACCTATTTTAAAAGCCTTACATTAAATAATGCAAGGCTTTTAAACTTACTATATTGAATCAGTATTACCCATTGCTTGCATCTTTTCTGCTTGGTCTGCAGTAATTAACGCATTTATAACTTCTTCAATATCTCCATTCATAAAACTATCTAGTTTATATAGTGTTAATCCGATTCTGTGATCAGTAATTCTTCCTTGAGGATAATTATAAGTTCTTATTCTTTCACTTCTATCCCCTGTACCAACTTGGCTCTTTCTATCTTCTGCAATTCCTGCAAGTCTTTCCGCTTCTGCAACTTCATAAAGTCTAGCTCTTAATACTCTCATAGCCTTTTCTTTATTTTTAAGTTGTGATTTTTCATCTTGGCATGCAACAACTGTACCTGTTGGTATATGTGTTATTCTAACAGCTGAATCTGTTGTATTAACGCATTGTCCTCCATTACCTGAAGATCTATAAACATCGATTCTTAAATCTTTATCATTGATTTCTATTTCAACATCATCAACTTCTGGTAAAACTGCAACTGTAGCTGTAGAAGTATGTATTCTACCTGAGCTTTCTGTATCTGGTACTCTTTGTACTCTATGTACACCACTCTCGTACTTAAGCTTTGAATAAGCTCCGTTACCCTTAATCATGAATACAACTTCTTTAAATCCACCAAGGTCATTTTCATTTGAACTCATCATTTCAACTGACCATCTTTGAGATTCCGCATATCTTGTATACATTCTGAAAAGATTTGCTGCAAATAGTGCTGCTTCATCTCCTCCAGCTCCACCTCTGATTTCAACAAATACGTTTTTATCATCGTTAGGATCTTTTGGTAATAATAAAATTTGAATCTTCTTTTCTAATTCTTCTTCTTGTTCTTTAAGACTTGAAATTTCTTCAGATAACATTTCCTTCATTTCTTTATCTGTTTCTTCTTCTAACATTTCTTTGTTAGCTTCTAAGTCTTCAACTACCTTTTTATATTCTCTATATGCTGTTACTATTATTTCTAAGTCAGCATGTTCCTTACATAGCTTTCTCCACTCTTTTTGGTTAGCCATTATTGAAGGATCTGATATTTTAACTGATAGTTCTTCGTATTTATTTTCCGTAAATGCTAATTTATCTAATAACATAGTATCACTCCGTACTGTATTTTTTCATATTTAAACATTATAACATAATAATCATTATTTTATCAAGTTTAAACAAACTTATAATGGTTAGTAGTTTTTAGTTAGTAGTTTAGGATGAAACTCCTAACTACTAACTCATAACTAATCTAAAGTTCACCAATAACTACTCTATCATGACCTGCTAAGTCCTTAATTACTCTTACATTTTTATATCCCTTTTCAAGCATTAAATCACTAACCTCTTTACTTTGATCATGACCTATTTCAAAGGCTAATGTTCCATTTGCTTTTAAAATTTTATCACTATCATCAACTATCTTCTTATAGAAATATAATCCATCTTCTCCACCGCTTAAAGCTGTATGAGGTTCATACTTTTTAACATCATCCATTAATGTCTCTATAACTTCTTCCTTTATATATGGTGGATTAGAAACTAATATGTCATATTTCTTTTGTTGATTTATAGCCTCTTCTAGCAAATCACTTTTTATAAATGTTGCTCTAGAATTTAAATTGTGCTTTGTTATATTTCTTTTAGTTACCTTTTCTGGAACATCATAGTAATCAATTAAATCTACTTTAGTATTTTCTCTTAAATAAGCAATAGATATACCTATTGCACCACTTCCACAACATAAATCACAAACATCGTATTCTCTATCATTATCAATAATTTTTAGAGTTTCTTCTACTAATATTTCAGTGTCTCCTCTTGGAATAAGTACACCTTCTTCAACTTGAAAATCTAATCCCATAAATTCAGTACTTTTTAATATATACTTAATAGGCATCTTATCTTTTCTTTTATTTATTAATCTGTAGAATTCTCTCTCTTTAAATTTACTAACTTCTTCTTCTTTGTTAGTAATTAAATAAAGTTTATCTTTTCCAAGAACTTTTCCTAATAACAATTGAGTATCTAATATATATGTTTCTATATCAGCTTCTTTTAATATTTTATTTCCATCTATTAATAATTCCCCAATTGTCTTCTTATATTCAATTCCCTCTGCTGCCATTAAAGATTTTATAGCAACCTCTAATTGTTCATCATTAGGCTCCTTAGTAGTAAGCTCTTGTAATTTTAAACCTGGATATGCAATAATTTTTCCCAATTTACTTTCAGTCCTTCCAAGCCATTTTATTAATTCATACGTAATTCCAGCAACTATAGGCATAAGTACTATTCTCAATACAAGTCTTTGCCAAAATCCACCCCAGCCTGTTAAAGTAAACAAAATAATGCTAACTATCATAGTTAAAAATAGAAAATTAGTTCCACATCTAGGATGTAATCTTCCAAACTTTCTTACATTTTCAACCGTTAGTTTTTCTTCAGCCTCATAACAAAATATAGTTTTATGTTCTGCGCCATGATATTGAAATACCCTGTATATATCATCTAACTTACTTATTAAATACATATAAGTTACTAAGATAGCTATTCTTATAGCTGATTCAATTAAATTTAATACTACAGGATGTAATCCTATATTTTTAAATATTGATGCTACTGCAGTAGGTATACCTAAAAACAATCCGGCTGCAACTATAAGAGATATCATCATAGTTATTGTGACAAGCAAATCATTAGCACCTTTATCTCCTAATTTGTTTTTAAGCCAAATATCAAATTTTGATTCTTCTTCATCTTCTTCAAAAAAACTTGCTGAATAATTTAGCGTATTAATACCAACTATTAATGAATCTATTAATATAGCTGCTCCTCTAATTATAGGAATATTTAAAATTCTATATCTTTTTGTTATTGGCTTTGTTTTTTTTACTTTAACTTCTATTTTTCCACTTGGAGTTCTTACCGCAGTTGCTAATCCTTTAGAACCACGCATCATAACTCCTTCAATTATAGCTTGACCCCCAACATCACATTTTCTCATATTATCACTCTTTCATTTTATTTTTCATTTTTAAATTTAAAATAACAATGTCCGCATAAAGATTCATATTCAACATTGTCTACATTGTCTATAGCAACTTGCTTACCCTCAAAAACAAATTTTCCATTTATTTTTCTACCATTTAAAACAGCTTTTCTTCCACACTTACATATAGTCTTTAACTCTTCTATGCTATGTGCTAATAATAATAATCTTGTACTTCCTTCAAATCCTTGCATTTTAAAGTCAGTTCTAAGTCCATAACAAATAACTGGTATATCTAAACAAACAGCAACTTCAAAAAGTTCATCTATTTGATGTGACTTTAAAAATTGAACTTCATCTACTAATATACAATCTATTTTATATTTATCATCTTCCCACTTCTTAACCTCTTCATATACATTCTGATCATCGTTAATTAATAAATCAACCTTACGCTCAACACCTAATCTAGATACTAGTTTATCTCCACCTTTTTTATCAGTTGAGGGTTTAATTAACACCACCTTCATTCCACGCTCTTCATAATTATGGGCAACCTGCATAAGATTTGTAGATTTCCCTGAATTCATAGCACCATATCTAAAATATAATTTACTCATAACGTCTCTCCTTCTCATTCTTGTCTATTTCGATTATAGCATTTTAATATATACTTAAAAAGATGTTTTTATTTCCTCGTTATATTGACTGCATTTATCGCTTATGTTATAATTCATTAGGTCATTGAATTAAATTCAATGAATGTATTTTTGAAAGAGGTGAATCAAATGAAACAAGGCATACATCCAGAATACCATCACGATGCTGTGGTTAAGTGCGCATGTGGAAACACTTTCACAACTGGTTCAGTTAAAGAAGAATTAAAAGTTGATATATGTGCTAAATGCCACCCATTCTTCACTGGTAAGCAAAAAATCGTTGATATCGGCGGTAGAGTTGACAAGTTCAATAAGAAGTTCGGTCTTAACAAATAGAATTAAATTGGAATTTATGAGAAAGAATTATATTCTTTCTCATTTTTTCTTTTAATAAAAAAATTAATAAAAAAGAGGCTTTTTTATTTAATAGATACTAAACATACAAATTTACTAATTATAGAATTTGCGTTTATCTATATGAAAATAAGCCTCTTTTATATATTATTAGCTATTTTTTAAATGTATCATTTTTTGGAAAAACTTGAATAAATTCTTTATTGTTCTTTGTTTTAGATAACATACTTATTAGATTTTCTGTAACATTTTCAATATTGCCATCTCTATACATAATTTTTCTAATAGCAAATGCTACTTCCTTCTCTTCATCTGATAACAATAAATCCTCTTTTCTAGTTCCAGATTTATAAATATCAATTGCTGGGAATATTCTTCTCTCTTGAAGTCTTCTATCTAAGTGAACTTCCATGTTACCAGTTCCCTTAAATTCTTCAAATATCATATCATCCATTCTTGAGCCAGTTTCAACTAAGGCAGTTGCTAAAATAGTTAAACTTCCGCCTTCTTCTATATTTCTTGCTGCTCCAAAGAATTTTTTTGGCATTATTAATGCACCTGGATCTAATCCCCCTGATAAAGTTCTACCTGTTGGAGTTATTGTTAAATTATATGCTCTAGATAACCTAGTTATACTGTCTAATAATATAACAACGTCTTTTCCTTGCTCTACCATTCTTTTAGCTCTCTCTAATACCATTTGAGCTACTTTAGCATGGTTTTGTGGCTCTTCATCAAATGTTGAATAAATAACCTCTCCATTTATAGACCTTTTCATATCAGTAACTTCTTCTGGTCTTTCATCTATTAATAAAACTATAAGTTTAATATCAGGATGATTTTTGCTAATATTTTGAGCAACCTTTTTTAACAAAGTAGTTTTACCAGCCTTTGGTGGAGCAACAATAACTCCCCTTTGCCCTTTTCCTATTGGACAAATAATATCCATTAATCTAGAAGATAAATCTTTCTCATTATCAGTTTCTAAATGTAATCTCTCGTTAGGATATATAGGTGTTAATGTTTCAAAATTCTTTCTTCCTATGGCCTTCTCTGGATTATCACCATTTACTTTTTCAACAAATAATAAAGCCTTAAATTTTTCACCATCTTTAGCTTCTCTTACTTTTCCTTGAACCTCATCACCAGTTCTTAAGTTAAATCTTCTTATTTGTGATGGTGATACATATATATCATTTTCCCCAGTTAAGTAATTATTACATCTCAAGAATCCAAAGTTATTATTTTCTTGAACTTCTAATACTCCCTTAGAAGAACCAGATTCATTTATCATAACTTTTAATCTTTCTTTCTTCTCCTCTTTTTCTTCATCTGTCATAGAATAGCTTTCTCTATTTTCATGATTATTTGAAAAAGTGTTATTAGTATTTTCCTGTTCCTTTACTTTAGGAGCTATTTTTTCTGTTAAAATCACCCCATTTTTTTCTATAGCATTAGGTGTAACCTTTATTAATTCATCAATTATTTCATTTTTCTTCAATTTACTTATGTTTTTTATTCCAAGCTCTTTAGCCTTATTTTTTAAATCGACTAAAGTCATCTCAGCATATGTCTCTCTGGTCAAACTGACACCTCCAATAGTTCTGTTTAATTTGGGATAATAATAGACTAAACCTCAGGTTTGATATATTTGAAATGAACTACATTCTTATTAAAATAAAATATATATTAATATTGTATATTTAAATTTATATATAATTATGAACTAATAAGCTTTAAAATTCAATAGAAAGTTACATTATAAGCTTATCCACTTTTAATAATTTTATAATCCTTGAAAAAAAGTGAAGACTTACGTCTTCACTTTTCTTATTTTTCTCCTATTGCTGCCTTTACAAATGATTTAAATAATGGATGTGGATTATTTGGTCTTGATTTTAATTCTGGATGGAATTGTGCAGCTACAAACCATGGATGATCTTCAATTTCCACAATCTCAACTAATCTTCCATCTGGACTCGTACCTGTAATTTTCATTCCAGCCTCAATTATTTGTTTTCTATATTCATTATTAAACTCATATCTATGTCTATGTCTCTCATAAACTAATGAATCTGAATAACATTCATAAACTTTTGATGTTTTATCTAATTTACATGGATATAATCCTAATCTCATTGTTCCACCTAAATCTTCAATATCCTTTTGTTCTGGCATAAGGTCTATTACAGGATATGATGTTTCAGGATTAATTTCAGAACTATTAGCATCTTCATACCCTAATACATTTCTCGCAAATTCAATTACTGCAGTTTGCATTCCTAAACATATTCCTAAGAAAGGTATCTTATTTTCTCTTGCATATTTAATAGCTTCAATCTTACCTTCTACTCCTCTATCTCCGAATCCACCTGGTACTAAGATTCCATCAACATCTCCTAATAACTTATTAGAATTCTCTGCTGTTACATCCATTGCATTTATCCATTTAATTTCTACATTTGTTCCATTAGCTAATCCACCATGACTTAATGCTTCTACTACAGATAAGTAAGCATCATGTAACTCTACATACTTTCCTACTAACGCAATCTTAACGCTTCCTTCTAAATTCTTTAATCTAGAAACCATGTCAATCCATTCTGTATTATCAATATCTCTACAACCTAATTCTAATTTTTCAACTACTAATCTATCTAAACCTTCTTTATGAAGCATTAGTGGAACTTCATATAAATGATCAGCATCTAAATTTTGTATTACGCACTTACCTTCTATATTACAGAATAGTCCTATTTTAGATTTTAAATCATCTGATATTTCTTTTTCAGATCTACAGACTATAATGTCTGGTTGAATACCAATACTTCTTAACTCTTTAACAGAATGTTGTGTTGGCTTAGTTTTTAATTCACCTGATTTTCCTAAGAAAGGTACTAGTGTAACATGTATAAAGCATACATTTTCTCTACCAACATCATATTTTATTTGTCTTATAGCTTCAAGAAATGGTAATGATTCAATATCACCAACAGTTCCACCTATTTCAGTTATTACAACATCAACATCTGTCTCTTTAGCTACTCTATAAACTCTTTCTTTTATAGCATTTGTGATATGAGGTATAACTTGTACAGTTCCTCCAAGATATTCTCCTCTTCTCTCTTTAGATATAACTGACCAATACACTTTACCTGAAGTAATATTGCTATTTTTAGTTAAATTTTCATCTATAAATCTCTCATAATGACCTAAATCTAAATCTGTTTCTGCTCCATCATCAGTTACAAAAACCTCACCATGTTGATATGGACTCATTGTTCCTGGATCCACATTTAAGTATGGATCAAACTTTTGTATAGATACTTTTAATCCTCTATTCTTTAACAATCTTCCTAATGAAGCTGCTGTTATTCCTTTTCCTAATCCTGATACTACTCCACCTGTTACAAAAACATATTTAGTACTCATGCTTAACCCCCATGTATTTTAAAATTAATTTAAATTTTCTATTGACTATTGATTTTTATAATAGTATAATTTAAATTACCTCTCTTATTGCCAAGAGATAAATAATCATAGATATTATACTACCACATTAGTTGAAATTAAGCTAGTGTTTTTTATGCTTTTTTTAAATTTTCTTTTATTTTATCTTCTAATTCAAAATATTCATCTCTAAATCTTTTATTTATTAGTATCTTTTCTTCCGCTTTTTTCATTCTATAGCACAACATTCTATTGTTTAAAATTCCCAAGTTCTCTTGAATAATCTCTGAATTTAAGCATTTAAATTTTTTCATAAGTAAAAGTGTCAAATATAAATTATCTTTCTTTTTTAGTCTCTTTTTAAACTCTTCATAACTCATACCATAATAACTACATAAAATTAACATTATAACTTCATACTTATTTATATTACCCACTCCTCTTTTCACTGTGCTTTTCTTTAATTATTTCCTTCGTAATTTTTTTTATTCATAAAAAAGACTTCTATGAATAATTAATTTCATAGAAGTCTAAAATTTAATTTACTTTAATTTTAATATTTAACTCAGTAACTATTCCTTCTTGACCATCAAGTCCTAAAGTATACTTAGAGTAAATCTCTCCACCATTTTCATTAATATTTATATTTAATTTTTCAGTATCGACATTTAAATCTAATACTCCATATGGTGTATTATATAAAGAAACAGCCATAGCCCCTTCTTTAAACTCCATATTTGTAGTAGTTGATCCAACTCTTTCTAATACCATTATATTATCTTGTATATTTAAAGTAGTAGTTGTTCCATCCATTCCTGATATTTCTGACTCTTCATATATTGCCTTAAATCCATCTTCATCAATTATAAACTTTCCTGGAGTCACTACTTCAATTACTTCATTAGGATCTAAATTTGATGAACTCTTTACAGATATAATCGCTCTCTTTTCCATTTTATCCCCCTATTTTATAGAAATCATATATTTTTCTAGCTCTTTATCACTTATAGGTTCTACAACTATAATATTTTCTAACTTTTGTCCATATATACCATATTTAACTTTTAACTCAGATTCTTCTCTTCCTTTGCTATATCTAGCAGCCATTCTAGCAGCTAAATGTATGTCATTTTCAGTTCCATTTCCTTCTAATAATACAAGTGCTCCTGAAAAATCAGTTGTATGGAAAGAATAATATTCCTTATGTATAAGTGATTTAATTGCCTCTCCCTCTTCTTGAGTTCTTGCAACTATTATCTTATTATTATCCTCTGTTCTAAAATGTCTTCCATATCTTAAAAGTCTTAATTCATCTTCTTCCACTTCTTCTTTAAAAGTTAAAAGATCCTTTAATCTTAGTGCATAATTTGGTTCTGTTAACTTACATCCACCTGCTGGTGATGGATATTCAGTTATTCCCCATTTTGCAGCTAACTCCATTTGTGGTTTTCTACTTCTTCCACTAATATTCAATAACTTTTCTCTATCAACTAACCCACTTAACTCCATTTCTGTAGGCTCCATATTTTTTGCACATAACGGTCTTAAAATTTTATTAGCAAATCCCGATTCCTTCTTTACAATATTTAAAGCTTGTCTATTTTGAGACATAGGACGTTGATTTAATACTTCACCTGTAATAATAAAATCTGCATTATGCTCTTCTAGTAGCTTTCCTGCATAATTCATCATCATAGCATGACAATCTATACATGGATTCATATTTTTTCCTCTACCATGTTTAGGGTTTTTAACCAATTCTAAATGCTCTGGTGAAAAATCCACTACTAATAGTGGTATGCCTATTTGCTTCGTCATTTTTATCGCACTTTCTTCACTAAAGAAATATGATCTAAAGCAAATTCCTAATACTTCTATACCTTGCTCCTTTATTAATTTTGCTGCTAAAATACTATCTAGCCCTCCTGAAATCATAGCTAATGCCTTTGCCATACTTTTCCTCCTGTTAATCAAAAATGTTCTCTATAGCTTCTAGTATCTTAAATTTAAATTTAATTCCGCTATTAACATTACTTGACTCATTATTTTTTTCTTTATCTTCATTTGTTGTATTATCGTCTTTAGGTTCTATATCTTCAATTTCATCTTTTAAATTACTAGAATCTACTGAATTTTTACTTTCATCAACAAAGCATAGTGATGGAAACATAACACACCACCAATTTTGTCCCTTTCCTTCTCCTATTATAACCCTAAAGGCTTCATAATTTCCTTGTGGAAAAACACAATCTCCATATACCTTATCAGGAAAATTCTCATAAGACAACATTGTAGTTACTTTATAAGTATAATTATTTTCTTCAATAACCTCTTTTGCAATTTCATTAACATAATCAATATTTTCTTCTAATATATTTTCTGCTTCTTCTACTGAATTTACATTGCTTAATTTTTCACTTAATGCTTCAACTACTTTATCTCTAACTTTTAGCTTAAGATTTTGATCTTCATATGTATCGCTGTTTGCTATAACATGGAATCTTATAAGCTTGTCCTTAATATCATCATAATTTAACTCTGTTAATTCCAAACTACTTTCCTTAGTATTATTTCCAAAAATTTGGCATCCATTTAAAATCAAAACTACTAGAACTATAGGTACTATAAAATAAATATACTTTTTCATAAACATAACCCCTTTCTAGTTTTAAGTATTGACATTATAAAGGGGTTTATTCATTTATATTTAAATTTTTTTAAATAGTTCTAGTTAAAAATACTTCTCTGTAATTTTCTTTCATCTTTTCATAACATCTTTGAGCTTTTAACATATCATCAAAAAACGCGAATACACTTGGTCCGCTTCCACTCATCATGCTCCCAACCGCACCATATCTATTCATATCCTCTTTTATTTTGATTAATATATTATGCTTTCTTAAAGTCACATTTTCTAATAAATTTTTCATATTATTTGCTACATAATACAAATTATCATTTTCCATGGCTTCTATTAAATTCTCAGTTTTAGGATGTACCCTAACTCTATCTAAATTAAAAGATTTATATACTTCTTTAGTTGAAACTCCAAAACTAGGCTTTACTAAAACTAATATTTTATCCTTAAAAGGTTGTAAAGTTGTTATCTTTTCTCCAATTCCTTCGCAAAGAGCTGTTCCGCCATTAATGCAATATGGAATATCTGCCCCTAGTTTTAATCCAATATCCATTAACTCTTCATCAGATACATTCACTTCAAAAATCTTATTCATAAGTTTTAAAACAGCAGCTGCATCTGTACTTCCTCCAGCTAAACCTGCTGATACCGGAATATTTTTTACAATATCAATATGAACTCCGTCTTCAATATTATATGTTTCTTTAAATAAACTTGCTGCTTTATAGGCTAAGTTTCTCGAATCTGTAGGAACATAATTTTTATTACAACTTATTGTTATACCTTCTTTTTGTTTTTCTACGGATATTTCATCATACAAATCTATATTTTGCATTATCATTTTTAATAAATGATATCCATCACTTTCTCTTTTTCCTACTATATCTAAAGAAATATTAATTTTTGCATAGGCCTTTATTTTCATATATTCAAATCCTTTCAATGGAAAGTGCATACTTCTAAATTAAAGTTCAGAGTATAAACCCTGAACTTTATAAATAATATTATATATATTATTTTTCTTATAGTAAATATGTCATTGTTGTATTCTTTAATTTGAATTAACAACATTCCCTAAATTTGCATCATCTTCTTGATTAGATTTGATAAAATCTACTAAGGGATTTAATCTTTCAAAAAATACAATTACAATATCACCCTCTAAGGATTCACTTAATGCTATTTGTAAAGCTTCAACTTCATCTAATATGATTTTTATATCAGCATTTTTCTTTATTTCTAATATACCTTCTTTAATTAAATTAGGAATCTCCCCGCTTTTCCTACCTCTTCTATCTTTATCTTCTTTAATTATTATTTTATCAAGATACCTAGCACTTATATTTCCTATTTCCTTCGCAACATAATCACTTCTATCACCTGGAACACCAATTACTCCAGTAATATTTCCACTACCTATACATTCTAATGTAGGTAAAACCTTTTTATATCCTTCTATATTATGACCATAATCTAGTATAACCTTTATACCTTTATAATCATAAACGTTAAATCTTCCCGAATTATCTTGTGAGTTAAAGTTCTCTAATCCTATTCTTATCATACTATAGTCAATTTTCATAGCTACTAATGCAGCACAAGATGCCATCGCATTTTCAATATTAAATTCTAGTTTACCATTTAATGTTATAGGAATATCCTTAATATTTATTATTTTATATTCTATTCCTCTATTATTAACATATATATAATCATCTTTTCTATATACAGCAGTCTTTTTTTTACTTATATTTTCTCTTATTAATTCATTATTGAAATCAGAAGAATAATAAATTATATTTGCATTTATTCTATTTATAATCTTTCTGCTCCACTCATCGTCAGCATTAATTACTACATTTCCATTTTCCTTTACGGCTTCTGCTACTAATGATTTTACTTTACAAAGCTCTTCCATAGAATTTATATTATCTATTCCTAAATGATCATCGGTAATATTAGTTATTACTGCAACATCTGCTAAATCATATGCTAATCCTTTTCTTATAATTCCACCTCTTGCGGTTTCTAATACTGCAATATCTACATCTCTATTGTATAATATGCATTTAGCACTTTCAAAACCTGTATCATCACCAGTATCAATACATTTACCGTTAATATATATTCCATCAGTACTTGTCATTCCAACACAATATCCCATTCTAGATAATGTACTATTTATTATCCTAGTAGTTGTTGTCTTACCATTTGTTCCGGTAATAGCAACTACAGGTATGTTTTTAGGATTATTATTATACATCATATTAATTATATCATTTCCAATATTCCTACTAATTCCTTCAGCTGGATATGAATGCATTCTTAGACCTGGTGCTGCATTAACTTCAAGTATAGCTCCATTATCCATCAATGATTTACTAATATCTTTTGTACAAACATCTACACCGCATATATCTAATCCTATAGCTTTAGCTGCTCTTACGCATATTTCTTTATTTTCTTCCGAAATAACGTCTGTATAATCTATAGCTATTCCACCTGTAGATAAATTTGAATTTTTTCTTAAAAATAATTTTTCTCCATTTTTTAATACAGAAGTTAAATTATAATTATACTTACTCAAGTTTCTTTCTAATTCATCATCAATTCTAACCTTAGTTAAAGGTTTTTCATGATCTTCTCCTCTAAGCTCATTATTATTTAATTCATCAATAAGCTCTTTAATATTTCTTTCTCCATCACCAATTACAAATGGTGGAATTCTTTTTGAAACTGCTACAACTTTATATCCAACTACACAAACTCTATAGTCATCACCCTCATAGTATCGTTCAACTATTATGTCTTTAAACTGCTCAGTTAACTTTTGATAGTACTTTAATAATTCCTTCTCATTGCTTATTTTTAATATAACTCCTTTTCCCTTGCTACCAAATTCCGGCTTTAAAACAACAGGATATCCTATCTCTTCTGCAGTTCTTAATAAATCAATAACATTACTTACTTTTTCTCCTCTTGAAACGGGCAAATTTTGTACCCTTAATAATTCCTTTGTTAATAGCTTATCACATGAAATATCAGCAGATACGCAACTTGTAGTATTAGTAATTGCTGACTCTATTATTCTGCCTTGCTTTCCATATCCAATTTGATAAAATCCGCTATTACCCATTTTAATTACTGGTAATCCAACTTTTTTAGCAGCATTACAAATTTCTAAAGCACTTGGCCCCATAAGTTCTTCTCTAATTATAGATTTTATTATATTTAATCTATCATTCAAGCTAATATTTTTACTCTCTATAAGTGAATTAATAATATCCACAGCTAGCTTTGCCACTTCAATTCCTGCCTTTGGATACTCATATTGATATACTACTATATATCTATCACCCTCAATTTCTCTAGCTTTTCCATATGCAACATCTATTCCTAGAATATTTTGTATAGCAATAATAATATGTTCACAAATATGAGCTAAATAAGTTCCTTCCTTTAATCTCTTTACAAATCCACCTTCTTCGTCTATCCCACATCTATGAGTATTAAGAATTGGAAGCATCTCTACTAAGTTTTTATTAAAGTTTTTTATATCCTTACTAGGTATCTCCGAATATCCTTCTAAATCTACGTCTAGTTGTATGCATTTTTTATGTGAATGTATATTTCTTCCAGCATAAACAGTACTATTTATGATTTTCATAAAAATCCTTATCCTCCTCAAACGGTACCTTATCTAGTAAATTAAATCTATTACCTTCTTTTAATACATGAAGTTTTACATTAAACATGCTAAGTACTTCATCACTATATTGCTCCGATACATTACTATAATCGATTGAACTTCCATCTATGAAATATACTGCACCCGATCCAATAACTTCTGCAGTTCCTTTATCACTTACTACTATTGCTGTATCTTCATCTATTCCTATACCCAAAACTTCAGGGTTTTGAGCTATAGCAGTTAATAATCTTCCTATTCTACCTCGTTGAGCAAAATGTTGATCAATTATTATATTGTTTACTAACCCTAAACCTGGTGACATTTTTAAAGTACATTTATGTGGGGACTCATCATCCTCTCCCTGAACTATCATGGTATCACTCATAACAGATGCTCCTGCTGATGTTCCAGCAATTAATCCCCCATTAGCACACAATTCTTTCACAGCATCATATACTGGGCTTCCCCCTATCATGCTAGTTATTCTTAATTGATCACCACCAGTAAAGAATAATAAATTTGAATTATTTATTAACTCTACGTTTTTCTTATTAAATGCATCTTCTCTAGTGCTAATATCAAGTTTATATATATTTTTAATTCCTAAATTAGAAAATACATTTTTATAATTTTGATAACTTTTTTCTGGATATTCTGTTGCTATAGTTGCTATTATTAGCTTTTCTTTTTCTGGATCTATATACTTTGCTACTCTTTTTAATATTTCTTTATCGCCTTTTTTATCCTCAGCTCCTCCAATTATTATTAAGTTACCACTTACTTTTTCGCTCAATTTATCACCTCAAATCACATATTTCTTATTTTATCCAATCATATAAAATATATTCAAAAATGATAAAAGGCTATTGCAAAGTATATGCAATAGCCTTTTATCATTTTTAAACCTTATTAAAATTTACATTTTCCTGGTATTATTATCTTTTTACCTTCAATTAATGACTCTGGACCTTCTAATTCATTAATTTCTATTAATGAATCCATTGTAGTATTATATTTTTTAGCTAAATCCCAAAGTGTGTCACCTGTATTAACTACATATATTGTAACTGAGGCTTTTTTACATTCTTTTTCTTCCTCACCTTCAATAATATCAACGATCCACTCTTTATTAACTTTATAACAAGCCTTAACTAAAACAGATAATGTAGCCCTTACACCAACTGTGTTAGCTTCAATAGTAGCATCTAAATTTTCTAAGTGAACTTTACATAAGGCAACCATATCTGGTTTTGTACCTTTTAAATCAATTACTGAAGTAAATGGAATTTCTCCATTACACATATCTATTTTACAATCATCATCAGTTGTTTTATAAAGAACTAATACTTTTATTATTCCTTCAATTTTTATTTTATCTTCTTCAACAACCTTATCTGTTATAACTGGACATCCTGTAGCAGATATTACGCATCCAATTTTATCATTTTCATCCTTAGGATATAAGTTATCTTTTATTATTAATTCTGATGTAATTATTCCATGAACTAATCCTATTTCATACTTCTTCTTAGTTAATTCTATTGATTTAGTTGGTGAGTAAGCATCTTTAATTACATCAATAATCTCTTTAGATATAACTTTGATAGTTCCCTTAATCATAAATTCAACATTTACAACTCTGTTCTCACCTAAATCATCAGCATTGATTATGCTATCAAAATTTACTATATCTATTTGATGAGATGTCATCATATCACTATTTACACCAATAGCTTCTTCTTCTTTTGATAAGTAAATATCATCTTGTAGTAAGAATATATCATTTTCATCTTTTCCTTTGCATAGTACTTCTATCTTGCAATAACATCCAAAATATATCTTTCCATCACCAAGTTTAACCTCTTTTTTGTGTAAGTTCATAGAGCATTTTAATATTTCACCAATTTCTGGTTTATCCATTGTTACTTTTATCATAGATTTTCCCATTAACTCTATGTCCTTTTCGCACTTTATCTGATTCATCTCTTCACTTTTTGTCTTAACCTGTATATCGTCTCTTCCTTCAATTTCCTTAACAAATTCAAATTCTTCAACCTTATAAAGTTGCCACTTAGTTGACCTTATTCCATCAATGGCAATCTTACGTTCATTCATAATACTAGCTTGAATATGTTCTATTACGCACTCGACTTCACAAATCACTTTATGTTCTTCATTATTAAACTCAAGATAGTCTGCGAACTTTTCTGATAAATAAACCGAATTTATACTAGTTACTTTACTTTCATCTTCTGATAAATACATAACAGAATAATTAATTTGACCTTCTATCATTATTTTATCCGCTAATGTTTCCTTATTGGTAATAGTAGCTTTAGCTTCTACTCCTAATATTTGATATACATCCGGATGAGAATCTTTTATTAAATATTCACCCTTTAGTACGTTATTAGTAGAACTTTCTCTTAGTAATTGTTCATTCTGAATACTTTCTTTAACAACATCTATCTGAGACATCATATCCCCCCCTATAGTATAGCTACTATAATTTATATTCTCTAAATATATATTTATTCTTATATGTATTAATTGTTTACTAATTTTTATATAATATATTCACCAAATATTTTACAATGACTTTATTTTTACCATTTTAATACACTTTTTTGTCGAATCTTTGTGTCTTTTAAAAAAAATTTTAATTTTTTTTAAATAAATTGTTGACTTTATTATAAATATGTCATATTATAAAGATGGTTATTGACCATATAACCTCTCATAAATTCTCAATACCCTTTTATACCATAGTTGAAAGATGGATACCCGCCATCTTTCTTTTTTTATTTCTTTATAAATATATTATTGAAAGTTAATTTTTAGAAATAAATTCAAAATATTTTTAAATAAAATAAATAAGAGCTTCGAAATTTTTCGAAGCTCCTATTTATACTGCATAGTACAATGATACAGTTTTAGTTAAAACATCTGAGTAGCTATAAGTTACTGTTCTTTGGGTGTCACTTTCTAATCTTACAACGAAAATACTAGGATGAACACTTTCAATTACTCCATCATTTACAAGTATCTTCTTTCTTCCACCGTTAGCTTTTAGTGTTACCTTTTCACCTACATGATTTTCAATATCTTTTCGTATGTTGGCTAAGGTTCTATTCTTTTCCATATGACCACCATCTTTCTAAATTTATTATAAAGCTTTTTAGTATTTTTGTCAAATAAAACCAATTATTTTAACACTTTCCAGTTATATTGTCAATGTAAACTTTTTCTATTTTTATACCATTTATCGCATCTATTAATTATTATTGTATTTTTTCTTATTTTTTATTCATTTATTAATACATATATTGTGGCAAAGATTTATAAACAGACATACTATAGATTGTAGTAATGTATTTATTAGGAGAATAAAATGGTAATAGGTGATACCGTGGTTAGAAAATCTTACGATAAAGATATAACATTCAAAATAATAGATATAAAAGAAGTAGATGGTAAAACTGTATATATTCTTAAAGGAATTAGCATACGAATAATTGCTGACTCACCTGAGACTGACTTAGAACCTGTCGATATTGATTTTATTGGAGAAAAAGAAAAAATATTAAACAGCCGTGTTAATGAAGCTATTAAAAAAGCTGTTAATACTCGTTCTGGAGCATCTACTAAGAGTAATTCCATATTATTGTCTAGAGGGAGTAAAAGTCAAAAAAATAATCCCAATAAAGATTTAATGTTTGGACGCCCTGGAAAAATACTTCACATTGATGGAGATAGAGATTATTTAGAAACATGTCTAAAAGTATATAAACAACTTTCATTAGATGCAGTTGGTCGTGCTATTTCAGAAAAAGAGCAAGCTGATTATGTTGTAGACTTAGTCAAAGAAATTAAACCTGATATAGTTGTATTGACTGGACATGATAGTGTGCTAAAAGAAAGTAATGATTACTTAGATTTAAATAATTATAGAAATTCAAAATACTATATTGATGCTGTCAAAGCTCTTAGAAATTATAACTCAAGCTATGATGAATTAGTTATATTTGCAGGAGCTTGTCAGTCATGCTATGAATGTTTATTAGATGCTGGAGCTAATTTTGCTAGTTCTCCAAGCCGTGTATTAATTCATTGCCTAGACCCAGTATTCGTATGTGAAAAGATTGCATACACAACTATTGATTCTGTTGTTTCAATAACAAATATAGTTGAAAATACTATTACAGGAATAAAAGGTATTGGTGGATTACAAACTCGCGGTAAATATAGAGAGGGATATCCTAAATCACCATTCATCTAAATATTTTAACAATTTAAAAGCCGGCTTTAAAAAGCCGGCTTTTAAATTGTATTATATTCATTTTTAAAATCATTTAAAAACTTTAGATATTCATCTTTTTCATTTATTATACTTTCTAACTTACTATCAAAAGTATTTTGTCCCCAGTTAACCTCATTATAATAGTATCTATTAGCTAACCTCCAATACCTTTGTGGAAACTGTAAATAAGCATATAATACATTATATTCACACTCTTCTAACTTAGAAACCTCATTATAAGCATCTATTATAGCTTTTGCAAATGTTATATCCCATTTATTTCTCTTCAATACCTTTATCATAAAGTTTGAAATATCAAAGCTTCTTATTTCCCTCTTACAATAATCAAAATCTATTACACTAACAGAATTATCTTTCCCAAGTATAATATTATGATAAGTATAATCATGATGGCAGAATCCCTTTTCAATTTCAGCTTTCTCACACAACTTATCGTATTCTGATGATCTTAATGTATTTAGAGCCTTTTTTCCCATTTCCTTATAAAAATCCATTGACTTCAGATATAATAAATCGAAGTCGCTTTTTCTATTCTTTTTTCTAATCATATCTCTCATCTTATCTAGTGATTTTATTCTTTTTTCCATAAGACTTGGCCATCTTCCAAGATCACTCTTTAATTTAGAATTTTCAGGTGGATCGTATCCCTTAGATGCTTCATGTAGCTTTGCTAATGTTGCTGCCGCTATTTTTACTTCATCTATGTTATGAAAATCACACTCTCTTCCATCTAACCATTCAGATAGAGTATATAAATCTTCATTTACTAATGCATATGGCTCGCCATCTATGTTTAAAAAATATCTGTCTACAGTATTAAATCCATTATTTATTAAATGTTCCTTAGCACCATAAACAAACAAAAGTTTTTGTGGCCCATAATTTATCTTCTTAAGACATCTCTCTCCTTTATTTGTTTTCAAATAATAGATACCTTTATTTGCTTTTATTATATCTATTTTTATTTGAAACTGTCTTTCTATTTCAAATTCTCTCATCATATTCCTCACCCCCTCTATATTTATATGTATATATCCACTCTTTTATTAACATTTTTTATTTATTCTAATATAATAAATTATAACTATTTTGAAAGGATTAAATCATGAAGATTGGTATTGATGGAAGAGCCGCAAAATGGTATAGGGGTACCGGTATAGGAACTTATGCCTATCAGCTTATTACTAATTTAAGCAAATATGATGATTCAAATCAGTATCTTACTTTCATTCCTAAAGATTCTGATTTAAAGCTTGGAGATAATTTTTCTATAGAGTACACAATGGACTCATCTAACAATAACTTTTGGGATAATGTAAAAGTTCCTAATTTATTAGACAACTTTAATATGGAACTATATCACGTTCCTCAAAATGGTGTAGGCCTTTCAGACAATATTAATTGTCCTAAGACTATTACATTACATGATATAATTCCACTAAGAATGCCTGAAACTGTAAGTGATCGTTATCTAAGAATATTTAATGAGGAAATGCCAAAAATATTAAATAATTGTGATGGAATAATAACAGTTTCTGAGTTTTCTAAATTAGATATAGCTAATGAATTTAATTTTCCACTTGAAAAAATATTTGTTACTCCCTTAGCTGCTGAAGATATTTACAAACCAATAAATAGAGTTTATTGCAAAAATGTAATAAAAGATAAATATCGTATCAGCGATAATTTTATATTATATGTTGGTGGATATAGTCCTAGAAAAAATATTATTGGTATTATGGAATCATTTTCTCTATTAAAGGATAATCTAAAAAAAGATTTAAAGATTGTTATCACAGGTAAAAAAGGACTTTCATATGAACGTTATAAAAATCGTGCTATAGAGTTAGGAATCAGTAGTTCTGTAATTTTTACAGATTTTATTCCTCTTAAAGATTTGCCTCTATTTTATAATGCTTGTGAGTTTCTAATTTATCCATCATTTTATGAGGGATTCGGACTTCCCCCATTAGAAGCCATGGCTTGTGGTACTCCCGTAATTGCTTCTAATGTTACATCAGTTCCAGAGGTATGTAAGAATTCTGCAATCTTAGTTAATCCTAATGATGTTAATGAATTATCTTATTCAATGGAGCGTGTATTAACAGATAGCTTTTTAAAACTAACGATGATTGAACGAGGATTATTAACTAGTAATAAATATTCCTGGAAAAATACCGCTTTAAATACTATAGAAGCCTACAGAAATATAATTGAGTTTTAATTTATTGCTAATATATTAAATTATTTATTATCTATATTTAATGGGGCTGTCGCACTAAATAATTAGTGCGAGGCCCCTTTTTTTAAAAAAATAAATCCCAGACTCCACAAGCCTAGGATTTATGGTAAAATATTTTTCATGCTAACAAAAAAAATCTTACAGCAAAATTATACTTTAAATCGAAAGTTTTATCAATTAAAACTTCCTTTTGATATAGATTGCATAATTCCAGATAATGA
>NZ_JADNLK010000030.1 GCF_015555905.1 Clostridium sp. D43t1_170807_H7
TATCTCATCTTTTATGTTACTTACCCTTCTAGCTTGTTGTAATAATTCATTACGACTAAGCTTTATATCTCCCATAAAGACCCCTTTATTCTTAAATACTATTAGTTTATGAAATTTTATGTCATTTATATATTTGCATTTATTAAAAATTTTACCATATAATTAAAATGTAAATCAATTTTTACAATTTACATATATTTAAAATCTACATCTTTTCCTTTTTAATTTTTCATATTATTAAATCAAATACTATTACGCTTAGTATCTCTTTATTTTTATATAACAAAGTGGCCATCGCCACTCCCACTTCGTGGTATCAATTTTATAATTTTAAATCTTGAAATTCATTGGTATCAATAGCTTTACGACTTCAAAACTTTTATACTTTCCTGTCCATAAATAAAAAGGAGAAAAACTTATAGTTTCTCTCCTCCCACAAATAGAATATTTGGTTTCAGGCACTACCCTTGCTTTTCAATAGTTCTCTTTAATTATATGAATTTTAAAACTAAAAAAACAATATTTTTTATATAATTTTTATTTATTTTTTCAATATATCAGCTGAAAAATTATTAATTAGAAATACTTTAACTTTGATAAAATACATTTAATTTAAAGATATAACTATCATATCAAAAAAGTTTGTAGCACAAAACATTAACTTTATAGGTATTTCTCCTTTAAATTGCAGACCTAGGCTTTAAATCTAGTGATAGAGAAAAATTAATGATATAACTGGAAGAAAGTATTATATAATAAGCTTTAGAATTTAATTATTATTGTAATAAAATTAGCGTTAAGAAGTTGAGGTAAGCGATAGCGAACTTCGAAGCTTTAGCTGATTTTATGGAGATAATAATATAAATTCTTAGCGAAATTATATTACTTACTGGAAGTTATATCATTAATTTTCGGCATCACGACATTAACGCTTTAGTTCTCAATTTATTTTCTAGCTTTCTCAACTCTAAGCTTTTTGCCTTTTATAGTTGAGTTTTTAAGTCCCTCAATTACTTTATTGCCTTTACCATTTAGTATATCTATGTACGAAACAGTATCTTGTACGTCTATTATACCAATATCCTCTGCAGTTATTCCTTCTATTCTAGATATTGCTCCTACGAAATCTCCTGCTCTTAGCTTTTTCTTTTTACCCCCATTAAGATATATCTTAGTTATGTTTTTATTTATAACTTTAGCCTTTTCTTTTTTAACCTTTGGTCTTGATTTTAAAGCTTTTATTGCTTCGTCTCTTTTTTCCTTACTTACTTCAGCAATTTCTCCTGCAACTGGAATTTTAAAGCCTATGTACTCTTGTATCATATCTAAAAGCCTATCTTCATACTGATTAACAAAAGAAATGGCTTTTCCTTTTGCCCCTGCTCTACCTGTTCTTCCTATACGATGAACATAAGCCTCTTTTTCAACTGGTAAATCATAATTAATTACGTGAGTAATTCCCTCTACGTCAATTCCTCTTGCTGCAACATCTGTAGCAACTAATATTTTAAAATTACCTTTTTTAAACTTATCCATAACTTCAATTCTATCTTTTTGAAGCATTCCACCATGAATTTTATTTACAGAGTAGCCTTTTTTATTTAAATTTTCAAAAACTTTATCAACATTTTCTTTTGTTTTACAGAAAATAACTGCCGTTTCTGGAACTTCACTTATTAAAAGCTTGCTTAAATTGTCTAATTTATAAAACTCATCAAATCTATATAATTCATGATTTATGTTATCTGTTATTAACTTTTGAGCTTTAATTTCAATATTAGTAGGATTATTCATATACACCTTACATAATCCTAATATTTCTTCTGGAATAGTTGCAGAAAATAACATTGTTTGTCTATTCTTATTTAAGGTATTTATTATATCTCTCACTTGATCTATAAAGCCCATATTAAGCATTTCATCAGCTTCATCTATTACTAAATATTTTATATTTGAAATGTCTAGTGTTCCTCTATCAATATGATCAAATACTCTACCTGGCGTTCCAACTACAACATGAGTTTTTTGTTTTAACTCTCTTGATTGCTCAGAAAATGGTTGTTTTCCAAATACCGCAACAGCTCTTATTCTTTTAAATCTGCCTATATTACTTAATTCCTCTTTAACTTGAATGGCCAGCTCTCTAGTTGGTGTTAAAATTAAAACTTGTGGTTTACTATCTTCCCAAAATATCTTTTCACATAATGGTATTCCAAATGCTGCAGTCTTTCCACTTCCTGTTTGTGATTTAACTACAACATCCTTTCCACTTAATATTTCAGGTATAACCTTACTTTGAACATCAGAAGGCTTACTATAACCTATACCATCTAATGCTTTCATTATCTCATCACACAATTTATATTTCTTAAATGTATTATCCAATATATTTCCCTCATTTTTATTAAATTTATTATTGTTCATTTAATTAGTATAACCTATATTTATGTTAAGTAAATAACTTTTCATTATTAAAACTTTAAAGATATTCATATAAAATAAAAAAGCAAAAGGCAAATCAAATTATTAATCATAATTCGATTTTTTTCCTTTTGCTATTTTTATTTATTTTAAGCTTTTAAGAATTCTTCAATATTTAATAATTTCTTAAACTCATCTAGTCCAATTCTATCTATATAATTTCCTAATCTTTCTCTTCCTTGACCATTTTCAGCATAGATATCTATTACTTTTTCAACAACATCAAAAATTCTTTCATCTGGAATGTTCATAGCTATTCTATCCCCTAATCTAGGAATAACTCCACCTCTTCCTCCAACATAAAGAATCCATCCTTTTGGTCCACCTATTAATCCAATATCTCTAGTATGGCTATCAGCACAGCTATTTGGACATCCACTAACTCCTATTTTTAATTTATTAGGAAGATTTCTTCCATGGAATGCTCCATCTAATTTTGATCCTATAGCTACTGAATCTTGTAAACCTCTCTTACAGAAAGTAGTTCCTGGACATATCTTTACACTTCTTACACATAGTCCTATAGCAGCTCCTGGCTTCATCCCTAAATCAGCCCATGCCTTATCAATATCCTCTTCCTTTAACCCAACAATAGCAATTCTTTGAGCCCCAGTTACCTTTACAGCTGATGCATTATACTTTTCTGCAACATCTGCAATATCTCTAAGTTGCTTTGGAGTTATAAGTCCGCCTGTTAAATGTGGGGCTATCGCATATGTTTCCATATCTCTTTGTATTACAGCTCCTTTATCTAATAAGTCTTTCATAGAAATTCTCCTCTCAAATAAATATACTTATATTTTTTACTTCAAAACTTTATTTATGTATTATACATATTATAAGCTTTTTTCTTTATATTATTTTTATATCACCTATTTCATAATAAAGCTATATAAATTTTTACTATATAGCTTTATACCACCATAAACCTTCCTTATATCAATAAAACTACCTATAATATTTCCATTATAGGTAGTTTTATTAATTATTTTATTTATATTCAACTTTTACCATTTCATTTAATATATAAGCTAATTTGCTACTTTTTATTTCAATAATATTTTCTTTTATTTCAAATCTAACTGTTTCAATGCTATCCACAATTGAATTAATGGCATTCCTAAATTGAACAATATTAAGTCCTGTAGCTTCTTTTCTTCCATATCCAATATCATATTTATGAATATTAGCATCATCTTTTTTATCAAAAATATTAAGTACACCACTTCTATCTGCTGCTAATATATTTTTACCATTCTTATCTTTGTCATCACTTTCAATTGCATATACCAACTTTTTATGGAATTTCATCATAGTAAATAATATCATTAGCTCATATTGATTCTTTTCTAAAAAGTTTTCTTCTCCCTTATTAACTAAATAAGTATTTAATAAATCATATGGTACCATAACCATAGTGCATTTACCTTCATCTATAGAAAATTGATAGACTCCATTAAATATTCCAAACTTTATAACTTTGATTAAATCTTCACCTTGAAGCTTTCTTATATATTCAGTTCCCTCTTTTATAATTCCAAAGTGTTTTACAAAATTTTGTGCAAATTCTTTTTCAGAGAAAAACCACATGCATGGTAATTTTTTATGGTTTAATGCACATAATGGTTTAGCTTTATTTTCCTTAACCTCATCAACGGTTGCACTTCTCGAAGCTATTACATAAACCTCATCCAAGTTTAAAAATTTATTTAAAACCTCTTCATATTTTTTTCTAAAGCCTTTAACATCACTTCTTGGAGTTTTTAAAAATTCTTGCATCAAATCTTGATATCTTTTAGCTGTTACTGTATTCATATTTTTCCCCTTTTCTCCCTTTTTAAATGTTTACATATAAATTATACAACATTTATCTACTTATTTTCAACGCATTATATTTAAGTTTCCATAATAATTGGAATTATTGTAGGACGTCTTTTTGTAGTTTCATAAATATAATTTTCTACAGTCTTTTTAATATTCCCTTTCAATACATACCACTCGATAACACCCATACTTAAACATTTCTCTAATTCATTTACTGACAATTCTTTTACTTTATTTATAAGTTCCTCAGACTCTTTAACATATACAAATCCTCTTGTAATTACATCTGGTCCTGAAACAATACTTAAAGTATCTCTTTCTATAGTAACAACAATAGTTAACATTCCATCTTGAGCTAAGTGTCTTCTATCACGCAATACAATATTCCCAACATCTCCAACACCTAAACCATCAACAAATATTGCTCCTGTTCTAACTCTGCCATCTTTTCTACAATTATCTTTTGTAAGTTCCAATACATCTCCTGTTTCTAATATAAATATATTATTTTTTTTCATACCTAAATTCTCTGCCAAATCACCATGATGCTTTAAATGTCTATACTCTCCATGAACAGGCATAAAATATTTAGGATTAACTAATGTATGTATAAGCTTTAGCTCTTCTTGATAGGCATGACCTGATACATGCACGTCCTCTAAATCCTCATATATTACATCAGCTCCTTTCCTAAATAATTGATTTATAACTCGTGATATTAACTTATCATTTCCTGGTATTGGTGATGCTGAAATTATAAAAGTATCATTAGGCTCTATAGTTATTTTTCTATGATTTGAAAAAGCTATTCTAGCTAATGATGCCATAGGTTCTCCTTGGCTTCCTGTTGTTATTAATGTTATTTTATCATTTTCATAATTTTTCAAATAATCAATACTCATAACTTCACTATTTGGTATATGTAAATACCCTAACTCCATGGCAACTTTAGATATATTCTCCATGCTTCTTCCATTAAAAATAACTTTTCTATTATTTTTAAAAGATGCATCGGCTATTTGCTGCATTCTATGTATGTTAGATGCAAAAGTAGCAACTATAACCCTTCCCTTAGCTTTTCCAATAATTCTATCTAATGTTAATCCAATACTTTTTTCTGATAATGAATTACCTTGTCTTTCAACATTAGTACTATCAGCCATTAATAAGGCAACTCCCTCTTTACCTAAATTAGATATTCTTTGCAAATCCATTTTTTCTCCATCTATAGGTGTATAGTCAATTTTAAAATCACCTGTATGAAGTATTATTCCTACTGGTGTAAATATAGCTAAACTACATGAATCCGCAATACTATGAGTATTTCTTATAAATTCTACTTTAAGTTTCTTAAATGAAATCATATTTCCTGGCTCAACATTATTTAACTTAGCCTCTGCTAAAATATTATGTTCTTCAAGTTTTGTCTTAACAATTCCGATAGTTAATTTGGTTCCATAAATAGGTACATTAATTTCCTTTAATACATAAGGCAATGCCCCTATGTGATCCTCGTGTCCATGTGTCAAAAAAATCCCTTTTATCTTTTCCACATTATTTTTTAAATAAGTTATATCTGGAATTATCAAATCAACACCATACATTTCTTCATCAGGGAATGCTACTCCACAATCAATAATAACAATTTCATTATCACACTCTATAGCTGTAATATTTTTTCCAATTTCGCCCAATCCACCAAGAGGTATTATTCTAACTTTCTCTTCACTCATCAAAACAATTCCTTTCATAAATATCTAATCTGTCTATATTTATTATTCCTAGACATATTATTAGTTATTCTATAAATTCTAAGTAATACTCTTATTTTAATAACCATTAATTTCATATATTATTTATAAAAATATTTTTATTTTTGTAATTGCAAAAATATAATATAACTAAGGATAAAATAAGCCTTCAAACTTATTTTATCCTTCTTAATTTTTACTTTAACAGATTCTTAATTCATTTAAACTATCTAAGCTAAGTTTAAATCTTAATTTTTTAATTTATTTTTGTTTAACAATAACTAAACTTTTAAAACTTGTCCTGGATATATTAAATTTGGATTTGAAATATCATTTAATGCAACTAAATTAGAAACTGTAGTTCCAAATCTTAATGCTATTCCACTTAAAGTATCACCAGATTTAACTACATAAGTTGCAGTAGAATCTCCTCTTTGTGCCGATACTCCTGATGAACTAATTTTTAGTATTTGTCCTACATATATTAAATTTGGATTTACTATTCCATTTATTCTAGCTAAATATTGTACTGTAGTTCCAAATCTTGCCGCTATTCCACTTAAAGTATCTCCTGATTGTACTACATAAGTTGTTTGATATTGCTTAGATGATGCTCCACTTTTAACCGAATTAGAAACTGGAAGTTTTAATACTTCTCCAATATATATCAAATTAGGATTTGATATATCATTTAATTGAGCTAACTCTTGTACAGTTGTACCAAATCTCGCTGCTATTCCACTTAAAGTATCTCCTGATTGTACAACATAGGTAGTACTGAAATTATTATTTCCTCTTTGAACTTTATTATCTCCATATATCTTTAATACTTGACCTACATAGATTAAATTAGGATTTGTTATATTATTTAATTGAGCCAATGCTTGAACTGTAGTTCCAAACCTTGCTGCTATTCCACTTAAAGTATTTCCTGCTTGAACTACATAATATTTGATAGCACCATTTTCTGACTCTTGCTTTCTAGTTCCCGGAATACTTACTTTACTATTTAGTAATATCCCACTATTAAAGGTATCTAAATCACAATTTCCACTTACACCTGGTATATATCCTGTATCTGAATATTGCCATCCAGCATAACTGCTTCCCCATATTGAATTACTTTCTGGAGAACTAGTTCCATACTCTGCTATCCATAATGGATATTTCTCTAATCCATATCCTGGCTCAATATTATTATTTGCAAAACTTGCATAAGTGTATAAAGCAACATTTAATCCACTATTTATTTCAACAGCTTCTAAAAATTCATTTGCAAGCATAGATAGTTCTGCAGATCCATAACTACCTGCCTCTTCTAAATCTAATACTAATCTACAGTCACTTGTCATTCCACTTATAGCATTAGTAAAATATTTTGCCTGCTCTGATGCTGAAACTGATGGACTAAAAAAATGATAAAACCCTATTAATAATCCACTACTAGATGCACCATCATAAAATTCTTGAAGGTATGGATCTGTATAAAAATTTCCTTCTGTTGCTTCAATATAAACTATTTGTACTCCACTATTCTTTACTTCTGAGAAATCTACACTTCCTTGCCAATTACTAATATCTATACCTTTATAAGTTGTCATCCACATTTACTCCTTTTCATAATATTTTGCATATACTTTATTACTATTCATCTATAAAAAGAATAGTGATTACTTTTTATTAATCATAAAATTACATAAAAAATAAGAGATTATTACATTTACTATTGTAATAATCTCTTTACTTTATCTATTTATTAATTATTGTAGAAAAGACTTTCTGAAGCATATTCTGCATCACATGTTACGTCTATTCCAAGCTTTCTTAATGTTTGTTCATCACTTGTTGGTAATATTGTAGTTGAATGAGCTTGACAATTCTTAAGCATTGCTAACTTTTCCATTGCAACTTGAGCTATCGGATTAGTTGCTGCTGAAATACTTAATGCAATTAAAACTTCTTCACAATTTAATGATACTTTTTGATTTGATAAAGTTTTAAATTTTAAATCTAAAATAGGTTCTAAAATAACTGGTGAAATTAAATGTATATCATCTGCTATATTAGCTAAGTGCTTTACTGAATTTAATAATGCTGCCGCTGATGCATCTAAAAGTTCTGAACCTTTTCCTGTAAGAATACTTCCATCATTTAATTCTATTGCAACTGCTGTGCAAATATTATTATTTTCTTCCTTTAATTTAGCTGCACGCTCTCTTGCCGGTATAACAACCTTTCTATCTTCTGGCTTTAAGTTAACTTGTTCCATTATAAGTTTTGCATGCTCAAATGTTTCTTTATCAACATAACCTTTTTTATATTCACAACCTGTTTTAAAGTATCTTCTTATTATCTCTTGTCTTGAAGCTTCTTTAACCACTTCATCATCAACTATACCAAACCCAACTCTATTAACTCCCATATCTGTTGGTGATTTATAAACTGATTCTTTTCCTGTAATCTTTTCTATGATTCTCTTAAGTACTGGGAATGTTTCTAAATCTCTATTATAGTTAACTGCAGTTTCTCCATAAGCATCTAAATGGAAGTAGTCTATCATGTTAACATCTTTTAAATCAACTGTTGCAGCTTCATAAGCTATATTTAATGGATGTTTTAATGGAACGTTCCATACTGGGAATGTTTCAAACTTAGAATATCCAGCAACATTTCCTCTTTTATTTTCATGATATAATTGACTTAAACATGTAGCAAGCTTACCACTTCCTGGTCCTGGTGCAGTAACAACTACTATTGGTTTACTTGTTTCAATATATGGATTCTTTCCATATCCTTCTTCACTAACAATAGTATCAACATCTGTTGGATATCCCTTAGTAGCTCTATGCTTATAAACCTTTATTCCACGTCTTTCTAATTTATTTATGAAAACAGTTGTTGAAGGTTGATCATTATATCTAGTTATTACAACTGAATTAACTTCTAGATCATAACTTCTTAAATCATCAATAAGTCTTAAAACATCCATATCGTAAGTGATTCCGAAGTCGCCTCTTATTTTATTTCTTTCTATATCTCCTGCATACACACAAATAACTACTTCTACATTTTCTCTTAATTTATGTAATAATTTAATTTTTGCATTTTCATCAAATCCAGGTAAAACTCTTTTTGCATGTAAATCAAATAAAAGTTTTCCACCAAACTCTAGATATAGTTTGTCGTAGTTATTAACTCTTTCTAATATGTATTTTGATTGCTCCTCTAAATATTTTTCATGATCAAATCCTATTTTCATATTTCCACTCCTAATTTTATAGTTTTTTTTTAGTATGAATATTTTCTACGTAAAAACATTCATACTATTGCAACTATTAATAATAAACTTTAAACTTTATTATTATTTAGGCACAAAATCTATAATATTATTACATAAAATTTTAATAAAGTAAATCATTAAATACGAAATTAATTTCATTAATAGGTTTTATAATTCGCCAAATAGAAATTAAGCGGTATGAATCCGATAAATACTTTTACTCATACCGCTTAATTTGTATTTTTATTTTTAATCCTTAACAAAATCCCTTAATTTAAAACTTCCAGCTGTAAAAAATACTGCTGACATTAAAATTATAACTATTGTAGGGACTAAAGCATTCCCTGTTTCAATAATTTTTAATAACCAAGTAAATGGTGATACTAAAGATATCTTATTTACTATCTCTGGAACATTCTCAAATTCTGCGAATTTTGATGATAGCATAGCCACTCCAAATGTTATTAATCCAATAGAAATATTTAATATGCTTGCCAATTTCTCATTTTTAACCCATCTTGTTACTGCTACAATTATTGAAGTAGAAATTAAACTGCCTAAAAATATTACTAAAGCTCCTTGAATTATATTACTATTTGGAATATCAATCAAAAACTGTAATATTATAAAAGCTAAACTGCATAAACCCCCTTGAATTATAAATGATGAAACAAATAAGCTTCCTAAAATAGCAAAGTCTGTATTACTTGTTGCAATAGTTCTTTTTAATACATTTTGACTTTTTAATTTTAATATTTCTTCAACAATTATAGCTCCACCTAATAACATACAATAACAAATCATAATTATAGTCATCTCATAATTGTTTTTATCTACAAAATCTTTATCATCTATTACTGCTACTATTGAATTTGTACTTAGTCCACTACTTATATCTTCTTCTATAATTTTAGATATATAATCATTAATTATATTAACTGCCATTATTGAGCCATTTGTAGACTCTGTTTGATAGGATTTTATATTTGGAGCTAATCCTTCATTTAACTTTTCTTCGAAATTATCTTCAATAACATAAATAGCTCCTAACTTTTTCTCTCTAAGTAAATTAAATTGAGTTTCAACTTCTCCTTGTAAAACCTCAACATAATATTTTTCACTTAATTTTTCGATTAACTCCACTGAATACTCCGATTTACTATTATCAATAATACCTATATCACCAGATATTCCAGCAAATCCGCCACTATTAATTGCCAATATTATTACAATAGGCATAATTAATGTAAGTAATAAAGTCAGAGGATTTTTCATTTGTCTTTTAATATTAATCATAACTAATCGTACTAAGCGCATATTTCTTTCCTCCAATTAAATCCTTCTTTTATAATTGCTAGTGAATATATTGTAAATGAAATCCCTAATATAAGTAATATCCACTTTCCACATCCTTCTAAGTTTCCATTTAAATTATATAGCGAAAATGCATTATTTAAATAATGAGTTGGAGTAATTAATGAAATTTTATTTCCTTCTCCAGTAAATAACTCCCCAGAAATAAGTGGTAAACCATACATTATAAGTCCAACCATATTTCCATATTTAGCACCAAATAATGTTAATATAGTTTTTACTATTGAAACCACTAATATTGTTGCTGTAATTACTAATATAATAAGTTGTATTAAACTTCCTCTAAAACTTAAATCTGATATTCTAAAAAACATAACATAACTAAAAATTATTATAAACGAATATATTAATAATGTTGCCGTATCATAAAATAGATATTGTAGTTTAGTTATCGGCGTTGAGAAAATCTTTTTATTCAAATTACTATTTACTTCAGAGTACCCAGTTCTAAGTATCGATACTATAAGTAACATTATTACAAATCCAATCATTGATGCTGATATTGTTTCATAAGCATTATTAGTTTCTAAAATATCAATTATTTCATTTTCTATAATATTAGAAGTATCCAGCTTATTTAAACTCTCTAAATCCCCACCTGATAATGATACATATAGGCTTTGATGATATTTATCTAATATCACTTTAAATGTATCAACTGCAAATTCTCTTTCTTCAGTTTGTTTACTTATAATTATGTTATCCTTATTTAATGATAAGACATTAGCTCCATACCCTTTTTCTATTATTAGCTCAACTTCTGGCTTTTTATCTACTATGCTTACTATATCCTTCATATTATCACTCTTTAAAAATTGCTCTAACTCCTTAGATATATCACTATTATCTTCATCTACAATTTGAATCTTTAGTAACTTCATTTTTAAAGGATTATCGTGTAACATGTCTTGCATATATGCCATAAAAAAAGCAAAAAGTATAGGAAGAAGTATAAAATTTAATATTGTTAGTAATAAATTTGAAAACATACTCTTAAGAGTAGTCTTTATATAATATAAACCTCTCATATTCTACCCCTCCTAATCTCTTAAATTCTTTCCCGTTAATGATAAGAATACATCTTCAAGCTTAGGTTCCTCATAACTGATTTTTTTAATATCAATATTGTTTTTCTCTAATAAAGAAAGTACTTTTGCAAGTTTAAATTCTGAATTAATAGTTAATGAAACTTCTTCATTTTTATCTGTAACCTTCATAATTCCTTTAATATCCTTTAGTTCCATAATAGTTTTTGCATTTATATTTTGAGTTTCTATTAAAACTTTGTTATTAGAAAATACAGATGATTTAATATCTCCTTTTTCTCCATAAGATATCTCCTTACCTAAGTCCATTATAAATACACGCTTACAAAGTTCCTCAACCTCTTCCATATAGTGTGATGTATAAACAATTGTAGTACCCCACTCCTTACATATATTTTTTATAAAAGAAAATATATGATTTCTTGATTGTGGATCCACCCCAACTGTAGGTTCATCTAGTATTAAAACTTTTGGATGATGCATTATTGCAACCGCAATGTTTAACCTTCTCTTCATTCCACCAGAAAACTTTTTAACTTTTTGTTTTTTTGTTTTTTCTAAACCGGTAACTTTAAGTGACTCTTTTATTCTTTCCTTTAAGACTTTCCCTTTAAGTCCATATAGTGCACCGAAAAACTCTAAATTATCATAAGCATTAAGATCCTCAATTAAGGCTAAATCTTGTGGTACATACCCTATACATTCTTTTGCCTTTATAGGTTCTTTCAAAATATCATACCCACATATCTTAATAGTTCCACTATCAGGTATAAGTAAAGTTGTCATAATATTAATTAAAGTAGATTTACCTGCACCATTTGGTCCTATAAATCCAAATATTTCACCCTCATTTACTTCATAACTAACATTATCTAAAACTAATTTATCATTAAATCTTTTTGTTATATTTTTTACTTCTATAATACTCATAAAAAATACCCCCTTAGCTTATCTTAATACTATAGTACGATAATCCTAGGGGGATAACTATTCCTTAAGGTCATTTCATAAATGACTTAAGTCACTATTCCATTTTTAAATGCAAAAATCGCAATTTGTGTCCTATCTCTAAGTTCTAATTTTGAAAGTATGTTAGTAATATTATTTTTTACTGTTCCTTCAGATAAAAATATTTCTTCTGATATCTCCTTATTTGTTAAACCATTAGCTATAAATTCGATTATTTTTATTTCCTTTTCTGAAAGTCCAAACTTATCTATATCTTTTTTATTGCATATGCTATTGTCCATCATTTTAGTTGCTACCTCTGGATGAACCACCATATTCCCCTTATATGCTGTTTTTATTCCTTCATAAATTACATCATGAGAACTATCCTTAAGCATATATCCAAAAGCCCCATACTTCATAGCATCTTGAATATATTCTTTATCTTTGAAAGTTGTTAAAATTATTACCTTTATTCTCGAAAATTGCTCTTTAATAAGCCTTGTTCCCATAACTCCATCACATTCCTTCATTCTTATATCCATAAGAACAACATCAACTTCATTACCTTTACAAAACTCTAAAGCTTTATACCCATTTTCAGCTGTTCCAACAACATCTATATCTTCAAAAATAGATAGCATTATTTTTAAGCCTTCTCTTATTAACTTTTCATCATCTACAATCAATAATTTTATTTTATCCATTACTAAATTTCCTTCTCTCTAGGTACTATTACCTTAATGAAGAATCCCCTTCCTTTTTCTGATTTAATATCAACTATTCCATTTAACTCTTCTGTACGTTCTCTTATACTTTTAAGTCCTACTCCGCTTTCACTTATAATATCAGTACCTACTCCATTATCATTAAAGGAAATTATAAATTCACTATCTGTAAAATTCATAATTACTTTTATTAAAGTTGCTTTACCATGTTTTAATGAGTTAGATAATACCTCTTGTGTTATTCTATATAAATGACTAGCTTGCTTAGTTGATAAACCCCATTCGCCTTTAGCTATTATTGTTTTAACTTCAATTCCAGACATTTTCTCAAAAGTTTTACATACTTCTTGTAATCTTAAAACCCCCTGATAATTATCATATTCATCTGGTTTAAGCTCTCTTACAGCTCTTTTAACATCTTGAAAACTTTCATTTATAAACTCTCTTAAATTATTAGCCATACTATTTAATGAACTGCCCTCTTTATTTGCAATTGCTTGCATTGCAGATAATTGAATCATTGCTGTTGACAAAGCATGTCCAACGCTATCATGAATTTCTCTTGATATTCTATTTCTTTCCTTTAGCAATGTAATTTCTTCTATAGAATTAGCATACATTTCAAGTTCTTTATTAGCTGCTATAAGTTTTTCCTCTGAAATTCTTAACTTATCATAAAGACTTTGTGCCTCTGACTTTGTATTATATAATCTTGAAATATAACTTAACAAAATAAATAAAACACTAATCAAAATAAAATATATAATTCTATCTTCCATTTTTTCATTAAATATGGGATTACTGATTATTAATAAAATCATTATTCTTAATATGTACTTACTAACTTTATTTTCTAATGCGAATATATCAAAAGATACTCCTATAAGATAAAAAATAATAATTCCACCAAACTTTAATTGTGCAAATGATACCACTAATAACTCTAATATAATTGAACTAACTTTCATACTATCTTTATTTAAATAAAACATCCTTAAATGATTATTTATAATGAAAATCAAAATAAATACTATACTCCCTATACCTTTGTTCTCGTATTCTATAAATAATTGAAATATTAATATAAAAAATGATATGTACCTTATTAATAACAATTCTTTACTTCTAACCATAATATTTTCTAACTCTCCTAATTCACCCTTTACACAAATTTCCTTTATGTAGCTATTATAGATTATGAAATACTTACTGTAAAGATAAAAAGTGACAAGCCTATTGCTTGCCAGTAGAATAAAACACCTCCGGGGTCAATCCAATATTTGGATTGACCCCGGAGGTCCTTACATTTTTTTACTTCGCTACATTACCTGCTACGTTTAATACATCCCAAGTTCTTGAGAATGGTGGTGAATAACAAAGATCTAACATTCCTAATTGATCTGTTGTCATCTTAGCATAAATACATGCCGCTAAAACATTACATCTTTGAACAGCATCTTTATAACCTGCTACTTGCCCTCCATATATAACTTTAGTATGTGCATCATAAATAAGTTTAACATAAATTCTTTCTCTTCCTGGATAATAGCTAGTTTGATTCATGTCAGTTATGAATTTAGTCTTATAATCAAATCCTAAATCCTTAACCTCCTTTTCTGATAATCCAGTTCTAGCTGCTTCCATATTCATAACCTTGATACAACTTGATGCCATAGATCCTTGGAATGAATTATTTTGTCCAGCTAGATTTTCTCCAACTATTCTTCCAAGCTTATTTGCACCTGTTGCAAGAGGAACATATGCTTCTTTACCTGTAATTAAGTTATTTATAGTTGCACAATCTCCTGCAGAATATACATCTTCTACTGATGTTCTTCCATAACTATCAATTACTATTGCTCCATTTCTAAGCATCTTTATTTCATCAGATTTTAAGAAATCAGTATTTGGTTTTACACCTGTTGCAAGTATAACTATATCTGCCTCAAATTCTCTTTTATCAGTTCTAACCTTAGAAACTTTTCCATCTCCTATAAGTTCAAGTACAGTCTCTCCTAATAAAAGATTAACATCATGTTCTCTAATTTCCGCTTCTAAAATGTCAGTTATATCTTTATCAAATACTTCTTGAAGAACTCTATCTTGTAATTGAACAACAGTAACTTCTTTTCCTCTATTTTTTGCAGCTTCAACGGCTTCAAGTCCAATAAATCCAGCGCCTATAATAGCAACTTTTTTATATTCTTCACTTGCCATTAATTCTCTTAATTTATTACCATCATCCATTGATTTTAATGTAACTACATTTTCTAAATTAATATTTTTAATTGGTGGTATTATTGCTCTAGCGCCACTTGCTATCATTAACTTATCATAGCTTTCTTCTAATATTTCACCTGTAGTAAGATTTTTAACCTTTAATTTTTTACCAGGAAAATCCACATCTATAACTTCATGCTTAGTATGTATTTCTACTCCAGACTCCCTAAACTGTTCCGGAGTTCTCGCTATCATTTCTCTTGAATCCTCAAAGAACCCTCCAACATAATATGGTAGCCCACAAGCTCCAAAAGATACAATATCACCCTTCTCATATACTACAACGTCATCCTTTGGTGAAAGTCTCTTAAACTTAGCCGCAGCACTCATTCCTGCTGCTACACCACCGATGATTATAACTTTCATATAAAACACCATCCTCTTCTATAATTGAAATCTCAATTATTTATAGTTTACTCTTCAGCTTATGTTTTTATAAAATATTTATTAAATAATATCTATTATTATAAATGAAATAAAAAAAAATAATAGTCCTAATTTTAGAACTATTACCTTTATTAATATAAATTTTCTATATTTTATTATTTAACTTCTATTCCACCTAATACTGCCGTATACTTAATTCTAACCTTTGGCCCTGAAATAGCATTTCTATTTATTTTGTGTTCAAATCCACCTAATACAGGAACTCCTGATATTATTTCAACTCTTACATTATCAGGAATAAATATATCTATTCCTCCTAAAACTGCAGTAAGTTCTAAAACTATATCTTCAGTTATTTTAGCATCTCTTAAATCTATTGATAATCCACCTAATATAGCCTCTGCAACTACTCCTTTTAAATCTTCAGTATTATTCTTATAATCTCCTCCACCTAAAATAGCAGTATACCTTGGATATTGTGTTGAATCATACTTATATGATTTACTTTTACTATACTCTTCAGATTTAATACCTTTTTTTGTTCCAGTTCTAAAAAATGATGCAATTATAGATATACCTACAGCAACTAAAACTAATGGGAATATTAACTTCCATATAACACCATCATCTATTATATCCAAAGCATCAAAAAGTAATACTAATCCTATTATTACTAATATACCTGATCCCCAATTAAATCCATATCTAACCATTGATATTAATCCAGGTATAATTAAAAATAAAGTCCACCATCCTGGGAAAAATATATCTATATCCCATATATTAAGTGCATTTCCCCCAAATATAATTCCTACTACAACAAATATTAATCCCCAAATAAGTGCCGAATAATCTTTTTTCATTACTTACCTCCTAAAAACATATAATTACAAATATATTATAGCATCACGTTACATATTTAACCACTTTTTCTATATAATTGAACTAAAATATTTGAAGAATTATAGGTAGAACTATCGCTGGAAGTAAATTTGCTATTTTTATTTTTGTTACACCAAGCATATTAAGAGCAAGTCCAACTATGAGTAATCCTCCAACAGCACTCATATTAGTAATTACAGAAGTACTTAATACTCCTGATAAAAGTCCAGCTCCTAATGTTATAGCTCCTTGATATACAAATACAGTTACTGCAGAAAATATTACACCTATTCCTAATGAAGATGTAAAAATAATAGATGATATCCCATCTAAAATAGACTTAGTAAACAAAGTGTCATGATTTCCCCTTAATCCACTTTCTAATGACCCTACTATAGCCATTGCCCCAACACAAAATAAAAGACTAGAGGTTATAAATCCTTCAGCTATAGATATATTGCTTTCTTTCTTATTCTTAAATTTACCTTCTAAATAATAGCCTAATTTATTTAGCCATTTATCAATATCTATAATTTCTCCAATTAATGCCCCGATAGCTACTGATATTATCATTATTAACGTATCTCCACCATTTAGCGCTCCCGATATTCCTATATATAAAGTACATAATGCAAGGCCATTCATTATTGTTATACTTATTTTTTCTGTTAACCTTCCCTTTACTATAAGTCCAACTAAACATCCAACTATTACTGTTATTGAATTTACTATTGTTCCTAACATATTCTACTCCCCCTCTATCATTTACAATTATACCAATTTTTAATAAAACTTTATATTCTTTTTATTTATCATTAGTCATAAAATAATTATGTAACAATAATATAGAGAGGTTCAGAATGATTGATAAAGCTTCATTATTTCCATTATTACTTTCAACAATTGCAGGATTGTCAACTGTTTTAGGTGCAGTTATTATTTTCTTTAGCAAAACTAGAAATGAAAAGTTTCTTACCTTTTCATTAGGTTTTTCTGCAGGTGTTATGATTACAGTTTCATTTACAGATTTATTTCCTACAGCTCAAGAAGCAATTTCAAAATATCATGGGAAAGTTAATGGCATACTATGGTCAATTTTGTTCTTATTAATAGGAGCATTAATGGCCTACTTAATTGATATATTTATTCCAGAAGAGGAAAAGGGGACTGTTGCTAAATGTAATAATAATTTCGATATTTTTAGAGTTGGTTTAGTATCAACTATAGCTCTTATGATACATAACTTTCCTGAAGGTATTGCGACTTTCGTTTCTGGATATCAGGATACATCATTAGGAATTGCTGTAACTTTAGCTATAGCTCTTCATAATATTCCTGAAGGTATTGCTATTGCTATGCCAATTTATTTTGCAACAAAAAGTAAATACAAAGCCATTAAATATTCTTTTCTGTCTGGAATGGCAGAACCTTTAGGTGCATTAATCGCTTTCTTATGTTTAAAGCCTTTTATTAATGAACTTATACTTGGAATAATTTTTGCTGTAGTTTGTGGAATAATGATTTATATATCATTAGATGAACTTATACCATCCTCTAGAAAATATGGCTATACAAGACTTTCTGTTGCTTCTATATTTTTAGGAATCAGTATAATGCCTATTACTCATTTATTTGTTTAGAAAATTATATTTAAAATAAATTTAACGTATATTTTTCATATTTTTTAATTACCATATTAATATATATTATTTTATTGGAGTGATGATATGATTCTATTAGCAACTATTACTCTCCTTGGAGTTGCATATACCATAATTGAAATTACTTATAATTTTATTAATGATATAACAATTCCCTAAATTCTAAAAAGGAGCTAAGTAATTAATACAGTAGCTCCTTTTTAATTAACTAAAGATAATCTGTTATATTTCTAATGCCTTGTAAATAGCTTTTGCTACTCCATCATTATTATTACTATCAGTAACATACTTTGCAATTTCCTTAATCTCTGGAATTGCATTTTCCATAGCATAAGAGTTTTCAAATTCAGTAAACATAGAGTAGTCATTAAAACTATCTCCAAGTACTATTACTTCACTTTTATCTATTCCCATCTTTTTAATAGTTTTAGCTAATATTAGTCCCTTTTGAGCTTCAATATCACTTATTTCAATATCATTTGAAAAAGTTGATGCTACTGCTAAATCTGATGTGTTCTCTTTTAATTTTTCTTTTAAGCTTGCTATTAATTTTTCATCATTATCGAAAGTAACTATTTTTAATATTTCTACATCACTTTCTAAAATTTCATAAACATCATCTATATTCTTCATTCCTCTTTGTTTATGAAAGTTTTTAACAAACTCTATTACTTCTTCCTCAGTCATCTTAGGATTAAATAATTTAAATCTATCAATAATAGCCTGTTTATCACTTTCTTTATTTGTTATATAAGAACCGTTATTAGTCATTAATTGAATACATAAACCAGCTTCATTTAATATATCAAATACTATTTTTACACTATTCTTATTCATATAGACACTTTCAATTACATTTCCATTTACATCTCTATATTCTGCTCCATTGCTTAAAATACATTCACACTTTAAATTACATTCCTCTAAATATGATTTTACTGCTCCATAATCTCTTCCTGTTACAATTGTAAAATGTCTTCCCATTTCTTGGGCTTTTCTTATAGCCTTTAAATTCTCATCTGATATCATGTGATCATCATTCAATAAAGTTCCATCCATATCACTTGCTATTAGTTTTATCATGATTAATCCCTTCTTCCGTATTCTATTGTATTCATACTTATTATATCAAAATTTCTTTATATTTATCTAAATAATCCTTATTTAAGAAAATCTCCCTAGACCTAATAGATGTGAGAATTTAACGTGTTCACTTAAATATTCGACTCTATAATCATCATTAATAGTTCCATCTTCTGCTGGAATATCTACATCACCTGCGACATTTTCAATTATATTTAATTTGAAGCTCATTATCTCCCTCACCAAATCTAACCTCAGCTCCCATAAAAAATAAATAGATAGTATGAATAACTAATTTATTCATACTATCTATTATAACTTATTATTAAAATATCAATTCATTTATGCAATAATAGCAGATTCACTATCTTCTTTACCATTAACAATAAAATCAACAACTTTTTTACCATATGGTAAAAATAATTGAATGAATGGTCCCGTTGCTAACATTGCAATGATAGTACCTACTCCAACTGTTCCTCCCAAAATGAATCCAATAATTAAAAATGTTGCATCAAAACATATTCTAATCCATCTATATTGAAAATTTAGCTTATCCTTAATTATAAATGGAACAATGTCATTTGGCGCTACACCAATATCGCTTGCTGAAATTATTGAAAATCCTACTGCAATTATAAAACACCCTAACAATACTAATAACATTTTTATAAATATATTAGCTGATTCTACTGGGAAATATGAAACTGCTTTTACTCCTAAATCTATTATTGGCCCTACTCCAACAACACAAATTAATGTACCTATCTTTATTCTTTTCATATCAACTATTAATATACCAATAAATAATACTATTAATATTATCATATTGGCTACACCTGGAGTAACTTCAGCTCTTCCTGAAATCATCTGCACTATTGATAAATCTTTTAATCCTGTTTTATTTAGAACCATTGCTAATCCTTGCGTGAAAACAGTAAATGGATCTGATCCAATGCTTGTCTTTAGGAATAATGCCACTCCAAATTGAATTATACTCATTCCCACAAAAAATAATACTAATCGCTTAATTAAATTAATTGCCTTATTCAATTTTTTTCACCCTTTACTACTATATTTTTTGCCTCAACTCAATACTACATCTTTTATAACATTTACATTAATTTAAAATCACTTTATTATTTTATCTAAAAACTTCTTTTTTGTCAAAAATTTATCAATATTATAAATACTTTTATTTCTGTATTTATAAATAAACTTAGATTAATTAATACCCCCTAAAGTATTATCGGTTCTACTTTAAGGGGTATATTTAAACTAAATATCTATACATTTTATTTTCATATATTGCACTTCTATATCCATATGAATTATCAAAAGTATCTATAACTAAATTACTTGATACCGCTTCATCCTTTATCGAAACCTTAACTGTTATGTTTGCTGAAAGTTTTTCATTAGGTCTAACTTTATCAATTTTCCAAACCAGTTCACTTCCAACTTGATGTATTGATCCCTTTGAAACTTTAATTCCTTTAACTATTAATCCCTTTTGCAATATATCTGTAACTACAACATTTTTTGCAATATCAGGTCCATTATTTATGATATCTATTGTATATTCTGCTTTTTCTGAAACTTCAACAAAAGCTTTATAATTATTTTTTTCTGCTACTAAATTGTATATTCGTGTACTTATCTTAGTTAAAAAGATAGTGTCACCCTCAGCCCTACCTTTAATACCATCAATCTCATCACTTACTATAGAATTGGAATATCCGATAACATATACATTTAAATCATTATCTATATCCATTGCTAATGCAAAATCATTTCCATTATCTCCAAAATAAGCACTATTTAATAAGGCCAATTTCCCACTCTTACTTATATCCATTTTAAGTAAAAAAGAATAAAACTCTTCATTTAAAACAATATCTTTATAATTATAGTTCTCTATAGGTAAATCTTTAGAACTTGTAAATCCAGTTATATAAACATAATTATTACTATCAATCTTTATATCTGAACATACATCAATACCATTTCCCCCTAAATAACTTCCATATATTAGACTTTCATCCCCATACATTTTTGTATCTAGTTTTATTAAAAATCCACTTTCTTTATTGTTGAGCACTTCAAGTTGAAAAGCATCTTTCGTTATAGGTAACTTCTCATTTGAGTTTGTTACACCAGTTATATATGCACATTGATTGGAATCTACTGCTACTGAATATCCTATATCATCACCATTTCCTGTTAAATAACTTGAGTATAATAGGCATTCTTTACCACTTTGATTTAAATCAAATTTGACTAAAAAAGTACTATTTAAAGAACCATAAGCTTTTTTTTCATATCCACTATCAGTAGTTGGAAAATCATTTGATTTAGTAACTCCTGTTATATAAACATAATCATTATGATCTATAGCTACTGAATAAAAGCTATCGCTTATGCTCCCACCAAAGTATGTTCCATATACTAAAGCCTCTTTCCTTTTCAATCTTGTATCTAATTTAATTAGGAATCCACATTTGTTATTTTTATTTTTAACGGTTTTATATGCACTTTCTGTTATTGGAAATCCTCTATTAGATGTAGTATCTCCTACAACATATATATTTTTATTCTTATCTAATGCAATTGAATATATATAATCACTGCCATTTCCCCCCAAATATGTTCCATATACTAAACTATTTATTCCAATTTCCTTTGTATCTACCTTTACTAAAAAGCCTGTTGTTTCACCACCTGGGTAACTAGATAAATATGATTTTTCTATAACTGGAAATCCTGCTGTAGAATTTGTAGTTCCTGCAACATAAACTACTCCACTATAATCCACAGCTATAGAAACTCCTTCATCAACTCTATTTCCACCAAGGTATGCTCCATATTCTAAAGCTGCTTGACCACTTTTTCGTGAATTTATTTTTATTATATAAGCACTATAATCCTTTTCTGAATAAATAGTCTTATATAATCTTTTCTCTGGAAACTTTTGAATACTTGTAACGCCAGTAATATAAATACATTTTTTATTATCTACAGCAATAGAATTTCCTCTATCTACTACTTTAGTTGCCTTAAAAGCTTCAAATAAAAACTGCATCTTTATTTTTAATACCTGATTTAAATCATAATTTACCATATTAAATTTAACCTTAAAATTATCTTCTATTTCAAAGTTACATTCTATTTTTTCTTCACTAATCTCTTGAATTGCTTCTAATCTTAATATTTTCACCGCTTTATCATCAAAGTTAATCACTAAATTTCCCTGTTCATCTATTTCTATTTTATCTGCACCTTCAAAATTTAACTTTATGCAATCAATATTCTTATTAGGTTGTACAATAAATTCTAATTTCATATTAGTTTGATTTCCATAATACAATATATCTATTCCAGGATAAACTTCTTTATATAATAATTTTTCGTATATGGGTATATAACTTTTCCATTCTGATTTATTGTCTCCCTTGAAATAATTTATCTTGCAATTAAATTCATTCTTACCTATTATTTGAGGGATTTTATTAGAATCTTCAAAGTTAATTCTTAATACATTTATCTTATATTCGTTTAAATTATTTAATGTTGAATTTACTATTGAATTACTATCTACCGCTTTTACTTCTTCAATCTTTTCATTACTCCTAAATGCTAAAACTAATTCTGTATCTGTAAAAAATGTTGTACATTCATTTTTATTTAAAATAAATTGTACTTCTTCATCGTGTTGCCCTATATTTCTTTCAAAAATTAATGGTAAGCTACTTAAAACCTTCGATACTTTTAACTTTTCCAACTCTATCATCCCTTTAATACTATTTTTAATATATATTAAAGTATGTTTATATTAATTGAATTATCACTATATTCAATATAATAAGTAAGAGGAGGCTATCTTCAAATTATCCTCCTCTTACTTATTTTTATTTACTATAAAAATAAATCTATTTTACCATCCGCAACTACTATCTTCTTCATGAACACATTCAACATATTTTTTGAAAGCTCTATCTAATTTACTTTGTAAACATTGAGCATTTTCAAGCGCTTTTATTGCTTTATTAAGGTCATTTAATGCTTCTAATAATTGTCTTGTAATTTCCTTTAATATTTCTTCTACATTTCTATTTAATCTTTCACATTCACAACTATTAGCATTTGGAGCATAACAATCTGCATTTTTATCTAGCCATTCTTTTATTGCTATATAACTTTCTAGAGTACTTTGTTGATCCTTTACTGTACATTTTAAATTACAAAATACTTCAATTAATTCTTCTAAGTTCTCATCTAAACTATCACTAACATCCTCATTATTTTCTAAAAAATCTCTTACTAAGCAGTGAAGCTCTCTTAACCTTCTATTAATATTATTGGATCTACTATTTCTACATCCCATACTCTTTTCCTCCGTATAATATATATTTCGTATTGTCATATAAGACATTCTTAATATATACTATGAAATCAAGCTGGAGTTAGTTACTTAATATTTCTTATAATATAGTATCTTTTTCTTTCTCTACAGAATAAATATTTACAATTACTTAAATTTTAGATAAATATAAAAAAAAAGAGCATACTAGCTATAAAAAACTAAATGCTCTCTTCTTATTTAATTTCTATTTTCTATTTCATCCATAATTCTATCAATAAATCTATTTAAATCTACAGCTCCTTCATCACCATTATCCCTACTTCTTACTGAAATAGTTTTATCATTTTCCTCTTTTTCACCCACTACAATCATATAAGGAACTCTTTCATTTCTAGCTTCTCTTATCTTGTAACCTATTTTTTCAGTACGTAAGTCCACTTCAACTCTTACGCCTTTAGATTCCAGATTTTCTTTAACTTCATCAGCATAATCAACAAACTTATCAGAAATAGGTAAAATTTTAACTTGAACTGGTGCAAGCCATGTTGGGAACTTACCTGCAAAATGTTCAATTAATATTCCAATAAATCTTTCAATACTTCCAAAAATAACTCTATGAATAACTATTGGTCTATGCTTTTCATCATCACTTCCAATATAGTCTAATTCAAATCTTTGTGGTAATTGGAAATCTAATTGAATAGTTCCACATTGCCATGTCCTTCCTAAACTGTCTTCAAGATGAAAATCTATTTTGGGTCCATAAAACGCTCCATCACCTTCATTAATTTTATATGGTAAATTCATTTCTTCAAGAGCAGCCTTTAATGAATCCTCTGCCATATTCCAATCTTCATCACTTCCCATTGAATTTTCTGGTCTTGTAGATAGTTCAACACTATATTTAAATCCAAACTTTGAATAAACTATATCAATTAATGAAACAACACCCTTAATTTCTGATTTTATTTGATCTGGTAACATAAATATATGAGCATCATCTTGAGTAAATGCCCTTACTCTCATAAGACCATGTAAAGCCCCTGAAAGTTCATGTCTATGAACTCTTCCAAGCTCTCCAACCCTCATTGGAAAATCTCTATAAGAATGTGTTTCTGCTTTATAAATAATCATTCCACCTGGACAATTCATAGGTTTTAATGCAAACTCTTCATCATCAATCATTGAAGTATACATATTTTCTTTATAATGATCCCAATGACCTGAAGTTTCCCATAACTTTTTATTTAACATTATTGGTGTTTCAACTTCAACATATCCAGCCTTTTGATGTAATTCTCTCCAATAATTAATTAAATTATTTTTTAGAATAACTCCTTTTGGTAAGAAAAATGGGAATCCTGGTCCCTCATCAACAAATGTAAATAACTTTAATTCTTTACCTAATTTTCTATGATCTCTTTTTTTTGCTTCCTCTATATTATTTAAATAGGCCTTTAAAATTTCTTTATTAGCAAATGCTACTCCATAAATTCTTTGTAGCATTTTATTTTTTTCATTACCTCTCCAGTAAGCTCCTGCAACGCTAGTTAATTTAAAATCCTTTATTCCTTTAGTAGATAAAAGATGTGGTCCTCTACAAAGATCTATAAAATCTCCTTGCTTATAAAGAGAAATTGTTTCTCCCTCTGGAAGATCTTTTATAAGTTCTACCTTGTAAACTTCACCTCTTTCCTCCATTAATTTTAAAGCCTCTTTTCTACTTACTACCATTCTCTCTAATGAAATATCTTCTTCTATGATTTTGTTCATTTCTTCCTCTATTTTAACTAAGTCATCATTTTTAAATGGTGTTTCAATATCAAAATCATAATAAAATCCATTTTCTACTGTTGGTCCTATAGCTAGTTTTACATCTTTATAAAGTCTCTTTACAGCTTGAGCCATTACATGTGAGGTAGTGTGTCTCATAACCTCAATTCCAGCTTCATCATCATAGGTTACTATATTCACCTCATCATTATCTTTAATATTATAATCTAAATCAACTAAGGTTCCATTAACTTCACCTACAACTGCAGATTTTCCAAGCTTCTTACTAATTAATTTAGCTAAATCTAGTACACTTGAATTTTCTTCAATTTCTCTTATTGATCCATCTTTTAATTTTACATTAATCATTACACATCTACCTCCTTCGTAGTTATTTTTGATATAAAAAAAGTGGCTTTCGCCACGCTCCCTTCGGGAATTTAATTTATAGTATGCCAAAAAGCATAGAGCTAATAGTAG
>NZ_JADNLK010000031.1 GCF_015555905.1 Clostridium sp. D43t1_170807_H7
TCTAATTTCATGTTAAAGACTTACTTTATGTGCTATTTTTAGCCCTCAACATCGCAATCAAACCAACTCATATTGCGAAGCAAAAGGATAGGAGCATAGCTCCTATTTTTTATTTTATCTATAAAGTATATTGTGATTTTGCTAGAAGTGAATCGGAGTGCTTTACAGTAAATATAGTTTATGGTATTATTAAATACATTAAAATATGAAAGGAGTTGTAGTTATGAAAAATTTATATATAATGCTTAATAAATTAAAAAAAATATACATTACTCCTGGGTATATTATAAATTAGATAGCATATGCTTAATATACAAATCCCCTGGAATATCGACTTATATTCTAGGGGATTTTTTATAATGTTATAGCTCTGCGCTATTTAATATTAATAGTTAACATAGAGAGTATAAATAATGAAAAAATTTAAAAATATCTTCGTTTGAAAATAACTACTTAATAAAGATGCAAAAATTATAAACAAATATTTAAAGCTTATTATATGAAAAATAGGAGGAAATAAAATGATTATGAATGGTGGAATAGCGTCAATAAGATTAAGAAGATAGCGCACGAGTTGTGGCTATCGTTAAACAAATTTAATATAATGTCATAACTCCGTGCTATTTAAAGAGTAAAAATAGTGAATTAAGGAGATTATGAATGAAAGCTAAAAGTAATAATTATAGAGGAAAAGTTGATATTAGTGTATCGCAAAATTTTATTACTAGTAAAAATACTATATATAAATTAATAAAAAAAACAAATATATCCAAAAATGATTTTGTTATTGAAATTGGACCAGGAAAAGGTCATATAACAGAAGCTTTATGTGAAAAAAGTTATTGGGTTACAGCTATAGAACTAGATAGAAGTTTATATGGAAATTTAATAAATAAATTTAAAAGTAAAAATAATGTTACTCTTATTAATAAAGATTTTTTAAATTGGAAATTACCTAAAAAAAGAGAATATAAGGTATTTTCTAATATTCCTTTTTATATAACAACAAAGATTATTAAGAAATTATTATTAGAAGAGTTAAATTCACCAACTGATATGTGGCTAGTTATGGAGAAAGGTTCCGCAAAAAGATTTATGGGAATACCTAGAGAGAGTAAATTATCATTACTTTTAAAAACTAAATTTGATATTAAGATAGTGCACTATTTTAATAGAGAAGACTTCCATCCCATGCCTAGTGTAGATTGCGTCTTAGTATATTTTAAAAGAAAATATAAATATGATATATCTAAAGATGAATGGAATGAATATACAAGTTTTATATCTAAGTCTATTAATAACTTAAGAGATGTATTTACAAAAAATCAAATTCATGCAGTAATTAAATACCTAGGTATAAATCTTAATAATATTAGTGAAGTTTCTTATAATGATTGGATACAGTTATTTAGATATAAACAAAAGATAGATTAGTAATAGTAGATTTAAATTAGGAGGTGTTAAAATGATTATGAATGGTGGAATAGCGTCAATAAGATTAAGAGGATAAGTCACGGGTTGTGGCTATTATCTTAATTTAATAAAGAGTCATAATCCCGTGATATTTAAAGTTAATATTTAAATATAAAATTACAGGAGATTATGAAGATGATAAAAAAAGGAATAATTGTAGGAATTAATATAAATAATAAAAATAATTTTGATGAATCTATGGAAGAATTAAAAAATTTATGCTTAGCTTGCAAAATAGAAACTGTTGGTCAAATTAAGCAGAATTCAAAGAAAGTTAACTCTACTTTTTATATGGGTAGTGGGAAGATAGATGAATTAAAAAATTTAGTAGAAGAAAACAATGCAGATATAGTTATATTTAATAATGAATTATCAGCGTCACAAGTTAAAAATATTGAAGAAGAAATAAATTGTAATGTCATAGATAGAACTGCGTTAATATTAGATATCTTTGCAAATAGAGCAAAAACAAGAGAATCTAAATTACAAGTAGAGGTTGCGAAGCTCCAATATGAATTACCAAGATTAGTTGGTTCAAATGAAGATTTAGGTCGTCAAAGTGGTGGAGTAGGGACTAAAAACAGAGGCGCAGGAGAAACAAAATTAGAATTAGACCGTAGAAGAATAGAAGATAAAATTGCTAATTTAAATAAAGAGCTTGAAGTATTAAAAAATCAAAGAGAAGTACAAAAAAGTAAAAGGAAAAAATCTAATATTCCTAATGTAGCTTTAGTAGGATATACAAATGCTGGTAAGTCATCTGTTATGAATGCTTTAGTAGAGAAGTTTATAAATGATGAAGATAAAAAAGTATTTGAAAAAAATATGCTATTTGCAACTTTAGAAACTTATGTTAGAAATATAAAATTAGATAATAATAAATCTTTTTTATTATCAGATACAGTGGGATTTGTTGGGGATTTACCTCATAGTTTAGTAAAAGCTTTTAGGTCTACTCTAGAAGAAGTTTGTGATGCGGACTTATTACTTCATGTGATTGATATATCTAATCCTAATTATGAAAATCATATAAATGTAACAAATGAAACATTAAATCAAATAGGGGCGGATAATATTCCTGTGATTTATGTATATAATAAAGTTGATTTAATGGAATTAGATACATTCAATATAGAAGGGATGCTGGTTTCAGCTAAAAAATATATAGGTATAGAAGAATTATTGGAATCTATATGTAAAAATATATTTATGGATTATATAAAATGTAAGGTTATGGTTCCTTATAAAGATGGTAAAATGACATCTTATATAATTGATAGTTCAACTGTTCTAGAAACTGAATATACTAATGAAGGAACTTTATTTAGTATAGAATGTAGTAAAGAGGATTATGTTAAATACCAGTCATATATAATCTAGAGTGATTCTAGGTATCTATATAAACAATGCATAAATGAAAGAGGATGTCGCATACCAATTGAAAATTGTTCATGTGATAGCCTCTTTTATATTTGATAAGTAATTAGAAATGATTTTATTGTATGTGTTTATTGCAACAATAAAGTAAATAACTACAAATGATGCTAAAGACATTAAAATAGGATAAATAAATACTTCCAAAACCAATTAAGCTAGAGATAAATATACTTGTAAGAATGACTTTGTCTTTGTACGACTACGATGGGGAAAATGTGTATTAAAGAAATAACAAAAATACTTTAAATGAAATGTGTAAATTAAGTTAATGCTATAATATAATAAAGTGAACAATATTAATATATTGTGATTCAAAGGGATGTCGATAAGACATCCCTTTATGTTATACTTATTTCCACATTATTTTAAAACAAAGCCAAATAAATTTATTTCTCATTTTTATTTTATCGTTCATTACTCCTCCATAAGACCTAATTACTTATAATAAATTTAATACTATATTAGTATTTTTACATTTTGATTATAACATATTTTTCTAAATTTCCTTATGTACTTTTTGTAAATTCACTTAATATGGGTTTAAAAATTAAAGAAATAGTCAATTATTAATAATAAAGCATAAGGAGGTATTTAATTGAGAAGTTTATTTCGAAAACCTAAAAAAAGTGTTTTTAAAATTATTACAATTATTTTTACTGGACTGTTACTGGTATTTGCTGCTAATTACTATATAAATTATAAATATTCTTTAATTACAGATGACTTTTTCTCTAAATTTAATAGTTGTGATTTCACTGCTGCTAAAAAAGTTATCACAGATGATAATATTTATTTAAAATTAAAAAAGAAAACTTTAAATAAAGACTTAAATACTTATTTTTCATCTGTAGTAAAAAACCTGTGTGATTCCGATTTAGATAATGAAGATAATAAATCAAAATCTTTATTAGTTTTAAACGAAATTAAGAGCTATAATATATTAAATTCATCATTGAATAAGGCAATAATTTCATTAGATGATACTTATACCCCAGAAAATGATTCTGATTATAAGGCAATTTTGGATTTAGCTTTAGATAATTGTAATAATGGCGATTTTGCTACTGCCATTAACTTATTAAAAAAAATACCTGATTCTTCAAAATATTATAGTGATTCAACTAAGTACATAGAAAAATGTATAACTGATTACAAAGATAGTTTATTTAAAGAGGCTGATAATTTAGTTAAAGATGATTATTATACTAAAGCTATAAATTTATTGTCTAATGTTGATACTTCTATAATCTCAGAAGAAGATGATGATATTAATAATAAAATTAATTCTATAGCTGAAGCTAAAGAGAATTATTTGGCTTCCATAGGCTCTAATGATAGTCAAAATTCTACTTTAACCTCTAGTCAATTGCTTCAAGCAATTACTAGTACTAACATAAATACTTTGAATATAGAAAGCTTAACTCCATATTTAATATACGTAAACTTATCCGAGCAAATCACATATGTTTATAAAGGAACTATGAATAAGTGGAATATCGTTAAATCATTTACTTGCTCTACAGGTATAGATGAAGAAAAAACACCAACAGGAATTTTTGATATACGTGAGCGTGGTGATTGGTTCTATTCAGATAAATATAGTCAAGGTGGAAAGTATTGGGTTCAATTCTACGGAGATTATTTGTTCCATTCTGTTCCTTATAATGAGGATCAAAACGAAGTTGTAGATAATACTTTAGGAACCCCAGCTTCTCACGGTTGTATTAGATTAAAAACAGAAGATGCCAAATGGATTTATGATAATATAGAAGCTGGTACAAAGGTTATAATTAATTAAACTTAAAAGCTATATCTCAAATTTATTTAAATATAAGATTTGAGATATAGCCTTAATTTTTTGCTATTACCTTTTTACATAATCTTTATGGTAAAATATATTAATAATACTTATTTTAGAGGATGATTTTTATGTTTATTAATATACCTAACAATGTTCAATTTATTATAGATACATTTTATAACAACAATTATGAAGCTTTTATGGTTGGTGGATGTGTTAGAGATTGTTTGCTTGGTCTAACACCTAAAGATTATGATATAACTACTTCTGCTTTACCTAATATAACAGAATCACTATTTGAAAAAACAATTCCAACTGGAATAAAACATGGAACAGTTACTGTTGTATTAGATAATGAAAATTTAGAAGTTACTACTTACAGAACAGAAGGAAATTATTTAGATAATCGTCATCCTGAATCTGTTGAATTTGTTTCAAATATAAGAGAAGATTTATCAAGACGTGATTTTACAGTTAATGCTTTAGCTTATAATAACAAAGAAGGCCTTATAGATTATTTTAATGGAATAGATGACATAAAAAATAAAATAATTAAAGCTGTTGGAGATCCAAATAAGAGGTTTCAAGAAGATGCTTTAAGAATGTTACGTGCAATTAGATTTAGTTGTCAATTGGGCTTTGAAATCGATAATTTAACATATACAGCTATAAAGGAAAACTATAAGCTAATAAAAAATATTAGTATTGAACGTATTAGAGATGAATTATGTAAAATATTAATTTCTGATAATCCTTGTAATGGCTTAAATTTACTTAAAGATACAGGAATATTAGAAATAATTCTTCCTGAAATTCATAGCTTAATTGGATATACACCTCTTTGTAATAATCATAATAGAGATGTATTTGCCCATACATTAAATGTAATAAGCAATACTTCAAATAATGACTTAATTTTACGATTATCTGCCCTTTTCCATGATGTTGGTAAACTTAATACATTAAAACAATTACCTAATGGTCATTGTTACTTCCCTGGTCATGCTCAAGAAGGTGCAATAATATGTAAACCAATATTATCAAGACTAAAATTTGATAATGCTACAATAAATAAAGTTTCTGCTATTATTTATGACCATTTAGTTTTAAATGTAAATTATATGCCTACTGATGGTGAAATTAAAAGATTATTAATACGCGTTGGTAGTGAAAATATATTTACACTTTTTGAACTTCAAAAAGCAGATATAAATTCATTATGGGATCCAATTCCATTCTTAAAAAAGGTAGATTATATATCTGATAGAGTAAAATTAATACTTGAAAATAGTGAACCACTTTACATAAAAGATTTAGCTGTTACTGGTTATGATTTAATAACACATTTAAATATTAAACCTGGAAAGACTATTGGAAAAATACTAACCTTTTTATTAGAAAGTGTATTAGACGATAAAAATTTAAATGATAAAGAAACTCTTTTAGAGATAGCTCAAAACTTTCTTTAATTAATAAATAAAAACAAAACTTTATAATTTAAAAACAAAGTGGGTATGCTAATGTTAAAAATAAAGTATTATTCGATATACGAAGGAGAATTATGTGTACAGCAGCAACTTATAAAACAAAAGATTTTTATTTTGGCCGAAATTTAGATTATGAATTTTCATATGATAATGAAATAACAATAACCCCACGAAATTTTCAATTTAATTTTAAAGAAATGGAAAGTATAAAATCTCATTATGCAATAATCGGAGTAGCATATGTAGCTGATAATTATCCACTGTATTATGATGCTATTAATGAAAAAGGATTAGGAATTGCAGGTTTAAATTTTGTTGGAAATGCTAATTATAAAGAAAAGGTAAAGGAAAAAGATAATATAACTCCCTTTGAATTAATTCCATGGATTTTAAGCCAATGTGAAACTGTAAAAGAGGCAAGAGTTTTAATTGAAAAAATTAATATGTTAAATGTTCCATTTAACGATAATTTACCATTGTCTGAGTTACATTGGATTATTGCAGATAGCAACGAATCTATAACTGTAGAATCAGTAAAAGAAGGACTTAACATTTATGATAATCCAATAGGAGTCTTAACTAATAACCCTACATTTGATAAGCAAATATTTTCATTAAATAACTATATGCACTTATCAGCAAAATCACCAAATAATTCATTTGGTAAAGATTTAAATTTACATCTTTATAGCCGCGGAATGGGAGCAATTGGGCTTCCAGGAGATTTATCATCACAATCAAGATTTGTAAGAGTAGCATTTACTAAAATGAATTCTATTTCTAAAGATGACGAGAACGAAAGTGTTAGCCAATTTTTCCACATTCTTCACTCAGTTGATCAACAAAGAGGCTGTTGTGATTTAGGTAATGATAAATATGAAATAACACTTTATACATCATGTTATAATACTAATAAAGGAATTTACTACTATACAACTTATGATAATCATCAAATTACAGCAGTAGATATGCATAAAGAAGATTTAAATGGTAATCAACTTATAACATATCCTTTCATCAAAGAAGAGCAAATAAACTATCAAAATTAAATAAAAACATTAAAACCTAAAGTCTATAATATATATTATTAGACTTTAGGTTAGCTATTTTTTATAATATTTTAAATTTTCACTTCAACTTCTTTATCTATTCCAAATAAGTAAAGATAACTTTCTTTTACTCTTTTCTCTGTTATCTTCTCTAAAGCATCCTTATAATATTTAAGTTGAGCTCTATATCTTTCAATTATCTCATCAACTTTTTCTTCTTCAACATAATCAGTCTTATAGTCTAAAAGAACTATTCCATCCTCTTCTTCAAAGAAACAATCTATTATACCTTGAAGTCTAATCTTTTCATCTATATAAACATCTTTATTTAATTCCGGCTTATACTCCACACTACTTAATTCAGTGAAGAAAGGTAACTCTCTACTTACTAATCTTTCATCCTTATAAGCTTTTAATAATCTCTTTCCTAAATTGCTATTAAAAAAATTATATATTTTCTTATACCAAACAGTTGAAGCTTCCTTTTCAGTTAACGAATTATCTAATACCATTTCCTCTATTTGAGCTTTAATTTCGCTAATTGTACTAACTCTATCATAATTTAGTCTTTGCATAACATAGTGAATTACAGTACCTCTTTCAGCTGCAGATAATCCCTTTTCTTCTTTTAAAAATTTTGGCTTTAAAACTTCTTTTTCTTTAAATACTTCTACAGTATCATGTATTTCATCACCATAAGTAAATTCTTTTTTCTTTAAATCAGAAACAGAAATATTACTTGGTAGCATTGCACCTTCTATAAATTTATATTTATAATCAAGTCTTCTGCTTATTTCTTTATCTACAACAACATTTTTAGAAGTTATAAACATGCTCTCATCTTCAACTTTATCCACAGTCTCTAAATTTTTATCCACTGTTAATAACTCTTTTGTCCAGAACTTAATATCCCATTTTGAAAAGTCACTTGTTATTAACTCTCTAGTAGCACCCGTTACCCCTCTAAGTTTTTCTCCACAGGTATGTTTACACATAGCCATAGCAATCCAATCTAAATATGATTTACCTTTTAATACTTCAGAAGGTAATACTATACTCTCATCTAAGGATGCTGATGATATCCATCCACTAATTGATTTTTCTAAATTACTACTAGCTCCAGTTATTATCAGCTTTTCTTTTGCTCTAGTGAATGCAACGTATAGTATTCTCATTTCTTCAGATAAAGTTTCTAATCTTATTCTCTTCTTTATCGCCTCTTTTGCTAAAGTCGAATATGAATTTCTAGTTTCTAAGTTAACAAAATTAGGTCCAAATCCTAATTCTTCATGATATAAAATAGAATTTGATAAATCCATTAAATTAAATTGTTTCCCCATTCCACTAGTAAATACTACTGGGAATTCAAGTCCTTTACTTTTATGAATACTCATAATTCTTACTACGTCTTCATTTTCTCCTAATACCTTTGCACTTCCCATATCTCCAGAAGACTTTCTAAGCTTATTAATAAAGTTTATAAAATTAAATAAACCCTTAAAACTTGTGCTTTCATATTGTTTTGCTCTTTGGAAAAGAATTTTTAAATTTGCTTGCCTTAGCTTCCCATTAGGCATTGCTCCAACATATCCATAAAAAGCAGTATCCATATATAGATACCAAATGAATTCATCTATTGGAGTATAAATTGCTCTTTCTCTCCACTTTGATAAATCATCTATAAATTTACTACATTTAAACTTTAACTCTTCATTGATTTCATGTATACCTTCAGAAACTTCTTTTATTAATTCATAGAAATATAAATCTTTATTTAATAATCTTAAATCACTTAATTCTTCAGCAGTAAATCCACATATAGGTGATCTTAAAGTTGCTATCATAGGTACATCTTGAAGTGGATTATCTATTATCTTAAGTAAAGACATTATAGTTCTAATTTCAATAGATTCAAAATATCCACTACCAGTATCAGCATATACAGGAATACCTTCTGAACCTAATTCATCTAAAAATATTTCTGCCCAATTCTTTGTTGCCCTTAAAAGAATGACTATATCTTTATATTTAACATCCCTATATTCTTTAGTATCTTTATCAAATACTTTAAATCTTTTACCATCTTTAATTTCAAATAATTCTTTTATTCTTTTAGCAACTATTTTAGCTTCAAGAGTTATTCCGTCAATATCTTCTTCCTCTTCTTTAGCTATCTCATCATCATCATCAAAAGAATCTTCAACTTTTTCTTTAACAATTCCTGACTTATCTAATATATGAAGCTCTATTTCTCCACCAACTATTGATTCATCATCATTAACTTCCTCAAAACTAGCGCCTAAGTTTAAAGCCTCTTCATCCGTATATTCAAGTTCTCCAACAGTTTGAGACATAACCATTTTAAATATATAGTTAACTCCTTCTATAACCTCTTCCCTACTTCTAAAATTCTTATATAATTGAATTTTCCTATCATTACTACCTTCTTCTAATGAGTATCTATTATACTTATCTAAAAATAACTCTGGTTTTGCCTGTCTAAATCTATATATACTTTGCTTAACATCTCCAACCATAAATACATTAGACTCTTCAAATCTTCTTCTTGAAACTAAGTCTATTATAGTTTCTTGAACATTATTAGAATCTTGATATTCATCAACTAAAACCTCATCAAAAAACTCCATAAAATGTTCAGCAACCTTAGAAGGGATTATATTATTGTTTTCATCTCTATCTATTAATATTTTTAAACAAAGATGTTCTAAGTCGTTAAAATCTAATATATTTTTCTCTCTTTTCTTTTCATTAAATCTTTTAGAAAACTCAAGTGTCACAGATGCTAAACTCTTCATAAAAGGATATACACCTATTATTCCATCTAAAGCCTCTTGTGGAGTAAATTCAAATGTACTTTCTATTAAAGATTTAATCTTTTTCTTTACAGAATCTCTTATGCTTTTAACTGTGTTTTGAGCATTTTCATCAGAAACTTGATTCTTCTTAACTGTCTTTAACTTAATAAATGAAATAGAATTTAAAGCAATATAAATATCATTTAAACCATTATCTAAACTTTCATAAGCTTTTAATAAATAGTCATAATCACTATTAAAAGCATCTAAATATGGTTCTAAACCATCAGTATCATTAATTATTTCAATAGCCTTTCTATACATATTTAAGAATCCATTTAATTCAACTCTTAAACTTTCCCTTAGCACCTTTACCCATTCACTCTTATCAAGCTCTTCTAAAGTACTAATATTAAAAGCTTCAGCCTTCTCTATCACCCATTTTTCTGGCCAAGGTCCACTCATAGAAAATCTATATAAAGAAAGTATCATTTCTTTTAACTTTTCATCATCTTTAGAACCACTATATGCTTCTATTAGTTCTTTAAACTCTTCATTATCTTCTTCATAGTATTCTTCAAAAAGCTCTTCAATTATTTCATTCTTCATTAAAGTTGCTTCTGTTTCATCACCTATTCTAAAGCTAGGATCTAAATCAATAGTATAAAAATAATTTTTAATTACATCTAAACAAAAGGAGTGCATAGTAGTAATATTAGCTCTACCTAATAAGGTAAGTTGTCTTTGAAGATTTTTAGAGTTAGGACTTTTCTCTAAGGCCTTTGATATAGCTGCTGCTATTCTCTCTCTCATCTCTGATGCTGCTGCACTAGTAAAGGTAACAACTAAAAGTTTATCAATATCTACTGGGTTTTCTTCATCTGTTATAATTCTTATAATTCTCTCAACTAAAACAGCAGTTTTCCCTGAGCCTGCAGCTGCTGCCACAAGCAAATTACATCTTCTTGTTTCTATAGCTTGAAGCTGTTCATTAGTCCATTTAGTAGCTCCCATATCTATTCATCCTCCTCCACTTTTACTTTATTACTCATTGCATCCCACAAATCATCTTTTTTCTTTTTTAATATTATTTTGTATTTATTATCTTTTATCGAAGTATCAAATTGACATATTGATGAATAATCGCAGTAATCACAATATGTTACTTTTGATGATTTACAAGGTTCTATTTTAACCTCACCACTAAGCATTTCTTCGCATATTTCAATCATTTTATCATTAACATATTTTCTTAATAATTCAAATTGTGACTCTGTTACTACAGAACTAGTACTTGTAAAATCTCCATCCTTTTTAAAGGCAGCTGGAATTATAAGTGAGTATGTTTCCATGTCTCTATCCATAGACTTAACAAGTTCCACATTCTTCAATAATAACCCATCCATCTTTAACTTCTTTAATACCTCAACTTGAATTTCTTCCTCTGTTAAGGCTTTCTTTGACTTAATTATTGGATTATCAATTTTAAAATATAATATACCACCCGGCATGCATTGTGTTTTTAAAATTTGCTCTGAATTTTTTAGTATCGCATCCAAGTAAACTAATAATTGTATTTGAAGACCATAATATAACTCATTTAAATCAAAGCTCTTAGAGCCAGATTTATAGTCAACAATTCTTATATATGTTTCTCCATTTAAATCAACCTTGTCAATTCTATCAACTCTACCTTTTAAATATACTATCTCCTTTGAAGGTAATTCTAATTTTATTGGATCTGAATCTTTAAAATCTCCAAAGTCAAATTCACTTTTGAATATATCAAACTCACCTTTTCTCATTTGTTCTGATATTACTGTTACAGATTTAGTAATAGTCTTTTTAAATCTTTCTGAGAAATATTGATACTTTTTATTACTATTTAATATAGAGTTAGTTTCATTTTTAAGCTTACTATTAACAAGTTCATTAACTATTTCAGCACATTTCTCCTTTGTTAAATCACCCCATAATATATTTTCTTTTCTTATTTTATTTGTAAATTGATCTAATATATCATGCATAAATGAACCTAAATCTGGTGCAGTAAACTCATATACTTTTCTATCTTTAGCTTTTAATCCATATTGAACATAATAACTAAAAGGACACTGAGCATATTTTTCTATTCTAGAAACATTAAACATTAATCTTCCATTGTCATTGCTATAAAGTCTTTTAATCTTTTCTCTTGGTATCTTTTCAACTAAATTAGTATAATTTAGCCCATTAAAAATAATCTTAGTTCTATCTTTAAATTCTTCACTTTCTTCAAACCACTTAAATGTTTCTACCCAATATGGTTCGATTTCTTCATTTTCATATTCTCTTCTTAATGCTTCTATAAGTTCATTAAATGTTGGTACTGGTGCAGTTATATTATGATATTTATCATAAAATAAATTGCTATTAAATATCTCACTTTCTTCTTTTAATCTAGGTAATATCTTCTTTAATCTAGGTATTACTATTGAAGGTCTCAATGATTTACCCTCAAAATCTGCCATTGGATAAGTAATCATTAAATAATTCGAAGGGATTGTTAATGCTGTATAAACCATAAATTGCTCTTCAAATACCCTACTTCTTGTATCACTAGCAAGCTCAATTCCCATACTTTTAAGCTCAATTCTATCTTCATCAGATAATATACCCTCATCTTTATTAGCAGAAGGTAACACACCATCATTAGCTCCTACTATGTAAAGTGCCTTTACATCTCTACCTTTTATTCTGGCTATATCACCTATATTTACTTGATCTAATGCCATAGGAATTACACCAATTTCTTTTTCTTCAAATCCTGATATTAATATTTTAGAAAAAGTCTTTAAATCAACTACTTCATCTCCTAATACTTCTACAGCTTGATCTAACATATCCATTACTATAGATGGAACTTGAGTATATTCCTTAATTTTATCTTGCATTCCCTTATCATTAAAATTATCAAGCCATTTATCCATAGTTTCAAAAGCATTTATTTCTAATAAAAATTCATATAAAGCGGTACAATATTTTCTTACTGTAACATCAACTTTTATCTTATTATATAAATTAATTATTGGTCTTCTGATTTCTTCCATATACTCAAAGATTTCAATTTCTTCTTGTGTTAATTCTTCATCTTGAGATATTAATAAATCTCTAGTCCATTTATATCCCTTTATCCCATTAGCTAAAATATAATTTTCTAATTTATCAATAAAATTTGTTTCTAATGTTATAAGACCACTCTTTACGTATTTAAATACACTTTCATAAGACCAATTAGTAACTAATATTTCTAATGCTGATATTATTAGTACCACTAATGGATTGCTTAATATCTCTCTTTTCTTATCTAGGAAATATGGAATATTATACTCATTAAATATAACCGAAGTTATTTTATCGTAACTATCAATTTCTCTACAAACAACAGCAATATCCTTATATCTATATCCTTTATCCCTAACAAGCCTTAATATATCTTGTGCTACCCATTCTATTTCAGAGTAATTATTATTGGCTTTATATAATCTTATATCTTTACAGTTCTCATTATATATTTTAAAAGGGAAGTTAAAGAAATATTTTTCTATATGACCTAACTCCTTACTCTCTTTAAATCTATAAATATTTTCCTTATTTAAATTCACAGGCTCTTTATAGGAAATATTATTTTCTTGCATCATCTTTAAAATTCTATTTTCAGTATTTTTTATTACATCAAATATATCAGTTTCACCTTCAGTAAACTGAATTTCTCCATCACTACATAAAGTAATATTCAAATTTTTACATTGTTTAGCTAATACCTTTAGTACCTCTAACTGCTGTGGAGTAAATGTTGTAAATTCATCTACCCAAATTTCAGCATCATTATATAAATCACATTCCTTTAGCTTTTCAGCTAAAATAGATAATATATCTTCTGAATCTATATAGCCTTTATGCAAACTTTCATTAAAAGTTTCATAAATAGAAGCTAAATCACTTACCTTTTCTTTTAAATCTTTATCTTCTATTTGTAATTCTTTTTCCTTTAATATTTCCTCGGAAATATTATATTTTTTAAACTCAGTAATTGATTTTGATACTATTCCAACAAATCCTTGTTGCTTACTTATTCTATTAAAATATTGAAGTTCTTCACCTTTATCTTTTAATAGTTTATAAATAAGCATATTCTTTCCTGAGTCTTCTATTACATTAATTGCTCTTCCACCACATTTATCAAAAACTCTTGTAGCCATTCTCTTAAAGCTTAAAACCTCAGCTCTAAGTAATGATCTTTCTCCTACATATTCTAATAGCTTTTTTTCAGTCTGAAATGTATATTGATCTGGCACTAACATTATTAACTTGTTATTTTTATCATTATTTAACTTTTTCTTTATTTGATTTAAGCAATAATAGCTTTTTCCTGCACCAGCTCTTCCAAAAACAAATCTAATTCCCATATGCAACTCCTTAAGCTTTAAATTCCTCTTTTAATAACCCCATTACAATGGTATCTAAATATTCTCCCTTATAATAATATTTCTTTCTTCGTATACCCTCTTCAACAAATCCGCATTTTTTATAACATAACACTGCAGCCTGATTTTCCCTAACTACCTCAAGTTCAATCTTATGAGCTTTTCTCTTAAAAAATAAATATTTTAAAAGTGTCTTTATTGAATCTGTTCCATATCCTTTACGCCAATACTTTTTACCTATAGTTAAACTAATGTTATAAACATTTCTTGAATATTTATCTTCTGAATAAATTATTACTCCAACAATAGCTCCATGCTTATCAATTATTACATAATTTCTTTTTGAAGGTATATTTAAATATTTTAAGTGTTCAATTATATATTTCTTTGATAATGTCCCATATTGATTACCATTATATTTTAATACTTCACTATCTGAACATAAATTATAAGCTTCATAAATATCATCTTTTAATATTTCCCTTAAATATATTTTATCTCCATAAATCACATTAATCCCTCCCCCTAATTAATGATACTATTATTTTGAAAGTTTTACTAATTGCTAATAGCTAATTATTAATTACTACAACCTTTTCAAATAAAAAAACTACAATACATAAAGATTCTCTCTTCATATATTGTAGTTTATTATATACTCTATATTATCTCTCAGTAATAGCTAAAGCTGCAGCACCTAATACTCCTGCTTTTCCACCTAATACAGCCTTTTCGATTGCACAATTTTCAACGAATGCAGCCATACATCTTTCTTCAACAACATTTCTTATAGTGTCAATAACTATATCTCCACCATTAACTACTCCACCACCAATAACAACTTTTTCTGGATCGAAGTTTGTTATTGTGTTAGCTACAGCAATTCCAAGATAAGTTAATGAAGTTTTTAATATATTCTTAGCAACTCTATCCCCGTTTGCAGCTTCTTTAAATACTTCTTTAGATGTAACATTATCATAATTCTTTAATGAAGTTGTAACATTACTTAATACAGCTTCTTTAGCTCTCTTACCAATTGCTGTACCAGATCCTAAAGCTTCTGCACATCCTAAGTTTCCACATCCACATCTTGGTCCTTCTGTTGATACAGTCATATGTCCAATTTCTAATGCATTTCCTGTAGCTCCCCTAAATAATTTACCATTTAAAACAGCTCCTCCACCGATTCCTGTACTTGCTGTAATAAATACCATGTTTTCAGTACCTTTTCCTGCACCGAACATAAACTCTCCTAATGTTGCTACATTAGCATCATTATCTAAATAAGTTGGTAAATCATATGTTTCTCTTATATTTTTAACTATTTCAAAGTTTTTAAATGGTAGGTTTGCACTTTCTATTATTATACCATTTTTAACATCTAATGGTCCTGGGGAACCGATTCCAATTGATTTAATTAAGCTCTTATCTGTTCCATCTATAACATAACTAATTGTTTCTATTAATCTTCCTAAAACAGCTTTTTCACCTTCTTGTGCTAAAGTTTCTACTGTTTTTTCTTTTATTATATTTCCTTCTAAATCTACTAAAGCTGTGTAAATTTTAGTTCCACCTAAATCAACACCTACAACATATTTCTTTTCCATTTATTACCCTCCCACTAACAAGTTATACTATTTTAACTATTAAAAGTATACCATTTAAAAATTACGTTTACAATTATTAATTATGGAAAATATGGAATTAATTCATGTATTTATAAATATACTGAATTAATTTATTTTCTTTCATATACCAAAAAAGCATCTAACTAATGTTAGATGCTTTTGGCGGAGAACAAGGGATTCGAACCCTCGCACCAGTTTTATCCAGCCTACTCCCTTAGCAGGGGAGCCTCTTTAGCCACTTGAGTAATTCTCCACTTATGGCGGAGAGACAGGGATTCGAACCCTGGGTACGCTCACACGCACGCCGGTTTTCAAGACCGGTGCCTTAAACCAACTCGACCATCTCTCCAAGACAAGATTAATTATATCAACCATAGTTAATTATGTCAACACATTTTATTAAATTTTTTTTATTTTTATTTATCTTTAATTACTACTTTTAAATTTACCGTTTCAGGATCCATTATTAACCCATGCACTTTTATTTTCTTTGGAACTAATGGATGCTTCTTTATTAATAGTTTTCTCTCCATCAATATTACTCATTCCACAATTTTTATGACCAATTACGATGCATTATAGTAGCTCCTGCATTTTTTACTTTTATCTTACCATAAACTTAAAATATATATACAAAAAAAGCTTCTAGCATTTGCTAGAAGCTTATGGCGGAGAGACAGGGATTCGAACCCTGGGTACGCTCACACGCACGCCGGTTTTCAAGACCGGTGCCTTAAACCAACTCGACCATCTCTCCAAGACAACATTAATTATATCAACCACTATTAATTATGTCAACATATTTTATTAAATTTTATTAATTTTTATTATTTTTTATTTATCTATAATTATTCCTTCTAATTTTTTGCTTCCTGATTCATTATTGTTTTATACCTTTAGGCTTTTGTAACTTCAAATATATATACAAAAAAAGCTTCTAGCATTTGCTAGAAGCTTATGGCGGAGAGACAGGGATTCGAACCCTGGGTACGCTCACACGCACGCCGGTTTTCAAGACCGGTGCCTTAAACCAACTCGACCATCTCTCCTCGGAACAATTGTTATTATATCAGTGTACAAATATTATATCAACACTTTTTATAAAAAATTTTTCAATTAATTTTATGCCCACTTGCTCCTGCTTTATAACTATCTAAAAATAAATCGAAATCCATATCCATTTTTTCACTTGCATCATTTTCTTCATTCATTTTAAGTAATTCTATAGCTGCTTCTATTGTACATAGGTTCCCTTCTTCTTGTCCTCTTCTTAATGTGAATTTAGAAATTTTATTTGTTTCTAAAGGAAGTATAGGTAATTCTTTTAAATAGTCACTTTTTCTTATTATTTTCCAAGCTTCTTTCCATGTACCATCTACAATAATAAATACTGGTATATGTTCACCTTTAGCATATTTAACTCTTCTTATCTCCATTTCTTCATTAACAATAGGGAATATTAAATATACTTTGTAGATATCATTATTTATGTAATTTAAAATCTCTTGAGAGTTTTCTCCTCTTCTCCAAATAACTATTTCTGTAGATTCTGAATTAATTAATTTTAGCAAACTAGCTGTATTAGTATTTCTATATATCTCTCGTTCACTAGATAAAATTATAAATTTAGATTTTGTCTCAACTTTCCTTATTCTATTGCATATACAAGTTATAACTGGTAAACCGCATATATTACAATTATCACATATATTTGTTATTCTTCTTCTATTTATCATATAAACCCTCTATTAATATTTTTATAATTACATAATACTATATCTTATTATTAATAAAAAATGATGAATTTAGAATAAAAATATTACTCTAAATTCATCATACTTACCTAAACTATTTTAATATTTTATTATTCAGAAAGTTGACCATGCTTTTCATAATTACTAATTCTACTAATTTTATTTTCCTCATTTACAAAAACAACCTTTGGTTTATGCTCTTTTACCTCTTCTGTATCCAAATCACAATAAGCCATTAATATAATTTTATCTCCAACTTGTACACATCTTGCTGCAGCTCCATTTAAACAGATCATACCTGTTCCTCTTTCTCCCGCAATAGTATAAGTTTCAAATCTTGCCCCATTATCAATATCAACTATATGAACTTTTTCATATTCATATATTCCTGCTGCATCTAATAAATCCTCATCTACTGTTATACTTCCAACATAATTTAATTCAGCTTGTACTACCTTTGCTCTGTGTATCTTACCTTTTAACATACTTACCTTCATTGTTACTTCGCTCCTTATTATAACTCATATGTGAAATTATCTATTAATCTTGTCTTGCCTATGAAGACGGCTATTGCTACTAATACTGATTTTTCTATTCTTTCTACCTTTTCCATAGATAGACTATCTACAACTTCGATATAATCAATCCTTGCTAATTTTTCTGAATTAATTACTTCTTCAATTAACTTAATAATAATCTCTGAATCTCTTTCACCAGCTTGAATTTTTTCTTTAGCTAATGTTAATGATTTATTTAATATTATTGCAGCATTTCTTTCTTCTACTGATAAATAAGTATTTCTTGAACTCTTAGCAAGCCCATCTTTCTCTCTAACTATAGGACACCCTATAATTTCTATATCTATATTTAAATCTCTTACCATTCTTTTTATAACTGCTAATTGCTGAGCATCCTTTTCCCCAAAATAAGCTCTATCTGGAGCTACTATATTAAATAATTTTGTTACAACAGTGCAAACACCTCTAAAATGAGTAGGTCTACTCTTACCACATAATTCGGCTGTTAATCCATTCATATCAACAAAAGTAGAAAAATCATTAAAATACATTTCTTCATTTTCAGGATGGAATATAATATCTGCTCCTGCTCTCTCACACACTTTACTATCTCTCTCTAAATCTCTAGGATAGGTAGATAAATCCTCCTTAGGACCAAATTGAATTGGATTAACAAATATACTTACAACAACCCTATCATTTTCTTCTGAGGCTTTTCTAATTAAACTTTCATGCCCCTCATGTAAATATCCCATAGTAGGTACAAATCCAACCTTTAATCCTTCAGCTTTCCATTCCTTTACTGTGGCTCTTACATCTTTTATACTTTCCACAATTCTCATTTTCTCTTCCCCTTTAATATAATTTTTCAATTACTTCATCATTTATTTTAAAAGAATGCTCTTCTGCTGGAAAAATTCCATCCTTAACTTCCTCTATATACTTTTTAAAAGCTACATTCATTTTTTCACCTAAAGTTTCATACTTCTTAACAAACTTAGGAGTAAAATCACTATACATTCCTAACATATCTTGATAAACAAGAATTTGCCCATTACATTGAGCACCAGCACCTATTCCTATTGTAGGTATAGATAGTTTTTCAGTTATTATTGCTGCAAGCTTAGCTGGAACACATTCTAATACAACTGCAAATGCTCCTGCTTTTTCTACAGCTAAAGCTGCTTCAATAAGATTTTTTGCTGCCTCTTCATCTTTACCTTGAACTTTAAATCCACCAAAAGCATTAACTGATTGAGGAGTTAATCCAATATGAGCCATAACTGGTATTGAAGCTTTAACTATAGCTTCTATCTTATCACAAACCTCAATTCCACCTTCTAATTTAACTACATGAGCTCTACCTTCTTTAATTAATCTTCCTGCATTAACCACAGCATCATATACTGATGTTTGATAAGACATAAAAGGCATATCTGCTACAACTAATGTATTTTTTACACCTCTAGATACTGCTTTAGTATGATGTATCATATCTTCCATAGTAACTGATAATGTATCTTCATATCCTAAACAAACCATTCCTAATGAATCTCCAACTAAAATTCCATTTATTCCAGCTTCATCAATTATTTTTGCTGTAGAATAATCATATGCTGTAAGCATAGTAAGTTTTTCATTTTTCTCTTTCGCTTGTTTAAATGTAACTGCTGTATTTTTCATAACTAATCTCCTAAATACTCTTCTAAATTTTTATAATCTCTATGCAAATTTTTAACTTTTGCTATCCTTAAAATGTTTTTTGATAATAACCTATATAATTCTTTATCTTCTTCACGTATTACATTTAAATGATTAATAACAGTACTTAAATCTCCTCGTTCTATAGGTCCAGTCAAACTATTAACTGCACCTCTTTCCTTAATATTTCTTAAGTTATTTTCAATTAGTGGATATAAAGCTTTTATAGCCATTTCCTTTGTAAATCCACATTCTTCTAGATAATTAACTCCATTATTAATTAATCCTAATACTAAGTTACTGACTGTTACTGATGCTGCATGATATAAAATCTTATTCTTTTTATTAATAATTGCTACATCATTTCCTAAGTGTAAAAATAACATCTTTAAATATTCAAGATGTTTTTTATGACCTTCAATTGTAATAAATGCTTGAGATAAATCTTTGTAAGAATTATATTTGTCCGAGATAGCGAACATTGGATGAATAGAATAACCATATGCACCATGATTATTTATATTTGAAAAGACTTCTGAAGAAATAGAGCCACTACAATGGCAAATTAATTTTTCTTTAATAGGTAACTTTTTTATTTCATTCCATACATCTGCAATTTGATTATCAGGTGCTGTAATGAATATAGCATCACTATTTTTTATTAAATCTTCTAAATTAGTATATTGTTGCGTATTTGTAAAAGTTGCAGCTTCTTTAGATGAATGCTGTGATTTACTATAATAGCCACTTACATCTATATTATTTTCTTTTAGATATTTTCCTAAGGAAAAGCCTACTTTTCCTGCTCCAATAAATCCAAATTTTATAATTATCACCTCCAAAAGAGTGTGATACTAACAAGTCCCATTCAAAATTGATATGAGCTATTTCTTTTAATCTTTAAATTTTCAAATATATAAGGTGCGGTTTAATTAAAATACCACCCATATTAAATTTATCACATTTCTAAATTTTGTCAATATTTGTTATTATTCAATTTTAAATAATTCTTTATAAAAAATAAGATATAAGAAAATTATAAATAATTTTCTTATATCTTTTATTTAATACTTTTAAACTATCTTATAACATCCATTCCACCCATATAAGGTCTTAAAGCTTCTGGAATATTAATAGAACCATCTTCATTTAAGTTATTTTCTAAGAATGCAATTAACATTCTAGGTGGAGCAACAACTGTATTGTTTAATGTGTGAGCAAAGTATTTACCTTTTTCTCCATTTACACGAATCTTTAATCTTCTAGCTTGAGCATCTCCTAAATTTGAGCAGCTTCCAACTTCGAAGTATTTCTTTTGTCTTGGAGACCAAGCTTCAACGTCAATAGATTTAACCTTAAGGTCTGCTAAATCTCCTGAACAACATTCTAAAGTTCTAACTGGAACATCTAAAGAGCGGAATAATTCAACTGTATACTTCCATAGCTTTTCAAACCATTCTTTACTTTCTTCTGGTTTACAAACTACTATCATTTCTTGTTTTTCAAATTGATGTATTCTATAAACTCCTCTTTCTTCTATTCCGTGAGCTCCCTTTTCTTTTCTGAAGCATGGTGAATAACTAGTTAGAGTTTGAGGAAGACTTTCTTCCTTTAATATAGTATCAATGAATTTACCTATCATTGAGTGCTCACTAGTTCCTATTAGATATAAATCTTCACCTTCTATTTTGTACATCATTGATTCCATTTCAGCAAAGCTCATAACACCAGTAACTACTTCACTACGAATCATGAATGGTGGAATACAGTAAGTGAATCCTTTATTAATCATGAAATCTCTAGCATAAGAAAGTATTCCTGATTGTAATCTTGCTATGTTACCCATTAAGTAATAGAATCCATTACCAGCAACTTTTCTAGCACCATCTAAATCAATTCCGTTTAACTTTTCCATTATTTCTGTATGATATGGAATTTCGAATTCTGGAACTACAGGTTCACCGAATTTTTCAACTTCTACATTTTCACTATCATCTTTTCCTATTGGAACACTTGGATCAATAATATTAGGTATAACTAACATTATATTTCTTATTTTTTCTTCAAGTTCGCTTTCTTTAGCTTCTAATTCAGCAAGACGAGCTGCTTGTTCGTTAACTTTTGCCTTTAACTCTTCTGCCTCTTCTCTTTTTCCTTGACCCATTAATGCACCAATTTGCTTAGAAATTGTCTTTCTGTTTGATCTTAATGAATCTGCTTCTTGTTGTGTAGCTCTACTTTCAACATCTAAAGCAATTACTTCATCAACTAAAGGAAGTTTTTGATCTTGGAACTTATTTTTAATATTTTGTTTAACTATTTCTGGATTTTCTCTTAAAAATTTTAAATCTAACATAATATCCTCCACATCTATTTTATTATAAATTTTTTCTAATATAAAAAAGAGCTCTTCCTTCCCATATAAGGGACGAAGAACTCCGTGTTGCCACCCTAATTGATAACAAGTTTTCACTTATTATCCACTCTTTATAAAACTAACGGGTTTATCCGTACTGCTCATCACAGTCCCTCCAAGGTGGATTCATAAAATATTGATATCAGTTTACACCAACCACTGACTCTCTTAAAACAATTACTTTATTACTAGCCTTTTCAACGGTTTAATTAAATATTTACGATATTAATATATTAAATATATTATAAGCTTCTACTTTTTGTCAATACATTAAAAAGCTGATTTTAACAAAGATATTTAATACAAAATAAAACTTATGCCGTAAAAATACTATCGTTAATTATTTAGTTTGAATATCCCTAGTGCAAATTATATCAACTCCACTATTTAGAATATTCTTACATATAATACTTCCCATTTTTATAGGAATACTTACATATAATCTACTAACAACTTTAGACATTTCTATCCATAATTCCTTATCAACTTCATCACTACTTTTAACAGGAACAACCTTAAATCTATCACTACCTTTAACTCTAACTACAGAAGTGAAAATATCCTTTTTACCCATACTTATTACTCCTATTATATATCTTTAAATTCTTTAATTCTGCCTGAAACTATATTTGAATTTTTTGAATCATCTACTATATCAGTAATTTTTCTATCTAACTCCCTAGATAATATTTGTACTATTTTTTCATTACAATAAGCTCCATGGCAATTTCCGAATCCAGCTCCAGTTCTTCTCTTAACGCCTTTAACAGTTCTAGCACCTAAAGGTCTTCTAATAGAATCAACAATTTCTCCTTCTGAAACATTATTGCACATACATACTATCTTTCCATAACGCTTATCTAATTTAATAACTTCATTAATCTCACTTCTATCCATTTCTCTAAATCTATAGAATTCTCTTCTTTTATCAATGAAATTCTTTTTTAATTTACAATTCAAATTGCTACTAATAGTATCACATAGCATTTTTGCTATAGCCGGTGCTAATGTAACCTTTCCATAATGCGTTCCTATTACACTAATATATCCCTTATCTATTTTTTCATCATCTACTACAATAGAATCCTTATCATAACTTTCCCTAAATAGATTATTTATATTACTTTTATTTAGGCCCTTTAACATTTTAGCTGCATATTGTAAATTATCATCTAAACTAGTTTTTTCAATGCTTTTTATCCCAATAAGAGAACCTCCATTTAAAACTGGAGTGGAAACAACAAAAGTATCTTTATCAAAAGTCTTTGTAACAATTCTTTCTAATTTATTTTCATAATTATCATCAAGTAAAATATAACTCATATTTTTGAAAGAATTTACTCCATCACCAGACTCTTTTTCTTCAACTACACCTTTTTCATTTATATATATTTCATTTGCAATTGTATTTATAACAACCTTACAAGAGAATTTATTCTTATTGGTTACAACCCTAAAACCTTTTGTAACATTTTGAATAGTTAAAACTTCTTCTTCTAATCTAAAATTAACTCCATTATCAAAGGCAACCTCAGCATATGCAATTGCTAAATCGTATGGAGCAACTATAGCAACATTTTGAGAGTATAATCCTTTTTTTACTTCAGCATTAATATGAGGCTCTATTTCATATACTTCATCAGGATCTATTAAGTATACCCCATCAATTCCACGTCTTATGGCTCTTTCATACATTTCTTTTAATTTAATTACACCATTATCATCATTAACTACTCTTAATGATCCTATTCTTTTAAATGGAACATTAAATTTCTCACATAAATCTTCTAATAGTATATTTCCTATATACTCTAATCCAGCCATTACATTATTAGATGTTTCTGAACCATCATATACTATGGAAGTATTAACAAATGAAATATCATCTGCTATATCAAATTCTTTTTCAATTACAGCTATATTTAAATTATATTTAGATAATTCATAGGCAACAGCACATCCAATTATGCCACCACCTAAAACTAAAACATCATAATCCATAATTCAATTCCCCTAATTTATAAAATAAAACCATTTTCTTTTAATTCTTCTTTTATTAACTCCATATTTTCAACAGAGTCAGCAGAAATAGTATGAAGATGTACTCCATTAGTTAATATAGATAGTGGTTTTGCATTTATTTGTTTTAATGAATTTTTAAACTTATTTAAATCATTAAGATTTTTTATCATTAATATACCTTTTATCTCTCCATATAAAGGATGTTCTACTATTACATCTTCTATTATCCCACCATATTTAACAACTATCTCAAGCTCTTTAATAACGTCTTCATCATTATGATTTACTGCAATAACTGATTTTACCCTATTGCTATTATCATCATTAATCATATATCCATCTGGAGTTGCTATTATATTATTTCCTTTAGCTCTTAGAATAGCTATATCCTTAACTATTATTTGTCTGGTTACATTAAAGCTTTCAGCTAATGTTGTTCCTTTAATAGCTTTCTTCTCGCTTATTAACATCTCCATAATGCTATTTCTTCTTTCATCAGCCTTCATAATTCACCCCACAACTTAATTTCTATTGTCACTTTCCTTTATTATATCTAATAGTTTATTCCCTTGTATTTTATTGCTATGATGGTATCTAACAGTATCTAAAAACTCCTTATCATATGTATTAAAATACTTTAATAAATTTGCACCCTTTTCTGCATGATTATAATAAGAATCGACTGCTTTAATTCCATCATATTTTTTTAATTTTCCTTTAGTGACCTTGTTTAATATTACCAATACAGACTTTTCAATAATATTAAGTCCATATTCACCTTTTCCTATATCATGTAACAAACCTACTTTAGCAACTCTATTTAAATTTATATTTCTTCCTCTTGATAAATATACAGCATCTTTACTAACTCTAATACAATGCTGTTTATCGGTTTTTTTTAGTTTATTAAATAATCTTCTTTCTTTTTTATTTAGAAATTTATTTACATATTCAGTATCAATATCTTCGGACAATGATTTTAATGCCCAAATAAATTGCTTTACTCTATATAAAGACATCTAATTATCACCTTGTTCTTTAACATATATTGTAATACACATTCATATTTATAATACCACTATTATAAATAAATTAAAAATATAAAAATCTATTTTATTTAGTTATAATTCTACATTTTCAATATTAATCTAATTATTTAAAGTTTTATAAAGCAAAAAAAGCTACGATTTATATCGTAGCTTTTGGTGGAGGTAAAGGGATTCGAACCCTTGACCCCTTGCGTGCAAGGCAAGTGCTCTCCCAACTGAGCTATACCCCCAAAAATGGTGGACCTTCAGGGACTCGAACCCCGGGCCGACCGGTTATGAGCCGGTTGCTCTAACCAACTGAGCTAAAGATCCTTATTACCTGGCAACGTTCTACTCTCCCACACAGTCCCCCGTGCAGTACCATCGACGCTGTAGAGCTTAACTTTCCTGTTCGGAATGGGAAGGAGTGTTTCCTCTACGCCATCATCAC
>NZ_JADNLK010000032.1 GCF_015555905.1 Clostridium sp. D43t1_170807_H7
AAATAGGATATAACTAATGATCATTTTTGTACATTTTTATTTTCCATTTTCTATTCATTGTTATATTATCATTTACATTTATGTATTGGTTTGATTATTATAACTTACTATGTATTAATTGTATTATTTCTTGTAATCCTAATAGTTATAAACTACTAATAATCTAAAGTTATAAATAATAGAATTAAAAAGCACCTCATTAAAATTAAATAATCTTAATGAGGTGCTATAAACTACATAACTCTCTTTTATTAGTTTATTAAACTTATAAATTTCTTAATTATAATCTTTAATATTACTTTTACTTAATATTAATACATTTTAGCTAATTTAGTTATATCAAAGATATCAATTATATTATCATTATTTAAATCATATATGCAATTCCAATTACTTTCACTATTAGTTTGTCCATATCTTAATGCTAATAAAGATAAATCAACTTGATTAATAACTCCATCATAATTAAAATCACCTAAAATACTAATATCTAAAACATGTTCTCCTTTAGAATCTAATATATAAATTTCCCCACCTTTTATATATATCTTATTAATACTTTCATTTCCTTCATATATAACACTATATGTATTATCAATAGTATTATATTTAATTACATTATTTCCATCTATAAAAAATAACTCATTACCTCTATTAATTAAGCATCTTCCATTAATATTATTATGTTCATTTTTTATATTATCTCCATATAAATTAACTGAATATAAATTATTGTTATTAAAATAATATATTCTTTCATCAATTCTCGTCATATTATCTGAATTATTTTTTCTTAAGAAATTAAACTTATCACTTGTACACTGTGGGTATAAATCAGAGTTCCAAGTATGATCTTTAGAAATTTCATTATCAGATAAATTGAAATAATTATAAACACTTCTGTTTTTTTCTGGAGTAGAATCATCCCATGTTATATCCATATGATAATAACTTCCATTTATATTTACATAATTCCACCCATGATTCATCTCTGTACTTATTATTATTCCTGATTCAATATTAGATAAATTCAGAAGTAATTTTGCAGCCTTAGAATACCCCTCACATACCGCTACTCCTTCAACTAATGCCCCATATGCATTATAGGATATTTTAGGAACGGTATCATTAATATAATTGTCATAATCATAGGTTGTATTTGTTAATATATAATCATGAATTATATATTGTAATTTAAGCTTATCATCTTCATCCCTTAAATAATTTTCCTCAATTTCCTTAACCTTTATATTAAATTTTCCTCTCATATTATATATATTTTCTTTAGTATCAATATATCTTATCTTAAGTTTACATACACTTATTTTTTTGCTACTTGGATAATATGAATAACTAACACTTACTTTATTATCTCCATAAAAAATTTCTGGATATTCCCTTAAAACTGAAAAATAGTAACTCATTAATAAATTAAAATCAGTATCATCAATATTATTACAATACTCTGTTATATCTATTTCATCCTTTACTTCATCTAGACCTTTATATATAGTTTCTATTAATCCTTCATAATTAGAATAAGTAACTATTTTTTTTATTTTTTCTTCTGTATACTTATTGTATTCATCTTCAGTCATTACTTTTTCTTCTAATATTATGTTTTCCTCAATTTCTTGTTTACTTAAATGAGTTGCTTTAGAGTTCTTAGCAGAACTATATTTATTATCATAAGCAGCTACACTTTGTACCAATAAAAATGATAATAAAGTTAATAATGATAATATTTTTTTCATAATCCTCCCCCAATTGTTTCTTATTTTTAATTATTTCAATATATGAGTGTTTTACATAATTTATACCATATAGATTATATTATACCTTCTTTTTTTATTTTAATATACCTATTAAATATACATATACTTTTAATATTTCTAATTCTTAAAATTATCTAATTATAAATAAGAGACTAATTAGATTAAACTTATTTTAATCTAATTAGTCTCCTTATCTTGATTTAATGCTTAGTGCATAGCTCCTGTACAATCAAAGAAATATTCTACACCATCTATAGTATAAGGTCCACCAACAAACATCTTACCGTCTTGTCCTAAGTAATACCACTTACCACTATCTAATAACCAACCTGTTTTAGCTGCTCCTGATGATGTTAGATAGTACCAGCTACCATTAAACTTATACCATCCAGTTTTATCAACCATATCTCCATTTGAGCTTAATAAATAAACCTTTCCATCTATATCTGTAAATACTCCTGTACGCATAATTCCATCATTATTAAAACTATACCATTTACCATTAATCTTATTCCAGCCTATCTTAGCTGCTCCTGATGATGTTAAGTAGTACCATTTATTTGAATGTTTATACCATCCATTACTAACCATGCTTCCATCTGGTCTAAATACATAAGTTGTTCCGTTTATTAATGCTGGATAATGAACCATAACTCCATCATCTAATGATAAGTAATACCAGTTTCCACCGTATTTTAACCATCCAGTTTTATATGCATTGTTTTCATAGAACTTCCAAGAGTCACCATCATAAACCCATCCATTTTGAGCTACTAATGCATCTACATTAGATTCTTCTGCAGTTATTTCTACATTAACTACCTCATCCTTTGTTTCTGCAAAAGCAATGTTTGCTGTGCTTGCACTTGCTATTGCTAATGCTAATGATACGGCTTTGTAAATATTTTTCATTTTTGTTTCCTCCTCTTTACTTTGGGTAATATTAGAATATAGTGATTAATTAAAAATATTAACCTCTATTACACTATATTATTTAATTCATTTACATATGAATAAATTTTATAAAAATTTTATTTTTACTCAATATTTATTCTAAAAATAAATTAATTATATTAATATCCTGTGTGCAATAAGTATTTTTTAATTAAGCTCTTATCTTTCATCACCCTATACTTAAATATATTTACATAGTTTCAAATATATTCATAAATGTTTTAAATTTTTTTAATTTTTTATTGTTATAAAAAATAGAGATGATAAACTCCTATTTATCATCTCTATCTTTATTAAATATTAATTATATCCCTTAGGGTTGTTACTTTGCCATCTCCAAGAATCTTCACACATTTCCTTGATTCCTCTTTCAGCCTTCCATCCTAATTCTTCATTAGCCTTCTTAGGATCTGCATAGCATGTTGCTATATCTCCTGGTCTTCTATCAACTATCTCGTAAGGAATTTCTCTTCCTGATGCTTCACTAAATGCTTTAACAACATCTAATACTGAATATCCATTACCAGTACCTAAGTTATAAGTAACAAGCCCTGGATTAGTTGCTAACTTTTCTAAAGCTTTAACATGACCTACTGCTAAATCTACAACGTGGATGTAATCTCTTACCCCTGTTCCATCATGAGTTGGATAATCATTACCAAATACTCTAAGTTGCTTTAATTCGCCAATAGCAACCTTAGTAATATATGGCATTAAGTTATTTGGAATTCCATTTGGATCTTCCCCTATTGTTCCACTTTTATGAGCTCCTACTGGATTGAAGTATCTAAGTATTGCTATATTTAATTCCGGCTCTGCCTTAGCAATATCTCTTAACATATCTTCAATCATAAGCTTAGTACTTCCATATGGATTAGTAGTTGATAATGGAGAATCCTCTGTTATTGGTACAACTTTTGCATCTCCATAAACTGTTGCAGATGAACTAAATACAAAGTTTCTGCATCCATACTTTTTCATAGCCTTTAATACTACTAATGCACTTGTTAAATTATTATAATAATATTCTAATGGCTTTTCTACTGACTCACCAACTGCTTTAAAAGCTGCAAAATGAATAACTGAATCTACTTTATTATCTCTAAAAATTTCTTCTGTCTTTTCTACATCAGTTAAGTCAACATTATAAAACTTAACATCTTTGCCTGTTATTTCTCTTATTCTATCTTTAACAAGCTCCTTACTATTGCTTAAATTATCAGCAATTACAACATCATAACCTGCATTTAAAAGCTCTACTGTTGTATGACTTCCGATATATCCCATTCCACCTGACACTAAAACTGCCATATACAATTTCCTCCCAACAAAAGTTTTATTTTCCTAATTAACATTATATAACAATTAAAACTAATTTAAAATATCTTTTTTAAATTAATTAACAAAGTTTTCAGTATATTTTAATATTTTAAAATTGAACTTTATTAAACCTCTAAATTTAATTTTAATATTCAATAGCACTTTTATCTTCTAGATAATTAATTTCTCAATTTATATATTAATATACCTTTATATAGTATAATTACTATATAAATTACAATATCTATATTTAATAAATTTAAGGGGGAACTTATGAAGAAAAAATTATCAATAACGAAAAAGGTACTAATCACCACTTTATTAGTATTTGTACTAATAATTTCTTTATGCTTATTTGCATTTAATCATTTTAGTTCAAAAGTCGAAAGAGTAGAAATTGATAGAAGTGCTGTTACTGAAACTGGTAAAGAACCCGCTAAAGAAGATGAAGATGTTATTTCTATTGCTTTATTCGGTACAGATTTCACTGAAAATGAAAAATATGGGAATTATTATGGTGCCGCCGATGCTACTATGATCTTAGGAATTGATACTAAAAATAATAGGCTTAAACTCTTTTCATTTATGAGAGATCTTTATTTAGATTTACCTGATGGAAGTGGCAATAAACAAAATTTAAACTATACTATGGCAGTTGGTGGTCCTGAACTTATATTAAAAACTATTAATTATAATTTCAATTTAACAGTAGATAAATTTATTCATGTTAGTTTACGTACTCTGCCAACTATAATTGATAAACTTGGTGGTGTTGAGTTAAATATAACTAGTGAAGAATTAAATTTTATTAATGGATATATAACTGATATTGATAGCGAAAATGGTACAATCACTGAAAAGTTAACAGCTCCTGGTCTTCAAACCTTAAATGGTACTCAAGCTTCTGCTTATTGTAGAATAAGATATACTGAAGGTAGGGATTTTAAAAGAACAGAAAGACAAAGGGATGTACTTACTGCATTATTTGAGAAATTTAAAACTGCTTCAATTACTGATTTAGCTGCCATGATGAATGACATATTACCATTAGTTTCAACTAATCTTACTAATACTGAGATAATGTCAATAGTAAGTAAGGTTTTAAGTATGGGTGTACCAATAATTGAGCAATCTAGATTCCCACTTGATGGTAAATCTGAAATGATTGCAACCGATATGCTTCATTTAACAACTGATATAGAAGAAACTACTAAAGATATACATAATTTCTTATATTCTTTAGATTAAAATTATATAAATTCAAATGAGATGCCTATTTATAGTGCATCTCATTTTTAATGCTAGCTATTCTTTTTACTATTTTTCTCTATTAAAAAATATTAAATCTATTAATAATGAAACTACTACGCATACAAATAAAACTAAGAATATTATACTTAATACTCTATTTATATTTTTTCTTTTTATTGCACTAACACTATTTAAAGTCTCATTATTATTTTCAGTAGAATTATAACTATTATCACTTACATGGCTATTTTTAACTATTTCTTCATCATTTAAATTATTATTACCATTATTATAATCATCATTTTCAGCTATGCTATCAGAGTTATTATTACTATCTCCATTATTTATACTTGCCTCATTAGTAATAGTATTTTCAGCTATATAGCTTTTTAATTCTTCATAATCTTGATATGTAAGATGTGACTCCTTATAATTTTCATAATATCTTTTAGCATCATCTATATTGCATTTAATCAATATTAACTTACTATCCTTATCTTTCAAAACAACTTCCTTAGTTGATAAATCTAAATCAAAGTTAATATTTAATGTATCTGCTATATTTAAAGCTTCATCATAAATATTAAGTAATTCTGTAAATGTAAAATCACTATAATCTTCTTTTTCTTTTAGCCTTGAAATAACATCATTTGCTTCATCTAATAAATTTTTTGTTTCTTCCTCACTGAGTTTTAAATTAGTAATATAGTTAATAATATTATCACTATATTCCTCTGGAACTCCTACATTCTCTAACTCTTCTTCTATTAAGTTCAATGTTTCACTATGTACATATCTAATTGGTATATTTAATATTAAAAAAGCAACTATAAATATTCTAAGAATCTTCTTCATATTAATTTTGTGTCTCCTTTGTAGATAAACTAATTTATCTTAATTATTGCCACAGATATATTAAATATTACATTTTAGATATAAATCCCATAATTTTTAATAAATAAATTACAATACCGTATACACTAAATCGCGTATACGGTATTTTTATAAAAATCTATTTATTTTTAAAGTATTCCACTATATGCTCAACAATTCTTGCACAAGCTTCTCCATCTCCATAAGGATTTACTGCATGGGCCATCTTATTATAAGCTTCTTTATCATTTATAAGTTCATCAGCAATATTAAATATAACATCTTTCTTAATTCCTGCTAATTTTACAGTTCCAGCCTCAACAGCTTCAGGTCTTTCAGTTTCTGTTCTTAAAACAATAACTGGTTTACCAAGTGCCGGTGCTTCTTCTTGTATTCCACCTGAATCTGTCATTATAAGATAGCACTTAGCCATAAGATTTGCAAAATCAACATATTCAAGAGGCTCAATTAAATGTATTTTCTCTTCTACTCCTTTAAAACCTTCTGCTGCAAGCTCTCTTATTAAAGGATTTCTATGCATTGGGAATATTACATTTACATCGTCATTTTTAGTAACAAGCTCTCTAACTGCTGCAAATATATCTTTCATTGGCTCTCCCCAATTTTCTCTTCTATGTGCAGTTAATAAAACTATTTTTTTATTTTCAAAATCTATGTCATTTAAATTTTTATCATCAAATTTATGATTTTTATCTACAACACTAAGCAAAGCATCTATTACAGTATTACCTGTTAAGTATATATTCTTATTTATATTTTCCCTTTCCAGGTTTTCCTTATTGCTATTTGTTGCTACAAAATGTAAAGTTGCTATTGCTCCTGTTAACTTTCTATTTGCCTCTTCTGGGAAGGGTGAATAGATATCTCCTGTTCTAAGTCCTGCTTCAACATGTCCTATTGGCTTTTTATTATAAAATGCGGCCAGGGCTCCATTTAATGTTGTTGAAGTATCTCCATGAACCAAGACTATATCTGGATTACACTCCTTAATTACCTTATCTACTCCAGTTAACACCTTATTTGATACATCAACTATTGTTTGGCCATGAGCCATTACATTTAAATCATATTGTGGTTTAACATTAAATATTTCAAGTACAGTATCAAGCATTTCTCTATGCTGGGCTGTAGCACATACTACAGATTCTATTCTTTCATCTTTTTCTAATGCTTTTACTAAAGGACACATCTTTATTGCTTCTGGCCTTGTTCCAAAAACACTAAGAACCTTTATCTTTGTCAATATCCTTACCTCCTAAAAAACTAGCTCATTAAAGTTTATTCTTTATCTAAATAACTTCCTATTACTATTAATCCAACAGGAATAATATAAGAGAATATTTCTCCAATGATATGGAAACTAAAATAAGTAAATGCTATGTTTGCACTAATAAACCTAATCATTATAAATACTGCTACTATTATAACTGGTGCTATCATCCTTATATTTTTCTTTAACTTCATAAAATTATTAAATAATAAAGATGCTAATGCTATGATTACTAATGGTTGAATAAATGTTGCAACTATACTTATTAAATAAAATATTGATCTAAGCACTCCATAATATCTAAATGAGAAAAATAAATCTTCAAATAAATATGGTAAATTAGATATACTACTAACTAATTTAGGTGATAGTAATAAAATTGCAATTATAGCTAATATATAGTTAACTTCTTTATGATTTGCTTTAGCCTTATTTACAGTACTCTTGAATTCTTCTGATCCTGAAAAATCTTTAACTAGATTTAATGCTTCATTTGTAACATCTTTAGTTACATTTACTGCTTTATCAGCATATTCTCTAACTCTTTCTGTATTTATGTTATTTCTACTACTATTATCTGAATACATTTCAGATACACATTCCTTACAATAATATTTATTGTTTATCTTTACTGCACATTCTTTACATATAAGTTTGTTGCACCTAACACACATTCCTATTGGCTCTCTATCCATATGATTAGAACAATTCATATTTACTCAACTCCCATCCTAGATATATACACTATTCTATCTTTTAACTAAAATGATTTTAATTATTGGTTGTCCTATAATAAAATCAAGTATAATTTTACCATACAATAGTTGCAAATTCATTACCTTTTTAGTATATAAGACTAACTATTTTTATTATTCTTATATTTTTGTTCATAATGATCATATTCTTCATTAGTATCTAAATCTTTATGATAATCACTATATAACTTTTGAATTTCATCATCAAATTTACTAGCTGCTCTTAATAGAGAAAAAATAATTATATAACCTATAATTAAAAATAGTGTAAATAAAATGTATTTAAACATATAATCACCTCTTATAATAGATAAATTTATTATAAGTCTGTCCATTTAAATTAATTATATTCATAATTATATAAAACATCCCTAACTAATTATGTTATTTTATATTATTTTTTATCTTATAAAAAATGACCTATTTTTATTTAATAGGTCATCTCATCTAAATTTAACTATTGTATTTTTACTATATAAAATTACTCAACTGTAACTGACTTAGCTAAATTTCTTGGCTTATCTACATCGCATCCCTTTTGTTTTGCAACATAATAAGATATTAATTGAAGTGGTACAACACTTATCATTGGAGTTAATAAATCAATAGTCTTTGGAATATAAACTAATGAATCAACAACTTCCTTAGATGTTTCATCACCTTCATTAACTACTGCAAATATATTTCCACCTCTTGTAGAAACTTCTCTTACATTAGATACCATCTTATCCTTTAAAGCTTCTTGAGTTAATAATGTAATAACTGCAGTTCCCTTATCTATTAAAGCTATAGGTCCATGCTTTAATTCTCCACCTGCATATGCATCACAATGAATATAAGAAATTTCTTTAAGCTTTAGAGAACCTTCCATAGCTACAGCATAGTCTAATCCTCTACCTAAGAAGTATATATCTCTATGATTATAGTGTTTATCAGCATACTTTTGAAGTTCTTCCTTCATTTCTAAAGCTTTTTCTATCTTTTCTGGAATTTGTAATAATTCAGCCTTTATAGATTCAGCATATTCTTCAGTAATAGTTTCTTTTAATCTACCGAAGTATAATCCTAAAATATAAAATGCAGCTAATTGAGTTACATAAGCTTTAGTTGATGCAACTGCAATTTCTGGTCCTGCTAATGTATAAATAACATCATCTGCTTCTCTTGATACTGAAGAACCAACAACATTAGTTATAGCTAAAACTCTAGCTCCTTGTCTTTGACCATCTCTTAAAACCGCAAGAGTATCTGCTGTTTCTCCTGATTGAGATACGACTATTATTAATGTCTTGTTAGTTATTAATGGATCTCTATATCTAAATTCTGATGCAACATCAATCTCTACTGGTATTTTAGCTAACTTTTCTATAACAGTTTTCCCTACAACACCTGCATGATAAGCTGTTCCACAAGCCACTATATAAACTTTATCAAAGTTTTCTAATTCTTCTTTAGTAAACTTAACATTATCTAATTCAATTTCTTTTCCTAATTGAATCTTTCCTGCTAAAGTATCTCTTACTGCTTTTGGTTGCTCATGAATTTCTTTAAGCATGAAGTCTTCATATCCACCTTTTTCAGCGGCATCAACATTCCAAGTTACATGGTAAACTTCTTTTTCTATCTTTTCACCATCTTCATTTTTAAGTTCAACACCATCTTTAGTTAAGATAACAAATTCTTTATCTTCTAATAAGTATACGTCTCTAGTATGATTTAAAACTGCTGGAATATCAGAAGCTATAAAGCTTTCATTTTCTCCAAGCCCAACTATAAGTGGACTATCTTTTCTTACTGCAATAATTTTATCTGGTTCATTATTTGCAATAACTCCAATGGCAAAACTTCCTTCTAATTTAGAAGTTGCCTTAACTACTGCATCAAAAAGATTTCTTCCATCTCTATAGTAGTAATCAACTAAGTTTGGTATAACTTCTGTATCTGTTTCTGATAAAAACTCATATCCCTTTTCAGTTAACCATTCTCTTAATCTCATGTAGTTTTCAATAATTCCATTATGAACAACACTTATTGTAGCTTCACCATTTGAGTGTGGGTGAGAGTTAACATCGCTTGGTTCTCCATGAGTTGCCCATCTTGTATGACCTATCCCTATATATCCATTTATGGGATTAGACTTTAAATCATTTTCTAAGTTAGCTAATCTTCCCTTTAATTTTCTTACACTTATTTTTTCATCTTCTATGATTGCAACACCTGCTGAATCATATCCTCTATATTCTAATTTTGAAAGGCCTTCAACTAATAATTCTGATGCCTGTCTTTTTCCTATATATCCTACTATTCCACACATAAAATTTAACTTCTCCTTTGTTTATGGATTTTGACCTAAAATGTAATTATATACTATATAGTTTTCATCAAAATATCTATGATTATATCATAATAAATAAAATTTTTTAATATAAATTTTCCATATTCATTTATCATTAATCTATATATGCTATTTTTTCTTTCTTCTCTTATAAATGTAATATCCACCAATACCTATAGTTCCAATTACTAAGCAAGAAACTATACTATATAAAATTGTATTATCCCTTTTATTAGACAATAAATTTACATTTTTAATCTCACTATTCTCTACTTGTTTCTTTGAATTTTTATCATCTTCATTTTTACTATCATCAGCACTTATAGAATTATTATCACTGTCTGTATCTTCATTACTTACTACACTTTCCTCATCAGAATTATTATAAGTAGCATCCTCTATAATTAGATCATTATTGCTAGTGTTTGTCTCTTCATTGTTTCCTTGTGGATTATCTTCATTAGAGTCAGTCTTTTGAGAAATGTCAATACTGGAATTATTGTTTTTGCTATTAGATTCTATAAACTTATAATCATAATTTTCAACTGTATCCTTATTACGCTTAACTAGCTTAATCTTCATATTATCTTCAGTGATTTCTAAGCTATGATCTTTCAGTACTGTTGCACTTATTGTTACTAAAGTACCACTTCCACTTAGTCCTTTCTTATCACCTAAAAATGTAAATGAATATGCTGCAGTATTACCATTTTTATCAGTTTCTCCACCTAACTCCATAATATCATTTGAATATTTACCTATAAATTCAGAAGACGAAATAGTATTAACTTTTAATAATTCTGTATCATAAGTAAAATCTACTGATGCTGCATAAAGTCTTTCAACATCCTTTACATTTATAAAAATTTCTATACTTTCTCCCCTTTTTACTTGTCCACTTATTTTAACTTCAACTGCTGCACTTTCTGCTAAAGCTGGATTTGGCATAATACAAAAGAAAAACATTATTGATAATACTATAATTTTCTTCATTTTTACTTTCTCCATTTCATTAAATTTTATTAGTTACAATAATAATATGGTAAACACTTATAATACCATCATATCACCATTTCCTTCAATTTCAATCGAATTATTTACATACTATTGGTATTATAGTAAAATTTAAGATGAAAAATTATTTGTATAAGGGGGATATTATGAAACTTTTTAAATCAAATCAACTAAAAAAATTGATGATTTTATTACTAAGTTTTTTTACAATTCAATTTTTTATTTTAAACTACGAAATTACATTTGCTAGTAATCTACCAAAGGTTACCTACACTATAGAAGGTAATACTTCTATTGGAAGCAATATTAAAGTTAATATAAATATATCTAATGTAACTGACCTTTATGGAGGTTCTGTGGATTTTTTATATGACCCTACCATTATTAAAATTAATAGTATAGATGCAGGAAATATATTTGGTTCACTTAACCCTATTAAGGCAGTAAATATTGTAGATAATAATTCCGGACAATCTAATATAGCTCTTACACTAAAGGGAGATATTAAAGGAGTTTCTAATACTGGAACATTAGCAGTAATTAATGCTACAGTGCTTAAGTCTGGTAAATTAAATATTAAAACTATCTCTAATAATGACCCTCTTTCTTTAACAGGATCAACAATTAGAGTAAAGCTAAGTGATAGTAATGCAAAGGCTATTTCTTATACTGCTGAAAATAAAGAAATTTCATTTACTGGACAAACTGGTTGGGTCCAATCTAATGGAACTTGGTACTACTATGACACTAACGGCAAACCTCATACTGGTTGGCTAAATGACGGTGGTACTTGGTACTTCTTTAATACTTCTGGTGCTATGCATACTGGCTGGCTAAATGATGGTGGTACTTGGTACTTCTTTAATGGTTCTGGCGCTATGCATACTGGCTGGTTAAATGATTGTGGTACTTGGTACTTCTTTAATGGCTCTGGTGCTATGCATACTGGCTGGTTAAATGATGGTGGCACTTGGTACTTCTTTAATGGCTCTGGTGCTATGCATACTGGTTGGCTAAATGATGGTGGCACTTGGTACTTCTTTAATGGTTCTGGCGCTATGCATACTGGTTGGCTAAATGATGGTGGCACTTGGTACTTCTTTAATGCTTCTGGTGCTATGCATACTGGCTGGCTAAATGATGGTGGTACTTGGTACTTCCTTAATGCTTCTGGTGCTATGCATACTGGTTGGTTAAATGATGGTGGTACTTGGTACTATTTATATTCAAATGGTAAAATCGCTACAAATACAACAATAGACGGTTGGGTAATAAACTCTTCTGGTGTGGCTAGACCTAAATAAATAAAATAAATTTCAAAAATATTTGGACCCCAAGGGACCAGCAAACTGGTCCCTTGGGGTCCAAAAAATTTCTAATTAATATTTACTTATTGTTTAGTAGCTACACCACTTCCATCAATGCTCCAACCATCAATTACAGTATTAACAGCCATATTACCACTACTATAGAAGTAATACCATGCTCCTCCAATTAATTGCCATCCTGTTTGCATTGCCCCACTTCCATTAAAGTAATAATACTTACCATTAAATATAGCCCAATCAGTAATCATACTTCCCTGTGCATTTAATTAATTCTCTTGTTTTAGAATCACTTACCAAATAATCTTCATCACCATCTGAATTTGTTATATCTCCTGCCAAAAAGGCTTTTCTATTCCCTTTTGAAATAACTACCCCCAAACTATTTGAATTTTCATCATAAATAATCTTATTATTCTCTTGTTCTTTAGTATTATAAGAATTATTATTAACTATATTAATCATGAAATCTCCAAATTCAAATTCTAAATTATCTAAACTAGATTGTTGATTTATATAAATAATATTTACATTATTCCTTTTTGCTGAATTAATCATATCATCATATACTTCTTGATTATCCCAAGTATATTCTACTTTATATTTAAACAACTGATGTATTACATTATTTTCATCACTATATATTTCTTTATATTCTCTTGTATAAAGCTTTTTTGTAGGAAATAAATCAAAAATTAAATCAAAATTTCCTATATGATCAGAATGTGAATGAGTTGCTATAGCAAACTCTAATTTTTTCACACCTTTTTCTTTCAAAAATTCTATTACAACATCTTCATACCCTTTTCCATTAATTGCATCAATTTCTGATTTAGGTAATCTAATTCTACTTGTACCAGTATCTTCAGCAGAGTCAATAAGTGCAAATTTTCCATTACTCTCGATTAATATGGCATCAGAATTTCCTGTTGATATAAAATGAAGTTAATTATTCTCATTATTTTCACCTCTCACTTCTATATAAAACATTAAAATATATTGATATATCTAAATTAAACCATTGGCTCTTACTATATTAAATTAATATTCTAAATAAGAAATTTTATGTTAATAAAAATAGACAATATAGTTTCATAAAATAACTACATTGTCTATACTTTTTATTTCAATGTAAAATAAAGGAAACTGAATACATTCACTGCATTCAGTCTTCTTTATTATCCTACCAAGTCCTCTTATCTTCAAATATATAATCATGTAATTGATTTACTGTTGTTTCCTTATCAAATGTTAAGTAATAAACTCCACCTATCATTTGACCTTCACAATAACCATCTAATGGAAATCTTTCTTGTTCTAAGCTAGTACTTCCCACTTTCAATACTTCATTTCCTAAATCCATTATTTCTGAAGCACTTAAACTAGTACTAATCATTGGTAATATTTCATTTAATAATGATGGATAACTAGTTGGAGACATTGATAATATTTTTTCAAACATCTTTGATAAAACTTCTCTATGTCTTTCAGTTCTTTTATAATCTCCACCAGAAGTATATCTTATTCTACAATATGCCATAGCTTGTGTACCATTTACATGTTGAAGTCCTGTTGAACTTATTGGAGATACACTTGTATTATTTATACCATTTAGTTCACTTATATATCCATTTATATATTGTAATTCTTCTGAATCTATATCTAATTCAATACCGCCAAGCTTGTCTATTATTTTAGGCAAAGTACTAAAATTAACAGCTGCAAATTCACTTATATTTAAATCAAAATTTTCATTTAGTGTTTTTATTGCTAATTCTGCCTTACCAAATGCATATGCATGGTTAATCTTATCAAGGCCATGGCCATCAATATTAACATAAGAATCTCTCATTATTGATGTTAACTTTAACTTTTTATTATGAGTATCTATAGTTGCTATCATTATTGAATCTGATCTTCCTACACCACCATCACTAGTATCTATTCCAAATAAAGCAATGTTTGTTATACTATCATCATACTTTGATAATTTATCTTCAACCTCTTGAGCTATTCCTACATTATCTTTGTTTATTTCTACCTTTTCCATCTTATTAAATAATGAATTTGCATATATATACACGCCCCCTACAGTACCTATTATAAAAAATAATAGAACTCCTAAAATCCAAAATGCAATCTTCTTTCCCTTAGTCATTTTCATCTTCTTCACTCCTACCCCCTATAAGTTATTTATTATAATAACTTCAAAATATGACTTATATTTATAAATTTTTACCAATATAAACATTCTTTATAATTATACATCAAAATAACCTAAACCAAAAGGATAATATTTAATTTACTTCCGTATAAAGTAAAAAGGAGAGATGTTAACCTCTCCTTTTATCATATTTAAATATTTTCTCCCAAAAATTCTTATTAAAATTATCAATCTTTGCATTATTACTTATAGTTCCATCATCATTGAATGAAATAATAATATTAGAATTTTCATTAGTTGTATAAACATTTTTAGCATTAATACTTTTTAATGATTCATATCCTTGTCCTCCTGGAGAGAAGTACTCTCCACCTGTAACTATAGTTATCTTAGGATTTAAATAACTAATAAAGCCATAACTTCCATTCATTCCATGATGTCCAATTTTTAAAACATCAATATCCTTTAATAAATCTTTTGTTACTGGGTCAGATATTAAATAGTCCTCATCTCCATCCTCATTTCCAATATCTCCAGCTAGAAAAGCTCTTTTCTCACCTTTACTTACTATAACACCTAAGCTATTATTGTTTTCTGATGGAATTATCTTATACTCCCTCTGTTTTTCTGTATTATATAAATTATTATTAACAATTTGTATTTTAAAGTCTTCTAACTTTAGATTTAACTCTTCTTCATTAGACCCTTCATCAACATAAGTAATTGGAATATTTTTATTTTCTGCGGAAGTTATCATATCTTTAAATACTTCTTTATTGTCCCAATAATACTCTTTATCTAAAGTAAATAATTGTTGCTTATTCCCATAATCATCAATAAAAGTTTGTTTATATTCTCTAGTATATAACTTTTTTACTTCAAAACTTTCAAAAATAGTATCCATATTTCCTATATGATCTGAGTGAGCATGAGTCGCTATTACAAACTCTAAAGTCTCGACCCCCATATCTTTTAAATAATTTACTACTACTTCTTCATAACCTTTAGTATTTAATTCATCTAATTGCTCTTGTGTTCCATTTTCTTTAGATGTTCCTGTATCTTCTCCTGCATCTACAAGAGCAAAGTTCCCATTACTTTCTATTAATATAGCATCTGAACTTCCAATTGCTATAAAGTGAATTTTATCATCTGAACTTTCTATATATGTGCTAATGTTACTTCTTCTCTCTTCCATAATATTAATTATAAATTGGAATATAACTAGTAATGATAATACTAAGAATATAATACCTTTTTTATACATATTAAACCCCTTTTTAACTATTAATTTAGTTAATATTATAACCAATCACTACATTAAAATTCTTATTCCTAATATTTAACTATTATTAATAACTTAAAATCACTTCCTTGTTTTAATTCACTTTCACATTTTATATTATAATCCAAAATAACTAGAGTATAGAATACTCTAGGGTAATTATTAAATATATTTTTACTATTAATTATTATATAAATATTATTATTACAATTATCTAATCCAACTGCTCCTACTATTGCTCCATCAATGTTAGTAATGATTTTTAAATATAATTGAAGTGCATATAGAAAATTAATCTTTAATTATATAGTTAAAGATTTTATCTACAATGTCATTGTCAACTTGTGAACTAAACTTTCTTGCAAATAACTTTTCAGAATTTATTAATTGCTCAAAATCTTCTTTCCTATATATATACGGATTTCCTCTTTTAAAATCTACCTCTCTTAAGCATGCTTTATAATCGTCATTAAAGCTATTCATAAATAGCTTTTCTTTGAATTTAGAATTATACACTAAAGTTTGTAAAAATACCTCATCTGCACAACTTGAATATTTGAAATGTTTATTTATCCATTCTTCTTTTTCTATAATATATTTTGCTAAATCATTAGTAATGCTAAACCAATTAGACCCAAAGCAAATTTTTATATTTTTATCCCACTTTCTTTGATAGTTGATTTTATATTGCAATCTTTTTATCAAGTTATTAAACTTTTCCCCAATAATACTCATTATTTTATTACTTCTATGGTATCTCATAAAATTATAATGTAATACTCTATCCTTCACATTATCAGCTTCCTCTTCAGTACAAAAATGTATAAATTCACTTCCATTATTTCTTTCAAAAAAACTATGAATTTCATCTTGTGTCTTTATTGGTAAATCTACTCCAGAAATTAAATGATAATAAATATACTTTTTACTAATAGCACTTTTAATCAATGAAATTTCACAATGTATTTGACTAACATGTCCCCATCTAACATTTTTTCTTTCAATAAAATATATATTAGACTCTTTAACTAGTTGTTCATAATACTTAAAATTGAAATTTTTCACTTTTGAATCTATATGTATATATATATCATTACGTGAGTCATCTAATAATAATATAAGTTTTTCTAATATATGAAACTCATTATGAGCCATTATTAAATATGCATGTTTATTCATCTATCTCTTCCTAACTGTTATATTAATATTATTTCTTTTATTATATATCTCAAACATTTAAATTGTTAGTAATATTGTATCTGTTATTTACATAAAATATGAATTTACATTATTAATAACATAAAAAAATATTACTGGAAATTATAATTTCCAGTAATATTTTTATACAATTTTTTTATAATTCAGTTGCAACTCCATTTTCATCTATTATCCAACCATCAATAATGTCATTAACTACCATCATTCCATTATCTCTTAAATAATACCAATTGCCTTCATTAAATATCCAACCAATTTGCATTGCTCCTGATTGATTTAAATAATATCTTTCTCCATTTACATTTATCCAACCTGTTTGCATTGCCCCTGATTCATTTAAGTAGTATCTTTCAGCATCTACATCTATCCAACCAGTTTGCATTACTCCTGATTCATCTAAATAATAGTAACTTATACCATTAAATATCCAACCAGTTTGCATTACTCCTGATTCATCTAAATAATAGTAACTTATACCATTAAATATCCAACCTGTTTGCATTGCTCCTGATTCATTTAAATAATACCATCTTCCATCATTATCTAATAACCAACCAGTTTGCATTGCCCCTGATTCATTTAAGTAGTATCTTTCACCACCGTCATTAATCCAACCAGTTTGCATTACTCCTGATTCATCTAAATAATAGTAACTTATACCATTAAATATCCATCCAGTTTGCATTGCTCCTGATTCATTTAAATAATACCACTTTCCATCATTATCTAATAACCAACCAGTTTGCATTGCTCCTGATTCATTTAAATAGTATATTTCACCACCATCATTAATCCAACCAATTTGCATTACTCCTGATTCATCTAAATAATAGTATTTAAATCCATCAAATACCCAACCAGTTTGCATTGCTCCTGAGGTATTTGAATAATACCATATACCATTAATTTTTATCCATCCTATTTGCATTTGCCCTGATTCATTTAAATAGTATCTTTCACCATCTACATCTATCCAACCAGTTTGCATTGCTCCTGATTCATCTAAGTAATACCATATATTAGTTTCATAATCTATGATCCAACCTGTCTGTCTAACTCCTGTTATCCCTAAGTAATACCAAGTTCCATCTATTTCTATCCAACCTCTTTGCATTACTCCATTATCATCATAATAATACCATTCACCATTCTCTTCAATCCAACCTGTTAATTTTTTTGCAGTACAAGTTATCTTGTCAGTATATACTTCTCCTGATTCTACTGATGTTGCAATTATCTCATTTTCGCTTTCTAATTTTACACCTTCCCAAACAAATACACCATCTTGTTGTTTAGTTCCCTTACCATAATCAACACCATTAACTGTTAAAGTTACCTCCTTACAATTAGAGTAAACTTTAATATCTGCAACGTCATTTTCTCTTTCTGTATATCTTCTACTTGTTAAATAAACAAATTTATCTTCTTTATTCCAAATTGCTTTATATAAATAAAATGCATCTTTCTTAATTTGTCTATCATAAGTAACAAGTCCCTTATCATTTAGACGTTCTTGTCCACCTTCATTTCTATAAGAAGAAAAGTCGAACATTGCCCATGCAAATGATGCTAAAATATCATCATTCTTTTCTATAGCATTTATAACAGCTTCATGAATAAAACTTTGGTATTCTTCAGGATGAAAGTCTTCGCTTGTATAACTACTTTTCCATACAAATCCTTCATTCATCTCTGCATGCTGATTTACGTTTGCTCCAGCACCATATTCAGATAGTATAATTTTCCCATCTATACCTATACTATCCTTCATGTTATTTATAGTGCTATCTAATCTTCTACCTATAACTTCTGCGCCTTCTCTTGTAGCACCTTGGCTTAAATTTTCATACCATCCATTGTAAATATTTAAACCTGTAAAATCTATATTTTCATTATCTTTCGTCCATAAAGATGATTCTTCACCCTTACTAGAACCATTAATATGTGCTTGTACTACAAATCTTGAACTATCTTCGCTTTTAGCTAATGCTGCAAGCTCTTTCATAAATTCACTTAAAGTTTCTTCTGAAACCTTAAACTGTTCTCCAAATTGAGCATATGAAGGATTAGTATTTACTTCATTTTGAATTCCCCAAAATGCTATTGATGGATGATTATATCCTTGACGAATCATTTCTATTAATTGTTGTTTAGCCGTTTCTCTAAATTCATCTGTATCTGCCATTATTAAATAGAATGGTATTTCATTCCAAACAACTAATCCCATTTCATCAGCTAAATCATATACATATTGTTCATGTGGATAATGAGCTGTTCTAATTGCATTAGCTCCCATCTCTCTTATCATTTCTAAATCTTCTTTTTTATGTTCTTTAGAAACAGCATTTCCATAACCTTCTCTATCTTGATGGAAACCAACCCCTCTTAGTTTATATACGTTCCCATTTAAAAGAAAGCCTTCATCTGTTGCTTCAAATTTACGGAATCCAATACGTTGTGATTCAGTATCAATTACTCTACCATTTTCATCTACTAAAGTAACATCTACTGTATATAAGTATGGATCATCTGTTCCATTCCATAAATGTGGATTTTCAATTTGAATTTGTGGTAAAGATACATATGAATTAATCTTACTACCTTTTGCTTCATATGTAGATTCAACTGTCTTTACAACATCTCCTACTGCATCTTTTAATTCAGCTTTAACTATTATATTAGTATCTTTTTCCACATCATGAGATATTGCAGTTTTTACATTTAATGTAGCTTTATTATTTTTTAAATCAACATTTTGATCTAAATATACTCCTGAAGTTCCATAATCCTCTGTAGATATATATATATCATCTGTTACAATCAATTCTACATCTCTATATATACCTGCCCAATGAGTGAAGTCCGTATTTATTGGAATTGTGTCTGTATCTAAATTAGTTACTTCCACTTTAATATTAGCAACATTCCCCTTTACATAATCAGTTATATCTACAACAAATGTAGAAAAGCCACCTATATGAGTGTCTACTTTAACACCATCTACATATATAACAGCTTTTTTATTTACACCATAAAATTTTAAAAATAAATTTTTATCTTCATATTTTGAAACATCTAATTTTTTTTCATAGGTAACTGTTAAAATATTCATAGGTGGTATAAAAGACATAGTTGGATGTGTGTACTCCCAAGAATGTGGAAGATTTATATTGCTAGTTATACCTTCCTTAGTTAAAGTCCATCCATTGTTAATATTAACAACTTCTTTTGCTTCTCTTATAATATCATCATCTTTAGAGTGTACTTGTACTTCTTCATCATTATCTGTAACTTCTAACTCTTCATATTCATTGCTATTCTCTGTACTAGTTTCTGATTCTTCATTACTATTTTCTGCTATATCCTCTATATTATTTTCTAAATTATTATTTACTTCTTCATTGTTATTGTCTATGGTTAATTCATCACTTGTGTCAGTTATTTCACTTATATTCTCATTCCTATTTACTATAGGCTCCGCAATAACATTAACTCCTGGCAATGAAGCCATTATTGTTAAGCTTAAAATAATAGCCATTATTCTTTTATTTTTCATATGTCCTCCTTAAAAATGTATTTATATAATATGTACAAATACTTAAAAAACATTTTAAGCATTTTACTTTATACTCTTTTACCTTGTTTACTTGTTTTAACAACAACATAGCAATTATACCATTATATGATATATTTCAAATGCACATTCGTTCGAGATATTTCGACATAAAATTTTCCACATATTCGACATAATATATATATCTAGGTTGTTTTATTAATAATTTGTTTATATAAGGATTATATGACTTAAATAATTTTAAAATAATTCTACTAATATTTAAATAACTCTTGTAAATTATACACTTAGAATAAATTTTCTTTTCTACTGACACTAAACTTCTATGATATTTATAATTATCTTAGTATAAAATCTATATAACATATATCCTATTAATCCACTAATACTATTGCAAATTAAATCCATAGTATCAAATGTTCTAATATAATTAGGTATAATCATAGATATAGTAACTTGACTACATTCAATAAATAAAGATATAAATAAAGACATCAGTAAAACATTCTTTATATTAAAGCGTAACTTTTTAAAATAATAACATATGAAAAAAATTAATGGAGCTAATAATATTAAATTACCACCAATATTTTCAATAACTACACCTAGACCATGTTTTTTATAGATTTCAATAGTGCTTTCCCATGGAATAATATTAATAATGGGCCTCTTATGTGCTATATAATCCCCCCCATGCTATAGGAAGCGGAAAATATACTACAGAAATTAATAAAAACATATATATACTAAAAATCATATTCATAAACTTCTTTTTAGCACTTCAATACTCATATTTCCTTCATTAAATATAATTCTAATCAATATATCTAAATTAATATATAAGATTATTACAGTAGCTAATGTAAAAAATTCTACTCTTCTTATAATAAAAATAATAATCCCCTCCCCACAAATAAAAGTAAGGAACAAAGTGGCTTCGCCACGCCCACTTCGTGGTAACAATTTTGCAATTTTAAACTCTAAAACCCTTGATATAACTAGCTTTTAAGTCTTAAAAATTTTATACTTTCCTATACATTAAAAAAGCTATACAATAGTATAGCTTGTTCAAAATCCAAAATATTGTTTTTTATTTTATAACAGTTTTTAAATACTCAATAAATCCATCTCTTAAATCTTCTTTTCTAAGAGCATATTCAACTGTAGCTTCAAGGAATCCAAGCTTATCACCTACATCATATCTTCTTCCTTCAAAATCATAAGCATACATTGCTTCTTCTTCAATAAGCTTAAGAAGTGCATCTGTAAGTTGAATTTCATTTCCCTTTCCAGGCTCAGTTTTTTCTAATATTTCAAATATCTTTGGCGTAATTATATATCTACCTAATATTGCAACATTAGATGGCGCTTCATCTACTGATGGCTTTTCTACTAACTCTTTAACCTTGTACACCCTGTCTTCAATGTGAATTCCACCAACTATTCCGTACTTATTAACATCTTGTGGTGCTACTGTTTGAACTCCTAAAACTGAAGTTTTATACTCTCCATAACAATCAATAAGTTGCTTTAAACATGGCTTTTGATCACTATAAACAACATCATCTCCAAGAAGTACTGCAAAAGGTTCATCTCCTACGAAAGTTTTTGCACAAAGGATAGCATGTCCTAACCCTCTTGGTTCCTTTTGTCTTATGAAATAGATATTTACCATATCTGATATATCTCTAACCATTTCAAGCATTTCTTGCTTGCCTGCTTTTTCAAGTTCCATTTCAAGTTCTACTGATTTATCAAAGTGGTCTTCTATAGATTTTTTATTTCTTCCTGTTATTATAAGTATTTCCTCTATTCCTGATGCAACACACTCTTCTATTATGTATTGTAATGTTGGCTTATCAACTATTGGAAGCATTTCCTTTGGTTGTGCCTTCGTTGCAGGTAAAAATCTTGTTCCAAGGCCTGCTGCTGGTATTATCGCTTTTCTTATTTTGTTTTACATAATTAATTTATTTCTTCTTTCTGTATTACTTAAAATGTTTAAATTTATTTATATTCCTTTAAACCCTTTTGAGAAATCTTTCAATAGCATTTATAACTATTTCATTCTTTATTAATATCATATAGATTAAACATAAAACAACATATAATACCCCACCGCTAATAACTTGTATAATTCCTGTAATTATTGATTTACCTAATATATTTCCTAATATTCTAATAGTTATACACATAACTGTGCCTGGAACAATATAGAATAAAACTTTTCTAAGATATGAAGCTATGTTTAATTCTTTTCTTATCATTATTGATTGATATATACATACAGATGCTTCCGCAAATATTCTTCCAATGGTCGCTCCAACTGCACCATATTTCTTTATCAATAAAAAGTTTATTACTAAATTAATAATTGCTCCTATTATAGTGGATATTATATATATTTTATCTTTCTTTTTAGGTATCAAATATTGTGTCCTAATAACATTTGCCCATGCTAAAAATAATATTGTTATCGATATTATTGATACTATATTTACACAATCAATAAATTTGTCTCCTAAAAATATAGGTATTAATACTGGGCTTATTCCAATAAGACCAAACATTGCTCCAATAAATATAAACATAACAAACTCAAGAGATAGTTCAATATATTTATCTCCTTCCTTTTCATTTCCTATCGCATATAAATTTGACATTTTAGGTAACATAACTGTACCTAGTGCTGTTATTATCCCTAATGGAATATTCATTATCTTTTCTGAATTTTCATAAAATCCAACCTGAACCATACTACTTATTGATCCTAACACAATCTTGTCCATTATTTTATAAATACTAATTGCTATTACAGGAATAAATAATACTAATATTGGCTTAACTTGTTCCAATACTTCCTTTTTATTTACTTTAACAAATGAAATATATTTATTTAAGTATTTCCATAACACACATTGGCTTATTAAACTACCTAACGCCAATATTAATGAATATAAATATAAATCATTACTATTTCTAACAAAAATAAAAATACTTAACACAGAAGCTAATTTTATTACTGTATTTCTAACTACAGTTAATTTAAACTGCTCCATTCCAAAGAAAAACCAATTAATATCTAATAATGCCGATATTATATAAATAGCTTGTATAATAAATATTACTTTATTTTCTTTAGCTATAAACATAATATATACTGAGTATAATACTATCATAATTACAGACATTATAAACTGAACTAAATAAATACTTATAAAAGTCCTACCTAATTTTTCCTCATCATTCCTGACCATAGCAATACTTCTATTACCATGATTGTTTATACCTAACATTGCAAATAATACAAAGTAATTCGCAACAGAATATGTGTATGATTGAACACCTACTCCCTCAGGACCTATAACCCTTGCAATGTATGGTGTTGTAACAATAGGAAGTATCATTATTAAAATTTGATAAGAGAAATTATAAATAAAATTCTTTTTTACACTCTTAATACTTTCTTCCCTAATTAATTTATTTTTAATAATAAAGAAATTAATTACTTATACATGTTATTATAATAATTTTGATATTCACCTGAAGTAACATTCTTCATCCATTCTTGGTTATCTAAGTACCATTGAATGGTCTTCTTAATTCCAACTTCAAATGTAGTTTCAGGATACCATCCTAACTCATCTTTTATTTTAGTTGGGTCAATTCCGTATCTTCTATCGTGACCTTTTCTATCTTCAACGTACTTAATTAAGTTTTCAGTTACTGCTTTATCAACATTTTCATTTAAGTAAGATATTACTGTCTTAACTATTGTTATATTAGTTCTTTCATTATGTCCACCAACGTTGTAAACTTCACCAACTCTACCGTTGTTTATAACCATATCGATAGCTTTAGCGTGGTCTTCAACGAATAACCAGTCTCTTATGTTCATTCCATCACCGTATACTGGTAAATCTTTATGAGCTAAGCAGTTATTTATTAATAATGGTATTAACTTTTCTGGGAATTGGAATGGCCCATAGTTATTTGAACATCTTGTTATGTTCATTGGCATTTTATATGTATCGTGGTATGCCTTAACCATTAAGTCTGAACCAGCCTTACTTGATGAATATGGACTATGAGGATCTAATGGAGTAGTTTCCATGAAGTATCCTGTATCCCCTAATGA
>NZ_JADNLK010000033.1:0-18335 GCF_015555905.1 Clostridium sp. D43t1_170807_H7
AACTTCACTTCTTATTTTTTCCATATAAACTTTTAATAATCACTTAATCCAGCCGTCGCTTTTAGCGATTTAGTTCTTTTATTCAATTGTGAGCTACTTTTTCAATGAAATATTTTAAAAATGATGTATCAGTAGTTAATTCTGGATGAAATGATGTTGCAAGCATATTATTTTGTTGTACAGCAACTATGTCATTATTAATTTTTGCAAGGATATGAACATCATCAGAGTTAACAGTAGTTATATAAGGAGCTCTTATAAATACTAAATCTATTGGTGATGTACTAACTTCTTCAATTAATAATTTAGTATTAAAACTATCAAGTTGAGTTCCATAACCATTTCTTTTGACTGTTATATCCATAACACCTAAATGGTAATTTTCTTCATTTTCTATATTTTTAGCTAATAGAATCATTCCAGCACAGGTACCCCATACAGGTAATCCTTCTTGTATCATCTCTTTTAATGGATTAAAAAGTCCTGTAACTCTTAAAAGTTTACCAATAGTAGTGCTTTCACCACCAGGGATAATAAGTGCATCTATATTTTTTAGCTGATTTAAATTTTTAACTTCTAAAGCATCATATCCTAAAGATAAGATAGCATTAATATGTTCTATTACACCACCTTGAAGTGATAAAACACCGATTTTCATTTTACCATCCTCTTTCTTCATATTTAGAAGTTATTTCACTACAGTTAATTCCACTCATAGCTTCCCCTAAGTCTTCAGATATTTCAGCTAATTTTATAGGATCATTATAGTAAGTAGTAGCTAATACTATAGCTCTTGCTCTTTTTTCAGGGTTTCCAGACTTAAATATGCCAGAACCGACAAAGACACCATCAGATCCTAATTGCATCATTAATGCAGCATCAGCAGGAGTTGCAATTCCACCAGCAGAAAAGTTTACAACAGGTAATTTACCATTTTTCCATACATATTCTATTAAATCATAAGGAGCATTAAATTCTTTTGCTAAGGTCATAAGCTCTTCTTTAGGTGCATTTTTTACTCTTCTGATATCGTCATTAATAGTTCTCATATGAGTAACTGCTTGCACAATGTCTCCAGTTCCAGCTTCACCTTTAGTTCTAATCATTGAGGCTCCTTCACCAATTCTTCTAAGGGCTTCTCCTAAATTTCTTGCACCACATACAAAGGGAGCTTTAAAGTCGTTCTTATTTATATGGTAACTATTATCTGCCGGTGTTAGAACTTCACTTTCATCAATATAATCAATTCCTAAAGCTTCTAATATTTGAGCTTCAACAAAATGTCCGATTCTAACCTTAGCCATAACAGGAATAGAAACAGCAGCTTGAATTTCCTTAATCATTTTAGGATCAGACATTCTAGCTACACCACCTTCTTTTCTTATATCAGATGGTACTCTTTCAAGAGCCATTACAGCGCAAGCACCTGCCTTTTCTGCAATTAATGCTTCTTCAGGAGTGGTAACATCCATTATTACTCCTCCCTTTAACATTTGAGCTAAATTTTTGTTTAATTCATATCTACTCATAACCATATACCTCCATAAATTCACAATAATTTAAAATATAGGTATAACAGTAAAGTGTTTTAATTATAAAATCAAATGTATGGGTACGATAGTTAAGATATGGATTAATCTATGATAATTTTAGGATTTTTATCTTATCATGATGGATATTTAAGGATTCCTAATAAAGAGCTTATGTTAGAGTTTGAAAAAGCTTTAGCAGATGGATCTTTTGGATATAAGGAAGAGAGATAAGTCATTTATTGTTGAGTTAAAGAAATATGAAAAGGTATATATATCATTAACAAAAAACAGAAACAAAGTCTATGCTAAGCATAAACTTGTCTCTGGAAAATTTTAAAACCCCCGGGAGTCTTTGAGAGGGACGAAGTCACTCTCTTGGTAGGAGTCTTTGAGAGGGACGAAGTCACTCTCTTGGTATTATTATAAGTTATCGAAGAAAATAATTTTGATAAATACGAAGTAAGAGAATGGACAGAAAGAATTGAATTTTGGACATATCACAATGAAGATGAATTGGATTTAGTTGTTAATATAAATTTAGTTACTATTACTATAGAAGTTAAATATAATAGTTGATTATTTTCAGATGTTGAAGTATTAAACATAGATGATAACGGAGAGAAAGGTAGGTAGAAATCAATTAGATAGGAAATCTAAAATAGTTAAAGAATTAGCAGAAGCTAAAGGGACAATTCTTATTTTATTATTCATTGCTAAAGACAACTAAGGCAAAGAGATTGTCAGTAAAAATTATCATGTCCTTGAAAAATTATAAAATTTTTAAGAAAAAGTGTATAAAATTTATTAAATGGAACATATTTATAACTATATGAGTTGAATTTTGGTTTTAGATGTTATATATTTAATACAAAGGAGTGATTGCTATGAGTTATGCATTAGGAGTTAGAATAAAAGAACTTAGAACAATGCGTAAGATAAGTCAGGAACAGATGGCAGAGGCTTTAGATACTACCAGACAGAGGTATTCTAGATTAGAGAACGGACAGATTGATATTTCGTTTGTTATGATAAAAAATATTGCAAAAGTACTTGGGGTAGCTATCAATGAGATAACTTCTGCTGAAGAAGAAAGAAAGGGATTAACTACATTGTTTAGAGAAAAAAATAACTCTCCAGAAGCTACAGAATCAGTTTCTAAAATTGAGGAGATATTAAAAGTTTTTCATGCGCATGAAAAGCTTTATTACCAAATGAGGGTGCGTGATGGTCTTGAGGATTGATAAGCGTGATATAGAAAAAAAAGCTATAGAAATAAGACAAGAGAATAATGTACAGACTTATGGGATTAAAGATATTTTTAGTTTAATTGAACAAAAGGAAATACACCATATAAGATATCCTTTTGGAAAAGATGTTCTTTTAGGGTTTTCTACAGTTTATGAGGGAAAGAGAGTAATAGTTTCTAACTCATCAGAGATACTTTCAAGGGAGATATTTACTATTGCACATGAGCTTGGACATATAGTTTTTGATTTTGAAGATTTGAATCAAGAGCTTAAAATTCAATTGGATTTAGATGAGGTTAAGGAAGATATTTGTGAAGAAAGAGCATTTTATTTTGCAAACTGTTTTTTAATGCCAGAAAACAAATTAGAGGAATATATAAAGTATGAACTTAAAAAAGAGAAAGAAGAGTTAAATGCTTTAGATATAGTGAGAATTCAAATAGAATTTAATGTTAGTTATAATGCAGCAGTTAAAAGATTAAGGGATATTTACTTTATATCAGAAGCTCATATGTATAATTTATTCAATGAGAAAAATATTATGAAATCAAATGCTTTATTCAAAATGTTAAATGCAGATGAAAAGCTATTGAGAGCATCAGAAGTTATTAGTGTACCTGCGAAGTATTTAGAGTATGTTACGAGTAATTATAATAATGACTATATACCTTATTCCAGCCTTGAAAAAGCTTTAGGCCTTTTAAACAAGGATGCAGAAGTGTTTAAAAAGGAAAGTGAAGATAATGAAGAGATAGATTTAGATGATTTATTTGAGGAGTTAGAATAATGGATGCTTCTTTAGATACAGATATAGTAATACACTTATACAAAAGCGAAAAAAAGGAGCTGCTTTATTCATCCTTTGATAAAGTATATATCTATGATTTTCTTCTGGAGAAAGAAATGAAAAGAAAATCTACATCAGTGTATGAGGAGTTTAAAAAAGATGTGGAAGCTGGAATAGTTAAGGTAATCACTAATAAAGATTTAATTGATATGGGTATAAAGAAATTATTTGAAGATTACAAGGAAAATAATAAGTATTTATTTGACCAAGGAGAACTTCAAGCAGTTGCATTAGCAAAGGCAATGGGAATAGCTGCTTTTGTGTCTGATGATACAAAGGACTTTGGGCCACATCAATCTCTTGTAAAAGAACTTATAGAAGGAGTTATTCCATTTGCTTTTTATGAACTATTATTCTTAAAATATTTAAGCTCTGAAATTACTTTACAAGAGTTGGATAGAAGTTTTGAACAGGTAAACCAATCAAGTATGTCACAATTTCCAATGAGCTTTAGAAGAAAACTATCCGAGGTATTAAAAAGATTCAGTGCTAAGTATATAACAGAAAGAGATAAAAAGTGGATTTTAGAGTATTGTGATAAGAGGGAAATTAACTTAAATGACAAAATGCTGAAATTAAGAGATTATTTAAAGGCAATTTAATGTGAATATTACTTACTTCAGTGTTAATTGAATATGTATTTTTTTATAATTGATAAATACATAAATGAAGAAAAGATTTAATATAAAAATATATGAAGGTTAAGATGGATTGAATTATCCATAAAATGCATAAAAAGCTGCAAAATACTGTAGCTTTTTATTATACCTAAATATGATAAAATATGAGTAAACAAAATCATAATGGAGGAAGTAATATTGAGAGAAGGCCTATACGAACAAATAATAAACAAAGAAATACAACAACAACTAAACAACCTAGAACAAGAAAAATTCATTATAGATAAAGATAAAATAGATAAAGAAGAAGCAAAAGCAATCCTTTCACAATACATATCACAAATAATAAGAAAATCCCTAAATTACATTAGAGATAAAGAAAAAGAAGATAGCGAAAAACTAATAAAACAAATAGAAGCTTGTAATGACATAATTAACATATTAAGCAAAGTGTCAAATGAAGAAGACATTAAAAAATATGAAATAGATAAAAATGGGGAAATGCTAACAGCTCTTTACTCAAAAGTAAACAATAAAAGAGCATTAAATAGTAAAAAAGCAACAAGACCAGTAACTCCATTATCACAAAGTTCACTATTCACAGGATCAGGACAAGAACCTAACATGTTGGGAGAATTAAATAAAGAAATACTATCAAGTGATTCTATAGATTTGTTAGTTTCTTTTGTAAAGTGGAGTGGAATAAGATGTATTATTGAAAGCTTAAAGGAAGCAACAATAAACAATAATAAAAAACTAAGAATAATAACTACTTCATATATGGGAGCTACAGATGTTAAAGCTATTGAAGAATTAAGTAAGCTACCTAATACAGAAATTAAAATTTCTTATGATACAGATAGAACAAGACTTCATGCAAAGGCTTATATGTTTAAAAGAGAAACAGGCTTTACAACTGCATATATAGGTTCATCAAATCTTTCAAATGCTGCATTAACTTCAGGATTGGAATGGAATTTAAAAATAACAGAACAAGATTCCTTTGATATTATAAAGAAGTTTGAAGCGACCTTTGAAAGCTATTGGAATGATTCAGAATTTGTTTCTTACAATGGAACAGAAGAGGATAAAAGAAGATTACAAAGATCATTAAGAAAAGAACAAAAAGACAGTGATAATGATTTAAACTTTACCTTTGATATAAGACCTTATGCTTATCAAAAAGAAATATTAGAAAAGCTTCAAGTTGAAAGAAAGATTTTTAATAAAAATAGAAACTTAGTTATTGCTGCAACTGGTGTAGGTAAAACTGTAATTTCAGCCTTTGACTATAAAGATTTTTGCAAAGAAAACAGGGGTAAGGCTAATAGGTTATTATTTGTAGTTCATCGTGAAGAAATATTAAAACAAGCAAGAGATACCTTTAGAGCAATATTAAAAAATAATAATTTTGGTGAATTAATGGTAGGAGGAAGAACTCCTGAAAACTTAGATCATTTATTTGTTTCTATACAAAGTTTAAATAGCAAAGATTTATGTGACATAACATCTGAAGATTACTATGATTTTATTATAGTTGATGAATTTCACCATGCAGCTGCACCATCATATCAAAGATTATTAAGTTATTATAAGCCTAAAGTATTATTAGGATTAACTGCAACTCCTGAAAGAAATGATAATAAAGATATATTTAAATATTTTGAAGATAGAATATCAGGAGAAATAAGATTACCAGAAGCAATAGATAGAAAGTTATTAAGTCCATTTCAATATTTTGCAGTATCTGATTCAGTAGACTTATCAAAACTTAAATGGCAAAGAAAAGGCTATAATATAAGTGAATTAGATAAAGTTTATACAGGTAATGATATAAGAGTTAATAATATACTTGCAAGTTTAAATAAATATATTACAGATATAAATGAAGTAGTAGGGCTAGGATTCTGTGTAAGTAAAGAACATGCAAAATTTATGGCTTTAAGATTTAATGAGGCAGGAATTTCATCATTAGCATTAACAGATGAAAGTAAAAAAGAAGATAGAAATAATGCTAAGGAAAGATTAGTTAATGGAGAGATAAAGTTTATCTTTGTTGTTGATATATATAATGAAGGTGTTGATATTCCAGAAGTTAATACTATTTTATTTTTAAGGCCAACAGAGAGCTTAACTGTATTCTTACAACAACTAGGAAGAGGATTAAGACTAAGTGAAGGAAAAGAATGTTTAACAGTTCTTGATTATGTTGGGCAAGCACATAAAAATTATAACTTTGAGGAAAAGTTTAGATCACTAATTGGTAGAAGTAATAAATCTGTAAAAGAGTATATTGAAAATGGATTTTTAACTTTACCTAAGGGATGTTATATTCAATTAGAAAAAGAAGCTAAAGAATATATTTTAAGAAATATAAAATCTGCAGCTAATACAAAAACAAATTTAATAAGTAAGCTTAGAACATTTAAAGGTGATACTGATTTAGAATTAACTTTAGAAAACTTTTTAGATTATCATAACTTATCTTTAACAGATTTTTATGGCAAGAGTAAAGACAGAAGTTTTTCAAGAATGTGTGTACTTGCAGAAGAAAAAGAGGATTTTTATGATGAAAATGAAGATATAATAACTAAGAAGCTATATAATTTATTATTTATTAATTCAAGAAGATTCATAGAATTTATTATTAAAATAATTAATAATTATGACAATATTTCAAAAGTTGATTTTAATAATGAAGAAAAGTTAATGTTAAATATGATGTATTATATTTTCTATAATGATGCACCTAATAAAGTAGGATTAATATCTATAAATGAAGGAATTAATAAGTTACTTATTAATAAAACTATGATGAAAGAAGTTTCTGATATATTAAGATATAATTATAAACATATTCAATTTATAGATAAGAAAGTTGATTTAGGCTTTGATTGTCCTTTAGATTTACATTGTAATTATACAACAGATGTAATTATGGCTGCTTTTGGATACTTTAATGAAGAAAAGAAGCCAGCTTTTAGAGAAGGTGTTAAGTATTTTGAAGATAAGAAAACTGATATATTCTTTATAACATTAAATAAGAGTGATAAAGACTTTTCACCATCTACACTCTATGAAGATTATGCCATTAATGAAAAGCTATTTCACTGGCAAACTCAAAGTAAAACTTCAATACAAAGTACAACAGGACAAAGATATATCAATCATTTAAAAACTGGTAATAAGATAGCTCTTTTTGTTAGAGAATATAAAACTAGAGATGGACTTACATCACCATTTACTTATTTAGGTACATGTGAATACAGAAGTCATAGTGGTGATAAACCTATTAGCTTTGTATGGGAGCTAGATGAAGAGATTCCAGCAAGTATGATTAATAAAGCTAATAAATCAATAATTATCTAAGGGTATTGGGAGAGAGGTTGTTTAAAAAGAAATAGATTATTACATTTAGATTTAATAAAAAGCGACAACATTCATTAAAGGTTTTGTATTTAGTACAAGACCTTTATTTTTATATATTACAACCTTATAAAAGTAAAAAAGTAGAAAAATAGTTTAAATTTGATATTTCTTAATATATAATTGGTATAAGAATATAGTTGATATTAGTGTTATTATATATATTAATATTTTTAAAAGTATATAGAATTTAGGTGGAAGAAGTTTGTTTTACTTTAAATATTTTATGGTATTTATTATAATTATTGAACTAATGATGAGTTATACTATGATAAGTTCAGCTTATATAGGATATACAGAAAAAAGATCTAAATTTATTATGATACCTACAATATCTATTGTGATGAGCATAATTCTTTTAATTACTCTAGCTATAACAGTTTTTATATGGATGAATTAAAAAATAAAAATATATAAATAAGGGGAGAGGAAATATGGAGATTGATGGAATTATAATAGGGGTACTATTTATTACAATTATAATTATGTCTAATAAACTAAGTCAAATGAGAGATCAACTTTATAAGTTAAATAAAACATTAGAAAAGTTGGCTTTGCAAATGGGAGTAAAAGAATTAGACTATGTAGATGAAGATGAAGTTTTAGAATCTTTAAAGGATTTACTTAAAAAAGGGAAGAAAATAGAAGCAATAAAAGAATATAGAGTTGCAACAGGGGAAAGTTTAAAAGAATCTAAAGAAAAGATTGATGAGTTTTATGAAAAGTTAAAAGCAACAAGTGAAATATAAATAAAAGAGGAAAAACAAATGAAAGGATGATGTGAAGCGTAATATGAAATCTAAATTAAATATTATTTCAATAATTTTAGGTTTAATTTTTATAGTTATTTCTGTTTATGTTGGATATATAAATAGCTTTAAAGGAAACAATGGCCTTATATTGCTTATATTGGGAACTGTACTAACAATAATCGGATTAGCTTTTTCTCCTAAACTATGGGAGTATCTTGCTTGTATAATAGACTTAGTAGTTATGTTTTTTAGTAAATCTTAATTTGAAATTTAATAATGATAAATTTGATAATTATTTAAATTCAGCTAGATTATTAAGAGATATAATTGGACATAGATATAAACAATCTAAGATAGAAGTTTGAATTTTATAGAATTATAATCTATTATCATTTATAATAAAAATATATAGTATTGAAGAATTATATTATAATACACTAATGTATGATAAAAAGGGGTATTTTATGTGGATTAGAACTCAAAATAAAAGAGAATTGGTGAATGTAATTAAAGTTGAAATTGCATCTAATTTTGGAGATAAAAAAAATAAAGCTGCTGTGGTGGGGAGATTCGCACCTGGAGGATTTTTTACTAGTAATACGATTTTGTTAGGTCTTTATTCCACAAAAGAAGATGCAATTGCTGAGATAGATGCAATTGAAAAGTGTATATTAAATAATCCAAATGGTGTTTATACCATGAAAAGTAATCAATAGCTTTAATATAATACAAAATAAAACTAGCATTGATAATATGTATACGAATAGGAAAAATATGAGAGGGAATAAATAAAATAGAGGCTTTGCATTTAGTGCAGGGCCTTTAATGTATTAAATTAATAATATTGATGGTAATGAGATGAATGAGAAGCAAACAATTATTCTTTTATATGGTATAATTTCTATATTAAGGATAAAGGTGTTTAAATGCCTCTATGATAGATATAATAAATGAATCTATCATGGAGGTATTAATTGAAGGGGGCAAGTTATTTATGATTGGTATTTATTTTTCAGGGACAGGTAATAGTAGATATATTCTTGATTTATTTTTAAAGAAAATGGGGAAGGATTATAAGATATTTTCTATAGAAGATATTGATGTAGAGACGAAATTACAAGAGGCTAATGATATTGTAATAGCATATCCAATTTATTATAGTTCAATGCCTAAAATAATGGATGATTTTTTAGAGAAGAATATTGAGTTATTTAGAAATAAAAAAGTATTTATTATAACTACAATGGGATTATTTTCAGGTGATGGATGCGGATTAGCTCAAAGAAAATTGAGAAAAGTTAATGCTAATATTATAAGCGGTATACAAGTGAAAATGCCTGATAATATTTGTGATTCAAAATTGTTAAAAAAAGACGATGATGGAATAAAAGATATTATTTGCTTAGCAGAGAAGCATGTAGAGGAAGCAGTAGGTAAAATTAAAAGTGGACAGAAGGTTAGAGAAGGATTAAGTGTTTCTGCTCAATTTGCAGGGTGTTTTGCTCAAAGGTTATATTTTGGACATAAAGTTAAAAAGTACTCCAGCAATATTAAGATAGATAGAGAGTTATGTGTTAAATGTGGTAAGTGTATAAAAGTTTGCCCAATGAAAAACTTAGAAATGAAGAATGAACTATGTAGTGGAGATAAATGTACTATGTGTTATAGATGTATAAATATATGTCCTAATAAGGCATTAACGTTACTTGGAAGGAAAGTTGGACATCAGTATTTAATTGATAAGTATATAATTTAATTTATGGAGAAGTGCTGATATTTATTGGAAGTAGAAATAGAGTATTATAGTTTTATTATAAAACAAAAAAGTTTGATTCAAAAAAGTTTGTATTATAAAATATTTGTTAACAAAAAAATTTGAAAAAGTTAACAATTTAAAGTTAGGGAGCATTGTTATGAAAAGAAAAACTTTAGATATTGTATATTGTGGTATATTTGCAACAATAACAGCAATACTTGCACAAATTTCAATACCTTTACCAGGGGGAGTACCATTAACATTACAAACATTTGCTGTTTCTTTAGCAGGAATACTTTTAGGTAGTAAAAAAGGATTTATATCAATATTAGTTTATGTATTAATGGGTGCAATTGGATTACCGGTATTTTCGAGATTTTCAGCAGGAATTGGTGCAATAATAGGACCAGCAGGAGGTTTTATTTTATCTTTTCCAATTATGAGTTTTATTATAGGGTTAATTTGTGAAAGAACAGACAACAAAATTTTAATTTTTTTAGCAATGATATTAGGTTCAATTCCTAACTACCTAGTGGGAGCTATTCAATTTTCATTAGTAACAAGCTCAAGTCTTTATAATGCTTTTTTAGTAAGCGTATTACCATTTATTTTAGTAGGTATAATTAAAGCAATATTAGCAACTATAATTGGTTCCATGTTAAGAAATCATAAATCAATAAGAGGAATTATTAGTTATGATAAAGCTTAGATTTAGTTTTTTTATATTTAGAATAAGAAAAAAATAAAAAGGCTAAAATTAATAATATGAAATTAGCTGATATGATATAATTATTATAGTTTTTATAATTTGAGAGTTTATCGGAAAAAGTACAAGTAATTGAGTCAATAAGAAATGTATTTATTACATTAGAGCAATTTGATTATAAAAGCTAGAATATATAAAAAATTTGGAGTGTTAGAACAGATGAAAATAATAAAAGTAGTAGCAGCAATACTTCAAAAAGAGGATAAAATACTTATAGCAAGAAAAAAACAAGGTAAACCACTTGCAGGATATTTTGAATTTCCAGGTGGAAAGATTGAAGAAGGTGAAACACCAGAGGAAAGTCTTATTCGTGAGCTTATGGAAGAAATGAATATAAAGATTGCTGTTAAAGAGTATATAGGTGAGAGTGTATATGATTATGGAAATAATAAAGTAATATCATTACTTGGATATACCGCAGAAATTATAGATGGAGAAATTAAACTTTCAGATCATGATATATATGAATGGGTCACATTAGAACAAATCAATAATTATAAAATAGCACCTGCAGATATACCGTTAATAAATAAACTAAAATGAAACTATTTTGGGATTATAATCCATAATGTTGTATAATGAAAGTATATTATTAAAAAATTATACTAAAAGGAGAATGGAGTATGCTTTTTATTATTATCGGGATTATTTTTCCAATACTATTTATAATTTATAATCTAATTTGTTATTCAAAAAAATTAGTTATCTATACTATAAAAAGCAAAAATTTTAGAGTAATAAATGAAGATTTCTATAAAATACAATTAGGGTTAAGTATTATAAATTCTTTAGTTATGCCAATAAATATTTACATATACGATAAGGTTAATGAGCCTATGGGGTTTTTACTTTTTATTTCTATATTTTGGGGTATTAATTATTTAATAAAATATAGTGCAGTTTTAAAAGGATATGCAACAAAATAAATTTTAAATAACTATCAGATATTATAAAGTTGAAATAAACTTAGATTATATAAGAGTTGAAAAAATTGATTTAGATTGAAATAGAAGAAATCTTAGTTGAAAAGAATAAGCTAAGATTCCTGTTGAATTTGACATTAGAACTTGAAGATTTCTTAGAAAGAAGTATAGATTTAATAGATATTAATGATGAAGATATAGAAAATCTCATTAAGATAGAAGCTCTAAATAGTGAAATGGTAATAATAAAAGATGATAAATATAATGAAAAATTCAATTATTATGATCAACTATTTAAAGAAAATATTGAATTTTGGAGCAGATTAGATAAGGTGGTTTTAGATAATGAATAAAGATAGATTAAAAAAGTTACTCTATGATTTGGAATTAGAGTATAAGGATATTGAGGAATCCTTAAAATTTATACAAGTATATTCTGATAATGAACTTTTAAAAAAAGAACTTTACAATAGTCTTAAATATAAATATTTGAGGATGTTTATTTTATATGAAGATTTTATATCAATGCTTTTAAAAGAATATAATATTTATAAAATAGGAATGACTATAGATTCAGCTATAAAGTTATTAAAAGATAAAAATGTTCTTACTGATAAATTTGCTAATTATTTAAATTCAGCTAGATTATTAAGAAATAGAATTGGACATAGATATAAACAACCTAAGATAGAAGTTTTAATTGAATTTTTGGAAGAAAATAATGATATAAAAAAAGAATTTTTATTATCTATAAAGAGTTTTATGAGCTAAATGAAGATATTTAAGGAGGGTAAAAAATATCTGAAATAGAGCTAATAAAAGAAAAGAAGAGAGAAAAAATAATTTTGTTGAAAAACATAATGATAAAGTAATTGATACAATACATTTTAGTACTTCTAATGAAGAGATAAAAATATATACTAATCATTAAACGTAAGATTTAGTAAAAGTGTTAGGGGGTTACCGGCTAGGTAACTCTTTTATATGACTATTAAAAGAACGTATGTACGTATAAGAATGCATGTTCAGGGGTATAATATTAATAACGAAGCTTTGTTAATATTTATAATTGAGGTACGAGATGGAGATAAAAAAGGATATTAATAATATTCATGATAAATCATATAAAGACTTTTTCAGTAATAGTAAAATCTTTGTTGATTTAATTTCTAACTTTATAGATACTAATTGGGCAAAGAATATAAAAGCACAAGACTTAGCATTAGTAAATAAGAGCTTTATTTTAGCAGACTATGAAGAAATAGAATCTGACATAGTATATAGAGTGAAAAATGGTAAAGAGGAAATATATTTTTATATACTTCTAGAATTACAATCAACTGTAGACTTTAGTATGCCAATGAGATTATATTTTTACATATCAGAAATATATAGAGAAATAATAAAAAATACCACTAAGAGGATTATAAAAGGTAAAGACTTTAAACTCCCAGCTGTAGTTCCTATAGTATTATATAATGGAGAGAAAAAATGGACTGCAGAAAAAGAGTTTAAAAATATAGTATTTAATAATGAAATCTTTGGTAAAAATATAATTAACTTTGAGTATTTATTGTTGGATGTGAACAGATATAATAAAGATGAGTTAATGAAAATTGGTACTATAAGTGCCGCAATATTTATGTTAGATCAAAAGGTAGACTATATAGAATTTATTAATAGATTAAAGGAAATAGTTTTAACCTTTGATAAATTAACTGAAAATGATAAAATGAAATTAAGACATTGGCTTAGAAATGCTATAGATGAAGAATTTAAAGATAAGTTCAAGATAGATGAAATAATTACTGCAAAGAAAGAGGAGGTAGAGAAGATGACTTCAAATATTTCAAAGACGTTGAAAGAGGAATATGAAAAGGCTGAAAACAAAGGAGAAGAAAAAGGTATACTGCTTATGAAAAAAGTGCTTAAACTTTCTAAAGAAGGTATGTCTATTGAAGATATAGTCAAGCTATGTGAAACAACAGAGGAAAAGGTGAAAAAGATTCTAGAGTAAGATAAAGGCTTTGCATTTACTGCAGGGCCTTTATCTTATTCTAGAAATATTAAATACTTATAATGAACACTTAACCTCAAAATAGGGACTTGAAAAATCATAGCTATAACTTGAAGTAACAATAATAGTTTTTTCAGAACATACTATATCAGAAAACATCTCATAAATTTTAATTAAATTAAATTCATTAGTTTTTTTACATAAAAAATTTCCTGCCTCAATTCTGATAACATTCTCTAAATGACAGTGCCTTTTATCAACTTCTACAGCCACGAACTTATTAATATCATCATCCTTTATATTCATAATAATACCGTAATCATGTTTTAATAATATATTTTCATTTATGGCATTTGTAAATAAAGTATCTAGAATTTTATAATAAGTATCATTCATCTCATCTTCAAAAATAGGCATAACATAGTAATATTTTTCATCTATATGAAATGACTTTTCTTCATCATTATCATAGCTATTGAGTCTTTCTATTTCATCTTTTAAAGTATCTAAAAAATCTAGATTGTTTTGAAGTTTAATGATTTTTTCCTTTGTTATTTTTCTACCATATTCAATTAAATTAGAATAATCCATAGTGTTATCATTTTTAATAGTTAGTTCTTTCACATCTTTAAGGGGAATATCTAATAAAATACACAGTTGTATTATTTCAACGATTTTTGTTTGTTCAAAATTATAGTATCTATAATTAGTATTGGGATCAACGTATATAGGCTTTAATAGTCCAATGGAATCATAATAACGAAGAGACTTTATGCTACAACCTGTTTTCTTTGATACATCTCCAATAGTTAATAAATTCTTTTTCATGAAAATCTCCTTGACTCTACCATTATGGTACACTTTATACTAATATACGATTTTGATTATTATATGTCAAATTTAATAGTTTAAAGGAAAATAATGAGGAGGAGATGGAATGAACATACAATTATCAGACAATTTTACTTATAGTAAATTAATTAAATTTACTTTACCTACAATTTTTATGATGATATTTACTTCCATATATGGTGTTGTAGATGGTTTATTTGTATCAAATGTAGTGGGAAGTGATGCCTTTGCAGCAGTTAACTTAATAATGCCCATTATAATGATTGGTGGAACATTTGGATTTATGATAGGAACAGGGGGAGGAGCCTTAGTTTCTAAGACAATTGGAGAGGGAAATATTAAAAAAGCAAAAGAAATTTTCTCCATGTTAATATATTTATTAATAATAATAGGATTAATAATTGCTACAATAGGATTTATATTTATTGAACCAATTTCTAAAGCTTTAGGAGCTGAAGGAATAATTTTAGAATACTGTGTGATATATGGTAGAATTCTACTTATTAGTCTTGTAGCATTTTTACTTCAAAATGCTTTTCAAAGTTTCTTAGTTGTGGCAGAGAAACCTACCATGGGTCTTGTTGTTTCTATAATTGCAGGAGTTACTAACATAGTTTTAGATTTCTTATTAATTGTGATACTTGATATGGGAGTAGTTGGAGCAGGTTTAGCAACATGTACAAGTCAAATTGTAGGTGGATTTGTACCACTTATATACTTTATAATGAAAAATAAAAGTCCTTTAAGACTTGGTAAAACTAAATTGGATTTTGGTGCAATTGGACAAAGTTGTTTAAATGGTTCTTCAGAAATGTTTACAAATTTATCTATGTCTATTGTAAATATGCTATATAACTTACAATTAATGAAATATGCCGGAGCAGGAGGAGTAGTTTCATATGGAGTTATAATGTATGTATCATTTATTTTTAATGGCGTTTATATAGGATATTCAATGGGTCTTACACAAGTTGTGGGATATCACTATGGAAGTAATAATAAAGATGAGTTAAAAAACCTACTTAAAAAGAGTTTTGTACTTATTTTAATAGCTGCATTAGTACTTACAAGTCTTGCACAACTATTCTCAGAAACACTTGCTCAAATATTTGTAAGTTACGATATAGATTTACTTAATCTTACAACTAATGCAATTAGAATATTCTCACTATCTTATATAATAAGTGGATTTAATGTTTTTGCATCAGCATTCTTTACAGGACTTAATAATGGTGTGGTATCTGGAGTTATATCATTCTTAAGAACTTTCGTATTCCAAATAATAATGATATTTATATTACCGTTATTATTTAATGTAAATGGTCTATGGATGGCTGTTATATTTGCAGAAGTACTGGCATTGTGTGTAAGTTTTATGTGTTTTGTCAAAAATAAAACTAAATATGAATATATTTAATTCTTAATATTCCCAATTTTATAGAGTTATAATCTGGAATTATGTATAATAGAAATGTACAGTATTGAAGAATTTTACTAAAATACGAATTATATGAGAAAAATATTTTTTAGGAGTGGATTTAATTTGAAACATGTATTATTAAGTGCTGATAGTGAAACATCTGTTTATTTAGTTCCAGACCAAGTGGCAAATAGTTTGAGAAAATATTGTATATATTTCTGTGATACATGGTTAAAACAAAGTCCTAATGCAAAAAAATATCATGTAGATGGTGGTATTTGCTATACAGAAAAGGATTTTATTGAATATCTGAATACTTGGATTTTCCAAAAGGAACAGTCCATATTTGTTGAGTCAATTGGATGGATTAACTCAAAAAAAGATATTCCTGAAAAATATAATGGTTGTCCAATATTCAATTTTTAATTATGTTTTATTAATATAATACTCATATATAAATTTTTGATTTATAATAAATAGAATAAAGGCTTTGCATTTAGTGCAGAGCCTTTAATATATTTTTATGATAATTTAAAAATCTAAAAATTAATATTATGGAGGGTAATGAGATGAATGACAAAATAATAGATGCTATAAAAGGTGGTATTTGGGGATTAATAGTTGGTGATGCATTAGGAGTGCCAGTTGAATTTCAAGATAGAGAAGAGTTAGAAAAAAATCCTGTAATAGATATGAGAGCATATGGCACACATAACCAACCTAAGGGTACATGGTCAGATGATACTTCAATGACATTATGTTTAGTAGATAATTTAATTAAGGGATATGACTTAAATGAGATAGCAAATAATTTTGTAAAATGGTATAGATATGGATTTATGACTCCATATGGAGTAGCTTTTGATATTGGAAATACTACAAGAAAAGCTATTTATAACATAGAGGCTGGAGTAAAGGTAACAGAAGCAGGTGGAGCATCAAAATATGACAATGGAAATGGTTCATTAATGAGAATACTACCATTAGCTTTTTATCTTAAATATGAGAAGGATTCAGATAAAAAGTTTAAAACAATTCATGATGTTTCATCTATAACACATAGACATAATATATCAAAGATAGCTTGTTCAATATATATAGAATTTGCAATTAATCTTATTAATGGTTATAGCAAAGAAGAAGCTTATGAAAAAATGAAAAAGGTAATATTAAATTATTATAAAGATGATCAGTATTTAGAAGCTTTAAAAACTTTAGAAAGAGTATTGCAAGGCAATATAGGAAATGAAAAGTTATGTAATATTAATTCATCAGGATATGTAGTTCATACTATTGAAGCAAGTTTATGGTGTTTTTTTAATAATGATAATTATAAAGACACAGTATTACAAGCAGTAAATTTAGGTAGTGATACAGATACTACAGCTGCTGTAGTTGGAGGATTAGCAGGAATATATTATGGCTTTAATGATATTTGTGAATCATGGATAAATGATATTGTTAAAGGTGAAATGATTAAAAAACTAATTTATGAATTTTGCCATAGTATTATATTTTTATTATAAAACAAAAAAAAGTTTGACTTAGAAAAGTTTGTATTATAAAATATTTGTAAACCAAAATATTTAAAATAGTTAACAATTTAAAGTTAAGGAGAATTGTTATGAAAAGAAAAACTTTAGATATTGTATATTGTGGTATATTTGCAACAATAACAGCAATACTTGCACAAATTTCAATACCTTTACCAGGGGGAGTACCATTAACATTACAAACATTTGCTGTTTCTTTAGCAGGAATACTTTTAGGTAGTAAAAAAGGATTTATATCAATATTGGTTTATGTATTAATGGGCGCAATTGGATTACCGGTATTTTCGGGATTTTCAGCAGGAATTGGTGCAATAGTAGGACCAACAGGAGGTTTTATTTTATCTTTTCCAATTATGAGTTTTATTATAGGGTTAATTTGTGAAAGAACAGACAACAAAATTTTAATTTTTTTAGCAATGATATTAGGTTCAATTCCTAACTACCTACTGGGAGCTATTCAATTTTCATTAGTAACAAGCTCAAATATGTATAATGCTTTTTTAGTATGCGTATTACCATTTATTTTAGTAGGTGTAATTAAAGCCGTATTAGCAACTATAATTGGTTCCATGTTAAGAAATCATAAATCAATAAGAGGAATTATTAGTTATGATAAAGCTTAGA
>NZ_JADNLK010000033.1:18434-20554 GCF_015555905.1 Clostridium sp. D43t1_170807_H7
TATTAGCAACTATAATTGGTTCCATGTTAAGAAATCATAAATCAATAAGAGGAATTATTAGTTATGATAAAGCTTAGACCACATCATTATTATTGATAATAAAGTAATAAAATATTTTGAGTTAGAAGAAAAAATATATGAATATGAATCTTTAATAAGGTACATAAAGAGTCATATTACTAAGGAAATTATGGACGATATATGTGGAAATTGTGAATGGTATAGTATAAGTAAATGTAAGAAAAGAATGCTTGTAGAAATATAATTAGAGTGGAAGTTTTCTAAAAAATATATTTAGAAGACTTTAAAAGTAAAAACAGGTATAATATAAGTTGAAGATAAAGGAAGGAGATTAGAGATGTTATTAAAAGAACTAAACGAAAAAGAGGCGCAAGCTTTTTTAAAATTAGCTACTGAATTTATAAGCGTAGATGGAAATATTGATGTAAAAGAGAAGCAAATAATTGATAGATATTCAAAAGCATTGAATATTACCAATGCAGTAAATTCAATGGAAGTAGACGATGCTAAAAAAGTATTAGTAGAAGCATCTGAAAGAGTAAAAAACATAGTTTATTTTGAATTGTTAGGATTAGCTCTAGTAGATGGAGAGTATGAAAATACTGAAATAGATTTCTTAGAGGATTTATCAAATGCTTTTGGTATTGATAGAGCAAGTAAATTTAGATATGCAAATTTCTATTATGATATTGATAAAATAAAAGACTTATCTGAAGAAGAATTAGATGAAAAATTAAAGAATATAGTAAGATAAAAAAAGACATGCAGGGTTAATACGAAATATGGATTAACCCCGCATGTTTTTTTACATAATAATAAATAAGGATTATATCTTTAGGTTTTTTATATTTAGAATAAGAAAAAAATAAAAAGGCTAAAATTAATAATATGAAATTAGCTTATATGATATAATTATTATAGTTTTTATAATTTGAGAGTTTATCGGAAGGAGTACAAGTGATGGAGCCAATAAGAAATGTATTTATTACATTAGAGCAATTTGAAGAAATTCAAAGTAAGTATGATGGTGTATGTGAATATTTAAATGGAGAAATTTTATTTAGTTCAAGAACATCTAGACAACATAATAGAGTTGTTAGAAAAATATTAACGAAATTAGATATATATTTAGAGGGAAGTAAATGTGAGCCTTTTGCAGAACAAATAGAAGTTATATTTAAAAATGAAAGTGAACAGTATAATTTTTTACCAGATGTTTTTGTGATGTGTGAGGATGCTAAAACTTTAGGAGAAAGTTTCATATCAACTCCTAAGATTATTTTTGAAGTGGTATCTGAAAAGTATTCTGATAATGATTATTTTATAAAAGCTAGAATATATCAAAAATTTGGAGTGTTAGAATATAATATTGTTGAACCAAGCGGATCAATAACACAATATAGATTAATTAATGGACATTATGGAACACCTAAGGTGTTTGAAAATAATGATGTTTATAATAGTGTTGTATTTGATGATTTAAAAATAAAACTTGAAGATATTTTTGGTCAATAAAATTCATCTTAAAGTTATGAGTAATATGGAAAGGTAAGAACAAATGAAGGCAATAGAAGTAGTTGCAGCAATAATAAAAAAGGATGATAAAATATTTATCACTAAAAGAAGCTATGGGGAATTTATTGATATGTGGGAATTTCCAGGAGGAAAAGTAGAAGTAGGGGAAACTCAGGAAGAGGCATTAATAAGAGAGATAAAAGAAGAGTTAGAATTAGATATTACTAATCTAAACTATCTAACTACTGTAGAGTATTACTATCCTAGCTTTCATTTAATAATGCATTGCTTTATTTGTGAAATATGCGGAGGTACATTAAGCTTAAATGCTCATAATGATGCAAAGTGGGTTTCATTAGAACAGTTAGCATCACAAAAATGGATTCCAGCAGATATTGAAGTAGTTGAAAAGCTATTAGCTGTTACTAAGTAATATCATAATGATACAATCGTAATTTAGTGCTCATATAAAAGCACTAAAAAAGAGCCATAGATTTTCTATTGCTCTTTTTTAATGTATAGGAAAGTATAAAAATTTCAATGGCTGAAAGTTAGATAAAATCTAGCTTTCAGCCATTTTTTGT
>NZ_JADNLK010000034.1 GCF_015555905.1 Clostridium sp. D43t1_170807_H7
TTGGTGGGGGAAAACTTGAAAAAATGAGTTTGTAAAACCGCACCAAAACAAGGTTTTGGGGGTTATGCAATAGACTATTTTAGAACATAATAGGGGGGTAATGATGGGAAAAACAAAAGAAAAAAAGTTTAAGCAGTATGGAATTATTATTATAGGAGCATTCTTGTTTTGCTTAGGAGTTAATTTATTCATATCTCCTTTAGACCTATATAATGGTGGAGTAGTAGGTATATCTCAAATAATTAGAACTATTATAGTAGACTATTTTCCAAGTTTAAAAAACTTTGAAATAGCAGGTATAATTAACTTTATTATTAATATACCATTATTACTTATAGCTTACAAAAGTATATCTAAGAAGTTTTTTGTAAGAACTGTAGTAAGTGTAGTATCACAGACTATTTTCTTTACAGTAATTACAGTTCCAAGTACAGCTATTATAGATGACCCGTTAGCAGCATGTCTTATTGGGGGAATAATTACAGGTGCAGGAATAGGGATAACATTAAAAGCAGGAGGATCTGGTGGAGGTATAGATATACTGGGGGTATATTTTACTCAAAAATATAAAAACTTTAGTGTTGGAAAGTTAGGTATAATAATAAATTCTATTATTTATGGAATATGTGCAATTTTATTTGAACTACCTACAGCAATATATTCAGTTATTTATACAACTTTCTTCTCTTTAATAGTTGATAGAATACATTATCAAAATATAAATACTACAGCAATGATTTTCACAAAGATGAAAAACATAGAAAGTGGTATAATGAGCGAGATGGGAAGAGGAGTAACTTGCTGGAAGGGTGAAGGTGCATATACTGGGGAAGAAAGCAAGATATTAGTAACCGTAATTTCTAAGTATGAGATAAATCAATTAAAAAGAATAGTTTTAGAAAAAGATCCTAAGGCATTTATAATATTTAATGAAGGTTTAAGTGTCACAGGAAATTTTGAAAAAAGACTTTAAAAATTTATATATAAATGGAGAAGTTGTTTACATATTTTGTAAATGACTTCTCTGTTTATTTAAAGATTTATATTAATATGTCTTTTAAATAAAAGTATACATAACTAATTATAAATATGAATATAGTATAATATCTCAGTATAATAAAGTTTAATTTATATGGCTAGATAAGAAAATATTACATAATAAATTTAGAGATGGTGAAAAAATAAGAGCATTACTTTTTTAGGCTATGTAAATTAATCTACTTATTAGAGCGGGATAATTAAAAATTAAATAGATTAATTAATACAAATATTGTAAATTCATAATAAGATATAGGAGGGGATTATTGTGAAAAAGGTAGAAGAAGTAAAGAGGTATGGGGATTTAAAGAAGGGTAATGTTTATAGGAGAGGTTTGCTTGAAGAGTATATAGAAAAATATAGGTGTATGTTAATAGAAGCTGGTGCAAAGAGGGGGATTTTAGCAAAGGATTATACTGACAATTGTATAGTTAAAGATATTATAGAAAATGCAAGTGGAAATTTTTCAGTTGGAAAATTTGTAGTAAGTAATAAATTTTTTGGTCAAGTTATAATAATTGAAAAAGTAGATGGTATACACAATGTTTAAAACGTTTACAAGGGCGAATTTAAAACATATATAATCAAAAAAGATTAAGGAGTTATTTACCTTAATCTTTTATTTTAAATAATTATTTGAAATAAATTCATTATAAGAGTTGATGTTATATTTAATGTAACATTAGAATTATTAATAACAAAATGAAGGAAAGTAGTATTAGAAAATAGCTGTTATCACTACAATTAGTGCCTTAAGATATAGTTTTACTTTTAAAAGTTATATTATTCTGAAAATTGATAGTTAAAAATTTCACTATGGACATTATAAATAAATGAATATAAAATGTTATAGGAATTGTAATGACTAAAGTTTATTTTATAAAATCAGAAGGGAAGGAAAAACAAATGTCTAAAAAGATAGTTATTTTAGGGGCTGGATACGCAGGTGTACATGCAGCTAAGAAATTAGCAAAAAAGTACAAAAAAAATAATGATGTAGAAATAACATTAATAGATAAGAACCCGTTCCATACACTAATGACAGAATTACATGAAGTTGCAGGTGGAAGAGTTCCAGAGGAGTCTGTTAAGATTGAGTTAAGCAAGATATTCCACAGAACTAAAGTTAATGTTGTTGTAGACTACATAGAAAATGTTGATACAGATAAAAAGGTAGTAACAACTAAAGATGGTAGTTTTGATTACGATTACTTAATAGTAGGAACTGGTAGTGAGCCAGCATTCTTTGGAGTTCCAGGAGTTAAAGAAAATGGATTTACTTTATGGTCTTTAGAAGATGCTTTAAAAATAAGAGAGCACATTAAATCAAGATTTAAAGCTGCATCTTATGAAAAGAATGATGCTAAGAGAAAAGAAATGCTTACTTTCGTAGTAGCAGGATCAGGATTTACTGGTATAGAAATGGCTGGTGAATTATTAGAGTGGAAAACTAAATTAGCTCATGATTATAGAGTAGATGAAAGCGAAGTAAGACTTTTAGTTGTTGAAGCTATGTCTACAATATTAAATATGCTTGACAGAAAGCAAGCTGATAAGGCTGAAAAATATATGGTTAAGCATGGTGTTGAAGTACTTAAGGATTCACCAATAGTTGAAGTATCATCAAATGGTATTACGTTAAAAAATGGACAAACAATACCAACACAAACTTTAATATGGACTTGTGGTGTTCAAGCTAATCAAGAAGCTAAAGAATACGGATTAAAAACTGCTAGAGCTGGAAGATTAGAAGCTAATAAGTACATGGAAGCTATAGGGAAGAAAGATGTATATGTTGTAGGAGATATAGCTTACTATGAAGAAGAAGCTGGTAAACCTAACCCACAAATAGTTGAAGCTGCTGAGCAAACTGCAGTTACAGCTGTCAAAAATATAATAGCTTCAATTGAGAATTCAGATAAGAAAACTGAATTTAAATCAAATTATCATGGATTCATGGTATCAATTGGTGGTAGATATGGTGTTGCTAACTTAATGGGAGTTAAGCTTTCAGGATTTATAGCAATGGTTATGAAGCATTTAGTAAATATGTACTATTTATTTGGAGTTAATGATGTAAATGCAGTATATTGCTATTTACAACATGAATTCTTTGGAATGAAAGATAGAAGATCTATAATGAGAGGTCATTTATCATCTAAAGGAAATAGACTTTGGTTAGTACCTTTAAGAGTGTTTATAGGATGCTTATGGTTAATTGAAGGGCTTAAGAAGTTCTTTGGTGAATCTTTATGGGAAGCTAATATTAAAGCTATTTCAAACTTTGATTTTGATAAAGTAAAAATAGCAATTGGTTCAGATAGCTGGTTAAAGGCTGGAAACATAAATATGCCTTTCTCTTGGTTACAAGATGCTACAGCAGGAGCATCAGAAGCAGCGGATACTGCTGTTGAATATGCAACACCAATTTTACAAAAAATGCCTAAGTTCTATGAATCTATAATGCAAGTAATGATTCCAACTCCAGAAATGGCAACATTATTCCAAACAATGGTTGTAATTATGGAAATAGGAATGGGACTAGCTTTAATTGTTGGTTTATTTACTTTCTTAGCAAGTGCAGCATCTGCATTTATGGTTTGTAACTTTGTATTATCTGCAATGGCTGGATGGGATATATTATGGTATTTCTTCGGTTCAATAGCTTTAATGTCAGGTGCAGGTAGAACATTCGGTTTAGACTATTATGTAATGCCTTGGATACATAAGATAGCTAAAGAGTTCTGGATAGGTAAGAGAACACCTATATATATAGAACATGGTACAGAAAAAGTAGCAAAATAATATATATAATAGTTAAAATTAATATTGAGCCAGGCTTTTATAAAGTCTGGCCCAAACTATTATATATTTTTTTTATAGTTAAAAATAAATATATAGAAAAAATCAAAAGATAAAAGTAATAATTATTATTTTAAAGGTGATTATGAGGTTGATAGAATGCATAAATTGTGGAGTAAGTACCCAGAAGTTAATAAAGAGCTTAAAGAAGTTAAACAAATAATAGAAAAAAATGCTAAGTGTAGAGATAAAGTTGTAGAAGGGTCTATATTAGAATTACTTAATTCAGGTGGAAAGATGCTTAGACCTGCATTTGTAATATTATCGTCAAAGTTTGGAAGTTATGAAGAAAAAAAAGCCAGAGCTTTAGCATCGGTAGTTGAAATGTTTCATATGGCAACATTAGTTCATGATGATATAATAGATGAAGCAACATTAAGAAGAGGAAAAGAAACAGTACAATCTAAATATGGAAAGAATTATGCTGTTTATATAGGAGATTATCTTTTCTGTGTCTGCTTTAAGGTATTAGCAGGAGTAGGATCCTTAGATAGTGTACAAATAGACACTATGACAATGTCAAGAATATGTATGAGTGAAATAGATCAGTTAAATTCTAGATTTGATAAAAATGTATCAGTTAAAAAGTATTTAAAAAGAGCATCTGGAAAAACAGCTGAGTTATTTTCATTAAGCTTATATTTAGGTGCATCTGAAAGTGGATGTTCTAGAAAATTATCTAGGGCTTTTTGGGAGATAGGTCATAATATTGGGATGGCCTTTCAAATAATAGATGATATATTAGATTATACTGGTAGCGATGAAAGTATAGGTAAAAATTCAGCTAATGATTTAAAACAAGGAATATATACTTTACCTTTAATAATAGCGCTTGAAAATAAGCCAAGTGAATTAGTTAATATATTAGAAAAAAGTGACTACACAGAAGATGATGTAGTAGAAATAATAAATTTAGTAAACAAATATGATGGTGTAAATAAAGCAAGAGAAATTGCTAAAAAGTATACAAATAAAGCATATAAACAAATAAAGGCTTTACCAGAAAATGAGTACAGAGAAATTTTATTAGAAATAACAAAAGGTTTATTAGATAGAAGTTATTAATTTATAGATATTATGACTTTATCAGTATATATAAGGAGGGCAAATTGAGTAGATTTTTTAATGGACAAGAAGTTGAATTATTAGCTCCAGTAGGTAATTTTGATATATTTAAGAAAGTAATACATAGTGGTGCAGATGCTGTTTATTTAGGTGGAAAAATATTTAATATGCGTATGCATAGAAAAGATTTTAATTTTACTAATGAAGAATTAGAAGAAGCTGTAAAGATGGCTCATTCATTAGGTAAAAAAATATACATAACAGTAAATAATTTATTAAGTTCGGATGATTTAAAACAAGCTGAAGAATATTTTAGATATTTAGAGAAAATAGGTCCAGATGCTTTAATAGTACAAGATATGAGTGTTATTAAAGTAATTAGAGAATTAGGATTAAATCTTAATATTCACTCATCAGTAATGATGAATGTACATAATTTTGAAACTATTAAGGTATTAAAAGACTTAGGAGTAACAAGAATAGTTACATCTAGAGATATAGATTTAAAAACTATAAAACATTTTTCTGTAAGAACAAATATGGAATTTGAATATTTTGTTCATGGAGATATGTGTGTAGCCCACGGAGCTCAATGTATGTATAGTGGAATGTTATTTGGGAAAAGTGGAAGCAGAGGTTTATGTATGAAGCCTTGTAGATGGGGATATAAAATTAATAAAGAAGGTCAAGAATACAACACTACTTTCCCACTAGCTGTTAAAGATATGTATATGTATGAAAATATTCCAGAATTAATTGAAGCAGGTGTAGTTTCATTTAAAATTGAAGGTAGAATGAGAGATGCAGAGTATTTAGTAGATTTAATTAACTATTATAGCGATGCAATTGATAGATATATAGATGATCCAATTTTATATAATAGAAGAAAACATGCAAAAGAATTATTTGAAAATAGAAAAAGAGATTTCTCAACAGCATATGCTTTTGGAAATCCAGGTTTATCAAATATAAATGAGAGATATGAAGGCACAGGTAAATTTTATAGTACAGGAAAAGTATTTAGTAAACCAGTAGATGAATTTGATATAAACAATAATAGAGTAACTGAAATTAAGGAATTATTAACAGTTGAAAGCAGAATAGATAATAAACCAGAGATAGCAGTTAAAGTAAATAATTATGAAGCAGCATTAATAGCAATTGAAGAAGGGGTAGAAAGAATATATCTTTCAGGAGAAGTATTTGAACCAAGCCTTCCTTTTAGTAAAGAAGAGATAATTAATATTACAAATAAAAAGAAGAAATCTAAAATATATTTAGGGCTTCCAAGAATGATGTATGAAGATGATTTTTCTAAATATAATCATTTATTAAGAAATAATGATTTAGGTATAGATGGATTATTAGTTACAAATTTAGGGGCAATAAACAAGTTTAAAGATTTAGGATTAGAGTTAATAGGTGATTATTCATTAAACATATATAATGCAATTTCAGCAGATTTTTATAAGAGTCAAGGATTAAGCACAGGTGCATTATCATGTGAATCACCAGTTATCAACACTAAAGAAGCCTTATTAAAATCAGTATTACCATTAGAAATAATCGTACATGGGTCACCAGTAGTTATGTATATGAGCCATGATTTATATGAAAATACAAAAGTTAAAGAGTCAGTTAAAGAAGCTAATAGAAAATATAATGATAAAAATGTTTTATTACTTATAGATGATAAAGGAAATGAACATCCTGTTTATAGAGATAATAAAGGAAATAATCATATGTTATTATCAAAAGAATTATGCTATATGCCGATTTTAAAAGAGTTAAGTAACCTAGGTGCATCAATTTTTAGAATAGAAGGATGTCATTATGAAAATGAAACATTAAGAAAAGTAATAATAGCATATAAGAAAGCTATTAAAAACTTAGATGAATGTGATGGTATATTTGATAGCTTAAAATATGACTGCTTAGGGTTTACTTTAGGTGCAATGCAATTTAATTAAGGAGTGCTATAAATATGATAGGTGCAGATAAAATAATAGAGAAAAAAAGAGAATATTTATTTCCTTCATCTTGGGGGAATCACTTTTATAAAAACCCTCCAGAAATAGTTAAAGGAGATATGCAATATTTATATGATAGCAATGGAAAAGAATATGTAGACTTCTTTGCAGGAGTATCTGTTATGAACTGTGGACATTGCAACAAAGAAATATTAGATGTTACAATTAAGCAGATGCAAACTCTTCAACATACTACTATCATATATTTAACAGAGCAAATGGTAAATTTAGCAGAAAAAATGGCTAATATATTACCAGGAGATTTAAAAAGAGTATTTTTCTGTTGTACTGGTTCAGAAGCAAATGAAGGTGCAATGTTATTAGCAAGATTATATACAGAAAAAAATGAATTTATTGCACTTAATAGTGGATTACATGGAAGAACTTATTTAACTATGAGTGCTACAGGGATACCTATGTGGCGAGCAGATCCAGATTTATCACCAGCAATACATTTTGCTAAAAATACTTGGGATTGTAATGGAAATATAGAAGAAGCTGCAAGAGAATCATTAAAAGATATAGAAAAAATTATTAATGATAGAGGAGCAGATAATATTGCAGCATTAATAGCAGAACCAATACAAGGTAATGGAGGTATAATAACTCCACCATTATGGTATTTCAAAGAGCTTAAAAATCTTTTAGAAAAGAATAATATCTTATTAATAATTGATGAGGTACAAACTGGATTCGCAAGAACAGGTAAAATGTTTGCTATAGAAAATTATGATATTGTACCTGATATTATGACTGTAGCAAAAGCATTAGGAAATGGAATGCCTATATCAGCGTTTTGTACTAATGATAAAATATCAGAAAAGTTTACTAAACCATCAGCATCTACATTAGGTGGAAATCCAGTTTCATCAGCAACAGCAATGGCAGTTTTAGATTATATTGAAAAATATAATCTATGTGAAAACTCTAAAAAGCTAGGTGATATTTTAAAGAGGGAATTAGAGAAATTAAAATCTAAATATCCTTTAATAAAAGATGTAAGAGGAATTGGATTAATGTTAGGAGCTGAGTTAGTTAAAGAAAACGGAGAGCAAGCTTCTGAAGAAACTGATGTTATATTAGAAAAGATGAAAGATAAAGGATTTATAATAGGTAAAAATGGAATTGGTAGAAATGTGTTAGCATTCCAACCACCTTTAGTAATAAATGAGCAAAATATTAAAGATATGATAAATGCATTAGATGAAGTATTAAGTGAACTTAAATAAAAGAAATAAGCTGTTACTAGTTGTAGCAGCTGTATTTTCTTAAATTTTATAGTTTTTTATATTAATAGATAGTTTAGTAATTAAGTTGTCTATAATATTATTTAATATATTGATTTCATCAAAAGTAATATTTTTTATATGTATACCACAAGATACAACCACAGTTGTATTAAGTTGCTTTGCTAATAATTTTGCGGATTTATTTACTATTTCATCTTCTTTATGACCAGGTATTGTTATTAATGATGAAGATGAAGTTAATTTATTTATATCATGAGGTAAAGTTACAGGAATACCAACTGCAACGGCACCTATATGTGGAATATCACCACCATATATAGTTATGTTCCAATCATTACCTATATTAATAGCTTTACAATTAATCTCATGATTTTTAAATTTTTCTGATATATGTAACATATAAATCTCCTTTAATATTATGTTTTCTAATAATTATAATATTAAAGATAATAAAAATACATATGTAAACTAAATATTTAAAGGTAAAATAAATTAACAGATTAATATATTATGATTTAACTAAGGAGGAAAATATGTCTTTTAAAGATATACAAGCCTTTATGAAGGTGTTAGAAAGTAAAGGACAATTAAAGCGTATAACAGCTGAAGTTGATTCAGATTTAGAGATAACAGAAATAACTGATAGAATCTCTAAAGAAGTTGGACCAGCATTGTTATTTGAAAATGTTAAAGGTTCTAAATACCCTGTATTAATTAATGCTATGGGAAGTTATGAGCGTATGAGTTTAGCACTTGGTGTGGATAAATTAGAAGAAGTTGAAGAAGATATAGCTAATTTAATTAATATGCAAAATTATATAAAAATACCTAAGTTAATTAAGTCTATACCAAGATTGACAAGATTATTAGCGGTATTACCATGGAGACTTCCTATAAAAGGTGCTTGCCAGGAAGTAATAGAGCACGATCCTGATTTATCTACTATACCAGTTTTAAAATGTTGGCCAGATGATGGAGGGAAATTTATTACATTACCATTAGTAATGACTAAAGACCCAGATACAGGTGTACAAAACACTGGTATGTATCGTATGCAAATATATGATAAGAATACTACAGGAATGCATTGGCATTGGCATAAAGATGGAAGGGAGATATATGATAAATATCGTAAATTAGGTGGTAAGATGCCAGTTTCAGTGGCCATAGGATGTGATCCTGCAATTACATTTTCAGCTATTGCACCATTACCTAAAATGATTGATGAAATGATGTTTGCAGGATACTTAAGAAAATGGCCAGTAAAAATGGTTAAGTCAATAACTAATGATATATATGTTCCAGCTGATGCAGAGTTTGTACTAGAAGGATATGTTGATGTAAATGAGCCTTTGAGATTAGAAGGACCATTTGGAGATCATACAGGGTATTATTCTTTAGCTGATATGTATCCAGTATTTCATGTAACATGTATAACTCATAAAAAGAATGCAGTTTATCCAACAACTATAGTAGGTAGACCACCTATGGAAGATTGTTATATGAGTAAGGCTACAGAGCGTGCATTTTTACCATTATTAAAAATGATTTATCCTGAAATAGTAGATTATTCATTACCATTTGAAGGAGTATTTCATAACTGTGTAATAGTTTCTATTAAAAAGAGATTCCCAGGTCATGGAAAGAAGGTTATGAACTCGCTATGGGGAATGGGGCAAATGATGTATGCAAAAATGATAATAGTAGTAGATGAAACAATTAATCCTCATGATATAAAGGATGTTACAAAACAGGTTTTTGAATCAATAGATATGAAGAAGGATTTAGTATTTTCGGAAGGACCACTAGATGCTTTAGATCATGCATCAGCAAATGATCATTATGGATATAGATTAGGAATAGATGCTACTAAGAAATTTAAAGCTGAAGGCAATGATATTAGCTGGAATTGCCAAGTTAAAAGTTCATTAGAGCTAACTAAATATCTAGAAAGTCATGAAAAAATAGCTAGTTTTAATTATCATATAAGTGGAGTTATGCAAGGGGTATTAATTGTATCAATAAATAAAAGTGAGCCAAATGACGCCAAAAAGTTAATTAAAGAGTTATGGAACCATGAAGATATGAAATATAATAAATTTTTAATTGTTGTAGATAAGGATGTGGATGCAAATGATATCTCAACAGTAGCTTGGAAAGTATTCAATAACATAGATGCTAAAAGAGATTTATTAATTGAAGAGGTTAATTTTGATAATGAGGATTGTTTTGGTCATCGTTTAGGAATTGATGCAACGAAGAAGTTTAAAGAAGAAGGACATAATAGAGAATGGCCTGATGATATAGTTATGTCTGAAGATATAAAGAAAAAGGTAACTAAGAGATGGAGTGAATACGGATTTGAGAAAAATATTTAAAAAGATAAATGATTATGGAGTATTAGTAATGTTTTCTCATACTATATTTTCATTATCATTTGCTTTAATATCAATGTTATTGGCTGGAGAAGGTAAATTAAAGCCTATGGTTATATTTTGGATATTAGTTGCTTTTATGGGAGCAAGAACTGGAGCTAATGCTTTGAATAGAGTAATTGATGCTGAAATTGATGCAAGAAACCCTAGAACAGCAACTAGACAATTACCGCAAGGTTTAATGAATAAAAAAGAAATATTAATATTTGTTGCTATATGTTTTGGAATTATGGTTTTTGCTGCATGGAAACTAAATACTATTTGTTTAATATTATCTCCAATAGCCTTATTTTTAATGATTATATATTCTTATACGAAAAGATTTACTTGGATGTGTCATTTAGTATTAGGTGTAACTTCAGCAGCGGCACCAGTAGGAGCTTGGCTTGCAGTTACAGGAAAAATATCATTAATTCCGTTAGTTATGGGAGCAGCTAACACTTTGTGGGTGGCTGGATTTGATATAATTTATGGAGCTCAAGATTATGATTTTGATACTAAGAATGGAATACATTCAATTCCAGCTAGATTTGGAGTTGAAAATGCTTTAAAAATATCATCAGTATTTCATATATTAGCAGTAATATTTTTATTTATTGTAGGAGTATTATCACCTGAATTAGGAACTATATATTATATAGGTTTAAGTATTAATATAGTTTTATTTATAATACAACATAAAATGATTAGTGCAGATAATTTAAAAAATGTTAAGATAGCATCTTATAGTATAAACCAAGTAATAAGCATAGTATTCTTACTAAGTGGATTAATTGATTGTTTAATTTAGGAGAGTAATATTATGAAAAAAATAGTGGTTGGAATTACCGGAGCAAGTGGAAGTATTTATGCCAAAAGACTTATAGAGGTTTTAGTCAGTAAGGGAATACAAACTAATATAATTGCTACGGATAAAGGTAAACAGGTCTTTAAGTATGAACTTTCTTTAGATTTAAAAATGTGGGTTGAAGAACTTAGAAGTACATATAGCAATGTAAAGCTTGAAGATAATAATAATTTATTTTCAGGGGTAGCTAGTGGGTCTCATGGATTTGATGCTGTTATTATAGTTCCATGTTCTATGGGAACATTGGCAGAAGTAAGTCATGGATTATCTAAGAATTTATTATGTAGAGCTGCAGATGTGGCTTTAAAGGAAGGAAGAAAATTAGTAATAGTTCCAAGAGAAACTCCTTTTAATGCAATACATTTAGAAAATATGTATAAATTATCAAGAATAGGAGCGACTATTATACCTGCTATGCCGGGGTTTTATAATCATCCGCAAACAATTGATGATTTAGTTGATTTCATGGTAGGGAAAATACTAAATTATCTTAATATAGACAACAATTTATTTAATAAATGGGAGGATACAGAGTATGAAACTTAAGAAGATCATTGCACTAGCTATGACAGCTGTTATGACAGCATCTATGGTTGCGTGCGGAAGTAAAAAAGAAGAGGCACAAACAGAAAAAACAAAATTAACAGTAGGAGTAATGGGATCAATTGATGCAGTTCCATTAGTAATAGCTAAAGAAAATGGATATTTTGAAGAAGAGGGAATAGATTTAGACCTTCAAATATTTAAGGCGGCTAACGATAGAGATGCTGCACTTCAAGCTGGAGAATTAGATGGAGTATTATGCGATGAAGTAGCTATTTCTATTTATCAAAATTCAGATATAAATATGAAAATTACTGGAACTACAAATGGTTCATGGACATTAGTTGCAGGGAAGGATTCTGGAATAACTAGTTTAAGTGATTTAAAAGGTAAAAAAGTAGGTATATCAGAAAATACAATGATAGAATATTTAGCAGATGATATAGCATTATCAAATGGATTACAAGTATCTGATATAGAAAAGGTTGCAATACCAGCAATGCCAGCTAGACTTGAAGCTTTAAAGAATAATCAAATAGATGCGGCTATATTACCCGCACCTTTTAATGATACAGCAGTTGCAGATGGTGGTGTAGAAGTTACTAAAATATATAATAAAGATATAATGATTTCTGTAACAGCATTCTTACAAGAAGTAATTGATAAAGATGCTAATGCTATTAAAGGATTTTACAATGCGTACAATAAAGCTATAGAGTTCATAAACTCTAATGATATAAGTGAGTATGAAGATATAATAATATCAACTGTAGGATATTCAGAAGATATGAGAGGGAATATTGTACTACCTGAATTTAAAACAAATTATTTACCTGCAGAAGAAAATGTTCAAAACGTATTAGATTGGTCTAAAAACAAAGGATTATTAACTAAAGATATCAAAGCTAAAGATGTAATGAGTGACGTAGGTATAAAATAGTTTAAGGAGATATATATGATACAGATAAAAAATTTATCTGTTTTCTATAAGTCTAAAAGAGAAAATATAAAAGCATTAAATAAAATAAATCTTAATGTACATAATAGCGATATATGTGCAATAATAGGGCCATCAGGCTGTGGAAAATCTACCCTATTAAATGTGCTATCAGGAATAATAACAGAGTATGAGGGTGAAGTTCTCTTGGATTCAAGAGGATTAAGCCCTCATATTCATAAGATAGGATTTATTCCACAAAATTTTGGACTTTTACCATGGAAAACAGTAGAGGAAAATTGTCTTTTATCTTTTAAAATAAAAAAAGAAAAAATAGACAACGATATTTTAAGAAAAATGGATGTTTTTATGAAAAAATTAAATATATATCATTTGAAAAAAAGATATCCTAGAGAGTTAAGTGGTGGGCAAAAGCAACGTGTAGCTATTGTAAGAAGTTTTTTGATGAATCCAGATATTTTATTACTAGATGAAGCCTTTTCTGCATTAGATGCCATTATTAAAGAAGAAGCACAAGAATTATTTCTAAATATTTGGAATGAAAATAAAATAAATACTTTTTTTGTTACACATAGTATTGATGAAGCTATATATATGGGCAAGAAAATAATTATAATGACTAATACGCCTGGTGAAATAATAGAAATAATAGATAATCCTATGTTTAATAATAAGAATTATAGAGAAGAAAAAGGTTATTTAGGATTATATATTCATATAAAGAATTTAATTAAAAAGGGGTGGGATAATTGACTGCCTTAAAGAAAGTATGGAGTTTTATAAAGGGCTTTATAATATTAAATATATTATGGTACATTTGTGCTATTATTATGAATTCTAGAATTTTGCCTACTCCAGATAAGATATACTTACATTTGCCTGAACTTTTTAAAAATGGGTTTTATATTCATATTATTGCTAGTTTGTATAGAGTTTTTGTTGGATTACTATTATCTTTTTTTATAGGAAGTGTAATTGGATTAATAATGGGATATTCAAAAAGAGTTAATAAGATATTAAATCCACTTGTATATTTTGCATATCCAATTCCTAAGACAGCACTATTACCGGTAATAATGACATTGTACGGATTAGGTGATGGATCTAAAATTACTATTGTTGTTTTAATAACTGTATTTCAAGTTATAGTTTCAGTGAGAGATTCAGTTATAAATGTTGAAAATGTGAATTATAACCCGTTAATAAGCTTGGGGGCATCAAGTATGCAGAAGTTTTATCATGTTACTTTACCGGCCATATTGCCAGAAGTTTTAACTAATATAAGATTATCTATAGGAACTGCACTTTCGGTATTGTTTTTTGCAGAGGCATATGGAACAAGTGCGGGTATTGGATACTTTATTCAAGATGCATGGACAAGAATAAATTATATAGATATGTATTCAGGTATTGTAATATTAAGTATTTTAGGATTAATATTATTTATAATTTTAGATTATATTGAAGCTAGAGCTTGCAGATGGAAGGGAATTTAAGCATTAATAAAGAGCAAATAGCGAGTTTTACTATTTGCTCTTTAGTATTTTTAATTTTCTAAAGTAAAGTCCTGATTTTCTAGTGTGAAAGAATCTCTTATTCCATTAGTGATATAAACTTTATTGTCTGTAGTTATGAATATAGCATCAACATTAGGTAAGGTTTCAACAAACTTTAATCCTTCTTCTAACCCCTTTGCAAATACAATGGTAGAAAGTGCATCAGCATCAGTAGATTTATCGGTTACTATACTTACTCCGGCTATATTATTTTCAAAAGGATATCCAGTATGGGGATTAAGTAAATGATGATACTTTATTCCATCTTTTTCAATATATCTTTCGTATATACCAGATGTAACAACAGTTTTATTTTTTACTTTTAAAACACCTATAATATCTCCTCTATTATTAAAAGGATTTTGAATTCCTATGTTCCAATCCTGTCCTGATGGCTTTATGCCATGAGCATAAATATTTCCGCCTAAATCTATTATAGCACTATTTACATTGTTTTCTGTTAATATACGAGAAATTTCATCAGCAGCATATCCTTTAGCTATAGAGCCTAAATCTATCATCATATTTTTATTTTTTAGAAAAATAGTATGATTTTCTTTATTAAGCTCTAAAAGGTTATAATCTATTAAAGGTAATACTGAATGGATTTCTTCTTGAGTAGGTACTTTTGCATCATCTAGACCTATACTCCAAAGTTTAACTAATGGACCTATAGTTATGTCAAAATCTCCATTAGAAAGTTTTGAATACTCAAGTCCCTTTTCTACTATTTCATATGTAATAGATGAAACCTCAACAGGAGAAATTCCTGCGAAATCATTTACTTTATCAAGTTCAGTTCCAGCTTCATTAATACTAACTAGTGATTCAATTTCAGCTACTTTATCAAAGGCTTTATCTAATATAGTTGAATCAGTGCTATCATATAGGGTTATTTTAACTACTGTTCCCATAAATAATTCTGTTCTTGAAAGTACTTCAGAAGTTGATGCTGTGTTTTTGTTGCATCCTATCAGCGTAGTAACAAGAATTAATAGTAGTGGAAAAAATAAATTTTTAAGTTTTAACATATATACCTCCGTAAAGAAATTATTAATGAAAATAAGTTCTTTAAATATAGTATTATAATAATAAAAAAAATTAAAGTGGAAAACGAGAAAAAAGTTGCGATGAAACGAAAAAGACTGAAAGATGTAGAAAAAAACAATTCGAAAGTATATAATAATCCTTGATATGCATAAAATTATTTAATTTTGTAGTTAAGAATTTGGAGGTGAGTTTTTGTTTAAGAAGTTAGACATAGTAATCATAATAGCATTAATAGTAATATCATTTATTCCAGAGATAGTTTTTGGTATGGTTATGGGATATAAGTATGATATGACTTATGCAGAGATAACAGTAGGGGGTAAAGTTTATTCTAAGATTCCTCTATCAGCTCATAAGGGGGAGGAGATTATTGATATAAATTTAGATGGACATGAAAATAGAATAATTATAAAAGATGATACTATAAGAATGATAGATGCAGATTGCCCAGATTCTTTATGTATTTATCAAGGGAAAATAAGTAGAGTTGGACAATCGTTAGTTTGTTTACCAAATAAGGTTATGATAGAGATAAAAGGTGATTTTGTAGATGACGACGATATTATATTATCTCATTAGGAGTGATTAAAATGAATAAGACAAGTAAGATGGTATATATATCTTTATTAGTTGCACAGGCTTTAGTATTATCTTTATTTGAAAGAATGATACCGGTTCCCTTTATAACGCCAGGAGCAAAGCTAGGGTTAGCTAATATAATTATTGTAATAGGATTATATACATTAGATAGTTATAAGGAAACATTTTTAGTAATAATTTTAAGAAATATTTTATCAACAATTTTTGGAGGCAATTTATCTTCTTTTATGTTTAGTTTTGTTGGAGCTATTTTTAGTTTTTTGATAATGGTTGCAATTAAAGAGTTATTTAAAGAAAAAGTTTCAATTATTGGAGTGAGTGCTGCAGGTGGGGTGTTTCATAATATTGGTCAGTTAGTAGTTGCATCTTTTATAGTAAAAAATATAGGGGTTATGCTGTATTTACCTGTATTATCTATAGCAGGTATAGCAACAGGGATATTTGTTGGGTTAACTGGTAATATTGTGGTTAGACATTTAAAGAAGCTGCCGCAGTTCAAAAGAGGACAAGTTGTTAAAAATCAAAAAGGTATTAGTATATAAATTAACAATAAATCTTTTAAAAAAGGGAAAAAGTGACTTTAAATAAGTTATAAATTTAACAAAAACCATAAATAAAATGGAAAATACATATAAATAAATCCATTAAATGTAAGAAAAGTGTAAAAAAATTTTCAATATAAAATTAATTAAATTCAATAAATCGTTAAAAACACAAAAGGTGAAATCAGAAAGTGATAAAAAAGACACTGGTTAAATTGCTAAATAACAAATTTAAAGGATTAAAATTATGAAAATAATAAGTAAAGGTTTTTACAATAAAGTATTGATTTTATAACTGGAATATTGTAGAATAAATACGAATTATTCATTGATTAGGGGGATAAACTAATGATAAATAAAAAACTAGTTGCATTAGCAGCAGCTACTATGGTAGTTGGTACTTTATTTGTAGGATGTGGAGAAAAGCAAGCTGAAGAATCATCAGAAGGATTCACAGGTGTGAAAATAGCTGAAATAGCTGGTGAAAGTGATACTACAATTGCAGAAGTAACTTTTGAAAACGGAACTCCAGTATCTGTAAATATCGATACTAAAAATGAAGATGGGTCAATGAAGTCAGAAGCTTCAGCTTCAGGAGCATATGACATGAAAAATGACGGTAAGAAATGGCATGAACAAATCGATTTATTAGAAGAAGCAATCGTTGAAAATAATTTCGATTTAAGCAAAATCAACATAACTGATGAAGATGGACACACAGATGCAGTATCAGGTGTTTCAATAAAAGTTAAAGGATATGTTGATGCAGTACAAGAAGCTTTAGATCAAGTTAAATAATTAAATTTTATTATTTTAAGATTAAAGAGTTTTATAAAGGTGAATTCATTAATTTGAATTCACCTTTTATTATTAATGAGAAGATATAAGTAATAAATACATAAAGTATAAAAGCTGTACTATTATAGAAGAAATAGTATAGCTTTTATGTGTGTGCCCAGCATGGGCAACAACTTGACGGTGAAAGTCCGTTGTGGGCTTAGTAGTGGGAACCACTAGCCAATGACAATGGTGTCCATTGTGAAGTGGAATCTGAAGGAAGTCGGAGGCAAAGTCTCGGTCTGAGGAACACGAACTACATACGAGGCTTACTAAGGTCGGACGAGTCTGCACAACAAGATAAAGTCCAACACTACCCGAAACCTTAGGAGTAAATGTAGCAGATATATGAGATGAAGGTTGTTGTTCTTACCTGGGGAGGTCTGATAGATATATTGCTAATAAAGATGAACTTCTAAAGCAATAACCTATATAGTGATATATAGCTGAACTATCAGAAGTCAGCAGAGGTCATAGTAACTCCGCTAATCGCGATAGCGGACGAAGGACTGAACTTTAAGGAGGTTTTGAAATTTGAAAGTTTCGCAGAATAATCAAAGATTGCAGAAAACTAAATACTTAGGCTCTAATGCTAAAAATAGAGTGGAACTTGAAGATAAGCAAAGAGTGCATAGAAGATTCTCGGCAACTTCAAATAGAGAAACAAGTGAATTTGAATATGGCTCATTAGAAAGAATACTATCAAGAGAAAATTTACTTCTAGCAATGAAAAGAGTAATCTCAAATAAAGGTATCCATGGAGTTGATGGAATGACAGTCTATGAACTTAGACAATTTCTTAAAGATAACTGGTTATCAATAAAAGAAAGTATTTTAAATAATGAGTATAAACCAATGCCTGTTAGAAGAGTTGAGATACCCAAACCTAATGGTGGAACTAGATTATTAGGAATACCAACAGTTTTGGATAGGTTTATTCAACAAGCAATTGTGCAAGAGCTAAATTATATCTATGATGAGAACTTTTCAGAAAATAGTTTTGGCTTCCGTCCTCGAAGAGGGGCAAAAGATGCTATACAAAAGGCAGAAACTTATATAAATGAAGGTTATAGATGGGTTGTAGATATAGACCTAGAGAAATTATTTGATAGAGTTAACCACGATATACTTATGTATAAACTCTCAAGGAGTATAAAAGATAAGAGAGTATTGAGGTTAATAAGAAAATATCTTCAGGCTGGAATAATGATTAACGGAATAGTAGTAACAAGTGAGGAAGGAGCTCCTCAAGGAGGTCCATTAAGTCCACTTCTATCTAATATAATGTTAGATGAATTAGATAAGGAACTAGAGAAAAGAGAGCATAAATTCTGTCGCTACGCTGACGATTGTAACATTTACGTTAAGAGTAAAAGAGCCGGAGAAAGAGTTATGGATAACATAACAAATTTCATAGAAGGTAAATTGAAATTAAAAGTAAATAGAAGCAAAAGTGCAGTAGAGAGACCATGGAAAAGAAAATTTCTAGGATTTACGATAATGCTATCATTTGGAAAAGCTTGCACTACTATATCTAAACAATCATTAAAAAGATATAAAGATAAAATTAGAGAAATACTATCAAGGTCAAAACCGATGACTTTGGAACAAAGAATAATTAAAATGAACCAAATAAATATTGGATGGATTAATTATTATGGAATAGCCAAATGCAAAGGTATTGTTAAGCAATTGGATAAATGGATAAGACAAAGATTAAGAATGTGTATATGGAAACAATGGAAAAAGGTTAAAACAAGATATAAAAACCTTAAGAAATTGGGATTAAATCACTATCAAGCAATAAAATTTGCCAATACCCGTAAAGGATATTGGCGAACAGCTAATAGTGCTATATCAAATACTACACTTACAAATCAATTCTTTACCGACTTAGGCTTGAAAAGCCTAACGCATCAATATATTAAAATTCATTAAACTTAAAGAACTGCCGTGTACCAGACCGGTACGCACGGTGGTGGTGTGCCATGAAAGCTATATAAATGATGAAGGAAGGTCCTTCGGTAGGAATTGAACAGGCAAGCCTAC
>NZ_JADNLK010000035.1 GCF_015555905.1 Clostridium sp. D43t1_170807_H7
GAAATCCATCCTTGTCTATAAGCAATTTCCTCTAAACAAGCTATAAATGTTCCTTGAGTTGTTTGTACTGCTTCAACAAAGTTAGATGCCTTTAACATTGATACGTGAGTTCCTGTATCAAGCCAAGCCATTCCTCTACCTAATAAATCTACCTTTAAGGTTCCTTCTTCCATATAAGCTTTATTTAAATCAGTTATTTCAAGTTCGCCCCTTGCTGATGGCTTTAATGCCTTTGCTTTTGCTACTACTGAGTTATCATAGAAATAAAGTCCTGGAACTGCATATTTTGATTTTGGTTTTTCTGGTTTTTCTTCTAAAGAGGTTACCTTACTATTTTCATCAAAACCAACTACTCCAAAAGCTCTTGGATCTTGAACATAGTATCCAAATACCATTGCTCCATTTTCTAATTGCGCTGCTTCTTTTAAATGATCACTAAAGCTTTGTCCATAGAATATATTATCTCCTAATATCATTGCTACATTATCATCACCTATAAATTCTTCACCGATTATAAATGCTTCTGCTAATCCATTAGGTTGTTCTTGAATTGCATATTCAATATTTAGACCATATTCAAAACCATCTTTAAATAATTCTTCAAAATTAACTATATCTCTTGGTGTTGATATTATAAGAATATCTGTTATCCCAGCTAACATTAATACTGACATTGGATAGTAAATCATTGGTTTATCATATATTGGAATCATTTGTTTTGACATTGACTTTGTTGCTGGATATAGTCTTGTCCCTGCTCCTCCGGCTAAAATTATTCCTTTCATTATTTATTCCCTCCCATAAATTTGTTAGTGTAAAGTTTTTTTACACTACTTTTCTTTTAAATTTTAGGCAATATTGTAAAGTTATTTTTTAATTATTATTGAAAATTAAGCTATTCTTTCATACCACCTTAACAGATTCAAATATATAAAATTAATTAATTTGTTTTACTATATTAATATTACTGCCAAATTGTTCCTAATTAAATATTTTATTCTATTTTTTTCTCCATTTACCACTACTATATAATCTAGTGACTTAATTTTTAACGCTTATAAAAAAGAGCATTTCACTAAATAATTAGCGAAATGCTCTCTAAATTTATAAACTATTAAAAGTTAAAATTACATGTTTTAAATTTTTCTAAAGCTACTTTATTGCAGCCCTCACTAATATATAACTTGCTAATAGCTAACTCTATATTTTTATGTAACTGATCTTCATCACTTTCCATAGTTACATACTTAGTTAATTCATTGCTTATTTCCATAATAACTTCACAACATTTTGATTTCATGTTATCTTCTATTAAATTAAGTATTACTGATCTATAAATTATGTATCCATAAGTGGAACATAATTTTAAGTAATCTAGAATTTCTTTTGATTTTATTTTTTTGAATCTATATTTGATTCTCATAATATCAGCTTGGCTACAATTATCTTCATTAATTATGAAATGTATAGCTGCATTTATAAATTCTTGTTTTACCTCTTCTGTTATATTGTTTTCTACGTAATTTAATATTAATTGTTCCATATTTAATTCTCCATATCTTTACCCTTTTATAAAATTTCTTCAGAATATAATTTAGTTATTTTGTCTTTTCTGAAGAAGTTGTGATATTATAATTTTTAAAACTGTATATAACTGGTTTAGATATTAATATCTCTAAATCACCCTTAACTTCATAATTACCTAACTTAGCTGGAATTAATAAACTATCACCTTTATTTATAATTTCAGTTATAAAAACATTATAATTCTCCCGATAAATATAAATAATATTTATATTTAATTATATCATGGACTTTATAATTTATTTCTTATAATCGTCCGTCTAATTTCAGCACTATTATATACTTATAGTATTTAAATTCCATTTTTATATTTTATAATTAAATTTAACTAAATAAATTTAATTCCCTATTAACTAAAGCCAAGCTCTATGATTATATATAAAGCTTGGCTCTAGAAATTTTAAAACCCACAGAAGTCTTTGAAATGGACGAGATTGCTAATCTCTATTAAATAAATCTCTAGTGTATACTTTTTCTTCAACACCAAATAACTCCTTTGATAACCTATTTGATACTATAACATCACACATATCCTTAAATTTATTCAAATTTTTAGTTACCCTTGAATTGAAGAATTTCTCTTCTTTCAAAGATGGTTCATATACTACTACTTCAATTCCTTTAGCTTTAATTCTCTTCATTATTCCTTGAATTGAGGAATCTCTAAAGTTATCAGAATCTACTTTCATTGTTAATCTATAAATTCCAACTATTTTAGGATTCCTTTTTATTATTTGCCCTGCAATATGATCTTTTCTAGTTCTATTTGCCTAAACTATTGCACCTATAATTTCATTGGGTACATCCTTATAATTAGCTCGCAATTGCTTTGTATCCTTTGGTAAACAATATCCCTCATATCCAAAGGAAGGATTATTATAATGACTACCTATTCTTGGATCAAGGCATACCCCTTCAATTATTTGTTTTGTATTTAATCCCCTAATCTCTGCATAAGTATCCAATTCATTAAAATATGCTACTCTTAATGCAAGATATGTATTAGAGAACAACTTAACTGCCTCAGCTTCTGTACTATCTATAAATAATACAGGGATATCCTCTTTCATTGCACCCTGAACTAACAAATCAGCAAATTTCTTTGCTCTTTCAGATTGTTCACCAACTATAATTCTTGATGGATATAAATTATCATATAAGGCTCGTCCTTCTCTTAAGAATTCTGGTGAGAATATTATATTAGATGTTTCAAACATCCTTCTCACTTTTTCAGTATACCCAACTGGTACTGTTGATTTAATAACCATTGTGGCTTCTGGATTTATTGAAAGCACATTTGCTATTACAGCTTCAACACTTCTTGTGTTAAAATAATTCTTTTCTAGATCATAATTTGTTGGTGTTGAAATTAAAACAAATTCGGCATCCTTATATGCTTTATATGCATCTGTAGTAGCTACTAAATTTAACTTTTTATTTATTAAGTAATCTTGTATCTCTTTATCTACTATTGGAGATACTTTATCATTAATCATATCAACCTTTTCTTGAATAATATCTAATGCTACTACTCATTATGTTGAGCTAAAAGTATTGCATTAGCCAATCCAACATATCCTATTCCTGCTATTGCTATTTTCATATTATCTTCCTCTCATCCTTTCGCTTTGCTTATCTGATATTTCTTTTAAATATCAAATTTTATTATCACTATCTTTACCCATATACCATTTAACACCATAAATTACATATATTATTATAAAATAACCAATTAACTTTTTATATATATTATTGATAATTTTTTATATTTTTTATAATTTATATAAATTTAAGGTAGTAATAAGATTTGCTTTCGTCTCTCTTATTACTACCCTTTTCTTATAAGCTAAAGCTATTAAATATTAAACTTAGTGACTTGTCTCTCTGTTACTTGAGCTGAATATTTAGAATAATACATATCTCCAAAGAGAATTTTTTACAAAAATCCCCCCAAAAAATATTAAAAAATAAGCCATATGATTATGCATATAGCTTGTATTTGAAAATACCTTAATTATTTTTAATATACTTTAAATCTTCTTCATCTCTAAAAATATCATTTTTTCTATTTCCTCTAGTTGTTATACTATAACGAAAAAACAGTGACAAACTTATGCTTTCACATAAGCTTGCCACTGGAAAATTTTTAAACCCCCGGGGGTCCTTTAGAGGGCCTATAATTTATCTATTTCATCTGGTGATAAATTAGTTATCTTTGCAATTGTATTAGTATCTAATCCACTTAACTTCATATTCCTTGCTATTTTTATTTTTTCTTCTCTTTTACCTTTTTCTATACCTTTTCTTTCTACTGCATTCAATTCGCTTATTTTATCCCTTAAAGAATTAGCTCTCATATCATATAATTCTCTTTGAGTACTATCGTTACTCATTCTTATAAGCTCATCCTTTGCTTGTCGTATTTCTTCTATACTCAACTCTAATCCTCTAACTTTTTCACTTTCTGGATCTTTTAAAAATTCTGTCCATGCAACAAGCATATCCTTTTCATCACTAGAATCCTGTAACTTTGGAATTTCTATAAAGTGAACTTCCATAATATCTGTTAACTCTTCATTACTTTCAATTTCTTTAAATCTATATCCTGTATGAAAATTATCTGTTTTAAGATATTTAAAATTAAGAATATTAATACACACAGTTCTTGCTAATTTTGAATAATCTTCTTTTTCATTTAACTGTTCTTCATACATCTTACTTAAATAGTAAAGACTCCTCTTTACCATATTATTTTCATTTTTTAGTTGTATTTCAATATTAATTATCTCATCATTACTTGTTGTAGCTTTTACATCTAATCTTGAATATTTATCCTCAATATATTGTTTTTCTATGTCTGTTTTTTTTATATCAACACTTACTATTTTCTTTTTCGGCTTTAATGTTGCATTCAAAAATGATATTAATATTTCTGGATGATTGGGCGAGCCAAATATATTTTTGACGACTAGGTCGAGATGATTACTCATCTTTTCCCGTCTAAGAACCGTACGTGAGTCTTTCAACTCATACGGCTCAAGCCTTTGTAAACGTTCATTTTTCATATTTACGCCAACCTCCCTTGATAACATTGGATTTTCATACAGTCCTTATGAACCATAATCATATTACTAATTTTATTTTTACTATCTGATTTATTGTCTGTGTACATCATTCTTCTATCTTCTGCTATATCCATAGATTCATTACATAAAGGACAATAGCCTTTTTGTTTAATCCATAGTTTTTTCATATTTCCCGATAGCTTTAAACAACCCATTCTATATTTACGTTTTTCAAAGTATTCTAAGTCAATAAACGGATTTTTATCAAGTTTTAATCTAGGATGTCTTATAATATTCTTATCACTCATTTTCTTTAATGTCAGAGTGTCTCCAAATATCCAATTTCTATTTCCATAACTTTTAAAATACCTACTCTTGACCCATTTATTCCCCTTGTTGGGATGTCTTCTTTTACACCATTTCCATAGCATAAGGTATATTATGTGGTCTACCTTCTGAAATATGCGTTTTGACACAGCTCCTTGATGGTAATTACTCCACCCTGTAATTATTGGATTTAATTGTGCAATTAACAAATCTTGATGTATTGATTTATTACTGTTTATAACATCTCTGAGTTTTGAAATAACAGATTTGATGGACTTGGTCGATGGCTTTATAAGTAATTTACTATTGTACTTTCTGATATTCCAACCCAAAAAATCAGCACCTTCATCAATATTGGTTATCAGGGTTTTTTCATCTGATAATTCTAACCCCCTATCCGCTAAAAACTCTTTAACTAACGCTTTAGCTTTAATTGCTATTTCTTTAGTTCCTGCTGTTATGATAAAATCATCAGCATAGCGAATCAAATGCACTTTTGCCCTTTTCCTTCCCTCATTTTTATGCCTTTTAAAATTATCTTTCAATAATTTAGCAATTCCATCTAAAGTAAAATTGGCCAAGCATGGGCTTATAATTCCACCTTGTGGAGTTCCATTATCGGTAGAAAATCTAAATCCTTTATGTATAAATCCTGCTTTTAGAAAGCTTCGTAGAATAGCTTTGTCCATTGGTACATTATCTATTAACCAGTCATGAGATATGTTATCAAAACACCCTTTGATATCACCTTCTAAAATCCACATAGGAGAAGTTTTCCTACTATAGTTTATAAATAACTGCTCTCTTGCATCAGCACAACTTCTTCCTTATGCTTTTACAATTCTAGATTGAATCTTATTAATAAACAAATTAATTTCATTCCAATCAATATTATCCCAGATTAGTTCATTATTTATATTCATTTGTTTATCCAAGTTTGCTGTCTGTTATAGTACAGTCTACTTGCCTCCCTTGTTCGTAAGTATCATTCTATCATCATAATCAAAGACCATGATATAAGTCTGCACCCTTTCGGGTTACTCCAAATCTTGAAGAGCTATATTTTCTATTACTGAAAATCGTTCGCTTTTTATATCTTCCTCTACCCTCTACTGTCCAACTTTCGTTGGATATGTATAGGGTTTACCAAGTTCTGTGTTACGACCATTTCAATTTACCTTAGAGCCTGTCTATAGTCCGGGAGCGACAGCTACTTCACATTCTGCGTATTCAAACATAATGCGTATGCTCCATGCCTTTTGGCTTAAGCGTATCAATCCCTTTTCGCTTGATAGATTTTACGAACCTTACAACAGTTTGAGTAATCTGCTCATAGTAAATTATTTATGCTTGCAGTAGATAGCGTAGGGATTACCTATTTTCCTGCTTTGTCCCAGTAGCTTAGTACAATACCGTTACCAGTAATGCACCTACTGGTAGCATTATTTCAAGTAGCTGAAATAGTCCGAAGGGCATATTATTGCCTTAGACAGCTCCTAACACAACTTCTTGTCGCACAAATACAAAATCTACTTTAGGATCTAATAAACCTTTACTCATAACTTTCTCCTATCAATATAATTACTGTATATTTTAATTATATCCTACATTAAATATGTTATAAATAAAAATCTCTATTAACAACAACAGTGATAAGCTCATGCTTTTACATAAGCTTGTCACTGAATTTTAAAACCCCCGAGGGTCATTTTCGATATATCCAGAAACTTGTCTAATATAGCCTTTAAGCTCCATATCAAGCAAAATTTCTTCTAAATTATCCTTTACAAAATTCAATTTTATCTTTAATTCATCTACTGACATCTTATTTTTATCTATTAATTTAAGTATTTCCATTTTTATTGAACTTAAATTTTTATCCTTTTCTAAATTATTACTACAAATCTCAACCTCTTCTTTAATAATACTTTTAACAGATAAATAAGGCTTAGCCCCTTCACTTATTAACATATTAGTACCCTCACTACTTTTATTATTAATATTTCCTGGTACAGAATATACTTCTTTCTTATATTTCATTCCACAATGTGCTGTATATACAGCTCCACTATCCTTAGTTGCTTCAACCACTATTATTTTTTCTGCTAACATTGCCATAAGCTCATTTCTTTTAATAAAATTACTTTTAATATTACTTGTACCTGGCTCAAATTGCGAAATAACTGCTCCTTTTTTTATTATTTCATTCATTAATGTTAGATGTTCAATTGGATAGCATATATCAACTCCAGTTCCTACTACTGCAATAGTATAATTATCATTATGTAATGCTACTGTATGTGAATATCCATCTATCCCCTTAGCCATACCACTTATTATAGGTATATTTCTTTTTGATAAATTTTCAGTTAACTCAACTGTTATATTCTTACTATACTCAGTACATCTTCTAGATCCAACTATACATACAGCACTGTCAAATTCCTTTAATTCTCCCTTAACATATAATATTATAGGTGCATTTTTAAAATTTTTTAGTTGCTTAGGATAATTGCTACATTCCATAGTTATAATCTTGATTTTACTTCTTTTACACTTGTAATATATCTCCTTACTTTTACTTAAATCTTTATTTTCAACTATTATTTTAGCTAATTTATCACCTATTCCCTCAACTTTAATTAATTCATCATAAGTTGCTTCATATACAAAATCTATTCTTTTAAAAAATTCTATTTGATGTTGGCCCCTTAACATCATTAGCTAACTCCTTAATATGAACACTTCTAAAATATTTTTGTATATCAATTCTATCCATTATTGGTCCAGATAATTTTTGAGAATACTTAATAATTTCATAATCTGTACAATGACATCTACTTTCGCCATGATAACCACAAGGGCAAGGGTTCATTGCTGCTACTAGCATAAACTTAGATGGAAATACATGAGTATGTCTAACTCTAGAAATTGATACTTTTCCATCTTCAATTGGCTGTCTTAGTGCATCTAAGGTCTTCTTATTAAATTCTGCAATCTCATCTAAGAATAGTACTCCATTATGTGCTAACGATATTTCCCCTGGCATAGCAAACATGCCCCCACCAACTAATGAGTTTGTAGATGCACTATGGTGTGGTGACCTAAAAGGCCTTTCTGTTATTAATGTACCTCTATTTTTCAAAAGCCCTGCTACACTATAAATCTTTGTCACTTCTAAAGCCTCTTCTTCACTCATAGCTGGTAGTATTGTTGGTATTCTTTTTGCAACCATTGATTTACCACATCCAGGCGTTCCTGACATTAATAAATTATGCCCTCCGGCTGCTGCAACAGCCACAAATTCAAGTGCACTATCTTGCCCTTGAACATCTTGAAAATCTATTATATATGGACTATCTAATTTATAATTATCCTTTTTATCTTTAATTGGTTCGTATGGCTTTACTCCTGTTAAAAAATCTGTTACTTCATTTAATTTATTAAACGCAAATTAACCTTATCTCTTGATTTGCTTTAATTTCTTCTTCTAGTAACTTTTCTCTTAATTCTTTTAGTTTCGTATATACAAACTCTCTATATAACTTAAATCTTTTCTCATATTGAAAGTAATTTAATATTATTTTTGAATTAATAAAATTTTCTTCTTGCTCTCCAACATATATTAAGTAACTGCACCATTTATATTCATCAGGTGTTTCAACCATTCTTGCTTTTACCGGATTTAAATGAATATACCTTGAGGTTTCAAGCATATAAGTATCGTTTTCTATAATCTCTGCACTATATCTTCCTTGAAACAGTGTACCTAAATAGTTATATTTTTTATTAAAATACCTTGCATATATAGAATGAACTCGCGCTATAAATCTCCATGGCGGCTCTACTCCAGTTTTTAAAAGTAAATGTACATGATTATCCATTAAACAGTATGCTATTATTTCATAATTATAATTATTAAAATAAAGCAATGCTTCTTCTAGAATAATTAAATATATCTTAAAATCTTCTTCATCCCTAAATATATCATTTCTATGATGTCCTCTTGCTGTAATGTGATATGTAGCTCCCTCATACCATGATCTTTTTTCGCTTGTCATTTCTGCCTCCTTATTGCTTATACCTATAAGGAGTATTCTTGACCTTTATATTTTTTCTAAACATAAAACTCATACTTATTTGACGAAAAAAATAGTGACAAACTCGTGCTTTAACATAAGCTTGCCACTGGAAAATTTTAAAACCCCCGGGGGTCCTTGAGGGGGACGAACTCACTCTCTTGGGGTCTTAAAATCCCTGGGAATCAATATCTTATTGAACTTCATATCCCATTTCTCTTTGTAATTTTAACCAAAACGGATAGTCTTCCTTATACCATGTATCTAATTCATATAAATATCTATCAGTATTTTCATTTTCTTTAAATATAATCTTCTTATTCCTACTTACAATCTGTAATTGAATATTCTTTGGTAATTCCTCTATATTTACTAAATCTATAGACCTATTCAATTTTTCTTCTAAAATTCCTTCTATATAAAGTCTATCTTCTAATTCAATATTACCAACTATAGCAATATCTATATCTGATTGTTCTGTAAATCTACTAGTTAAAAAACTTCCGAAAATATAACAAGCATCAATATCATCCCTTGTGAAAATATCATGTATTACTTTTATTATTTCTGTATTATTCATCATATAAAGATAATAAATCCCTTCTATTATTTTTAATATTATCCTTAAGCCTTTTCTCCATAAATAACTTAAAATTTTCTAAAATACTTTTATTATTTTTATATAACTTTACCAATTCTTTTGTAGTAGGTTTCTTATATTGATGAGCAAATGTATTTCTAATATTTAATGTTTTATTATAAAACTCATAAAAGTCTTCTGGAATTATTTTTAGTTTATATGCATTTAAAATGTACTCTCTTAGCTTATTATCTGTTACTGCCACTCCAACAGAGCTCAATGAAAATGCCAAATAATCTTCAAAAATAGTATACATCTCTTTCATGTTATTTCTAAAAGAATTAGATACTTGCTTATAAAACTTGTCATCTTCCTTTAATGTATCATATAAACAGCAATCTTCTTCTAAATCATTTAATATCTCAATATAATTATTTACTATATTTTGAAATCTCATTGAGTTAATACGTATCATCATTATAATCACTTCCTAGCTTGATATATTTTCCTATATAGCATTATTATATACCTTGAGTGTGAATATATAAATAGAATTCACATATTAAATCTTCATTTAACGAAAAAAATAGTGACAATCTTATGCTTTTACATAAGCTTGTCACTGGAAAATTTTAAAACCCCCGGGGGTCCTTGAGAGGGACACTCTTTTATTCCTCTACTATTAATTCAACCTCTGATAAATCAATCTCTAATTCTTCAAATCTTGTAGATGTAAACTTATCATTTAACGTACAACTATTCTTTAATTCATATTTATTATCAATTAACATGTAAATCCATACTTTTTTACTCATTGGTGATATGATCCAATATTCAGGCACACCATACTTTTCATATAAATCCTTTTTCACAATCAAATCATCATCAGCATTAGATGGACTTAATACCTCTACAACTAATTGTGGGATACCTATATAACCCCTATAGAAAATTTGATTTTTATCACAATAAACAGCAACATCGGGAGCAACTTCTACTTTTTTAGATTTTACTAATAAATCAATTTTATTCTTGTCATTCTTTATTTCTATAGGATCATCCTTTGTTAAAAACAGTGCAGCTTCGATTGAAACATTACACCTTTTCTTAAAATATTGCTTAAGCTGCATATATATCTCCCCTTGCAACTCTATATGGTTATATCTAGGTCTTGGAGACATAAATTTTATATTATTAATCCACTCTTCCTTCTGCAAAAAATCTTCCTTTATATCTACTCCCATTTATTTTACCTCTCTTATCAATATAATTATTGTATATTTTAATTATATCCCACATTAAATATGTTATAAATAAAAAAATCAATTAACAAAAAACAGTGACAAACTCATGACTTTTACATAAGCTTGCCACTGGAAAATTTTTAAACCCCCGGGGGTCCTTGAGAGGGACGAAGTCACTCTCTTGCTTTAAAACCCCCGGGGCCTTGAGACTACTCTTGCTCTTTAATCTAAAATTTCTTTAACTTTCTCTTCTGATATCTTACATATTTTTGATATATTACCTATTGTTTCTCCTTGGCTAGCTAATTTAAATACCTTTTTAGTAAGATTAATTCCTTCTTCTATTCCCTCTCCTCTTCCCTTTTCTATTCCTCTTTTTTCTACTTCGGGGTCATATAATGTTTTAGTCATTTTAGTCACCTCATTTTCTATATTTTCATCATTCATATAATTTCTATTTAAATATTCTATTAGATTTTGTATAGCTAATAGCATCTTATGAAAATCTTCACCTAATATTTCATCAGCTTCAAATAATATTGCTGATTGTTTAGCTAATTTACCAGCAAGTTCTTTAGCATTATTAGATAATTCTTTTATTCTATTTAAATCCTTCTTATTATGTGCCTTTTCTAACTCTTTTCTTAACTTAAAAAGCTGTAATGGTATTAGGGGATACATCTTCTTTTCTCTAAGTTGTTCATCACTGTATTCCCAATATTTCATTACATCTACTGTATAAATAATCTCCTTCTCATCTGGAAATATTATTTTTAATTTTAATTGATTTTTAATATTTGACTAGTTGTAAAATGAAATTGAACTAATAAAAAATCCATAGTAGATTATCTGTGTTATGATTTAATCGCGAAACAAAATTCAACACGGAGGATAATCACTATGGATCATCAAAATCATAACATAGAATCACGTAAAAATAAACACTTGAATTTCAAAGAACGAATGACTATTGAGCTTCGCCTTAAAGATGGATTTTCAGCATATAAGATAGCTAAAGAGTTAAATCGTCCAATTAATACTATTCTAAATGAAATACGTCGTGGCACAACTACACAAATTAAACAAGGTAAGCATGTAAAAATGTATCTTGCAGATACTGGCGAAGCTGTTTACAGAAATAATCGTCAGAATTCTTGCCGTACATTCAAATATCTAGAATGTGTTGACTTCATCAATTATGCTGTTGATAAAATAAAAACACATTCATGGTCACCAGATGCATGTATAGGTAACGCCCTTGCCACAGGCAAGTTTCAGCGCTCTCAAATAGTTTGCACTAAAACTTTATACAATTATATTGATTTAGGATTGCTAGCTGTCATTAATGCAGATTTACCGATGAAACCACGTAGAAATACCAAGCCATCAAGAGTGAAAAAACACAAGAAAAAGCTAGGTAAAAGTATTGCTGAACGTCCTAGTAGTATCGATAATCGTGAAGAATTTGGTCATTGGGAAATAGACACTGTTGTCGGTGAAAAATCCAAAGATGACTGTGTTCTCCTAACTATTGTTGAGCGTAAAACTAGAAATGCTATTATTCATAAAATTGCATCTAAGACTGCTGAAGCAGTTACGGAAGCACTTAATACAATCCGTAATATATATGGTGATAAATTCAGTGATATTTTCAAGACTATAACAGGTGATAATGGGTCTGAATTCGCTGATTTATCAATATTAGAAGCAGAAACAGACACAAAAGTATATTTCACACATCCTTATTCATCATTTGAAAAGGGAACTAATGAACGTCATAATGGCTTAATCCGTCGTTTTATACCGAAGAGAAAACGCATATCAGATTATAGCTCAGATGACATTGCATATATAGAGGAATGGATGAATACTCTTCCAAGAAGAATACTTAACTACAAAACTCCAGAAGAGCTATTTGAAATACACTTAGATGAAATCTATGCAATATAAATAAATTCAAGCGTTTAAATCATAAATACAAAATAGTTCAATTTGTTATTGCAATTTATCATTTTTAATATTTTTATTTTCTTCAAAAAATATTACTTTTTGCTTTGGGAAATATATAGTTCTTATGTCTTCTGTATAGTTCTTAAAACTTTTCAGTTGCTCTTTTCCCTTTTTAAAACCATACTCAAACATCCTAACAATCATTATATTATCATTTTTTGTCTGAAATTCTATATGATAACTTGCCTTATTATAATCTTTATTAAGAATATCAAAAAACATATCTCCTCTTAATATTCCTAAATCATCTTCAACAAACTCATTATTACTAACAGTTAATTCTACTTCATCTACACTAAAATTTTCATTAAATATTCCATTTAATAACTTCACTAATACCTTATTAGATGTTGAAAATAAAAACTTTAGAACTTCATCTAATTTTACTTTCTCTTTTTCCAACTAAACACCAACTTTCTATATTTATATTATAGCCCATATTTATTTTTTCTTAAACTAAAAGGCTAAATATTCATAATTTGAACATTTAGCCTTTAACTTAAGCTTGCCACTGGAAAATTTTAAAACCCCCGGCAGACTGTGCGAAAACTTCGGAGATATGGTATTATAAGTATTATTAAACATTAAATGTTAGGAGATGCTTATTATGAATTATATCCATGGGGAAGATAGAAATCAAATGAGAATAGAAAGTTTAGAATCTTTTGCTTCACCTGATAGTGAAGTTAGAGTTATTGATAAAATTGTTGATGCTATGGATATAGAATCATTAGGTTTTAAGCTTGGCAATAATAAAGATTCGGGCAGACCGAAATTTGATCCTAAGGATTTATTGAAATTATATATCTATGGATATTTTAATGGAATAAGATCTTCAAGAAAATTAGCAAAACAATGTGTAATAAATAAAGAAGTTATTTGGCTAATTAAAGATATTAAACCTAAATATAGAGTTATAGCAGATTTTAGAAAAGATAATATTGATGCATTAGAATCTATTTTTAAAAGCTTTGTTAATTATTGTATTAATTTAGGGTTATATAGTAGAGAATTAGTAGCACTTGACGGTACGAAGCTGGAAGCTTCGGCATCGAAAAGAAAACATTATAGTAGAAATAAATTAATTAAAATGAGAGAAATTGCCAATAGTAAAATTAAAGAATATTTACATGAGATAGAAGTTTCAGATAGACTAGAAAACCAGAAAGAATTAGATAAAGAGCTTATTAATATTGAAATTGATAATCTGAAAGAAAAATTAAAATATTATGATGAATTAGAAAAAAATATGGATGAAGCAGATGTTAATGAGATTAATCTTACAGATAATGATGCTAGAACAGTAAAATTTGGAGCACATCAAGGAACTGATGTTGGATATAACGTACAAGCAGTTGTAGACTGCAAGAATAAATTAATAACAACTTTTGAAGTAAATAATTTATCTCAAGATCAAGGGCAATTATATACTATGAGTAAAAAAGCTAAGGATATTTACAAGGTAAAAACGTTAGAGGTTTTAGCTGATAAAGGATATTTCGATTCCAATGATATACATCAGTGTGAAAGAGAAGAGATAATTACATATGTTTCAAAGCCTTGTTATTCTAATGGTATAGGAGATAGTAGATATTTCTCTGAAAAATTTAAATATGATAATAAAACTGATACTTATATTTGTCCTGAAGGAAACAGATTATATCTTATTACAAGGAAAAAAGATTCAAAGATTAAAGAATATAATAATTCAGAAGTTTGTAATAGATGTTCTAATAAAAGTAAATGTACTAAAGCTAAAAATGGAAAAGTAATTAGAAGAAATGAAAGTAGTCAATCAGTTGACAATATGATTTTAAGATTAGAAACTTGCAAAGATAAGTATTCTTTAAGAAAAAGTATTGTTGAACATCCATTTGGAACTTTAAAAAGAAATATGAATTTTACCTATCTACTTCTTAGAAATTTTAAAAACGTAAGAGGTGAGATTAGTATTGCCTTTTTTACCTATAATTTAAAAAGAGTAATAAAAATATTAGGTGTAAAAGGGATATTAGAATCCCTTTATACCGTAATATTATTAACTATATTTAATAATGTTAATTTATATAGAAAAGTATATGCATAAATAAAGTATTGGTTAATTAAAATTATAATTTATGCACAGTCTGCCGGGGGTCCTTGAGAGGGACGAAGTCACTCTCTTGCTTATTACTTGAAGGATACATAATTATATCACCATTATCTTTTCTTATTATGGTATAGTCCTTGATAATAGCAACTATAGCTACTGTCCCTATAGTTACTATTAAAGTTATTGAAACAGCAATAGGTAATCCTGATAATATAGAAAGCTTAGAAGTAGTTAAAAGACTTGCCCCTAGTTTTAATATTTCCTTAACAACGCCTTTACTTTCCTGTAACTGAGATAATAATATAATCTTTCTGCATAAATCCTTATCCTTTACTAAAATACTCTCTCTTTTTCCTACGGCATTTTTTAATTCCTCATTACTATTTACTACAACAAATTTATTCTTAACTTCTTTCTTCTCCGTAAATCTATCAACTAAAGAGCCTAATGCTTTACTACACTGTTGAAAAGATTCTTCAACTTCTAAATTTAATCTTTCTTTCCTTGCATATTGTCCAATTTTATATACAGCTTCTTCCTCTTCCCTTTTATACTTTTCTTCTGCTGCTAACCTCATCTCTTCAAGTGCTATAGCACTATTTAAAAAAGTAGTGTCTTTTTTCATATTTTTCCTTCTCCCCTCAGTTATCTAAGTAGTACTCTCTCAATAAAATTTTATCCCTTTTCTCCCACTCATCTCTTTATCTCATACTATAAATATATCCTAGGAGAAAATTATTGTAACTACTAAAGTATCATCATAAAATTATATCATATAAAGCTACCTATCTTCTTTTTTTGTAAAGGTTGGATTTCCAGCCTTATCAATTGCTTATTACACTTCAATTGCTAATACTATGCTTTCAAGAGCTTTGTTTGCCATAATAAATTCCCCCACTGTAGTCTTTTTTTAATACTAATCACTTTATTATGTAAAAAGTGTCTTATTTACGATTAGACTCTATTTTTTCATCTACTTCCTTTAATAAAGCATCATCATAATCCCCAAACCAATCTCTTAGCTTATCCTTTGCCTTATTTTTCACTTCATCATCTATGAACATTGCAACTGTTGCGAGTGCTAAAGCAAGTACTCCTAAATCATCAGAATATCCTGCAATTGGTGTTAAGTCTGGAATAACATCAAGGGGACTTATAAAATACCCTAGTGCTCCTATTATTGCAGTCTTAGCCCATCCTGGAGTTGTTGCCTTTTGTAAAGTATAAAATAATATTAGAGCAGCATAAATAACATTTATCCCTGCCTTCTTTGCAACCTTTAATATTTTATCAAACAATGAGCTTTCTGAATATTCTTTTGAATATTCTTTTGAATCTTTATTTATAGTATCTTTCTCCATGCCTTTCCTCCTATTTTGTAATTATGGATATACTTGTAATATATTTATAAACAATTATATATTACTTTTGTTGTATTTTGTGTTGTATTTTGTTGAAGTTTTAAAAATATAGCTAATTTTATAATAATTTCCTCTAAAGACTTTCTAACACACTAATATTCACATCACTATAAATAATTTTTAAATATCACTCTAAATCAGGACTACCCGTCAAACGGTTGGTTTGCTCTACGCCGAATTTTAAAACCCCTGGGAGTCTTTGAGAGAGACGAAGTCCCTCTCTTGCTCTAGTGAATTTGTAATCATACTAGAATAAGTTTACCAACACTCCTCAACATTTGGAGCATTAAATGTATTATATAATTTAGTAACTATCTCATCAAAAAACTCTTCATCCCTTTTAGGATACTTTATCATAAATCCATTCATAGAGCCTTCTCCAACTACTTGATTCTTATAATATATATAATCCCCTTCCTCACCAGAGATAACATAAGATTTGCTGCCTAAGCTACTATACGTTACATTAACCGATTCCTTCAATGCATTATCGTAAACCTCTTGTAATGTAAGAAATAAAGCATTATTATCAGCCCATAAAATTAATTTAACATTATTATTCTCATTACTTAAAACTACACCTGAGTTATTTTGACTTCCAACTTCATTAACCAAAAATGATGGATATTCTATGCTGTAGCCAAATCTTGAATTATAATAAGTCTTATAATTAAAATCTCCATAATCATTTACAATCTCTAATTTAGGAACATATTCATCTTTCTCATTATTAACTACACTTTCACTACCTTCTGTTATTGTCGTATCTATTTTGCTTGTATTATCATCATTTTCAACAATACTTTTCTTATTCTCTTCTTCAATTTCATCTATCCTTTTTAAAACATCACTTTTCATTGATGAATAATCTATACTACTTAAAAAATCCACAAATGATTTTGCATTAGGAATATTATCACTACTCATATTATTTATTATTTCTTTAGCAGTATCTTCAACTATACTTATTGCTTTTTCAAAAAAGCTATTATTATTATAATTTTCAATATATATTTTTGTTGCAAACCCATAATCCTCTTGAATTACAAACTGCTTAAACTTATTTATTTTTTCATCAACGCTTGTATTGCTAGTACAACCGTATAATATAGCAACTAATATAGTACATATTATAAAACTAATAAGTCTTCCGAAACCTTTTCTCACATCATTATCCCCCTAAATTTTATTTATAAATAGTCTATTGCATAACCCCCAAAACCTTGTTTTGGTGCGGTTTTACAAACTCATTTTTTCAAGTTTTCCCCCACCAA
>NZ_JADNLK010000036.1 GCF_015555905.1 Clostridium sp. D43t1_170807_H7
GTGTTAGGCACGCCGCCAGCGTTCGTCCTGAGCCAGGATCAAACTCTCACTAAAAAGTTTAATCATTTGCTCAAATTACTTTGAGTCTTTATTTTTTAAGACTCTCAAAAGAATTGCTGGTTACTTAATTTATATTCTGTTCAATTTTCAAAGATCATTTCGCAATCAACTTGACTGCTTATTCATAATATCATTTATCTTTTTGGTTGTCAACACTTTTTTTTAAAACTTTTTTAAGTTTATTTTGTGTTGTTAACCCACCGTCTTTCTTCAAACTTGTTATTTGCTCCCGACGACGTGTTTTATATTAACATGTTTAATAATGTGAAAACAAATATTTTATTCTATTTTATAAATTTTATTCTATTATTTCTCCTTTTTTCTCTTTTTTTCTCTTTTTTTCTTATAGTGATACTCTAGGATATGTTGATACCTTTTTTAGCAAAAAACTCTCAATTTTCCACTAAAAATATATTAATTACATATATTCGAATCAACTAATAGCTTCTTTCTTTACATAAACAATTTCAATAAAAACCTAAATATCCAAACAAAAAAAGAAGCAAGATCAAAACCTTACTTCTTTTTTTGTTAATATTTAATTTAAAAAATCATCATTTTTTCTATAAACTATTTATTATTTCCTTAAATCTATTCCCTCTTACTGCAAAATTAGGGAACATATCAAATGACGCACACGCTGGTGATAAAGTTACAACATCTCCATCTTGCGCTATTTCTTTTGCTTTATTAACAGCTTCCTCTAAAGAATCTACCATAATAATTGGAACATTTATATTTTTCTCTAATTTTAATTTCTCAAAAGCTTCTTTTATTAAATATTTAGTATCCCCTAAAAGTATCAATTCTTTTATATAAGGATATCCTTCTTCAGCTAAAGGCTCAAATGGTATATGTTTATCATAACCACCTGCTATTAATATTACTTTTCTTTCAAAAGCAAATAAACCAGCAAGAGTTCTAGTTGGACTAGATGCAATAGAGTCATTATAATACTTTACGCCATCAATTTCTCTTACTAACTCACATCTATGTTCAACTCCAGCAAAACTTTCCGCAACCTTTTTCATAGTTTCAATTGTTACATCATCTTTAGTCGCCGTAAAAGCAGCTAAATAATTCTCTACATTATGCATACCTTTAATAACTATATCATCTTTTTTACAAACTGCATTTCCATCCAGATATAATACGCCTTCATTAAAGTATGCTCCATGATTAAGTATTCTCTTTGAAGAAAATTCTCTTATTTCTGCTTTTGATTCTCTCTCAAATCCATAAGTTATATCATTTTCTCTATTTAAAACTAAAACATTATCACTACTTTGATATAAGAATATATTTTTCTTTGCATCTATATACTCTTGCATATCTTTGTGCATATCTAAATGATTTGGTGCTAAATTCGTAACAACAGCTACTTCAACTGGCAAATTCATAGTCATAAGTTGAAAACTTGATAACTCTAAAACCACCATATGATCCTCTTCTATTTCTTCTATATTAGAAAATAGAGGTGTTCCTATATTCCCCCCTACCCAAGTTTTATATCCTTGAGCTTCTAATAATTTAGATATTATGGTTGTGGTTGTAGTTTTACCATCTGATCCTGTTATTCCATAAATCTTGCCTTTACAATATCTAACGAACTCTTCCATCTCAGATGTTATATAAGCTCCTTCTTGCTTTGCTCTTATTAAAGCATCACAATCTATTCTCATTGAAGGTGTTTTAAATATAACTTCAAATCCAGTTAATTTATCTAAATAACCTTCTCCTAACTCTAATTTAACTCCCTTTGATTTAAAGTTAGTGGCAATATCACCTAATTGTTCTTCATTCTTCATATCAAAAGCAGTTACTCTTGCACCTAATTTAACTAGAAAGTTTATTAACGGTATATTACTTACACCTATTCCTACAACAGCAACTTCTTTGCCATTAATAAATTTTTTAAAATCACAAAAATCTTTCATTAATTGCCTCCATACATATATTTTACATTTTAATTTATTATCCATTCTCTCCAAATATATAAATAATTATATCATTATAAATTCGTATATTCTATTAATAAAAGAGGTTGACTTAAAATCAACTGTCAACCTCTTTAGTTAAATATATTTTATTATCGCTTTTAAATCTTAAAACTCTAAGCTCTTAGCTATAAAGTCATTTAATTCTTCTATTTTAACTCTTTCTTGAGTCATTGAATCTCTATGTCTTATAGTAACACATCCATCATTTTCAGTTTCAAAATCAACTGTTATACAGAATGGTGTTCCTATTTCATCTTGTCTTCTATATCTCTTACCAATACTTCCTGTCTCATCATATTCAATATTGAAGTTCTTAGCTAACATTGAATATACCTCATCAGCTTTTTCTGATAATTTCTTAGATAATGGTAATACAGCAGCTTTATATGGAGCTAGTGCTGGATGTAAATGCATAACTGTTCTTACATCTCCACCCTCTAGTTCCTCTTCATCATAAGCATCAACTAAAAATGCTAATGCAACTCTATCAGCACCTAATGATGGTTCTATACAATATGGTATATATTTTTCATTAGTTGTTGGATCTAGATATGTCATATCTGTTCCTGAATGTTCAGCATGCTTCTTTAAGTCATAATCTGTTCTATCAGCTATTCCCCAAAGTTCTCCCCAACCAAATGGGAATAAATATTCTATATCTGATGTAGCATTTGAATAGAATGATAATTCTTCTTCACCGTGATCTCTCATTCTTAGAGATTCGGCATTAACTCCTAAGTTTAATAAGAAGTTCCAGCAATAATCTTTCCAATATCCAAACCATTCTAAATCTGTACCTGGTTTACAGAAGAACTCTAATTCCATTTGTTCGAACTCTCTTGTTCTGAAAGTAAAGTTTCCTGGAGTAATTTCATTTCTGAAAGACTTACCAATTTGAGCTATACCGAATGGTACTTTCTTTCTTGAAGTTCTTTGAACTGATTTGAAATTAACAAATATACCTTGTGCTGTTTCTGGTCTTAAATATACTGTACTAGCTGAATCTTCAGTTATTCCTTGGAATGTCTTAAACATTAAGTTAAACTTTCTTATATCAGTATAGTTCATTTTTCCACACTTAGGACAAACAATATTGTTCTTAGTTATGTATTCCATTAACTCTTCATTAGTCCATCCATCAGCACAAGCAACTTCTACACCAGTTTCAGTCATATGGTCTTCAACTAACTTATCAGCTCTAAATCTTGATTTACATTCTTTACAATCCATTAAAGGATCTGAGAATCCACCAACGTGCCCTGATGCAACCCAAACTTCCGGATTCATTAATATTGCACAATCTACTCCTACATTATAAGGACTTTCTTGAACAAACTTTTTCCACCAAGCCTTTTTAACATTATTTTTAAATTCTACTCCTAACGGACCGTAATCCCATGAGTTAGCAAGTCCTCCGTATATTTCTGATCCTGGGAATATAAAACCTCTGCTTTTACATAAAGCAACGATTTTATCCATAGTCTTTTCTACTGCCATTTTTAATCCTCCTAAATATTTTTTATAATAAAAAAAGCCTTATAACCATAAAGGGACGAAAATAAATTCCGCGGTTCCACCCTTCTTGGCTAAAGCCCAACTTTCTAAATTAACACTCAAAAGCTCCCTTCGTTTTAACTTCCTAATGATTTTCACCTACCATCATCTCTCTAAAAAGAATATTAAAACTACTTTTCTTTCTCAACATGTTTATTAAATTTTATATATATTAATTTTATCAAATGCCCTTTATATGTCAAGCTAAATTACAATGTGTTTTTCATTATCTTTTCATATAACATAAAAGTAATTTTCTCTTATCTTGTTTATATATTTATAAAAAAAGAGTTTTGTATCAACAGACATTATCTGCTCCTACAAAACTCTTTTAAAATAAAAATGGCTCCGCGAAGAGGACTCGAACCTCCAGCCTATCGGTTAACAGCCGAGTGCTCCACCATTGAGCTATCGCGGAATATTATTGCAACAATGAAATTTAAAGTGGCTCCGCGAAGAGGACTCGAACCTCCAGCCTATCGGTTAACAGCCGAGTGCTCCACCATTGAGCTATCGCGGAATATTATTGCAGCAATGAAATTTAAAATGGCTCCGCGAAGAGGACTCGAACCTCCAGCCTATCGGTTAACAGCCGAGTGCTCCACCATTGAGCTATCGCGGAATGTCATTGCATAATTTATTATATCAGCTTTTATATAAAATGCAACACTTTTTTTCTATTTTTTTTATTTTTTATTTATTATTTCTTTTTATAAGACAAAAATTCATTACAAAGCCTGTAAAATGTATGTTTTATACCTAATTTAACCCCATTAAATTCATCTCTTAACTACACTTTATTTAAGTAATAATAAAAAAACCACCTTTCGGTGGTTTTAATTAGTTTTGTGGTTTCATTGTTGGGAATAATATAACGTCTCTTATTGATGCTGAATCAGTTAAGAACATTACTAATCTATCTATTCCTATTCCTAATCCACCTGTTGGTGGCATACCTGTTTCTAATGCGCTCATGAACTCTTCATCTATCATATAAGCTTCATCATCACCAAGTTCTCTTTCCTTTTCTTGTTGAGCGAATCTTTCTCTTTGAACGATTGGATCATTTAATTCAGAATATGCATTACATAATTCTCTACCAAATACAAATCCTTCAAATCTTTCAGTAAACATTTCGTCTCCTCTCTTCTTCTTTGTAAGAGGTGAAATTTCTACTGGGTAATCTATAATAAATGTTGGTTGAATCATATGCTCTTCACAGAATTCTTCATATAATGCATTTAATACTTCACCCTTAGTTACAGTATTTAATGGTTTTGGGAACTCTAAGTGCTTTTCTTTAGCTATAGCTTGAGCTTCTTCATTAGATGAAATCTCTTTGAAATCTACTCCTGCATACTCTTTAACAGCATCAACCATAGTAATTCTTCTCCATGGTGGCATAAAATCAATTTCAGTTCCTTGATAAGTAACCTTAGTAGTTCCATTAACTTTCTTACATACTTCAGCTACCATATTTTCTGTTAATTCCATCATATCATTATAATCAGCAAATGCTTGATATAACTCTATCATAGTAAATTCAGGATTATGTCTTACTGACATACCTTCATTTCTGAAAGTTCTTCCTAATTCATAAACTTTTTCAAATCCAGCAACAATACATCTCTTTAAGTATAACTCTGGAGCTATTCTTAAGAACATATCTAAATCTAATGTATTGTGATGAGTTATAAATGGTCTAGCAGAAGCTCCACCAGCTATAGTAGCAAGCATTGGAGTTTCAACTTCTAAGAATCCTCTATTGTCTAGGAATTCTCTTATTCCTTTTATTATTTGACTTCTCTTCATGAAAGTAGTTTTAACTTCTGGATTAGTTATGATATCTACTTCCCTTTGTCTATATCTTAAATCAGGATCCTTTAATCCATGCCATTTTTCTGGAAGTGGTTTTAAAGCCTTACATATTAATTCTAAAGTTTTAGCCTTAACAGATATTTCTCCTGTTTTAGTCTTAAATACTTCACCAGTACAAGCAACCCAATCACCTAAATCATTAGTCTTGTATTGTTTTAAAGCCTCTTCTCCAACTTCATCAATCTTTATGAATAATTGAATTTTTCCATCTCTATCATGTATATCAGAGAAAACAACTTTTCCTTGTCCTCTCTTAGACATAATTCTACCAGCAACAGTAACTTCTTTACCTTCTAAAGTTTCAAAGTTATCTTTAACTTGTTGTGAACTATGTGTTCTATTAACTTTATATACATCAAAAGGATCCTTTCCCTCTTGTTGTAATTGAACTAGCTTCTCTCTTCTTAATCTTTCTTGTTCATTGAATTGTGACTCTAGTTCTTGCATGTTCATTTCTTCAGTTGACATTCACTATACCTCCAATTAGTCTCTTCTTATTTCTAAGATTTCAAACTTACTTACTCCACTTGGAACTGCAACTTCTACTACATCTCCAACTTTCTTTCCTATTAACGCACTACCTACTGGTGATTCATTTGATATTTTAAAATTCATTGGATCTGCTTCTGCTGAACCAACTATTGTATATTCAACTTCTTCATCAAATTCGTAATCCATAACTTTAACTATTGATCCTACTGAAACCTTATCTTTTGGAATTTCACTTTCATCAACAACTACAGCATTTTTTAACATGTTCTCTAATTGAATTATTCTTCCTTCAGTAAAGGCTTGGTCGTTTTTAGCTTCATCATACTCAGAATTTTCACTTAAATCCCCATATCCTAAAGCTACTTTTATTTTCTCTGTAATCTCTTTTCTTTTTACTGTTTTTAAGTATTCTAATTCCTCTTCAAGTTTTTTAACACCTTCGTAAGTCATTATAAATTTTTTTGATTGACTCATATCTTTCTCCCCTTCAAAGCTTAACCGTATTCATATATTAAATACAAAAGCTTAGTAATCTTAAAATCATTTTAAATATTATAAATCAGGCTATTTCATCTGTCAATAAAATAACTAAGTATTTTAAACACTCCTATATTACTATATTATTAATAATAGATAATACATCTCTATAAGCATAAATCTCTTAATTCTTCTTTGTAGCTTTGTAATATACTAATCACTTCTTGTGTTGTAGATAAGCCATTTACCACATTTCTAATTTCACTACTTTTTGGCAATCCTTTTAGATACCATGATGTATGCTTTCTCATTTCTCTAACAGCTTTAAACTCACCGTCATATTTAATTGCTAACTCATAATGTCTTAAGCACATATTAATCTTTTCTTCTGCACTAATAGGCAATATTTCTTTACCATTTAGTACTCTTTCTATTTGATTAAATATCCATGGATTCCCCATACTTCCTCTTGCAATCATTATTGCATCACAGTCAGTTATTTCTTTCATTCTTAAAGCATCTTCTGGTGTAAATACATCTCCATTGCCTATAACAGGAATTGAAACAGCTTTCTTTACTTTACCTATTATATCCCAATCTGCCTTACCTTCATACATTTGCTTTTTAGTTCTTCCATGAATAGCAATTGCATCTGCTCCTGAATACTCCATAATCTTTGCAAATTCTACTGCATTAATATTATCATCATCATATCCTTTTCTAAATTTAACTGTAACTGGCTTATTTGAAACTTGCTTTATTTCGCTTACTATTTCTCCAGCCAATTTAGGATTTAACATTAATGCTGATCCTTCACCATTTTTTGTTATCTTAGGTGCTGGGCATCCCATATTAATGTCTAAAATACATATATCGTCCATTCTATTAAAATGACTTTGTACTACTTCAGCCATTATTTTAGGATCATTCCCAAAAATTTGAGCTGCTACTGGTTTTTCTTCATCAGCTATTCTTAGAAGTGCTTGTGTATTTTCACTACCATAATATAATGCTTTCGCACTTACCATTTCAGTATAAACTAATCCACATCCCATTTCTTTGCATAATCCTCTAAAAGAAATATCAGTAACTCCTGCCATAGGTGCTAAGAAAACACTTTTTTCAAAATTAAGGTTTCCTATTTTCATTTATTTACTCCTTATTTTTATCATATATTATTCTTAACCCCTCTAATGTTAAGCTAGAATCAACTTTATCTATTACCTTTGTTGACTTTGCTATTAAATTAGCTAATCCTCCCGTTGCAATTACATATGGATTTTCAAGCCCCATTGCAACCATTTCACTCTTTATTTTATTAACTATATATTCTACTTGCCCTATATATCCATACAATATACCAGCTTGCATACTTGAAACTGTATTTTTACATATTATACTTTTTGGTAATTCTAACTCTACCCTTGGTAGTTTTGCTGCTCTTTCAACTAAAGCATCTGAAGATATTCTTACACCCGGACAAATACATCCACCTAAATAATTACCACCTTCAGTGACTGCACAATAAGTAGTAGCTGTACCAAAATCAATAATTATTACGTCTCTTCTATATATTTCATGAGCAGCAACTGCATTTACTATTCTATCTGCTCCTACTTCCTTAGGGTTATCATACTTAATATTTATACCTGTTTTCACTCCCGGTCCAACGATTATAGGGTCTATATTAAAACTCTTTTTCATCATATTCTCTAAAGAATGCATTATATTAGGTACAACAGAAGATATTATTATTCCTTTAACTTCTTTTGGATTTAAATCATTTTGATTGAATAACTGTATCATTTGTATCCCATATTCATCTGAAGTTTTTTTGGAATCCGTAGAAATTCTCCAACCAGCTATATAATCATTATCTTTATAAACTCCTATAACTATATTGGTATTCCCCACATCTACCAGTAGAATCATAAACGCACCACCTTAACATAATTAAAGCAGCCCTAAAGCTGCTTTTATCGTAATATTAAACAGTAATTAAAACTAATACTTTAATTTTAACAATTACATACTATTTGTCAAGTGTTGTAAATTTTAAAAATTAAAATAATCCTACAATCTCTCCATTTTCTAGAATATCCATTCTATTAGCTGCTGGAACTTTTGGTAAACCTGGCATTGTCATTATATCTCCAGTTAAAACAACTATAAATCCTGCACCATTTGATACTCTAACTTCTTTAACTGTTATATCAAAATTTTCAGGTCTTCCTAATAGTGCTGGGTTATCTGATAATGAATATTGAGTTTTAGCCATACAAATAGGTAACTTATCTAATTCAAATCTCTCAAGCTCTGCAATTTGTCTACTTGCTGCAGGTGTATATAAAACATTTTTTGCTCCGTATATTTCCTTGGCAATAGTTAAAATTTTATCCTTAATAGTATCTTTCTCATCATATAACACTTTGAAATTAGACTCTTCATTATCTAATACTTCATTTACTATATTAGCTAATTCTAATCCACCTTCTCCACCTTTAGCCCAAACATCACTTAAAGCTACTTTTACTCCTAGCTTTGCACAGAACTCTTTAATGAATTGTATCTCTTCATCAGAATCTGTTACAAACTTATTAATAGCAACTACAACTGGTACATTATACTTCTTCATATTTTCTATTTGCTTCTCTAAATTAACTATTCCTTTAGCTAACGCCTCTACATTTGGTGTATTTAATTCTTCCTTTTTAACCCCTCCATGATGCTTTAAAGCTCTCATGGTAGCAACGATAACTACACAGTTTGGAGTTAAATTACCATATCTACATTTTATATCTAAGAATTTTTCAGCCCCTAAATCAGCACCAAATCCTCCTTCAGTAACAACAACATCACCTAATTTTAATGCCATCTTTGTTGCAACTATAGAATTACAACCATGAGCAATATTTGCAAATGGTCCTCCATGGATTATAGCCGGTGTATTTTCTAAAGTTTGAACTAGATTAGGCTTAACAGCATCTTTCATTAATAATGCCATTGCCCCTTGAACTTCTAATTGCTTTGCATATACTGGATTTCCATCTAAATCATACGCAATTAATATGTTACCCATTCTTTCCTTTAAGTCTGATAAACTTGTAGCTAAACAAAGAATGGCCATTATTTCAGAAGCAACAGTTATCATGAATCCATCTTCTCTTAAGAATCCATTAACTTTGCCTCCCATACCTACAACTATATTTCTTAATGCTCTGTCATTCATATCCATAACTCTTTTAAATATAATTCTTCTTGAATCTATTCTAAGAACATTTCCTTGGTGAATATGATTATCTATAGCAGCACATAATAAATTATTTGCTGTAGTAATAGCATGCATGTCGCCTGTAAAATGTAAATTTATATCTTCCATTGGAACAACTTGCGCATATCCACCACCAGCTGCGCCTCCTTTTACTCCAAATACAGGTCCTAAAGATGGTTCTCTTAAAGCTATTACAGCTTTCTTACCAGTTTTACATAAAGCTTGCCCTAGTCCTACTGTAACTGTAGATTTTCCTTCTCCAGCAGGCGTAGGATTTATCGCCGTGACAAGAACTAATTTTCCATCTTTCTTATTTTTATTATTATTTAGTACATCTAAAGAAATCTTACATTTATATTTTCCGTAAAGTTCTATATCGTCCTCACTTAAATTTAATTTTTCAGCAATCTTTACTATAGGCTCCATTTTTGCCTCTTGTGCTATTTGAATATCACTTTTCATATAATAAACTCCCTTAATATTTTAAATTTTAAATATATCTAATTATATCACCATAAATTTCTTTTTTAAACACAATTCGAACATTTTTATTTATTTAATAATAATAATTCGTGTTTATTGTTAACTATTATTATTTGTTTTAATATTAAATTCGTATTTTAATTAAACTACTAACTAAAAAAGTAGCCTTTCGGCTACTTCTTAGTTTGCATCAAATATCATTTCAAATTCTTTACCATCAATTTTTTCTTTATCTAATAGTTCTTTTGCTACTGCATGAAGCTTATTTATATTTGTCTTTAAAAGTTCTTCAGCTCTTTCATATGCTACTTCAATAAACTTTTTAACTTCTTTATCTATTTCAGCACCAATTTCTTCACTAAAGTTTCTTCCTCTACCAAGATCTCTACCTAAAAATACTTCATTATTATCAGATCCATATGAAATAGTTCCAATTTTCTCACTCATTCCATACTCCATAACCATAGCTCTAGCTATTGAACTTGCTCTGTCAATATCATTTTTAGCACCAGTACTTATATCACCTAAGATTAATTTTTCGGCAACTCTTCCACCTAAAAGTCCTACCATTTCATCTTGTAACTTTTCTTTAGAAGTATAAGCTCTATCTTCTGTAGGCAAGTGCATAGTATAACCACCAGCCATACCTCTTGGTATAATACTTATTTCATGAACTGGATCTGAATGTTTTAAACACTTCATAACCACTGCATGCCCTGCTTCATGATAAGCAGTAAGCTTTCTATCATGTTCACTAATAGTTCTACTCTTCTTTTCTGGACCAGCAATAACTCTAGTTATTGCTTCTTCAAACTCTTCCATTCCTATAGCTTTTTTATTTTTTCTAACAGCTAAAAGTGCAGCTTCATTAGCTAAATTTTCTAAGTCAGCTCCACTAAATCCTGGAGTTCTCTTAGCTAAAACTTCTAAACTTACATCAACTTCTAAAGGTTTCTTATGTGTATGAACTTGTAATACAGCTTCTCTTCCTTTTCTATCTGGTCTTTGAACAACTATTTGTCTATCAAATCTACCTGGTCTTAATAATGCTGGATCAAGTATGTCTGGTCTATTTGTAGCAGCAATCATTATTATACCTTCATTAGCTCCAAATCCATCCATCTCAACTAGTAATTGATTAAGTGTTTGCTCTCTTTCATCATGACCTCCACCAAGGCCAGCACCTCTTTGTCTACCTACAGCATCAATTTCATCTATAAATATTAATGCAGGTGAATTTTTCTTTGCCTGCTCAAATAAATCTCTAACTCTTGATGCCCCAACACCAACAAACATTTCAACAAAATCTGAACCAGAAATACTGAAGAATGGAACTCCAGCTTCTCCTGCAATAGCTTTTGCAAGTAAAGTTTTACCTGTTCCAGGAGGACCTACTAGTAGAACACCTTTTGGTATTCTAGCTCCCATTTCAGTATATCTAGATGGTGCCTTTAAGAAATCAACAATCTCTTCTAGTTCTGCTTTTTCTTCATCCGCTCCAGCAACATCATCAAAAGTTACTCTTTTTGCATCTGGAGACATCATTTTGGCTCTACTTTTTCCAAAGTTCATTACACCCTTTCCACTACTACCACCTTGTGATTGTTGTGTAAAGAAGAAAATAAATACTAAAAACAATATTATTATTAAAACACTCGGTATTATACTAAGCCATACACTGTTGTTAGATGGTGCAACATACTCTATCTTAACATCATTTTTTGCATATTGACTATTTAACATTTCCACCATAGAATCTGGTGCATATACTGTAAAGTTTTTATCATCTCTTGTTTGCCCTGTTACAATCATCTTATCAGGATCTACTTTTATACTTTCAATTTCGTTGTTTATCCATTTTTGTTGGAAATCACTAAATACTATTCTATCAGGACTACTTTCTCCCCTTAAAAGAAATGATGCAGCAAAAAATAATAATATTATAGCTATTATCCATACAGTAGCACTTGAATACTTCTTCATTCAAGGCCCCCCTTTCTTTATATATTTATTTTTAAAATATTAATTTTAATTATTTTTCATAAACTTCTCTTTTTAATACCCCTACAAAAGGTAAGTTTCTATACTTTTCAGCAAAATCAAGTCCATATCCAACTAAAAATTCATCTGGAGTTTCAAATCCAATATACTTACATTCAATATCCACTTTTCTTCTAGATGGCTTTGTTAATAATGATACTATTTCAACTGAATTAGCTTTTCTACCCTTTAAATAGTTTAATAAGTAATCTAATGTAACCCCACTATCAACTATATCTTCTACTATAATAATATCCTTACCAGAAACCTCATGGTCTAAGTCTTTAAGTATTCTAACTACCCCTGTAGTTTCTGATGATGCTCCATAACTGGATACTGCCATAAAATCAATCTCACAAGGTATAGTTATATTTTTAATTATTTCTGCTGCGAATATTACAGAACCTTTTAATACTCCAACAACTAATAAGTCTTTTCCTTTGTAGTCTTCACTAATTCTTGCTGCTAATTCTTTTACCTTAGCATTTATAGCCTCTTCACTAATTAATATTTCTTTTATGTCTTGTAACATGTCATTATTCCTTTCTGTCAAATGTTATTTTTAATATTTTTTTTGTATCTTTTGTTACTTTAAATAATTGAGATGTCTTATATCCCACAATCCATGAAATTTTATCATCAAAACATAAGATAGGAATATTATTTCTATTTTCCCTTGGTATCTTTAAATCAATAAAAATATCCTTAAGCTTTTTACTACCATTCATACCTAAAGGTACAATTTTATCTCCATCTTTTCTGTATCTGATTACAATCTCTTTTTCTATATTATCATAATCAAATAACTTTATTAAGCTATCTTTAGAAAATTCTACCTTATTTTTGTTTTCAATTATTTCAAAACCTATGATATAATTATCAAAAATAATTTTGTTATTAATCTCACTTTTATCTATTCTAATTTCACAATCATCACATAGTTTTTCTTTATGTTTCTCTTTCTTGGTAAAAATAATATCACCATATAAATTTTCACATATTATTTTATTAGTTAGATTTAATTTCTTTCCTGTATTCTTATTTGCTAAATTAACAATTTCATATATGTGCTTCATTTCAAAATTTTGATGCGAATTAGAAATTTCCTTAAATGCTCTTATTATAACCCTAGTTATAATTGAATCCATTTCTTTTTTAAATAATTCTTGTGACACTTTTAATTTTTCACCATAATTTTTACAATATATATTGTAACATTTTTTGGAATATTCTTCTATAAATTCATTATCTTTTTGTAATAATATTGTCATTCTATTAAGTGTATCAATTATATCCTTATTAAAATGTTCCTTCATATACGGTAATATATCTAATCTAACCTTATTTCTACTATAAATTCTTTCATAATTGCTAGCATCTATTCTAGGATTAAGTCTTTTTTCTTCACAATATTCCTCAATCTCCTGTCTGCTTAAGCATAATATAGGCCTAATAATTCCATCTTCTCTTTTTGCTTTTATACCAGTTAATCCTTCTAATCCTGTTCCTCTCATAACTCTCATCAATACAGTTTCCGCTTGATCATTTGCGTTATGGGCTACTGCAATCTTGTTATATCCATATTTAGTCCTTATTTCTTCAAAAGCTTTGTACCTTTCATTTCTTCCAGCTACTTCTAAAGATACATTTGAATCTTTTGCAACATATTCTATATTTATTCTTTTTACATAATGCTTTATTCCTAATTCATCACATAACTTAACTATATATTCTTCATCCTTGTCAGATTCTTCACCTCTTAACATATGATTTATATGAATAGCACCTAAATTTAAATTAAATTTATCTTTTAATTTGTATAATATATGTAATAAGCAAACAGAATCTGGACCTCCAGATAACGCAACCAATATTTGATCACCTTGTTGTATAAGCTCATTTTCTTTTATATAATTTATTACTTTATTTAACACCTGTATTCTCCTATTGTTTTTAATATAACTCTATAATACATTTACATTTTTTTAATGTAAACACAATATGTACTAAGTTCATAATTAAATAAACTTTTTAAATATCAAATAAAAGTGCTCCAATGGAGCACCTTTATAAAGTGTTTCTTTACTAATTATCAATTATACATTCTACTTAAGCATAATTTTAATTCTATTTAACAAGAATAAAGTTTTGAAACAACTATAGTCATATCATCAAGAACTCTTCCATTACATTTTTTCTTCGCTAATTCTAAGATATCTCTAGAAATTAACTCAGGATTATTTTTCTCTCCCTCTAAATAATCTACTATCCAAGAGTAATCTCCAATATTTCCTTTATCTACATCTATAACTCCATCACTTATTGTGACTATTATGTCACCATTTTTCACCTTTTTCTTAATAGGTGTAATATTTATATCATCTACTATTCCAAAAGGTAAAGATGAACTATTAATAACTTCAACTTCAGTTCCTCTTTTAATGAAACTCATACTTGCCCCAACTTTAATAAATTCTATTTCACCAGTATATAAATCTATAGAATTCATATCTAAAGTAGTAAACTTTTCATCTTCACTAAACTTCATTCCCATTATAGAATTTACAGCATTAAGCATAGTTGTTTCACTAAATCCCCCTTCCATAAATTTTTCTATCAACTCTATTGCCGCTTCACTTTCTAAGCCTGCTTCCGGTCCTGAACCCATACCATCACTAACTATAGTTACATACTCTCCAACTTTATTTTGTCCAAAACTATAGCTATCTCCAGAATATTTTTCTCCATCCTTAACATTAAATGATACATATGATGATACATTATATTTATAAGATTCCTCTATAGTTATTGAACATTCGCCTGTTTCCGGATTAATCTTACATCCATCTTCAGCTATACTTAAAGGAGTTCTTACTAATTCACTAATAACAGGAATAATTGACTTTCTACAGTAATTTTCACCATCATAACTATCTATTTTTATTTTTATTTTTAAACGTCCTTTTCTATCTGTATATGAATAAACATTCTCATATCTTATCTGATTCTTTACCAGCGTTTTTCTTAATAATTTATCTATTTCTAAACAACTATCAACATTATTATTAAAATCTCCAAGTATATTCGAAACTGTAGTTGCCATATTATTTATTTGATTTGCAATAACGCTTCTACCCTCTATAAGCCTAGATTTTAATGCCTCATTTACTGTATACGTTGAAAATAATTCTTCAGCACTTTTTAATAATGTGCTTCTTTTCACGCATTTTAGATTTAAGTCTTTAGGTAAATATACTTTTTTACTCTCGCAACTTAACATAAGTTCTCCAAAATCAGAAAAAGTACTGTGAAGCTCTCTTCCCCAACATTTATTATTCATTTCACATTCTTGACATACTCTATCAGCTAAGCTTTCAATCATTGCTGTTCCCTTATTTTTCATAAGTAATTTTTCATTACCAGATAAACTCTCAATAGACGTTGCAACTGCAGTTAAAGATCCTCTTAAAGCTTCTAATCTATCTACAAACTCTAATTTTATTCCCTCAACTTGAGCATCGCTTATTATCTTGCTTTTTTCTTCATTATTAAGCTCTCTTAATATTTCTTTAATAGCTTTTTCAGGAATTAATAGCATAATAATACCTGCTACAACAACTTCTATAATTGATTGAATTGTTATATTTCCTGTATAAGTTAATATCATAAATAATGATATTAAATAAGCTAAAACAGAAAATATCTTTCCCGTTTCCTTAAATACGCCTACGATTAGTCCACAGATACCATACATTGTAGTTGCAATTAATAAATCATTGTTAGCAATTCCTATTATTATTCCCATTGTTATACCTAATATCGAACCTGTATTACTTCCAGATGCATATGCTGTTGTAATGACCATTGCCAATGCTATTATTGTTCTTATTTCAACCCCAAATATAGCAAAATTACCTATTCCAGCTATAACTAAACAACTTAATATAGCTATACTAATTAATTCTTCTGTAGAATAGAAATAATTAGTATTTATTTCTTGCATACATCCAATAGCATAATTAAGTATATAAAATACAGGTATTATAACTATCGCTTTTGCCAAAGAAAAAACTAAATTTATTTCAAAACTTTGCTCTCCAATTAATAAACCTACAGCTAATGATGTTATAATAATAGATAAAAATGCAATTCCATTCCTAAACTCCTTATGTAAAGTGTTACAGGCAATTTTACATAATAATATTACTGTTGATAAAGAAATATAAAGTATAATATCTATTTTCTTACTTCCTCCAGTTAAATAACCAATTAGAACTGCTGCAAAAATTAAAATCATCTTTTTTATATCACTTTTTTTAGATATAGATAAAAAATATCCTATTCCAAATGGAGCTAGATATAATCCTTCTACAAATCCAAATCCAACTCTACTAAGCATAGCTCCTGAAGCTATAGTTAATAACATTCCAAATATTCCATTTTCAAAGTTTAATTTCTTTTTCTCTTTTTCACTATCTACCCTTCTATAACTAGGCACCTCAATACCATAATCCATACTTATCATTCTCCTCATAAAATTCCTAATAAAATAATATCATTTTTATAATTAGAGTTATGTCAATTAATGTTTATTACTTTTTTATTTCGTAAGACACAGTTCCTTTTTTTTCCAAATAAAACTTTATTATTTTCTTTTTAGAAACTTTAATCATTGTGTTTAAGTGCAAACACAAGTTTTTATAGAGGTATTTTAAATAATTAGTTTGTACATTTTGTCGTAAAAGAAAAACAATTTTATATATTACTTTAGTAATAAAATTAAAGTCTCTTTAATATACTTATTTTTTACGTAAAAAAAGAGATACAAATCACTTTGTATCTCTTTGGTGCTGAAGACCGGAATCGAACCGGTACGGTATCGCTACCGCAGGATTTTAAGTCCTGTGCGTCTGCCTGTTC
>NZ_JADNLK010000037.1 GCF_015555905.1 Clostridium sp. D43t1_170807_H7
ACTTTCACGTACGGTTCTGTGAGAAGTTTGGGGTGAAATTCCTCTTACTTACTCGACTGAGAGGACGGAAAATAAAATAATTATTTTCCTCCTACTCGATTAAGCATAGATTATTATAAGTTAATTATCACCTAAAAATGGAGTTTTAAAATTACGAATTAATGTTAACAGTTTACCTTTTAAAACTTTATTAATATCATTTTTATAAGTTAAATATAAGTTATAAGTAATATTATCTAATTGAGGTACAGGTATTTCCTTTAAAATACCTTGTTTTAATTCGTTTTCAACACATATTTTAGGTAAAATAGATATAGATGGACCTATTAGTAAACAGCTTAAAATAGTATGAAGTGAATCTGTTTTTATTATTACATTATTTAAATCAATAAAATCATTAATTTTATTTTCTATATCAATATCATCCTTTAGTAATAAAAAGGGCAACTTATTAAAATTAGCTGATTTACATGATGCATTGCAAACGCAAACTAATTTATCAGTACCTAATAAATATGAAGTACAATCAGGATCGGTTAATTTTGTTGATGTAATTGAAATATCACAAATATTATTAATTAAATTACTATGTATTTTTTTTGGTGTTTGATAGTTAATATCATAAAAAAAGTTATTAGTTTTTCCAGATGATTTAGATAAAAATTTAGATAAAATATAATAACCTGATAAACAAGTTGTTTCAATAATTAAACTATTTTTTTCAGAATGAATTTTATCTAACTCTTCTATAAGTCTATTGTAAGTAGATAATATTTCATTTGCATAATCATTTATTATTTTTCCTTCTTCTGTTAACTCAACACCTTTATTACTTCTAATTAGAGCAGTAACTCCTAATTTTTCCTCCATTTTAGAAAGTTGTTGGCTTAATGCAGATTGAGATATATGAGAAGCAGCAGCGACTTTAGATATACTTTTTAAGGTTGCTACATTATGAAATAGTCTTAAAGATTCTAGATTCATATAAATACCTCCAGTAATAGATATATATAGTAAAATAATATTTATAAGTCTATATAAAAATATATAATTATTTATATAAGGGCGAAATTATATTTTAACATTAATTATACAATAATAAATAGTATAATTAAATATATATGAAAAAATATATTTGCAAATGTTAAAAAGATAAAATAAAATGTAGAAAAAAGAAAAACATAGCAATTAAATTGGTAAAATTATATATAAATTTAAAAATATTATATTAATCATTAAAAATTTTAATAATATAAAAGTAATGATTAAAACAGTATTTAGTATTATAATGAAAAAGTTAAGGGAGGATACTTCCTTAATTTTTTTGTTAGGAGAGTTAGGAAAAGTATATAAAGTCGTATCTTAGAAATGTGGTGATTAAGTGTTAGGTCTTATAGGAATAAGAAAAAATGTTGATATAAACATAAGAGAAAGGTTAGCAATTGCATTAAGTAAGCAATCTAAGGCAGTAAAAGAATTAAATAAACTATATGAAGAAGTAGTAATAATAAGCACATGTAATAGGACAGAAATTTATATTTCAGGATGTTTAGGTAGTGAAAAGGAGATAAGAAAGATATTTGAAGTATTAGATTGGGATATTTCACTTTTAGAGTATACTTTTTATCTTCAAGGGATAAGTGTAGCTAAGCATTTATTAGAAGTAGTTTGCGGTTTTCACTCTAAGATATTAGGAGAAGATCAAATATTAGGCCAAGTAAAACTAGCATATGAGTTAAGTTTGGAAAATAAGGCTATACATACAAAGCTTTTAAGATTATTTGAAGAAGCAATAAGTTGTGGCAAAAAGTTTAGAACAGAAAGTAAATTGTATGAAATACCAGTATCAGCATCATCTATTGCAGTAAATGAAGTTGAAGAATTTGGTGCAGATAGTGTTATGGTATTAGGATATGGAACAATAGGTAGTTTAGTAGTTAAATATGCATTAGGTAGTAAGTTTAAAAAAGTATTTATTGTTGTAAGAAACAAGGGTAAAGTGCCAGATTTAAAAGATGATAGAGTTAAGATTTTAGATTTTAATGAATATAAAGAGGTTATTAATGAGGTAGATGCAGTTATAAGTTGTACAGCAGCTCCTCATATTGTTATAAAAGATGCGCATATAAATAAAGATGGAAAAGAAATTATGCTAATTGATTTAGCATTGCCTAGAGATATTGATGAAACTTTATCTCAAAACAAAAGAGTAACTTTACTAGATATAGATACCATAAGTAAATTAGATGGAAATAATAAAAAATTAAGAAATGAAAAAATGAATGAATATAAATTTTTAGTTGATGAATATTTAAATGAATATAGAGATTGGTTAAATATTAGAGAAGTTACATATTATATACATGAAATAAAGAATACAGGAAATAGTGTTGTGGAAAGTAGAGCTAAGTCTTTTGAAAATAAATGTAAAGATAAAAGAGATATTGATTTAGCTACAACCTTAATAAAAAGTACATCAGATTATTATATAAACAGAGCTATAAAGTTATTAAAGGAAGAAAAGTTAAAAGGACGTGAAGAGGAATGCCTGAATATTCTAAAGCAAATCTTCATGGAGAATTAAGTTATGCACCTATAACACTTTTTGGAGAAAAGCTTAAAATTGGAGTAATAGGGGCAGGACGAGGTGCATTAATTAAAGTAAGAAACTTTTATAATAAAGGTAGTAAAATAGAAGTTTTAGCATTAGATTTTTTAGAAGATTTTTATAAATTTAATGGGGATAAAGTAAAGCTAATAAAGGGAAATTATAATAAGGACTTTATATTAGATAAGCATTTAATAATAATTGCTATTGATAATGATAGTGTAATTAATGAAATAAAAGATGATTGCGAAAAATTATGTAAAATTTATATAAATTCATCAAAATTTAAGGATGGAATGGGGGTAATACCTGTTACAAGAGAAAGTAAATTTATTACTGTGGCAGTTAATACTAAAGTAGGAAATCCAAGAGGATCAGTAATGGTTGCTGAATCTATTACTGAGTCTTTGGAAGAATTTGATGAATATATAAGATTAACAGGGGAAATAAGAAATTCTCTATTTTTAGATAAAGAAATTAAGGATGATTTATTAAAATTTATAAATTCTAGTGATTGTAAATTTTTTTATAATAAAGATAAAATTTTTGAAGTATTTAAATTATTTTATAATGAAGATATAGTTAGTAAGATAAAATCCTTAAGGAAGGAAGAGTAATATATATGGAATTAGTTTTAGCAACTAGAAAAAGTTTATTAGCTCAAACTCAGACTGAAACAGTTATGAAGCTATTAAAAGATAAAGTTAATATGGATAGTAAAAAACTATTAGTAGTAACTGAGGGAGATAAGAGATTAGATGTAACATTAGATAAGATAGGTGGTAAAGGTTTATTTACAAAGGATATAGAAATAGCCTTACTAGATGGTAGGGCACATGCTGCAGTACATTCAATGAAGGATGTTCCATATGAAATGGGAGAAGACTTTGAACTAGTAGCAATGCCAGAGAGAGAAGATGTAAGAGATGTACTTGTCTGTCAAAATGGTGAAAAGCTAAGTGATTTAAGAAAAGGAGCAATAATAGGAACTAGTAGTATAAGAAGAGCAGCCCAATTAAAGGCTCTAAGAGATGATATAAATATTGTTCCTATTAGAGGAAATGTTGGTACAAGACTTGAAAAGATGAAAAGTGAAGGTATGGATGGAATTATATTAGCTGCTGCAGGGTTAAAAAGATTAGGTATGGAAGATATAATTAGTGATTACTTGAATCCAGAGATATTTGTTCCGGCTGTATCGCAAGGGGCACTAGGAATAGAATGTTTAAAAGATAGTGAGTATAATAAATACTTTAAAAGTTTAGATGATACAAATGTAAGAATTACTATAGAGGCTGAAAGAAGCTTTATGAAGGAATTAAATGGTGGATGTCATAGTTTAATTGGAGCATATGCAAGACTTCAAGGAAAAGATATATATATAATAGGTACTTATGAAGTTAATGGTATAATAGTTAAAAAAGATATCTTAGGAAATAAAGATGAATACGTTGAATTAGGGAAAAAGTTAGCTAAAAAGATATTGAGAGCTTAAAGAAAAAGCATATAAGGAGTATGAAGAAGGTAGGCGTTAATTATGAATGGAAAAGCATATATAATAGGAACTGGACCAGGTGATGAAGAACTATTAACAGTTAAGGCTGTTAAAATATTAAAGAAGTGTACAGCAGTACTTTATGATAGATTAGTTTCTAATAATATTTTAAATTATTTAAATGAGGATTGTTTAGTATATTATTGTGGAAAAGAGCCTGGAGCTCACTATAAAACACAAGAAGAAATAAACGATATGTTAGTTAGGCTTGTTAAAGAAGGTCATATAGTTGGAAGAGTAAAAGGGGGAGACCCATATGTCTTTGGAAGAGGAGGAGAAGAAGTATTATCACTTGTTGAAGAAAATTTAGACTTTGAGGTAATACCAGGAGTAACTTCTCCAATATCTGTTTTAAATTATGCTGGTATTCCAATAACTCAAAGAGCTATAGCACAAAGTTTTCATATTGTAACTGGGATGACAAGTGCAAGTGAAAAAATAAATTGGGAAGCCTTAGCAAAAGAAAATGGAACTCTTGTTTTTATGATGGGACTTGAAAACATAGAGAGAATAGTAACTAACTTAATTACTAATGGAAAAGAAAAAGCAACACCAGCAGCTGTTGTAATGAGAGGTACTTCATCTAAGCAAAGAAAGGTAATTGGAACTTTAGAAAATATTTCTGAAGAAGCAAGAAAAGCTAATCTTAAATCACCTTGCATAATTGTTGTTGGAGAAGTTGTAAATTTAAACGAGAAGTTATCTTGGTATGAAAAGAAACCTTTATTTGGTACTAATATATGTATAACTAGATCACGAGAACAAAGTTCAAGTTTAAAAAGTGCTTTAAAAGACTTAGGTGCAGAAGTAACTGAAATAAATTCAATAAAAATTAGGCCAACCAAAGAAAATTTAAAACCGTATTTAGATAAACTTTCTAATTATGATCATATTCTTTTAACATCAGTAAATGGAGTAAATAATTTCTTTGATTATTTAATTGAAGAAAATTATGATATTAGAAATTTAAAGGCTAAATTTTCTGTAATAGGGAAGGCTACTAAAAATGCATTAGTTAAAAGAGGAATAGTTCCTTTTGTAATGGCAAGAGAATTTGTTGGGGAAGGCTTGTTTAAAGTTTTAGCTCATCATTTAGTTAAAGGAGAAAAAGTTTTAATTCCTTGTTCATCAAGTAGTAGAAGTTATTTAGTTGATGAAATAAGCAAATTAGGTCTATCTGTAGATAGAGTACATACTTATGATACTATATGTGGAACATTAAAAAACAAAAGAGTATTTGATGAAGTTGATTATGTATTATTTACAAGTCCAAGTACTGTAACTAATATGATTGATATGTTAGGTTTAGAAGCTATAAGTGAAAAGAAGCTTATTGCAATAGGACCTCAAACAGCAAAAGCAATAAGGGCAAAGGAAATGGAATGTTTTATGTGTAAGAAACATTCAGAAGAGGGATTTCTTAAAGAAATAATTGAATTTAAGGAGGCAGAAAATGTTTAGAAGAGGTAGAAGGCTAAGAACAAATTCTGTAATAAGAAGTTTAGTAAGAGAAAATGCTTTAAGTGTAGATGATTTCATTTATCCTGTATTTGTAGTTGAAGGTAATGATATAAAAAGAGAAATTAGTTCTTTAAAAGGTAATTATCATTGGTCAGTTGATAGATTAGGAGAACTAGTTGATGAATTAAATGAAGCTAAAGTTAAATCGGTAATATTATTTGGAATTCCTGAACATAAGGATTGTGTAGGAAGTGAAGCCTATAGTGAAAATGGAATAGTTCAAAAGGCTATAAGAAAGTTAAGAGAATTAAGTAAAGATTTATATATAATTACAGATGTCTGTATGTGTGAGTATACAGATCATGGACATTGTGGAATATTAAATAATCATAGTGTAAATAATGATAAGACTTTAGTATATTTAGGAGAAATAGCTTTATCACATGCCAAGGCAGGAGCAGATATGGTTGCTCCTTCAGATATGATGGATGGTAGAATATCATATATAAGAAATGTTTTAGATGAAAACGGATATGAAAATTTACCTATAATGAGTTATGCAGCTAAATACTCATCAGCATTTTATGGACCGTTTAGAGAAGCAGCAGGTTCAGCTCCAAGTTTTGGGGATAGAAAGGGATATCAAATGGATCCAGCAAACTCTAGAGAAGCAATGGCAGAAATAGAAGCTGATTTAAATGAAGGTGCAGATATAATAATGGTTAAACCTGCAATGTCTTATCTTGATATAGTAAGAGAAGCTAGAGATAAAATAAATGCTCCTATATGTGTTTATAATGTTAGTGGTGAATATGCTATGGTAAAGAATGCAGGAGAAGCAGGTCTTATAAATGAGAGATTAGTAGCTTTAGAAATGCTTTTATCAATGAAGAGAGCTGGAGCTAAGATGATAATAACTTATTATGCACTAGAAGCAGCAAGATGGCTTAAGGAGGAAGAATAATATGTCTAATCAACAAATTTTTGATGAATCTAAAAAGTATATGCCAGGTGGAGTTAATTCACCTGTAAGAGCTTATAGAGATATGGGGATAGATCCTCCAGTTATGAAGTCAGGAAAAGGTGTAATGATAAAGGATGAAGATGGAAATGAATATATAGACTTTGTTCTAGCATGGGGACCAATGATATTAGGTCATTGCAATGAAGATGTGGTAACTGCTATTAAAGAGATTTCTGAAAGTGCTATAGCCTTTGGAGCTCCAACAGAGTTAGAATTACAAATGAGCAGATTCTTATGTGAGGAAATGGATAACGTTGAAATGGTTAGATTTGTTAACTCAGGTACAGAAGCTACAATGAGTGCAATAAAACTTGCTAGAGGATATACGGGAAAAAATAAAATAATAAAATTTGCAGGATGTTACCACGGACATTTTGATGGTTTCTTAGTTGAAGCAGGGTCAGGAGTATTAACTGAAGGAATAGCTGGATGTTTAGGAATACCTAATGATAGTATAAAAAATACTTTAGTGGGTGTTTACAATGATATGGAGCAAGTAAGAGGATTATTCGAAGCATATGGGGATGATATTGCAGCTGTTATAATCGAACCAGTGGCAGGTAATATGGGAGTTGTAAAAGCTGAAGATCAGTTTATGGAAACTCTAAGAGTATTATGTGATGAATATGGTTCATTATTAATATTTGATGAAGTTATGAGTGGATTTAGAGTTGCATATAAGGGAGCTCAGAGCTTATTTAATGTAAAACCAGATTTAATTACTTATGCTAAAATAATAGGTGGAGGTCTTCCATGTGGAGTATATGGTGGAAGACGTGATATAATGGAGAAATTATCACCACTAGGAGGGGTATATCAGGCAGGAACTATGTCAGGTAATCCAGTAGTTATGGCTGCAGGAATATCAACACTTAATATACTTAAAGAAAATCAAGATATATATGATCATATAAATAAAATAGGTGAAAAACTTCAAAAGGGAATTGAAGAAATTGCTAGAGAAAAAGGTATAAAATTAACAGTAAATAGAGTTGGAGGAATGATGACAGTATTCTTTACTGATAGAAATCCAGTAAGAACTTATGATGATGCGAAAAGTTGTGATTTAGAAATGTTTAAAAAGTATTTCTTGCATATGTTAAGAAGTGGATTCAATATACCACAATCTCAATTTGAAGCAATGTTCTTAAGCTCTGTTCATACAGAAGAGCATGTTGATAAGTTCCTAGAAGCGTTTAGAGAGTTTCAAGGATAAAGGGGAAATTTCATCAGTGACAAGTGATAAGTGGCAAGTTTCAAGTTAAGGAGTAAATTTAGCTTAGGCTAAATTTAGAAAAAATGTAATTAGTGACAAGTGATAAGTGGCAAGTTTCAAGTTAAGAAGTAAATTTAGCTTAGGCTAAATTTAGAAAAAATATAAATTTAAGAAATCCCCGTAAGGATTTCAACCTTAACTTGCCACTTGTCACTTGAAACTTATCACTAAATATCGGGGGTGTTTTATGAGTAAAGCAATAGTTTTAGTAGCTTTTGGTAGTGCAAATTTAGATGGGATAAAAAAAAGCATAGGACTTTTAGAGAAAGATTTAGATAGTTACTTTGGAGAAGAATATACAACATTTAAAGCTTTTACATCTAATAAAATTATTGATCTTTTAAAAGAAAGGTATGATTATGTTGTACCTCACTTAAGTAAAGTGCTTTTTAATTTAGTTAACCAAGGGTATGAAGAGGTAATTATACAACCACTACATATAATGATTGGAAGAGATAAAAGTCAAATTGAAGAAATAGTCAATGAATATAAATATTCAATGAAAAAATTAGTGATTAGTAAAGCATTATTCACTGATGAAGATGAAAAGTTAAATAAAGAAAGTTATGAGATTGGAAATATAATTTGTGAAAATATAGGGAATAATGATATCTTATTAGTAGGGCATGGATCAAAAAGAAGCTCTAATAAGCTATATGATTTAATAGAAGAGGCTGTTAGAGATATTACTCATAAAAAAGTTTATATGGCAACATTAGAAGGAGAAAAAACAATAGAGACTGTCATTAAAAATTTAGTAAAAGATGAAGTTAATAATTTGATAGTAAAACCATTGTTTATAATTCCTGGTAAACATGTTATAGCGGATATATCTACTGGAGAGGGATCTTGGATTGAGATGTTAAAAGAAAAAAATATTAATGTAACTATTAATGAAAATTCTCTTTTACAATATGAAAAAATAAGAAAACTATATATAAAAAATATTAAAGATGTTATTAAAAAATAGACAAAAGTTAATATTAGTATTAAATAATTAATAAATAAAAGGATTCTTTTTAGAATCCTTTTATTTGTTTTAAAAGTAAACCTTTATTATTGCGAGTTTGATTTAATTTTAAGTAATGGGATTTTTTGTTTGAAAAATGAATAGAAAAGTTGTATTATATATAATTGTGATAAAAAAATACAAAGATTAAATATTAGGTAGAGGTGTAGATATGTACAGGAGAGAAATTGATAACTTAACTCACTCTGCAGAAGTTAAAATTGGCTTATTTAATAGAAGTATAGCTAAATATTTAACATCTGCATTTCTTGGAAGCTTTTTTGTAAGCTTAGGAATTATGTTAATTTATTCTATTGGCGGAATAATGCATCATGCAGAAGTTGGAACTTACAAAATATTAATGGGAGCATGTTTTGGAGTTGCCTTATCTTTAGTTTTTATGTGTGGTGGAGATTTATTTACTAGTAATGCAATGATAATGACTATAGGAGCTTTAGAGAAAAAGGTAACTTGGTTAGATGCAGTTAAAATTTGGGTTGCAGTTTGGATTGGAAACTTAATAGGTGGTGTTGTAGGAGCAGTTTTATATGTACAAGCTGGTCTTGCAAGCGGTAAGAGTGAATATATTGGAGAATTTATTGTAAACAATGTTGCTACAAAAATGAATACTCCTGGAATGGAATTATTCTTAAGAGGCTTATTATGTAATGTTTTAGTTTGCCTTGCTACTTGGATGGCATATAAGCTAAAAGAAGAAACTGCTAAAATTTTAATGATTTGGTGGTGCTTATTTACATTTATAACAGCTGGATTTGAACATAGTGTTGCTAATATGGGATTCCTTACTATGGGATTATTATTACCACACGGAGCTGATGTTAGTATTATGGGAATGGCTCATAACTTACTTTGGGTTTCTTTAGGAAACTTTGTAGGTGGAGTATTATTTGTTGGTTTACCATATTACTTCATAACAAAAGAAAAGAAAAGTGCTTAATATATAGAAAGGGAACTGCGGTTTTGCAGTTCTTTTTTTATTTTAAATTTAAAGTTGAGCAAAATAGTAAGAAATAAATATTGACAAATAATTATTATTAGAAGATAATAATCTTAGAACAAATAATAATACTTAAACGGAGGATGAAATAAAATGAAGGCATTTGTTGATGAAAATGTATGTATAAGCTGTGGATTATGTGAAGGGGTATGTTCAGACGTATTTTCACTTGATACTGGAGTTGCAGTTGCAGTTGAAGACGTTGCAGCTGAGTTTGAAGATGCTACAAGAGAAGCTTGTGATGGATGTCCAGTACAAGCTATTTCTATAGAAGAATAATTAATTTAAAGTATTAAAACAAAGGAGATGAATTTTATGTCAAAAGTATGTTTATGTAGAGGAATAACAGAAGAGCAAATTGTTGAAGCTGTAAAAAATGGAGCAACTTCTTTTGAAGAAGTTAAGGAAGAAACTGGTGCGGGTGCTGGTGGATGCCGTGGTGGAAGATGTAGATGTAACATCGAATTATTAATTGAAAAGAACAAATAAGGCATAAATAATAAGATAGAAGTATAAATTAATATATTTCTATCTTATTTTATTACTTTTTATAGTAAGGCATTCTAAAATTTTAATTTATCAATATCAGTTATCTTATATTAATTAAAAAATGGACAAATTCCATTAGAAAATGTCCATATAAAATATAATTATTTAACCTTATAAATCCAACCTTCAGGAGCTTCAACATCTCCAAATTGAATTCCACAAAGAATTCTATAAAGTTCTTTAGTAATTGGACCAACTTCAGTTTCACTATAGAATACATGAAGTTCGCCTTTATATTCAATACCACCAATTGGTGTAATAACTGCTGCAGTACCACAAGCACCAGCTTCTTTGAATTCATCAAGAGAATCTATTGGAACTTTTCTTTCATATACTGGCATATTTAAATATTTTTCTGCAATTTCCATTAGTGAATATTTAGTTATACTTGGTAATACTGATGGAGATTTAGGAGTGACAAATTCATTGTTTTTTGTAATTCCAAAGAAGTTTGCAGCACCAACCTCTTCAATATATGTTCTAGTAGCTGGATCTAGATATATACAATCAGCAAATCCCCTGTCAGCAGCTATTTTATGTGGTTGCATTGAAGCAGCATAGTTACCACCAACTTTTTGACCACCAGTTCCATGAGGAGCTGCTCTATCATAATCTGCAATCATAAAGTTACAAGGTGTCATACCACCTTTAAAATATGCTCCAACAGGTAAGCAAAATACACAGAATATATATTCAGGTGCAGGTTTAACACCTATATTATCACCAACTCCAATAACAAATGGTCTTAAATATAAAGTACCGCCAGTTCCATAAGGAGGAACATAATGTTCATTTGCTTTAACAACTTGCATACAAGCATCTATAAACTTTTCTTCTGGAATTTCAGGCATAAGTAGCTTATTAAGACTATTATTAAGTCTTGCAGCATTTCTATTAGGTCTAAAAAGTTGAATATCCCCATTTTTAGTTCTATAAGCTTTTAAACCCTCAAAACATTGTTGTCCATAATGAAGAGCACAAGAAGCTTCACTTATAGTAAGCATGTTATCTTCAGTTAAATGTCCTTCATCCCAACTTCCATTTTTCCAAGTAGAGATATAACGAAAATCAGTTTTAATATACTCAAACCCCAAGTTATTCCAATCGATGTTTACTTTTTTAGTCATTTAAATCGCCCCTTTTTATTTATAATTAATATATAAAATTAACTTTATATTTATAAAAATAGTTAATAATAAATATCTGATATGTAACTTAAAATAATTAAGTTTATTTTCTTAATTATTTATTTTACCACTAATAAGAAAAATCTTAAATAAGAAACAAGAAAAATATAACAAAAAATATATATACATATGAAAAAAATTTGTTGTATAGTATAATGTTGATTAAATGGTAAAAATATCATTAGTATAATGGATATATATTTTGGGAGGTAAAAATGAAGAGAGAAATTATTCATACTAATAATGCTCCAGGAGCAATAGGACCATATTCACAAGGAATTATAGTTGGAGATTTTGTTTATACATCTGGACAAATTCCAATTAATCCAGCTACTGGAGTTATGGAGACAGATATAAAGCTTGCAACTAAACAATCAATGGAGAATATTAAAGCAATATTAGAAGAAGCTGGGACATCTTTAGAAAATGTAGTGAAGACAAGTATTTTCTTAAAGGATTTAAATGATTTTGCTGCAGTTAATGAAGTCTATGGAACATATTTCACTGAAAATCCACCAGCAAGAAGTTGTGTTCAAGTAGCAAAATTACCAAAGGATGCAGTTATAGAAATAGAAGCTATAGCAACTAAATAATGTTAAAAAATAATAACTATTAATAAAAAGCCGTAAAGGCTTTTTTATTTTCTAAAAATATAGTAAATTATATATTTGTAGAATAGCATTAATGGGTAAATATTATTATAGTGTAACTACCATATATAAAATAATATTGTTTAATGAAAGGAGAATAATTTATGAAAAGAAATAAGTTAAGGTTAATATCAGTATTAATAACTACTTTATTTATTGTAAATGCATTTGTTGGATGTAAGTCATCAGAGACAAAAGAAGAGATAAATATATTAAATTATGGTGCTAATGCAGCTGAGGGAGTTTATAAAGAGTTTGAGAAAGAAACTGGAATAAAAGTAAATGAGAAAACATTTGATGATATGCATTATATGTACCAAGAAGTTGCTAGTGGTAAAGTAAAATATGATGTTATATTAGTTTCAGATGATATGGCTGATAAAATGATAAAAGAAGATATGCTTCAAAAAATAAATAAGGATAATATACCTAATATAGTTAATATGAATGAAGGGGATATGGGTAAAGAGTATGACCCAAACAATGATTATACAGTACCATACATGAATGGAACAATTGGATTAATATATAATACAGAAACTGTTGATGAAGATATAGATAGTTGGAAGAGTTTATTTGATCCAAAATATAAAAATGAAGTTTTCATGTTTGATAATATGAGAGACACAATAGGAGTTGCATTAAAAACTTTAGGCTATTCTTTAAATTCAACTAATCCAGAGGAGTTAGAAGAAGCAAAGGAATTATTAATTAAGCAGAAGCAGGAGATAAATCCTGTCTATGGAGCTGATGAGGTATTGGATTTAATGAAGTCAGGAGAAAAGAAAATTGCTATGATTTGGTCTGGTGAAGGATTAAACTTAGAGGCAGAAGATAGTAAGTTTAAATACGTAATTCCAGAAGAAGGAGCAGATTATTGGTTAGATTCATGGGCGATTCCTAAGGGAGCCCAAAATGTTAGTGGAGCGGAAAAGTTTATAAACTTTATGAGTGACAAAGATATAGCTTTAAGAACTGCTGATGAAATAGGATATACTTCGCCACAAAAACAAGCTATTGAAGAGCAACCAGAAGAAATTAAAAATAATGAAAATGCATATATGTCTCAAGAAACTTTAGATAAGTGTGAAGAATATAAATACTTAGATGGGGATAATTTAAGATTATATGAAGATATTTGGATGAAAATAAAAGGATAAAGTTTATTAAAATCTTAAATATATAAATTGTTATAAGGTAGAAGAATTGTAATAATACTTTAGTAGAAAAACTAAAAGTTTTAGTATATAATACTTATAAAAGGAAATGAGCTTAGGAGGAGAGAGTATGGATAAAATAATTGATTTTAATGAGCTTAAAAATAGAGTTAACGACAAAGATGTAGATCAATTTGAATCATATATTTATTCTTTATACTATAAGATGGCTGAAGGCAAGATTAACATGTCTGAGTTTTCTAAGGAGTTAGGTCAATATATGGAGAAAAATAATCTTTCTCCAGATAAATTCTTAAAAATGCAAACAAAGCTTATGGAGAGATACGGAATTGATGTTTCAGGATTTGAAGAACAATTAAAATCATTAGGATTAGAAAATATAGCAACTAATCCAGCAGATTATGAAAAAGCACGTAGGACTTTAAGTTTTCAAGAAAAATATAAAAGTAGACTTAAAGTTAAAGGTGCAACAGAATATAGTATAAATAATGATAAGAATAATCTTACTATCTTATTAGATGCCCATAATGTTATTTTAAAAAGTGAGGGATTAATTGATCTTACAGATAATGAACTAAATGAGTTTTTATGTTCATATAAAAAGACTGTAGACAATGATTTACTTAAGATTTCAATTTGTGAAAATACAAAGGAATATGATTACTAAAAATAGAAACAAATTTCTATTTATTTTGATTTAAATTAATGTATAATAAATAAGGTGTGATGTATTAATCACTCCTTATTTTTTTACTAACGGAGGATAATAATGAGCGTTTTAACAGTTAAAAATATAAGCCATGGATTTGGTGATAGAGCAATATTTGAAGATGTATCATTTAGATTACTTAAGGGAGAGCATGTAGGGTTAATTGGAGCTAATGGTGAAGGTAAATCTACATTTATGAATATAATAACAGGTAAGTTAATGCCTGATGAAGGAAAAGTTATTTGGAGTAATAGAGTTAGAGTTGGTTATATGGATCAACATGCTGAACTTGAAAAAGGATTAACTATAAGAGATGTACTTAGAAGTGCATTTAAGTACCTATTTGACATGGAAACTGAGATGAATGAGCTTTATGGAAGAATGGGCGAAATGGATGAAGATGAAATGAATAAAGCTTTAGAAAGAACAGCTGTTATTCAAGATATGTTAGATAATAATGGATTTTATGTTATAGATGCTAAGGCTGAAGAAGTTGCTAAGGGGTTAGGTCTTTTAGATGTAGGTCTTGATAGAGATGTTACTGAGCTAAGTGGTGGTCAAAGAACTAAGGTGTTATTAGGTAAGCTTTTACTTGAAAATCCTGATATTCTTTTATTAGACGAGCCTACTAACTACTTAGATGAAGCCCATATTGAATGGTTAAAGAGATTCTTACAATCTTATGAAAATGCATTTATTTTAATTTCACATGATATTCCATTCTTAAATTCAGTTATTAACTTAATTTATCATGTAGAAAATAAAAAGCTTACTAGATATGTTGGAGATTATTATGAGTTCCAAAGAATCTATGAAGCTAATAAGGCTCAATTAGAAGCAGCATATGAAAGACAACAACAAGAAGTTGCTCAGCTTAAAGACTTCGTTGCTAGAAATAAAGCAAGAGTTGCAACTAGTGGTATGGCAAAGGCGAGACAAAAGAAGCTAGACAAGATGGAAATGATTGAGCTTGCTGCAGAAAAACCAAAGCCGGAGTTCAATTTCTTAAAGGGAAGAACTTCAGGTAAGGTTATATTTGAAACTAAGGATTTAGTAATTGGATATAATGAACCATTAACTAAGCCACTTAATCTTTATATGGAAAGAGGACAAAAGATTGCTTTAGTTGGAGCTAATGGTCTTGGTAAGACTACACTTCTTAAGAGCTTAATGGGATTAATTCCTGCATTAAGTGGAGAAGCTAATTTAGGAGAATATCAACAAATTGGTTACTTTGAGCAAGAAATTAAGGAAGCTAATTATAATACTTGTATTGAAGAAGTTTGGGAAAGGTTCCCTTCTAAAACTCAATATGAAGTAAGATCAGCTCTTGCTAAATGCGGTTTAACAACTAAGCATATTGAAAGTAAGGTATGTGTGTTAAGTGGAGGAGAACAAGCTAAGGTTAGATTATGTAAGCTTATCAATGAAGAAACAAATATATTAATCCTAGACGAGCCTACTAACCATTTAGATGTTGAAGCTAAGGATGAGCTTAAGAGAGCTTTAAAGGAATATAAGGGAAGTATATTACTTGTATGCCATGAACCTGAGTTCTATAGGGATGTTGTAACAGATATTTGGAACTGTGAGGAATGGACTACAAAAGTTGTATAGTAGTTAAGTTAGAGAGAGAAAATTATGAATTATGAGTGATGAATGATGAATGCAGAAAATACTTTATAATTGATAATTGAAAATGGAAAATTGATAATTAATACAAAAAGGCTTAAACATTACGTTTAAGCCTTTTTTGAAGTAGAATGAAATTTAATAAAGGATAATTAAAGTAGACTCATAAAAGTGATTATGGGTCTTTTTATTTTGTGTATTAACAGTTTTTATAGTTTTTTGTGGATGGTTATAGGAAGTAATTAATATAGTGAAGGGCATGTAAAAATATGTTAAAATAATTGAGTAACAAATTAAAAATAAAATTTTGGGGATAATTTTATGGATTTTATAGAGAAAATTGAAATATATCGATTAGGTGCTTTATGTGGAATTTACTCAAAACAAGAATTGATTAAATATTTAGATAAGTTAATATATGATTTAGATGATATTCCTTGTGAAATTATTGAAGCATCAATGTTAAGTAATAAGAATATTAATGATATTTCAGATAAACTAATAGAATTGACATGGCAAATTAATGATGATAAAGATTTGGTAAATAAACAGTTATTACATACAATATGTGAAAGATATTATTTAAAAAGTATATCTATAGAAGATGCTATTTATTATCTATATAATATGATAAAAGAATTAGATTTATCAGAAAAAACAATTGCTAAAATACAATATCTATCAGATGGTTTGTTTTTGGCTGAACAAGATATGGTGTTAGTATAAAGTAGTGGACACATTAAATCGAACTAAGTAAAATAATATTTAGTTAAGAAAGGATGTGTCCATTATGGGAAAGGGCAGAAGATACGATCAAGAATATAAAGATATGATAGTAGAATTATTTAAGTCAGGAATGAGCTTAGCAGAGCTAAGTAGCGAATATGGCATTGCAAAATCAACAATTAACGGCTGGGT
>NZ_JADNLK010000038.1 GCF_015555905.1 Clostridium sp. D43t1_170807_H7
ACAATTATTTTTTTGAAAATATAGAAAAAGAGCTATCGCTAGCGGATTTTTTTACCCTCTATTGCGACAGCTCCATTATTTTTTTATTTATTTTAAATTTTCATTTATATTTCTTAATAAATCACTTCTAAAAGTATCAATTTCAACCTTCTCCTTAAATCTACTTAAAAATACTTCATAATCCCATGCCTTTTGTTTTAGATAATAATCCTTAGAAATATTAATAAAATCCCTTGGGTAATTTAACATTGCATATATTACTCCCTTTTCCTTATCTGATATCTCAGAAATACTATTATAATCATTTATTATTTTATTAATTATTTCCTTATTATAAGCATAATTTTTTATTACTTTTATGATAAAGTTGTATATATCTATTGCCTTAATATCTATCTTACAATAATCAAAATCTATCATATTAACTTTATCTTCATCTATTATAAAATTATGATGAGCTAAATCCAAATGGCATATAACCATATTTCTAATATCAGAGTAAAGCTCATTATAAGAACTCTCAGTTAATAAATTTATGCTTTTATTCAAATCATTTTTTGCCTTAGAAACACTCTCTAAAAATAACGAATCAAACTCATTTCTATAGCTAAATTTACTTATAACTCTTTCTGCTTCTGTAATAAAACATAAATCATTTAAAAATTCATATATTAAATTTCTAGATCTATTTAATATAATATCTTCCTTTGTTAAATTTTCCGTTATATTTATTGATGCATTATGAAAATTTGCTAAAGCCTTTGTACACCACTCCACATCAATTGGATTTGTAAAAGTTGCTTCCCTCCCCTCTATCATATCTAGTAATACATAGGACTTTCCCTTCCATTCTGTAATTATATCTCCATTAGAATTTATACAATATTGAAGTATATACTTGTCCTTTTCTTTAATTATATTTAAAGTTTTATTTATAAAGTTTATTCTATCTAGTGAGGAATTAGTGATTTTTAATATTTTTTTTCCCTTGTCTGTAAACAAAACAAATACTTTTCTTAATGGAATAATGTCATAAACATTAACTCCAAGCTTATAAAAAAACTCTTCGCTTAGATCGTAGCTACACAATATTCTCTTATCTATATATCTAAACTTATTCATTTCACTCCTCCATTCATAAAAGTTCAGTACCATCTATCTTTTGAGCAATACCAATTTCTTTTATCCATTCTTCATCACTAAATCTCTCTCTGTCCTCTTTGAATTTTAATAAAGTCTTAATTGATTCAATTGGGTAATTTGATAATACAGTCATATAGTCTATACTATCTCTATTCAAATTTGATTTATATGCAAAATCATTTATTAACTTAGTAATATCTCCTTTATAACCTCTTTTTTTTAACCTTTTTATATAGTTGTAGCAATCATTCTCAACCATATTATAGGAGATATATCTTGTCGTTCTTATGCTAATTGTTAATCCATCTTTTTTTAGACTTCCCTCATCTACTCGTCCTAAGCATATATCATAATTATTCATACTCCTTATTATTATTTTTAAGTACTCATCATCATCTAAAGCATTTAGTGATTTATTAGCTCTATTTAGTATCTTATTTCCTTCCTCTATAATAAATAAATCAAAATCACACTTATTATATTTTTCTTCAAAAGATCTTATCATTCTTAAAGTTTTTTTAGTTTGAACAATAAATGACTCAACTTCTTTTCCTATAGAACTTTCAATTCTAGGAATCATATTTGTTTTTTTTCCTTTTAAAATTTTTTGCACTTCAATTATTAAAGATATTTGACTTTCTGTATCCCAAATATACTCTTTCTTATTCCTCTTAGGAAAATTTTCTTCTCCAACAATAATTCCATTACTATTTAAAAACTCTAGTATATCCAACCATACTTCACTCTCCTTAATTGAAATACTCTTCTAAAAATTCTTCTCTATAATAAATATCTTCTAGATATCTATTAATTTTTTCTATAAAAAAGTCCTCTCCCCAAGGTTGTTGCTCCCAATAATATTGAATTCCAACTTGCCAAAAGGCTTGTGGAAATCTAATAAATTCTCGTATTAATTTTAATTCTTCATCATATATATTGTTACTTTTGCAATAATTATTTAAAATTAAATTAGCCTTTTCTTTACTCCATTTACCATCTTTCATAGCCCTAATTAATAATGAAGATACATCATGTAAATGAGTATCTAAAATACAGTAATCAAAATCTATTACATTAAATTCTCCATTCTCATCAACTAGGATGTTATGATGTGCAAAATCATGATGACAAAATCCTCTTTTCATTACTTCTTTATCCATGATTTTTATATAATTACTTTCTTCAAGACCCTTAATTGCAATTTTTCCTCTCTCTATTTCAGCTTCTATATTATCTAAATATATATAATCAAATTTAGATTTATATGCTTTTTGAGATATTCTATTTTTAAAATCTAATATCTCATTACATCGTGTTTCAAAAACATTTATCCAAGAATACCATCCTATTCTAGGATTCATATCTCTATTTAATGTAAATCCAGAACTGCATTCATGAAGTTCTCCAAGTTTTTTTGATACAGCCGCCAATTCTACTGGATTATTATAATTACTTACTCTAGATGGTATCCATTCTGTTAGATATGCATAGTTGTTTCCTAATTCTATATATTCTCTACCTTGATTATTCTTTAATATATTAGGAACCTTATTAAACTTTCTCATTTGCAGATGTTTAATTGCAGATAAAATAAAATAGAAATGTCCAAAATCATATTTAATTATTTTTATTGCATAATTTTTATTTTCACTTTCCAATTTATAACTATTTTTAACTTTTTTAAGTGATTTTATTTTTATTTCATAATTAGATTCTATAGAGTTTTTTAGACTTTCTGTATCCATAACTAACTCCTAAAGTTTTATTCTATTCATTATATGAAATTACATATTTCATTGTGTTTACTATCACACAAATTACTTAATTATAATATTTATAATATTATAGGTTTTTTAGGAGGCGTTACGCTTTGAAATTTTCAATAGATGCTAGGGGGATTAATTTATATAAAGGATCTGGTATAGGTACTTATACCGAAAATCTTCTTAGAGAACTTCTTAATATAGATACTAAAAATAATTATTCTATTTTTTGGACTGGAGAAAATTACGAAGATTACAAAAAAGATAATTCAAAAATTATTTTTACATCAAAAAAGCACGGTACTTTTTATGAAAATTACTACTATCCAAACTATATAGAAGAAAATAACATAGATATGCATCATATACCTCAAAATGGCATTGGATTAAACGAATCATATACATCACCAATAGTAGTAACTATTCATGATTTAATCCCTTATATCTTGCCAGAAACAGTAGGACGAGGTTATCTAGAAAGGTTTTTAAGAGACATGCCTTTAATAGTACGTAATTCTAAAGTAATTTTAACTGTTTCTGAATATTCTAAAAGAGATATAATAAAATTTTTTCCTTTTGTAGATGAAGAAAAAATATTCGTTACTCCTTTAGCTGCTAATAAAAGTTATAAGCCATTAAATAAAATTAATTGTATTGAATATATAAAAAACAAATACAGTATTGATTCACCATTTATATTATATATAGGAGGATTCAGTACAAGAAAAAATGTAAAAGAGCTTATTATAGCTTTTAAAAAAATTCAAAAATCATTAAAAAAAGATTCCAAATTAGTTCTATGTGGATCAATAAGAGATGAAGGTATTAAGCTTCAAGAATTATGTAAAGAACTTTTTATCGATGATAAAATTATATTTACAGGCTTTGTTCCTGATAATGAATTGCCTTTATTTTATAATGCTGCTGAAGTTTTTATTTATCCCTCTTTATATGAGGGCTTTGGACTCCCTCCTCTTGAAGCTATGAGTTGTGCCACTCCTGTAATTACATCCAATTTAACATCTATTCCAGAAGTAACTAAAGATTGTGCTATATTAATAAATCCATTTAATAAAGATGAATTAGCTGCATCAATTCTTAATTTATTAAATTCAGAGTCTCTACTACAAGAATATAGTGAAAAAGGCTATAATAATAGTTTAAATTTTACTTGGAAAAATACTGCTATTGCTACCTTAAAAGCCTATGAACATATCTTTGAAAATACAAATAACTAAAAAATACAGGTTATGAAAATTATTTCATAACCTGTATTTTAATCATGTTAATTTGTTGTAGTTGAAGTTAATGTTATAGTAGTATTTTGAGTTTTTCCATCTCTTATAAATTCAATATTTATACTGTCTCCCTCTTCTTTAGAGTTCTTGATTTCTTGTAACTCTTCAAATGTCTTAATTCTTGTTCCATCAGCCTTAACTATTAAGTCTCCACCCTTTAATCCTGCTTTTTCTGCTGGTGAGAATGCATTAACCTCAACAACATAAAGTCCTTGTTCCATGTTTAATTGCTTAGCCATGCTTTCATCTATAACTCTTATTGATACACCTAAGTTTAATATTGGTTTTGATAATGAATCAATCTTATCTTTTACATCATTAATAGGAATTGCAAATCCAATACCTTCAGCACCGTCACTTGCTTTTAATGTATTTATACCAATAACTTCGCCCTTAGTATTTATTAATGGACCACCACTGTTACCTGAGTTAATAGCTGTATCTGTTTGTATTAAATTTGTGCTAACTCCTGAGTCTGTCTCAACACTTCTATTTAATGCACTTACTATACCTTTTGTTAATGTAGATGATAATTCCTTAGATAATGGATTTCCGATTGCTAATACTTCTTCACCTGGTTGTAATGCATCAGAATTACCTAATTCTACAACACCAGGAACCTCTACATTTTCATTTAATTTTATCATAGCTACGTCTTGATCTGCATCATAGTTTACTACTGAAGCTGTCACTTCTCGTCCATCGCTTAATGTTACAGTAACTTCCTTTGCACCATCTATAACATGATAATTTGTTAAAATATATCCATCTGTATTTATTATAAACCCTGATCCCATTCCTTCTGTTTCTTGTTGGAACCATCCATTTACACTTTGAACAGATTTTGTAGATACCATAACCACTGCAGGAGCTACCTTCTTATATATATCAGCTGCAGATAATGCTGTGTTATCTGTTGCAAATGAAACTGGATCTGTAATTACAGTATTATTAGAACTGTTATTTCCTTCGCTCTTATCTGTTACAAAGTAAGTAATTCCAGAACCAACTACGCCTCCACATAAAGAACATATAAGTGCTAATGCTATATATTTAGCAATTCCATTTCCTTTACCATTTTTTCTCTTTTTCTTTTTTTCTTTACTTGGCTCCTCAGTAAAAGTATGTTTCATTTCACTTTGCTCAATTACTTGTGTTTCACTATAAGCTGCATCATAAATATTCTCATTATCCATATATACTAACTCCTTTTTTTATTTTTTATTTATTCTATATTTATAATATAACCAGTCATTGTGTCAAATATATGACAATGTAAAAAAACAGACATCAATAAATTGATGTCTGCTTTTAACTATTTTTTCTGTTCATCTATAGCTTTCAACTTCTTAACTGTTTGCCTTATAGCATTTAAAACATTTTCTTTATCATTTAATGCTAAGAAACCTTTATCACAACTAGTTGTATATACCGTAGTTAAATCATCACTTCCTAAACTTCTTAATGGATCATCTTCATTTTTAGTAAGTAAATAATATGGAATATCACTAAATACCCCATCAACTTGACTATTGCTTTCTCCCTTAAGAACATTATTTAACTCATGATATACCGCACTTGTATAGTTCGATTTAGTTCTCAATGTTAAGAACTCATCTAAATTACTCTCTAAAAGCCCAGATTCATAATCCTTCAAATTAACATCTAAATTCAGCTTGTCCAGAAGCATTGTTAAACCACATTTTGATCCAATTCTTTCAATGTTTCTTCTAAGCTTAGTGATACTTTGACTTCTTTTATATTCTTTAGTTTGTACTTCCTGTTCATTAATAGGATCTATCATTATTGCAGCAGCTACTGAATCCTTAAACTGTTTTGCAAAACTTGTTAGAACAAGCGAACCATATCCCTCTCCAACTATTATATATGGTCCTGATAATCCGGCCTTTCTTAATAAAATTTTCAAGTCTCTAGCTTGTTCTTCAGGTGTTCTTCCTGATGATCCATCACTATATCCGTACCCCTGTCTATTGTAAACGAAAGTTTTAACATTATCATTTTTCTTTAACTCTTCTACTATAGGAGTCCATTCCTCTAAAGTAGCACCAATATCTCCATCAAAGATAATTGTATAACTACCTTCCCCTTCAATTCTATAATCTAATCTTAAATCATCTACAGTAGTATAATTAACTCTTTTTTTTAATCTTTCCCCATCAATAAAGTCAACTACATTTTGAGTAACAATTCCAATAATTATTATTATGACAATTATCCCAGAAATTATTTTAAATTTATCTTTGGGACTTCTTTGCCTCTTCATATTTACTGATCGTACCCCATTTGAATACGGCAAAAATTTCATTTTATTTCTCTCCCCATACTTTCTTATATATAATAAATATTACTATAATTTATAATTAAGATTTTGAAATTACATAAATTTATTTTATGCAAATCTAAATTATAATATTAACTATTTAATTTTAAATTAGGTTTTGCATTTAAGTTTAAATCACTAATCTTCCCATTAATAAAATTAAAATAAGCCGCACTTCCAATCATAGCAGCATTATCTGTACATAAAATTGGTGCTGGGAATAATACTTCTATTCCCCTTTTTGAAGCCTCTTTAATAAGGGTCTCTCTTAAACTTGAATTAGATGCAACACCTCCTGCAATAGCAATTGTTTTTACATTTCTCTTCTTACAAGTTGATAATACATTTTCTTTTAACACATCTATAACTGCATATTGGAATGATGCTGCAACATCAGCTTTATTTACCTCAATATTTTGCATTTTACATTTATTTAAATAATTAAGGACAGCTGACTTCACTCCACTAAATGAAAAGTCTAAAGTTTCTTCATGGAAGTTAGCTTTTGGGAATACTATAGCCCTTGGATTTCCTTCCTTTGCTAACTTATCTATTTTAGGTCCTCCTGGATATCCTAACCCTAACGCTCTTGCAACCTTATCATAAGCTTCTCCAGCTGCGTCATCTCTAGTTTGACCTATTACTTCATACTCTCCATAATTTTTAACATGTACTATAAATGTATGACCTCCTGATACTACTAAAGATACAAATGGTGGTTTTAATTCTTTATGTTGTATGTAATTAGCACAAATATGTCCCTCAATATGATTAACCCCTATTAAAGGTTTTTTAGTAGCAAATGATAATCCTTTTGCAAATTGTAGCCCAACTAGTAATGCTCCTACTAATCCTGGACCATATGTAACACCTATTGCATCAATTTTATCTAAAGTAATATTAGCCTCTTCAAGAGCTTCTTCAACTACTCCACTAATAGCTTCAATATGCATTCTTGAAGCTACTTCAGGTACTACACCCCCGTATTTTTTATGAGTATCTATTTGAGATGCAATTACATTAGATAATACTTCTCTTCCATTAACAACAACTGCTGCTGAAGTTTCATCACAGCTTGATTCTATAGCTAAAATATATTTATTTTCCATCTATTTTTACCTCTTCTTTTTACTATATAACACCAAAATGTATTATAACGTAATCATAAAACATAATCAAACTATTACTTGTTAATATAAATTTGCTCATGTATAGTTTAAATATAATATTATAATTTATATTATATACTTATGAGTATTATATACTTTTAAAAATTTTTATTCACTATTTTTTATTTCATTTTATGGATTTTTAAGGATTTGTTAATAATTTTTTATTACTTTAATTCTTACTATAATAATTATTACCATTATTATTTTATCTTATATCATTTTATTCTTAATATTATGGGGAGAGACAATATATGAAACCTTATGCAAAAATAATAGTTTTAGGATCACCTATAACTAAATCGAATTTTAAATTACATAATAAAGATGGAAGAGCAATATTACCTTATAATACAGGAAAATCTCATGATAAGTATGCATTATACGAGGAAGAAATAGCTTATCATGCCAGAAGTCAAAATCCTGATATAGTATTTTATGAATCCCTTATTGCAGTATTGAAAGTTTATTATAAAAGTGAAAAAAGACATCCTGATACAGCTAATATAACTAAAAGCATATTTGACGGTATTGAAAAGAGCGGATTAATAGTTAATGATGCTCAAATTCGAAGAATAATAGTGGAAGAGTTTTACGACAAAGAAAATCCTAGATTTGAATTAGAACTATTTGGAGAAAGTGAGTTTTCAGTTTCATATTCTATTACTCCAAAAGAGTCTCCAGATGAAAAAAGAATTTATTCGTCATTAAAAAAATCAGTAAATTCTACTGTAAAATCTTCAAAAACAAAAAAGGTAATAGAAAATACTAACAATTCTATTACATCAACAAATAAATGTTCTATTTGCAACAATATTTTAAAAGATAATAATTATATAAAAGCTGATAAAGGGAAAACTCTTATTTGTAAAAATTGTTTTAATAAATTATTTTAAGGAGGTTATTGATTATGAAAAATAAATATGTATTCTTAGGTGATAGTTTAATATTTGGATATGGTGTTAAACCTAAAGATAATTGGGTTAATAAACTTAAAAATGCTTATGATTTGAATATATATAATAAAGGTGTAAATGGAAGCACATCTACTGACATGCTTGTTAGATTTCAAAGAGATGTTATTGATAATTCCCCTAATATTCTATTTTTAATGGCTGGAACAAATGATTTACTTTCTAATAGGCCTGTAACTTCTATTGTTGACAATATTGAAATAATGGTTAAAGAAGCCTTATTAAACAATATAGAGATATACATAGGAATTCCACCTAATATTATTCCTGAAATGGCTAACAAGCTTTTCATGAAATGTGATGCTTATGATTATTGTAAAAAAAGTTTACCTTTATTACGTAATGAATTATTGAATATTTGCGATTCTTACTCTTTAAATTACATAGATTTTTATTCAGTAACAGAAAACACAAATCAATTATCTAATTTATATCTTGATGGAATTCATTTTAATCCTGAAGGTCAAAATTTATTGTTTGAAACAGCTAAAAAATATCTTAACTAAATTGCCTAGCAATTTAGTTAAGATATTAGTTGTTTTACTTTAAATACTCAGCTACTTGTTTTCCTACCTTGAATCCATTTTCTCCACTTTTGAATAAATCTTTTATTCCTTTCTCCATAGTTCCTGTTATAAAAATACCTTCAACAGAGGTTTGATTATTTTCACTATAAACTCTGTCTCCATCAGTCATAAGACTCATTTTTCTTATAAAATCATTATCTGGTAAATATCCTACAGATAAAATTAAAGAATCACATTCAATGGAAGTAACTTCTTCTGTTTCAATATTTCTAACCTTAGCTAAATTTACTCTTTCTTCACCTTCAATTTCAATTACTTCACTTGTATATATTATTGGAATATTAAATCCATTAACAATATCTAATTCATCTCTATTAAAGCATTTTCTTTCTGTAACTATACCTTTTAAAGTAGCACCTTCAACTACTAATCTTCTTGCCAAAACAAGGGTCCAAATATCATCTCCTATAATTATAACTTCTTTACCCGGAAGATATCCGCTATAGTTAACTAATCTATGTGCAGAACCAGTAGTAAAAATTCCTGTAAACTTATGAATAGGTATCATAATATTACCTGTATATTTTTCTCTACATCCTGCAGCTAAAATTATTGCATTTGCTTCAACTTCCTGTATTCCTTCATTTGGATTAACATAAGTTATAACCTTATCTCTATTTATCTCAAGAACTCTAGTATTAGTTTTATATTCTCCACCTAATTCTTTATAATCATTTATCAAAGTACTACCAAGCTCTGGCCCAGTAACAATATTATTTAAATAATATTCTCCAAACCCATTATTAATAAATAAATTTAAGTTTCCGCCTAATACCTCTTCTTTTTCTAAAATTAAAACATTTTTAATTCCAGATTTTAAAGCTGAAACTCCAGCTGAAAGTCCTGAAGCTCCTGATCCAACTATAATCAAGTCGTATTTATTCATTCTTTGACCCCTCTCCAGCAATGGAAAGTTCCTTTACTAAAATACTTGGACTACCTACGCTACTCATAGGGAACTTTAAATCTCTTCCTATTTCCTCAACATCCTTCAATAAAGTAAAGAAGTTTCCTGCTACTGTTATTTGCTCTACTGCCTTAGATTTAATTCCATTTTCTATATAGAAACCTTTTGCTGCTAAAGAAAAATCTCCTGTTATAGAGTTTGCTCCTGAATGTAAACCTGCAAAATCAGTAATTATTAATCCCTTATCTATTTTTTTAGTCATTTCTTCTAATGAGTTGATTCCTGGTTCTATATACATATTTGTTGGTGATACTGAAATAGGTGAAGCATATGAGGCTTTAAATCCATTTCCAGTAGACTTAACTCCTGCCTTATTAGCAGTCTTTAAATTATGAAGTAGACTTTCTAATTTACCATTCTTTATTAAATAAGTTTTTCTTGTAGCTACTCCTTCATCATCGAATCCAACTGATGCTAATCCACCCTTTAAATGTGGATCATCAACTAAATTTACTATATTTGAAGCAATAACTTCTCCTTCTTTTCCTTTTAGAAGACTTAAGCCCTTTTGAACTGCATCTCCACTAAATACACCTGCAAATGTAGAAATAAGAGATACCATAGCATCACTATTTATAATTACTTTATAATTTCCTGATGGTATTGAAGTTGCTCCAATTTTACTTAGAGCTTCATCTACACCCATTTTAGCAATTTCAAATGCATTAACTTCATCTAATGATTTTGCAACTACATATCCAAAACCATCATACATATTATCCCCATCTTTAACAATCGGAACAACATATGCAGTTAATATATTAGATTTATTGTGTAAATTTAACCCTTTAGAATTTATAATTCCATATTTTCCTGAGCTGTAAGATACTGCACATCCACTAAAGCTTTCTACTTTATCTGAATATTTTTTAGCTTCAGCCTCCATATCTAATGCAATTTTTATTAATTTATCTGCTGGAACATTTTCTAATGCTTGATAATAAGTACTAACTTCCTTATATTCCTTATCTCCATCATAAATAAATTGAACATCTTCATTTTCAATTGCTAAAACATTTTCCTTTGCCTTATTTACAAGCATTTCTATAGCATCTTCATCTAATATTTCTGTATAAGAATAACCTATTCTATCACCAAATTTTCCTCTAAAGGATAATCCAGCTGAATTATTAAGATTATATTTCTCAACCTCACTTTTATATACACTTATACTTAAACTTTCTCTATCTACGTAATAAACCTCATACTCTGAAAATCCAGATTCACTAGCTTTTTTAAATAACTCTTTTACAAATAAATCTAATTCCATATTCTCCCCTCCTATCTTCCACCTACAGTTATTTCTTTTACTCTAATCATAGGTTGCCCTACATTAGTTGCAATACTTCCTGATGATGACCCACACATTCCTTGTCCTTGTGTCATATTATTTCCAACCATGTCTATATCCATTAATATTTCGCTACCTTTTCCTATTAAGCTAGCACCTCTAACTGGCTCTTGGATAACACCATTCTTAACTAAATATCCTTCTGATACAGCAAAGTTAAACTCCCCAGTAACAGGATTAACAGATCCTCCACCCATTTTTTTAGCATATAAACCATCACTAATAGATTTAATTATATCTTCTGGATTATCATCTCCATTAGCTATATAGGTATTAGTCATTCTAGATGTAGGTGCAAATTTATAACTTTGTCTTCTTCCACTACCAGTAGAAGCCATACCCATTCTACGACCATTTAATTTATCAATCATATAAGATTTTAATACTCCATTTTCTATAAGAATATTTTTCTGTGTTTTATTTCCTTCGTCATCTATATTTAATGATCCCCAAGCATTAGGAATAGTTCCATCATCAATAGCTGTTACTTTAGTAGATGCTATTTGTTGACCCAATTTTCCAGTAAATACAGAGTTACCTTTAGCTACAGCAGTTGCTTCTAATGAATGTCCACATGCTTCATGGAATATAACCCCACCAAATCCATTATCAATAGCAACTGTCATTCTACCAGCTGGACAATTTTTAGCATGTAACATTGTATATGCTTGCTTTGCCGCTTCTTTTCCGTAATACTCCGGATCAATTTCTTTAAACATTTCAAATCCCATATGCCTACCAGGACCTTCAAAGCCTGTTTGATTTTCTCCATTAGCAGAAGCTATAGCATTTATAGTAAGTCTTGTTCTTACTCTCTTATCTTCTGTATATAATCCCTCTGTATTTGCAATTAAAACATTTTGCTCTTTATCAACATATCCAACTCCAACTTGGACTATTTCATCATGATAATCCTTTGCAGCATTATAAGCAACTTTCATAACACCAATTTTTTTATTAATTTCAATTGATGATGGTGCAAGTAATATTGGATTAAAATTAACTGTATTTGTTTCATTAAGGACTATCATCTTTTCTTCTTTTAGTTCACCTAATGCAAGTGCTGCTTTTTGTGCAACATTTAAAAGTGAAGTTAAGCTATTATTATTTGTATAGGCATATACACTTTTTAATCCTTTAAATATTCTGATTCCAATTCCATAAGTTCTCCCTCCTACAGAATTTTCAACCTTTCCATTTAATATACTAATTGAGTTATTTAGAGTATCTTCTTCAAATATTTCTGCAAAATCCCCGCCAGTTATTAAACATCTGCCAAGTACTCTCTCTGCTACTTCACGAGATAACATAAATAATTCCTCCTTTTTTATCTAGATATAAATATTATTCTAGACTTCTTTTCATTATATTTAATTATATATCATATCTTCTATTATTTACTATAAATTTATATTTCACTATCTTTTCTTATAATAATTATTTTAAAAAAATAAAGCCAGCATAAGCTGACTTTATAAACTCTATATTTTCGAATACTCTCTATTGAGTGTCATAATTAACTTTTGTATTTTAATATCTTTTTTTCCAAAGTGATGGACTAAATAATATTAACATTGGATATATTTCAAGCCTACCTGCTAACATACAGAATGATAAAACTATTTTACTTAAATCCGAGAAGGCAGCATAATTTCCTGTAGGTCCTACTAGTTCTAATCCTGGTCCTATATTACTTAAAGTTGCTATTACAGATGTAACAGTAGTTGTTACATCAAAGTTATCGAATGATATTATAAATATTGCAATTAATGTTATAACTATATATGCGAATATAAATAAAAATACTCCTGATATAGTTTCCTCTTGAACAACATTTCCATCTATTTTTACACTTTTAACTCTTCTAGGGTGTAATATTTTGTCTATTTCTCTTCTTATTGCCCTTAAAATTATTACTATTCTTATAGTCTTAATTCCTCCTCCAGTTGATCCAGCCATTGCTCCCATGAACATAAGCATAACTAAAATCATCTTACTAAGTGTTGGCCATAAATTAAAATCTGCAGTGGCATATCCTGTAGTTGTTACAACTGAAGCAACTTGGAATGCAGAGTCTCTTATAGATTGTTCAATATTTCCACTATTAAAAGGTACTATATTAATTGCTATTATAATAATAGAGCCTAAAACGGCTATTAAATACCACTTTAATTCTTCACTCTTAAAAAATGATTTTACATTTCCTCTTATAAGTTGGAAATATAATACAAAATTAACTCCAAATAAAAGCATGAATATAGTAATAATCCACTCTACTGATGGATTATTAAATGCAGCTACACTAGCATTCATATTTGAAAATCCACCAGTACCTGCAGTTCCTAAAGAATGTATAATAGAATCATACCACGACATACCTGCAAATTTTAATAATATCATTTCAATAACTGTTAATACAAAATAAATTGCATATAATATCTTGGCTGTTTGCTTTATCTTAGGAACAATCTTACCTGGAGTGGGACCAGGGCTTTCAGCTTTTAATAAATGTATAGTATTAGCACTAAATGATGGCATTAGTGCTAATATAAATATAAGAAATCCCATTCCTCCTACCCAGTGAGTAAAACTTCTCCAAAATAATATTCCCTTAGGTAATGATTCAATTTCTGTTAATATAGATGCCCCTGTAGTTGTGAATCCTGAAGATGCTTCAAAAAATGCATCTATTAGTGATGGTATTGCACCACTAAATATAAATGGTAGTGCTCCAAAAAATGATATTACAATCCAAGAAAGTCCTACAGTTAAAAAACCCTCTTTAGCATATATTTCTTTACTTTTACCTTTGATTCTAGTAAGAAGTATGTATATTGGAATCATTATTATTATAGTATATAAAAATGCACTGGCATCTCCTTGACCATAGTAAATGGCTATAAAAAATGGTATTAATAATAATAATAATTCGTATTTTATAACATGCCCAATAATATTTAATATAGCAGGAAAATTCATTACTTATGACCTCCAGATACTATATGGTTTATATCAACTAGTTTATCTCTTTTAGTTATTATAATAACTCTATCTCCAAGTTCTATTTTATCATCGCCAGATGGAATTATTATTTTATTATTTCTAACTATTGTGGCAATTATTACGTCATTCATAATTTCAACATCTTTTAACTTTTTATTTAAAAACTTAACATTATCTCTAATTAAAAATTCAACTGCCTCAGCTTTCTCATCAAATATCTTATAAATATTCTCTATACAACATTTATTTGTATCCTTTAAAAAACGTATGTATTTTAATATTTTATTTGCTGTTATAGCTTTAGGACTAATTATTGTATCTATTCCAACATTTTTGGCTATTACATTGTAATTGAATCTAGTAATCTTTGTTATTACATTTTTAACGTTATTATTAATTGCAAATAAAGATGTAATTATATTCTCTTCATCTCTACCTGTCAATGCAATAAATGCATCAGAATCCTGAAGGTTTTCTGATAAAAGTAGTTCATGATCAGTACCATCACCATTAATTACAATTGCATCAGGTAATGTTTCATTTAACTCTATACATTTATCAGTATTGAATTCAATAATTTTAGATGTAACTCCTAATTTATCAATTATATTAACTAAATAATGGGTAATTCTCCCCCCACCTATTATTAATGGATTCTTTATTTTATCTTGGAATTTACCTAATTTTTTAAAGAATGTTTCTATCTTTTTATGTTCTCCTATTACATAAATTTTATCATTCTTTCTTAATATAAAATCACCATTAGGAATATGTATAACTCCATCTCTTTCAATTCCTGAAATTAATATTGCATCTTTAAGCGATTTAATATTACAAATAGCATTTCCATCTAATCCATCGTTCTCTAGTATAGTAAATCCAACTAAATCAACTTTTCCCTTAGCAAAAGTATCTACACTTCTTACTGATGGGAATTTTATCAATTTAGCAATTTCAAAAGCGGCCTCTTTTTCAGGATTTATTACTAAATCAATTCCTAATTCATCCTTAAGCATTCCTATTTCCTCAGAATATTGAGGACCTCTAACTCTAGCGATAGTATATTTAGAGCCTAATTTTTTTGCAGCTAATGAACATAGCATATTTACTTCGTCACTTCCAGTAACTGATATAACTAAGTCAACTTTACTAACTCCAGCCTCATGAAGTACATTTAAACTCGTTCCATTACCTTTAATACCCATTACATCTAACTTTTCTATAATTGAATTTAAAGCATGAATGTTGTTATCAATTACAGTTATATTATCTCCCTCATTTGATAGAAATTTAGCTAGGGTATATCCAACTTTCCCAGCTCCAATAATTATGACTTCCATTTCTTTACCTCTTATTAATAATACTATTATTTTTGTTAAATAATCATTTTACTCAATTATATGATAAATTAAGATATTTTTCACCTATTAATTCGATTTTATACATAAATTATATATAAATTATTTACTAATTATTAAAATATTATCTTAAACAAAAAAATAAAGCTAGAATTAAATTCTAGCTTTATTTGGCTCCGCGAAGAGGACTCGAACCTCCAGCCTATCGGTTAACAGCCGAGTGCTCCACCATTGAGCTATCGCGGATTATTCTAAGAGAAAATTTATTCTCTGAAAATTGCATATGAATTATTTTTATTATTGGTCAAGCCCTCGACCTATTAGTATCAGTCAGCTAAATATGTTACCACACTTACACCTCTGACCTATCAACC
>NZ_JADNLK010000039.1 GCF_015555905.1 Clostridium sp. D43t1_170807_H7
ATCAATGTGAATTATTAGCTAGAAGTGCAGCATAAAAAAGTTTGACTTTTTGTGTCCAAAATATTGACATAAGACCAGGACATATGAGTAACTACTGAAAAACACAGAGTTTTAAAAGAAGAAGTACAGATTATAAATAATTGATAAAATTGTTTAAATATTGATGTTGTTTGTGTATAATTAAATATATAAGTTGCAAATATTGGTAATATTTTACGAGGTAGGTTATTTTTTTAACTACCCGATAAATAAGAATTTGATGAAAAGTAGAAACAAATAAGTGTATGCAAATGACATATAAAATCATATCAGGACAATATGAATTAGATACTGAAGACCAACAAGCAGGATATAAGATGTTATTCGGAGAAGATAACATTCAATATAAATTTGATTTATATTTTCATTGGTACAATATCGTGCATGAATTAGGGCATTGTGTGGTTGATGCACAAAAAATAAACATGTCTAAGGTGCAAGAAGAAATGTTTGTAAATGAGTTTGCTGTAGCGTACTGGAAGTACATAGGTGCAGAATCACAAATAAAAGAGTTAGCGGAAATCATGGGTATCTCTCATCAGAATGTGAAGCAGATACTGTTGAAACTGGAGAAGAAGGGGTTTGTAAGAATTTCTGTGGATGAACAGGATAAGAGAAAGCAACGGATTGAGCTTACACTATATTGTCAGGAGTTTTGTGAGAAAAACGATGAAATGAGTATGGCGCTTTTGAAGAGAATGTTTGAGGGAGTGTCTGAGGAGCAGTTACAGACTACTATACAGACCATTGTGCAGATTGAGGATAATTTAAAATTGATTTAAGGGAGAAGAAGAGATGAAGACTTTGATAATTTACAAAAGTAAAACAGAGTTTACAAAATGGTATGCAGAATTCATTGCGAAAGAAGTAGATTGCAATCTAATGGATTTTAAGGAAGTTACAACTGAAATAATGTCCGGATATGATGTAGTTGTTTATGGTGGCGGATTGTATGCAGGAATGATAAATGGATACAAAAAAGCGAAGAAGATGTTTGAAAAGAGTTCAGCGAAAAGGCTTATCCTGTTTGCAACAGGTGGAACGCCTAATGAAGCAAGAAAGAAGATTGATGAAGTTTGGAAGAACAATCTGTCAGCAGAAGAATTGCAATCTATCCCTCATTTTTACATGCAAGGTGGGATTTGTTATGAAAAAATGTCCTTTTCGAATAGGACAATTATGAAAATGATGTCTAAAGTACTGGATAAAAAGAAGAATAAGGATAGCGCAGAAGAAGGCTTTGCACAAGCAATAAAAAGTTCCTATGATATTACTTCCAGTGAATATGCAAAACCACTTATAAAGTTCTTATTAGAAGGATAATGGATAGTATGAAGAAAGTAATCAGGATAACGGTCATATTTTTATGCATTGTTTTTATAGGAATAATTGGATTCAAAATATGGAGTGCAAAGCTTGTAAAAGAAGCTGTGGAACTTGAGGATGTTTCCATAGATTTATCTAATGTGAAAGATGGAATTTACCAAGGACATAGCGAACTTGGACCGGTAATTGTAGACGTTAAAGTGACAGTAGAGTGCAGAAAAATTATAGACATTGAGATTGTAGAACATCAAAATGGATTCGGTCAGTCGGCAAATGCTATTGTAAAGGATATGGTGGATAAAAATACATATGATGTAGATGCTGTTAGTGGAGCAACTGTTTCAAGTGAAATTATTATGAATGCGGTTAATGATGCTTTACAGAAAGGGGTGAAGTGAGTGGAGGAGAAATTGAAAGGATATTTACCTATTATAGTGAAATATAGTCCCATTAAAAAGTTGGCGATAATTCCTTTTGAAAAGTCTCCTGATACCTTTTATAGAGGTTTTGAACTGCAATTTATTGATGGAGAACCATATGGAGTAGGGTACCGTGTACTTGCATACCGGAATGACAAATGTGTAGATGTATATGATGATATGAGTTTGAATTTTTTGGAGAACGAAAGGTTCAATGTTGTAGAAAACGGATTAAACAAACATATTCAGACTCAGATTAATAATGTACAGTTTTGTAAAGAGGATAATAATCAGATTATTAGCTTTCAGTTTGTTGATATACATGATAGAAAAATATCAGTGCATATAGAGGAAAAAAGTAAGAGAAAGTCAAAAGGGATGAATTTGTTGGCTCCCATTGGAGTTGGTTCCAAGGCACCTGAATATCTACCAGTATTCTTTATGTACGACTTTGATTTCATACGCAAAAGTAAATCCATTGTTGCTTGTAACATTGACGGCAAAGAAATTAAAATAGACAATTTTCCAATGCCAATGAATGGTCAGGCAAGATTATATGCAAGATATAGTAATGAATGTGAATTGCTGGAATTCGCGAATACAAGTATGATGGAACTGCAAGAAATTGAACTGAATGATGAGAATACTTATTGTGATGGAAATATAGAGTATTTTTTTGACGATAAAGCTGATTTAGAGAAGGTGAGGGTACATCTTGGCGAAGATAATGTACACATATTTTTTAGTGGTGGATTGAGTTTGGAAAAACCTTGTGCCGGTCAATTTACAATTAATCCTAGAGAAAAAATGGGTTATGTGCAGGGAGAATATAGCGTTCAGTGTGAAAATAATACAATAATATTTAAGATGACTCCAATAGGTGGATGGATATCAAAACCCAATAGTTTTATTACAAGATTAATTTTAGGTAAGAACTCTGTTTTTTGCTCTTGGAGTAAAAAATATAGTTATGAAAGTATTATTGATTTGGCTACCAGAAAAGTGGAAGCATATTGGAAAAACGGAAATCTGAAATAAAAATGTGAGAAGATATAGTAAGTGAGGAGAAAAGAAAAATGGGTGTTCTTATTGGAATAATAATTATTTCGGGAATCATTTTAGTTTGGTTTCATATACCATATTCGCCTGTGAAAAGGCGTTTTGCAAAGGATGTTGAGAACTTAAAAGCTGGCAATAGGCTACAAGAAGAGGGACAAGTTTTCAGATGTGAAGAATTTTCAAAGTTGCCCCTTGCGATTCAGAGATATATAGAACATTGCAGATATATTGGAACACCCAAAATGAATTATTTAAAAATGGAATATCATGATGTGGACTTTATGCAGGGAAAAGATGGACTGGCACTAAGGATTGATTACACACAGTATGATTTTGTGTCAGAACCTTGTAGAATGGCACTGATTGATAGCAGTATGTTTGGTGTGCCATTTGAAGGGTATGATTATTATCAAAATGGTGTTGGAGGGATGAAGGGAGTTATAGCGAAAGGGATAACCTTATTTCATCAAACCGGAGAAGAAATGGATAAGGCTTGTTTGGTTACATACCTCGCAGAGAGCATGTTTGCTCCGGCTATTTTGTTGCAGAATTATATATCCTTTGAAGAGATTAGTGATTACGAAGTGAAAGCAACCATCTATTATGCAGGTCAGTCTGCAAGTGGTATTTTCACATTTAATGAGCAGTATGAATTTGTTTCTTTTACAACAAGTGATAGGACAGTTACAAATTCAGACGGAACTATGGAATATATTCCTTGGTCTGCGGTTTGTAGCGAATATGAATTTTCTGAAAGTGGAATCAAGTATCCGACTAAGTTTAAAGCCATATGGAATTATCCGGATGGAGATTTTGTATATTTCGATGGTGTAATTAGTACAGTGTCCTATGACGGGTGAGACAAATTCAGCTTTATGGATGGGGAGAGTAGATAGATTTGTGTAATAAACAAATCTATCTACTCTTTTTTGTGTGATTAGTTAGTAGATTTGGAATAATATACTATAAGATTTTTTAGGAGGATTTTTTATGGCAAGAAAAAATGATATCAACTTTGATTACAATACAGAAGTAAAAAAGTGTAAAACAATCGATGACGTTCTTGGAAAGAACGGATTAGTTAAAAAATTAGTTAAAGATGTACTCGAAAATATACTTGAAGCAGAAATGGATGAACATCTAGGAAGAGATAAATATCAACATCAGAATGATATTTTACCTGAAGAAAGAAATTATAGGAATGGATATAGTCAAAAGAACTTAAGAAGTTCTTTTGGAGACGTTGATCTTGATATTCCAAGAGATAGAAAATCTGAATTCGAACCACAAATAATAAAAAAATATTACTGGAAATCAAAATTTCCAGTAATATTTAAGATATAAGAAACTATATTACACAAAATAATCTAAAGTCTCCCTATTTCATGTAATTTTCAAGGTATTTTGTTGCAACACCATTAAACCTATTCATCCATCTTTTCAAATTAGAATGAAGGTTATTTATATGTTGAATATGGTATATATCTTCTTTATGTTTTCCTCTTTTAATTCTCTTATGTTCTAATTTCATATCTTCTGCAAATTGCATGTAGCTTTTGTGACTATCAGTACAAATAATAGAGGCTTCACTTATACGATTATTATAAAGTTTCTTCAATTCATTAGAAGTCATTCTCCCAGTACATAATAATTCTATAATTAAATTTCTTTGTCTATCAAGAGCTGTCGCTACACATACTTGCTCATTACTTATACCACGCTTTTTAACCTACTTACATCTTTTACGAGATGGTCTTGGCATATTTATAGGTTTAGTTCCCTTATACGAATAAGCAAAGAAAACTTCATCTGCTTCAACCACACCATCAACAGAGCCTATTCCTAGAAATATACTTATACAGTTTAGTATTTTATGTCTCTAAAAGAAACTTGTTGCTATAGTTATTTCAACTATTTAATCACATTTTCTTATAGAATAGCCACTTAACATACATTTGACATATTTCATTCATTTATCTAGAGGTTTCTTACTTTTATATGTTGCAGAGTTAGTAAAATCGGTAAATGTTTTTCTACAATCTTTACAAAGATATCTTTGTTTATCATTATAGTTACCATTTCTTGATATATCTTCACAATTACAAAGAAGAAACATAAATATTAATAATTGGTAAAAGTTGTTTAAGTATTGCCATTATTTGTGTATAATTAAATAAGAAAGTAGTGCGTAATCGTATTATAAGACTAACTAGTTTGATTTTAAACTACTCGATTAATAGGAATTTGTAGGGGAGAAAAGATTATGGAAATAATAGCATATGAAATGCAGTTCTTAAGTAAAACTGCTCAAGAAACAGATATAGTGCTAGAAAAATTTATAGATGATTTTTATTTAGAATATCAACAAATATATAATCAATGTTTCTTCGATATGAGAAAAGAGTTAAATATAGAACCATATAATTTTTACTCGGGAATTGAGCAACTAAATGATAAAAAACAAAATATTTATGTTTTACGGAATGATAATACACTATTAGGTTCAGTTGCTTGCTATGGGAATGAGATAGATGATTTGATTGTGAATAAAGCCTATCAAAATAATGGGCTAGGAAGGAAAATACTCCTTTGGGCAATTAAAAATATTAGGAATAATTCTGATGAACCAATTGTTCTGCATGTAGCAAAATGGAATGAAAAAGCTTTAAACCTTTATTTAGATAATGGATTCAAAATAAGTAAAATTGAAAAGGTTAGATAAATTCTAATTTGTAAAGTAGATTTTGTGAACAATTTTAATATTTTACGAGGTAGTTTATTTTTTTAACTGCCCAATAAATAGGAATTTGTAGGTGTGATAATGGAAGAGAAAATAACTTTATGTGGTGATAATTGTATTGAATGTCCAAGATACAATGCGCATACTGATGAAGAATTAAAAGCAGTTGCAGAATTATGGTATAAAGTAGGATGGAGAGCATGTGTTGTTTCAAATGAAGAAATTGCTTGTAGTGGCTGTTCTCCCCACAAGAAATGTACATATCAGTTAGTGGAGTGCACAAAAGAGAACAGTGTGAATAAGTGTAACTAATGTAAGGAATTTCCGTGCATAAAGATTAAGGATATGTTGGAGCGTTCTGCTGAGTATAAAAGAAAGTGTAAGGAAGTGTGTTCTGAACAAGAGTATATTATTTTAGAAAAGGCTTTCTTTGATAAAGAAAATAATTTGAAGAAATAAGCAAATTCCAAGTCGTCGGTTAGTTATGGTAATTTGACTTTTGGATTTAAACTAAGAGAAAGAGGGATTTATTAGTTAAATTATTATAAGTTTGAAAGAGAATTACTTATATTGATGGAGGTAGAATATGTACAAGTTATTGGTTGAAGGTCACGAAAAATATGGTACGCCTAAAGAAATGCTTTGCCAGGCTGTTTTAGGATGTAGTAATGAAGCGATTAGAGAGAATGTCATAATAGCACCTTGGTGGGAACCAAATGTTTTAGAGGGGATAGAAGCTAATATTATAGCAGAAGGCACTGTAAAGATTTGGGAGTGTGAGCTGTTTGGCAAAGAAGTTACATATATAAAAACAGGTATCGGTGCAAGTGTATGTACAGATGTAGTGTTAGCTTTAGGTAATACTAAATGTAAAAGGATAATTTTCATTGGTTCAGCAGGAGCCTTAGATTCTGCCATAGGAGTTGGTGATATTGTAATTCCGAGTGTGTCTATATGTGGAGATGGTGTATGCAGATACTTGGAAAAAGATATTAGAAAGGATTGTTTTGGTGAAAAATATTATCCAGATTATCAACTTAATAAAGTTTTAATTGATAATACTAAAAAAATATGTAAAGAGAATAATGTAAATTATTTTACAGTTACTAATTTTAGTGTAGATACTATATTTGCTCAGTTCGCTCATTTAGATACTATAATGGAATATGATTGTAAAAGCATTGAGATGGAGACAGCAGCGGCATTTAAGGCTAGTTCAATATGTAATATATCGATGGTAGCTATTTTTAGCGTTTCTGATAACTCAATTAAAAATAAATCATTGTATAATGGAAGATCTGAAGAAGATCAGAGCTATAGAAAAAAGGTAAGAAAAGAGATAATACCTCAAATAATTTATAGTATTATTTAATGAAAAGGACAAGCTACTTTTAATAAAGAAATTCTAATATTTGGGGTAGTTTATTAGATTAAATTAATACTTTTGTTAGCTTATGATTTAGGCAAATACACATAAAAAAAGAGAGGGGATAGTTTAATGGTACGATATGCAACTAGAGAAGAGTTAGAAAGAGTTAATGAACTTAGAAAAATTGTAAATGAAGTGCACTGTAATGGGCGTCCAGATATTTTTAAAGCTGGATTTTGTAAGGAACTACGAGAGTTTGTTTACACTTTATGGGAAGGAAATAATTCAGATGTGATTGTAGTTCTTAGAGATAATGAAATTTGTGGATATGCATGTGTAGATTACGTTGATAGACCAGAATCTCCATATAATTTAGCAAGAAGATTTTACCATATAAATGAATTTGGCGTAGATGAAAAGTATAGACGCCAAGGCGTAGCAACTGAGTTATTTGATTTTATAAAGAAAGAAGCTACTTCTAAGAATTTTGATAAAGTGGAATTGGATATGTGGGAATTTAATGATGGTGCATTAAAGTTTTATGAAGCAGTTGGATTTATAACATATAGAAGATTTATGGAGTTTACAAATAAGTAGAGAACTATAATTTTAACTCTTCTAATTTAGCGATTAGATTTGATCCTAATTTAGAAAAAGGTTTTACCAATATTTATATTAACACTTATTACAATTCATTTTCGCTAGTTATACGAAAGCCTTCTAAAGGTATTAAGAAGCTTACCCGAATTTTTATGATAAGGGAATGGTTGAGAGTTTATTTGGCGGGTGTTATAATCCAATTACAATTATGGAAGACTAATTATTAATTTAGGCTTTGTTTTAATAAACTGTTGAAATTTGATTAACCTCTATGAATATGCTTATAATATAACTACTATTTAGGTGGTTTTTTAGGCCAAGAGTTAATAATGTTATTCAACAAGTTTCATTATTCTAAGAATAGATTATTTGATCATAGTACAATTTGTTAGAACGTATGAAAAAATTCATATTAAGATATCATCAATGTTAATGGAGCATCTCAAGATGCTCCATTAATTTTATAAATAAATATTTTTTTGATTAATTGTAAGATATTTGAAGTGTGTGCGTCTTATATATAAGGAGGTGAAAAAGTGACAGACTTTGAAGAAATATATAATACCTATTTCCGTGATGTTTATTTATACATCAAAAGTTTATCAAAGGATTCGCAAATAGCAGAAGATATTACTTCGGAGACATTTTTAAAAGCTGTTGAATCCATAGATAATTTCAATGGCACTTGTGATATTAGAGTATGGCTATGCCAAATAGCTAAAAATAATTATTTTTCATACTTACGTAAAAATAAAAAAATAGTCTATGTAGAGCAACTTCAGGAACAAGAAGCTAATATTGATATTGAAAAATCAATGCTTTCAGAAGAAACCTCAATGGAAATACACGAAATTCTGCATAATATTGATGAGCCATATAAAGAAGTATTTTCCCTACGTACTTTTAGTGGATTAAGTTTTAAGCAAATTGGTTCGCTTTTTCAAAAAAATGAAAATTGGGCTTGTGTCACTTATCACAGAGCCAGAAAAAAAATTAAAAATAAATTGGAGGAGTAACTATGAAAATAAAATGTAACGTTATAAAAGATATTTTACCTTTGTATATCGAAAATATTGCAAGTGAAGATACAAGAGTTCTTATAGAAGAACATGTGGATGAATGTGAAGACTGCAAAAAAGAATTAGAGGAAATGAAATTCCCTAGAAATATACCCATAGATATAAATACTAATGGGATTAAAAAAATAAAAAATAAGTTATTTAGAGAAAAGTTTAAAGCAATTATTTTTTCTATAGTGTTAACTAGCATATTTCTAATATTAACTATTAATTATTTAACTCAACCAATATATATACCATATTCTAAAGATGTTGTATCTGTAAGGGAAAGTGATAATGGAACCATCTTCATTGACTTTAAGGATAATGTATCTGGATATGATATAAGTAAGTATTCTTCTGACAATGATTCAGGTTATATATATCATATAACTACATGGGAAACTATTTGGAATAATAACATTGGCAATAAGAGTCTTGGTACTTTAGCATTAAATTCTAACGGTGAAAAAGTTAACTCTATATACTATTATTCAGATAATAGTGATGGCTACTCTTCGGCAGAAGGACCAGGAGATATTTTAATTTATGGGAAAAGCATAACTGGCAATGGGGGTGTCGTTACGTTACCTAGACTAGTACTTTCTTATTATTTACTGATTGCAATAGTATTAACTGCTGTATGTTTAGTTGTTTTGTTAATCACATTTAAATGGAAAAAATCACAAAATGTTATAATGAAAATTTTATTTATACCTGTATCTTATATTATAGGACACATATGTATTAAAGGCTTTAATTCATCATCATATTTAGCATCTCGTGATTTTTATGCGATACTATTAATAACAGTTCCTATTTATTTAATACTAATAATCATCAGTAATTTTTTCAAAAGAATAAAACATAAAAATTCTTGTATAAATAAAAATTGTATAAAGTAAATCTAAGGTGTTAAAATAAATCCTATCATATGCAGTTAAACTGTAATTTTTAAAGCTAATTAAAATGATGATGTTTTTAACAAAGTTGGATAATTAATATATAAAATAGTATATAGAATATAGAGTTCCTCAACAGTAATCTTTAATGCTGTTGAGGAATTTTTATTTGCATCATTTACCATATAATAGAATTGCTATATAATTATGGGTATAAGTTAATGCCACTATAGTGCAAATTAATTATAAATTTAATATGAGGATATAAGAATGGATAAAAGAAGAAAAAAAGAATTATTAAAAAATTTTAAAAATGATGAGAAAAGTGAGTTTAGAGAATCACTTCCTTTTAGTATAGAAATATTTAAAGAATTGTTTAATTATATAGATACAGGATTAGAAAGTGATGGATGTGATGATACTTTAAAATATACAAAAAAATTTTTAGAAAACAATAATTTACCTTTGAAAAAAGTCATAGAATGGTTAGAAGAAAATGGCGGATATTGTGATTGTGAAGTATTAGCTAATATAGAAGATAAAATATTAGATATAGAGTAACTATAAAAACTTAATAGCTTACATTTATATATAAGCAAATAAATTCAATTTGTAGAGGAGTTTTTAAAAGTAAATTTATAGAATATAAACTTATAGTTTTATTTTTTATTAAAAGAATTTTTTAAAGTCTATAAGTTTTGTCACTTAAAATTATAAAATTCCTTTTCCTCTGTATATAAATAGTTTCCAACAATATGATACCATAAATATAAATTTATACAATAAAATGCAATTTAACTTTTGAATTATAAGGGGGAGTTAAATGGTAATAACTACATTAGTTGAAAACTCAAGAATATCAAAAGAATATATAAATAAACATGGTTTGTGTATTTATTTAAAAACAGAAAAACATAATATTTTATTTGATTTAGGTCCAGATGATACATTTATAAAAAATGCAAAGAAGTTAAATATTAATATTAAAGATGTTGATATTGTAATTATATCGCATGGTCATAAAGATCATGGTGGTGGTTTAGAAGCATTTTTAAAGCAGAATGATAAGGCAAAAATTTATATTAGTAAATATGCTTTTGATAATTATTATGCTTCATTTTTAAAGTATGCAAAATTTTATGTAGGATTAAATCAAGAATTAAAAGAAAACAAAAGAATAGTATTAACTGATGAAATATATCATATAGATGAAGAAATGACATTAATATCAAATATTACAGGAGATGTATTACTTCCAAAAGGTAATAGCAATCTTTTGATTAAGGATAATGGCCAATTTATTTTGGATAATTTTAAGCATGAACAACATCTAATATTAAATAATAATGGTGAAAATATCCTGATTTCAGGTTGTTCCCATACTGGAATAATTAATATTTTACAAGACATAGAAAAAAGAGTTGGATTAAAAATAGAATTTATAATAGGTGGGTTGCATTTATATAATCCAATAAATAAGAAAACTGAAGATTTAAGTCTTATTAATGAGTTAGGGAATAAGTTACTTGAGAAAAATATTAAAATCTATACAGGTCATTGTACTGGAGTAAAGGCATTTGATTTGTTAAATAATATCTTAGGTAGTAATATAAAAACTATAAAAACAGGACAAGTTATAGACTTAGTAAATTAGGATTAAAAGCTAATTTACTAATAAGGTAATAGATAGGGGAGAGTTAAAATGAGAATAGATATGCATGTACATATAGGTTATGCACTAGAATGGGATATGACTGAGGATATGGTGTTAGAATCCATGGAAAAGTATAATATAGATTTCAGTATAGTTTCAAATACTGAATCTATAAGATATGATCATAATTTTAAAGAGGTTCCAAGAGAAGTGCAACATACTCAGATGGAATCATTAAAAAGAAGTATAGACTTTGCAAGAAAATATCCAGATAAAATAGGGGTGATGCCTTGGATTAAACCAGAAAGTGAAAGATTAAGTGGTGAGTTTAAACAATATATAATAGATAATTTAGATATTATATACGGAATAAAAATGCATCCATATCATTCACATTTAGCATTTGATTCAAATAATTTATATGAATATTTAGATTTAGCAGAGGAGCTACAGCTTCCAGTTCTTATACATACTGGTGGATGTGATGAAGCAAGTGCAGAGAGAGTTTATAATATGGCTCTAAAATATCCTAAAGTTAATTTTATTATGGGTCATATGGAGCTTGGAACAAATAATGAAAATGCTATAAAATATATAGCGAAGCTACCTAACTTATATGGTGATACAGCATGGGTACCAGTAGAAAGTGTTATAAGGGCAATAGAAACTTTTGGTAGTGAAAAAATATTATTTGGTAGTGATAATCCAATAGATGGAGTTGATACTTATCATCATAATCCTAAAGGTGAGCCATCTTTATATCAAAAATATTTTAATGACTTAAAGGATATGATAAGTAAAGAAGATTACGATAATATTATGTATAAAAATTCTATAAGGTTATTTAATTTAAATAAAATTTAATTATTGTATAAGTAATATAAATACACCTGCAATTAATGTTGTAGGTGTATTTATATTACTTAGAATAAGATTAAATTATATATAATTAACTAAATTAAATATGTCTAATTTTATTGATTGAAATAACTTTATCTCCAATACTTAACCTATTATCAATTGCCCTGCTACACCAGTTATTATAATAGTAGTAACTTGAAATTTATCTATTAATATTTGTGCAGCAATTGCAGCATTAACTTTACATACTCCGCAGTATAATGCTACAACATCAATATTATTAAATTTCCCACTATGGAATTTTAGCATTGCAATGGAGTCTACCTTTTTGTTTTCTATTTGCTCAATAAATGGTATAATCTCATCTTTTGATGGACCAATTATTCCAACTCTCATAAATAATCCTCCTTAATTTAGTTATTACTATATCTTTTTCGGTGATAAATGGGTTTGCCACTTCTTCTGTAGATTTTCTTATAGAGTAGCCATTTAATTAGATTGGCGAACTTTTTTATATATTAAATATAATATACATGATGGTATGTTATAAATTAAAATACAATATATAGCCAAAGATAGTGCAATAATCTCTATATCTTGTCTTGCTAGAGTAAGACATAAAAAACAGCAAATAGAGAAGGGATATAGAATAATATAGGTAATATTAATCCCCATATTTTGCTTTTGCATTTAGATAGAAATACTTGTAAAGTCAATATAGAAATTATAATTACGACAAATACCGACATGACTATCAAAAATATCACCTTTAATTTTAGAAAAAAATAATATATGATACAAATTTTGCATTGAATTAATACAATTTATAAAATATTTCAAAATAAAACAAGTTATACAAATGGATATTATATACATTATTTCGATAAATATATGTATTTGGATGGTGAAGAGGTGTTTTAATTTAGTTTAAGATCAACTATTTTAATATAAAATGGCTTTGTTTTAATAAACTGTTGAAATTTGATTAACCTCTATAAATATGGTTATAATATATTATATAACTACTATTTAGGAGTTTTTTTTATGCCAAGAGTTAATAATGTTATTAAACAAGTTTCACAATTAAATACACATGAGCAAGGTAAGGTATTTGAATTTTTGAAGACTGTATTGATGTCAAATGGAATTACTAACTCTATAGATAAAGAAATCGCTGAAAATAGATTTAATAAGGGGAAGTGCTGTCCTTTTTGTAATCATGACAAAATATCTAAGTATGGAAAATATCATGGTAAAAATGGAGTTAAACAAAGGTATAAATGCCAAAATCCAGAGTGTAAAAAAACTTTCAATGACTTTTATAAATCACCAGTTTCAAGTAGTAAAAAGGGATTAGATAAATGGTTACTATATGCCCAATGTATGGTAAACGGCAACACTATTAGGCAGTGTGCTGAAATCGTTGAAATTAATATTGCAACAGCTTTTTTCTGGAGGCATAAAATCATAGACGCAATTAGAAAGTTTATTGGCTATGGTTCGCTTGAAGGTGTTATTGAACTTGATGAGACTTACTTTGCCCTTAGCTATAAAGGTAATCATAGTAAAAGTTCTAATTTTACTATGCCAAGGGAGTCAAGAAAACGTGGCAAAGAAATAAATACAAGAGGTATATCAAAGGAATTTGCCTGTGTTTTATGTGGTGTGGATAGATTAGGTAATATCTATACAGGATTAATATGCAATGGTAGACCTAAATATAGCGATATAGACAGAGCTTTATCAGAAGTTGTTGAAGAGAATTCTATATTATGTACAGATAAACATAGGAGTTATATCCCCTTTGCTGCTCAACATAATTTTGAGTTACATCAAATTAGAGGTGGAAGAAAAGCTGTGGATATTTATAATATTCAAAGAGTTAATGCCTTTCATACTAGCCTAAAAAGATGGATAAAGAAATTTAATGGTGTTTCAACCAAGTTCCTAACAAACTACCTATTTTGGTATAAATGGACCCAATTATTTAAAACAGAAATGGAAAGGAATAAACCTAAAAAGTTCTTTATTCATGCTAATTCAACACATTCTATATCTTTAATAAAGGATTTTAAGATTAGAAAACCAATATATGTATAAGAGGTAAAATTTGTTTTAATTTTACTATTTTTAGTGTACAATAAATATAATGATTGATGAACAATTGTATTATAATACAATGTAAATAATAAAATTATGCTAGGAGATGAAATATGAATAAAGTAAGTA